>JBDSHN010000060.1:0-22398 GCA_039918435.1 Bacteroidia bacterium | reverse complement strand
GGCTTCTACATATTTTGTTTTTGCACCTGTAAAATCTTTTGAATCGAATTTCTTGTCGGCATCCGCAATTGCATCTGCATATTGCTTGTCTTTCGCCTCTGCTCCCATTAAATCATCACAGGCCTTGATCTTGTCTTTCGGATATTGTTCCGCCGGTTTTATGCCGGATGCTTCTACATATTTTGCTCTTGCACCAGTATAATCTTTTGCCGCAAATTTTACATCTGCTGCTGCAATTGCATCGGTATATTGTTTTTCTTTTGCAGCGGCGCCCAACGCATCATCACAAGCTTTGATTTTGTCCTTCGGATATTGTTCCGTTGGTTTCATTCCTGATGCTTCGGTGTATTTTACTTTCGCGCCGACATAATCTTTGGCAGCAAATTTTGCATCAGCATCGGCAATTGCATCTGTATATTGTTTTTCTTTTGCAGCTCCGGCAATGGCATCGTCACAGGCTTTGATCCGTTGCGGTGGTAATAATTCAGCCGGACGCATAGTTTGCGCTTCCTGGAATTTTGATTTTGCTTCCGCGTATTTTTTCTGATCGAAGAGTGCATTACCTGCAGCCATCGCATCATCGTATTTCTTTTTCTCCGCTCCTACTGCGCCCATTTTTGCATCGCATTTTGCAATCTGGTCTTTCGGATAAACTTCGTTCGGAAGAATTCCAAGCGCAACATTGTACTGATCTTTTGCACCCTGCCAGTTAGAAGCATTGAAAAGTTTATCCGCCGCATCGATAGCGGCCTGGTACAAACGTAATTTTTCACGTGCTTGCCTTGCGAGCTCTTTCAGCAAGTCAAGCTGCGACTGGATCTGTGCAGTGTAAATTTTATCATAATCGAAATCATCAACAGCGGGCGCGGGATTATAAATGATCCTTGCCACAGGATTATTCAATACCGAATAATCAAGTCCGGGAAATAATTTGAACAGATCAATATCCACTTCGAACGTCGCGAATGGTCCGCCCGTGCGATCATCCGGAACGTTGAATGTATTGATCGCAATTCGTTTAGTGATATATCCTGGCTTTGTGATCTGGAGAATATAATCGCCGTCATGCGGAACCACTACTTTGAATTTCCCATTGGAACTTGTTGAAGAGGGAATGACAAGTGTGGAGCCTTTGTAGAGATTTACTACACATGCATCAACAGGAATATCTTTACCTTTTTTCTCATCAAACTCCGTCACTTTCCCGGTGAAAATAAATTCAAAATCGACTCTTCCGGGAGCCTGCGCAACTGCACGAACTGCCGGAATAATCAGCAGGAACAAAAATAAAATAGACTGTTTCGAAATATTCGAAAGGAAAGTTCCCTTCATAGGAAAAGAGGAGATTTTTTAGAGGGGCAAATATCGCTCAAAAATATCATTATACGGCATTTTTGAGTGCTGGTTATCCTGAGATATGCATTTTCCATGCCAATGGGGAACAAGTTCAGGAATTATGAATACACGAAAATATTTAAACAGGCAAAAACTTACCAAAAATAATTGAAAATCAATTAGTTGCATAAAAAAAAGGATAATTTTTCCAGAATAGTTCAATTGCAGTGTTTATGGTTAAATAGAAAATATCTTTGCGCTTTAACCCAAATACAGCAGGAATGAGTGTTCAATTGAGCTTCTGGGAGCGGGAAACCTATTTTACCGGCATCGATGTGGTGATTGTTGGCAGTGGCATTGTCGGATTAAATGCTGCGATTTGTTTGAAGGAAAAATCGCCGAAGCTGAAAATACTTGTTGCAGAAAGAGGCGCACTTCCTTCCGGGGCGAGCACAAAAAATGCCGGTTTTGCGTGTTTCGGAAGTGTTTCGGAACTGGCGGATGACCTGGGTAAAATTCCGGAGGCGGAAGTTTTTAGTTTGGTTTCAAAACGTTTTGAAGGATTGAAGCGTTTGCGTGCGCGGTTGGGAGATGCAGCAATGCGTTATGAAGCGTTTGGTGGATATGAAGTATTTGATGATGAAAAAAGTTATCATGAATGCGCAGGCAGACTTTCAGGATTTAATGCAAAATTGAAATCTGTTATAGGGAAAGATGAAGTTTATAAAACTGCAGACGCTGAAATTCTGCAGTTTGGATTTAAGCAGGTGAAGCACATGATCGTTTGTCCGGCGGAAGGGCAGATTGATACTGGTTTGATGATGGAAGCACTTTTGCAAAAGGCGAAAAATGCGGGAATAAAAATTCTGAATGGTTTGCACATTACAGGATTTACCAATGAAAAAGAGGGATTGCTGCTGCAAACGGAAAACGGCTATTCTATTTCCACTAAGCGTTTGCTGATCTGCACAAATGGATTTGCAAAACAACTTTTACCTGCAGAAGATGTGCAGCCTGCACGTGCGCAGGTGCTGATCACTTCACCAATTCCATCACTAAAATTCAAAGGAACTTTTCATTACGATAAAGGCTATTACTATTTCCGCAATGTCGGCGATCGTGTTTTATTCGGTGGCGCAAGAAACATGGATTTTACCAATGAAAATACGATGGAACATTCCACTACTCCGTTGATACAGGATAAGCTGGAACTATTGCTACGTGAAATGATCCTTCCAAACGAAAAATACACGATTGATCAGCGCTGGTCGGGAACAATGGGCGTTGGAGCTAAAAAAGAGCCGATTGTGAAGAAGATTTCAGAAAATGTTTTTTGCGCTGTGCGAATGGGTGGTATGGGGATTGCGTTGGGAAGTTTAACGGGGGAAGAGGCGGCTGTTCTTGTTAATGAATCTTTTTGATTCAAAATTCAAGATTCGCAAAAAACTTCACAGAAAAAGAAATTAATCGAAAGACAAAATCGATTCCCTTATGATACGCACACAATCCAGAAGCTGCTCTTCGGTAATTGTCAGCGGCGGTGCAAAACGAATAATATCATCATGCGTTGGTTTTGCCAGCAACCCATTTGTTATCATTTTCAGACAAACATCCCAGGCTGAAATTCCTTCTTGAGGAACGATGACAATCGCGTTGAACAACCCTTTTCCGCGAACAATTGAAATGCGTTTTGATTTTATCTTTTTCAATTCATCTCGCAGAATTTTTCCAAGACGTTCAGAATTTTCACACAGCTTTTCATCTCTCAAAACATTCAGCGCGGCAATGGCCACTTTGCATGCAAGCGGATTTCCACCATAAGTAGAACCATGCTCACCAGGATTTATCGTGAGCATAATTTCATCATCAGCCAGCACAGCAGAAACAGGAAGCACGCCACCCGATAAAGCTTTTCCAAGGATCAATACATCCGGACGTACATTCTCAGCATCGCACGCCAGCATTTTACCTGTACGTCCTAACCCACTCTGCACTTCATCTGCAATCATGAGCACATTATTTTTTGTGCACAGCTCACGAACGCCGGTGAGATAACCTTCATTAGGAACAATTACTCCGGCTTCTCCTTGTACAGGTTCAAAAATAAATGCACACACGTGTGGATCAATAAGTGCATTATCCAGTGCTTTCAGATCGTTATAAGGAATGATCACATAACCGGGTAAAAGAGGACCAAATCCGCTGTAGCTGGTTGGATCTGTAGAAGCGGAAATAGAAGAAAGCGTTCTGCCGTGAAAATTATTTTCAACCCAGATAATTTTAGCCTGGTTATCGGGAATGCCTTTCACTTTATAACCCCATTTACGGGCAAGCTTAACAGCAGTTTCAACCGCTTCCACACCAGTATTCATCGGAAGAACTTTATCGTAACCAAAAAAACCGGTGATGAACTTTTCATATTCACCAAGTGAATCATTATAAAAAGCGCGTGATGTCAAAGTAAGTTTCGAAGCCTGCTCCACCAATGCGCTGATAATTTTCGGATGACAATGTCCCTGGTTTACTGCAGAATATGCGGCAAGAAAGTCGTAATATTTTTTTCCGTCAACGTCCCACACAAAAACACCTTCTCCTTTTGCAAGCACTACTGGCAATGGATGATAATTATGAGCGCCATAACGCGCTTCCATGGACATCAGCTCTTCTGCACGGGTTAATTTTTCGGCCACGATTGACATGAAATTTCAGGATTTTTTTGTTAAAAGGGAACAAGTCAAAGGTACGAAATTCATCCCGATTCAATATTCAAAACTATTCAAAATTAAGGATTCAGGATTCAAGTTTAGAATGAGTAACAAGTGCCCTTTTTTGCTCCGAAATGCCCGGAATGAAAGAATATTGAATTTTGAATCTTGAATATTGAATTAAGTACCTTCGCATTCGAAATGAAAAAGAAAAATCACCCCATTTTTGAGAATGTTGAAATAACAGCTGCGGCGGCTGAAGGAAAAGCGGTTGCGCGCGTAGATACACGTGTAATTTTTATCGGGAATGCTGTTCCTGGCGATATTGCAGATATACAGATCACGAAAAAAGCGAGACGTTTTTTTGAAGGGAGAGCGATAAAATTCCATAAATATTCGGATAAACGTGTGGAACCGCGATGTATCCATTTCGGAGTTTGCGGCGGATGTAAATGGCAGCACCTGGACTATCACTGGCAATTGCATTATAAGCAGCAACAGGTTTTTGATGCGCTGACTCGTATCGGTAAAGTTGAATTTCCTGAAATTTTTCCCATTATCGGATCGAAAGAAATTTTCAATTACAGGAATCGGCTTGATTTCAGTTTTTCAAATAAAAAATGGCTCACGGTTGAAGAGATCGGCAGCGGTGATGAATTTGCAGATCGTAATGCGCTTGGATTTCATATCCCCGGAACATTTGACAAAGTGCTGGATATTTCTGAATGTCATTTGCAAGGTGCATTATCAGAAAGCATCCGGAAATTTGTAAGGGAATTTGTAAGGGAAAAGGCGTACAGTTTTTTTGACATCAAAGTGCAGAGCGGGTTTCTTCGGACGATGACGGTAAGAACTGCTTCGACAGGCGAAACAATGGTGATTGTCCAATTTTACGAAGACAATGAACCTGCTAGAATTGAATTACTGGATGCGATGGCAAAGCAATTTCCGCAAATCACTTCATTGATCTATTTCATTAATCCGAAAGGCAACGATACTTTTCATGACCTGAAAGTAAATGTGTGGAATGGCCGCGATCATATTTTTGAAGCCATGGAAGAGTTGAAATTCAAGATCGGCCCGAAATCATTTTACCAGACGAATTCTGCGCAGGCGCATGAATTGTATAAAGTAACCCGTGATTTTGCCGGATTGACCGGGAATGAAATTGTGTATGATCTTTATACGGGAACAGGAACAATTGCTTTGTTCGTTGCTAAAAACGCGAAGAAAGTAATTGGCGTTGAAATGATCGCTTCGGCAATTGAAGATGCAAAAGCAAATGCCAGGCTGAACACTATTTCCAACACGGAATTTTTTGCTGCGGATATGAAAGATATCTTCAATGAATCGTTCATTACGCAGCATGGAAAACCAGATGTCGTTATTACAGATCCGCCACGCGTAGGTATGCATGAAGATGTGGTGCGCTGCATTGCAAAATCCGGCGCTTCTAAAATTGTTTACGTAAGCTGTAACCCGGCTTCGCAGGCGAGAGATCTGATGATATTGGATGAATTTTATAAGATTGTAAAAGTTCAGCCGGTAGATATGTTTCCGCAAACACATCATGTGGAAAATGTGGTATTGCTGGAGCAGAGATAAACCGCAACGCATTGCGAATAAAAAACGGGCTTTGTTAATTTTTCATCCTAGCACCGCTTATTGCAGGCATGCCCTTATTGTGATTACATCAATATCAAGTAGTTAAGGCGAAAGACGATTCATCCTTTCCTGCTGCCGCTACTCAAATAATTTCGAGAATTTCAAGAAAATTCATACCTTAGGTATCGGAAAAATCTCTCCATGAAAAAAAAGTCCGGTATTCTGTTTTTATTTCTTCTTTTCATAGGAATTTCCCTGCAGGCATTTGCATTTAATCCAAAGAAGAAATCAATTACAGATGATATTATTTCCGGCAAGGATAATGTTGCAGACGGTAATGATGTGAAGCTTCCGATTGGTTTACCTTTTTCTATTAATGATGCAGCCGGAACGGGTTCTTCTTCTGATGAAAAGGGAGCTGATTCCAAAATCGTTTATACGTTTGATCTTCCCGACGGACAAGGCCCTGAATCGTATCATGAAACACATTCTGCATTTGAGCAGGCACGCTCGATGAATGCTTCTTGTGTGCTTATTCGCATGAGCAGTATGTCGGGCGCTTTGAATGCAGCGGAAAATATCAGCTTTGAAATTACAGATTACGATCGCCCGGTAATGGTTTATGTAAATGATAAAGCTATTCCCGCTTCGACATTAATTTCAATGGCTGCCGATAATAAGAAGAATGCTTCCAATGCGAAACAACATAAACAATCGTTCGGTGAAAAAAATCCGATAGGTCAATCGCGGCAAAATCCGACTCAGACAAGACGAATTCCACGCGACGAAAAAAACTGCACTGGCATGTCCAGTATTTTGTCAATGACGAAACATTTTACAACCGGGCAAAACGGTGATCTTGATGATGTGCTCACGCAGGCTGGTTTAAACAATTACACGGTAGTACATTATTCAGCGGGATTCTTTGCACAAGTGATTGACTGGTGCATGAAACCATTTGTAAGTCTTTTACTGATCATTCTGATTGCGTTCGGATTACGCACACAACTCTCAACCGTTTTTCCCGGACCTGCAACATTCTTACTACTTGTTACTTTACCGCTTTTCGGAATTCCGCTTTTTGTTGGCGGACTTGCAGGAGTGGGTGAATTCGGCCTATTGGTTTTCCTGGCGGCTGGTATCCTCATTACCGGAAGGAAAAAATCTTCCGCTTCAATTTTCCGGTTTGTTGCAGCATTTCTTTTTATTGTGGCGCTTACTTTATGTCAATCAGAAAATTTCAGCACGATGAGTGATTGGAAAGTTCCTTTTTTGACTTTTATGCTGACATCAATAACATTTGCTGCAGGTTGGTTCCTTACCAGCTTTATTCCAAAATTCCTGCCCTTGCCTTCTGACAGGATTGCCAAAACTGCTTAATCATTTTCTTCTGTAACCGATAAGAATCCGGTTAGGTGATCCGCCTACATGTAATTCATGCAGTTCTGTTTCATCAAAATTATTTCGGAAACGTGCTTCGAATTCATTTTCACCGGAAAGATTTTCCTGTGGCATGACATTAAATATCACCCGCCCGTTTTTGTTCAGGCAACGATACAAATGTTCGAGAAATGTATGCGTCAGGCACGATTCGGGAACGCGTGATTCAATAAAAACGTCGACTGCGATCAGCTCATATTTTGCGGGACAGGAAGCGATGAATTTTTCGGCTGTTGTATTTTCAAGATCGAGATCAGTAAAACGCGCAATGTTGAATTCTTCGCGGGCCAGTTGCATCACGACAGGATCAGCTTCGATTCCTGTGATTCGCGGATGCTGACCAAACTCTTCCACAAGAATGCTTGCAATGCTTCCCACGCCGAAGCCGAGAATCAATACATCAGCCGGTGGCGATTCAATAATTTTTGCTTTTTGTAAGGCAATCCGGAAAACGGCATGAAGTGCGCCGAATGAATAATTTACTTCGCCCGCATTCAGCACTTTTTTTCCCTGCTCATAGGTAACTTCCAAAACTGCTGTGAGCTTCCCTTCTACCCTTTTCACAGGCAAAGGCCAGATCCAGCTGAGCACTTTTTTTAAAGCAGCCATAACGTTTCAGATCCGCCCTGCGCACCGAAAAACTGCACCATGGTATAAAATAATGCACCTACTCCGCCAACAAGATTAAGTATAAGCAGGATAAGATAAATGCATCCAAGATTGGAACCTGACGGAGAAGAGCGACGAAATAATTGCAATGCAAGCCATCCAAGTATAAGAGAAACTACTGCAAGCACTAAATGAAGAATTACTTTTTGATCGCCCGAAAACCCATGATAAACAACAATGAGTAAATTGTAAAGCCAGCGGATAATGATGGACAGGAAAAAATAAAAGATGGAATTGTACTTTATTTTGTTTTTGAATTGCATGGTACAAAATTATCAATTAATGGAGAGGAGCAGTAAAAATTATACGAGAGGAGCAGGAAATCCGCCGCGGCGGAGGACGCAGGAAGCAGGAAGCAGGAAGCAGGAAGCAGGAAAAAATAAATAGTTAGGCGGTAGAAAAAACAAAATGAAAAACGATTGGATGAACAAGCGCGAAAATCTCACCTTTGCCCCTGCTCCCTCCGCCGCGGCGGATTTCCTGCTCCTTTTAGAACAACTTCCCTCCACTATTCTCATACAACATATCAAGCAATTTTTTAAGCTGATTCAAATCTTCCTGAGAGAGGCCTTTGCCTGCTGTTTTGCGAAAAGATTCCGTTTTTTTTTCGCAACCGGTTAGAATTATTTTTCCTGAAGGAGTAATATCAACAAGCAGGCTGCGCTTATCTTTTTTATCCGGTGTCTTTTTTACGAACTTTTGTTGAAGCAGCAACGCAAGAATTCGTGTAATGGATGCGGGATCTTTTGCAGTGGAATCGGCGAGCTGTTTGTGATTTTGACCGGGACGTTCAGCAATACGTGCAAGAACAATCCATTGATCGACAGAAATATTTAATTTATCCGAATCAAATTCACGCTGCAGCAATTGTTTGGCCTGGCGTTGTGTGCGCTCGAGCAAATAGACAAGCGAATTGGAACGGGAATGTTTCTTTTCCATCATACTAAGAAGGCAAAAGTTCAACAGCTTCCGATTTTTTTGAAATGAATAGCAGCCCGACGAACGTGATAAATCCGTTTACAATCAATAATTCATTTCCGAATTTATAACCGCCAAACCATTCCACTGAAAAAGTTGCAAGTAAATAACAAATGGCGGGAGAAACCAAAGCCACATAAGGAACAAGCTTTTCATTTGTTTTTCTGTGAGTAAGAATGCCGAACGCAAATAAGCCAAGCAATGGTCCATACGTATAGCTGGCGACCTGGAATAATTTCCGGAGCACAGATTCATCATTGATCTCTTTAAAAATTACGATCACCAGCAAAAGCAAAATGGCAAAGCTGATGTGAACGATGTAGCGGATATTCTTTTTCCTTTTTGCATCTTCAAATTTCCCCGGTTGATTGAAACCAAGAAAGTCAATGCAGAAGGAAGCGGTTAATGCTGTCAATGCTCCATCTGCACTCGGGTAAGCTGCAGAGATCAATCCGATGATAAAGAACAACGCGCAAACAGGTCCGAAATAATTCAAAGCAATGGTCGGAAAAAGATCATCAGAACGATCTACATGAATTCCCTTTTGTACTGCGTAATTAAAAAGTAAAACACCGAGCGAAAGAAAAAGCAAATTCACCACAACGATAATTGCGCTGAAACTCATCATATTTTTCTGCGCGTCCTTTAATGTTTTACAGGAAATGTTTTTTTGCATCATTTCCTGATCGAGACCCGTCATAGCAATGGTGATGAACATTCCTCCGAAAAAAGCTTTAGGGAAAAACACCGGACTGTGCCAATCCCAGTTAAATATTTTTGACATCGGACTATCAGCAACGGTTTGAAATAATTCGCTGAAGCTAAAATCAAAATGTTTTGCGATCAGGTAAACGCTCAGCACAAGCGATATCAACATGAAGGTTGTTTGCAGCGTATCCGTCCAGACAATTGTTTTTACTCCGCCTTCAAATGTATAAACGAGAATGAGCGCAACAAAGATCAGTGTCGTAACCCAGAAAGGCATTCCCCAACTCGAAAAAACGAATTGCTGCAGCACATTTATCACAATGAACATGCGGAAAGATGCGCCGACAACACGGGAAAGAATAAAAAAGAATGCGCCGGTTTTATAGGAATAATTTCCAAAACGTTTTTGCAGGTAGGAATAAATAGAAGTAAGATTCAGGCGATAATAAAGTGGCAACAATACATAAGCAATAACAATGTAGCCAACAAGATAGCCGAGCACCATTTGGAAATACGCAAATTGTTTTGTTTCCACATCGCCGGGCACCGACATGAACGTTACACCTGAAAGCGATGCGCCCACCATTCCGTAAGCCACAAGATACCAACGCGAAGAACGGTTGCCGACAAAATAAGTTTCATTGCTTGCACCGCGGGAAGTGAGCCAGGTAACGCCGAATAAAACCAGCGTATAGATCGCGACGCATAAAAGAATGGTGCCTGCCTGCATATTTTAAAATGTGAGACGAAGGTAAGGGAAAGGGGCAGGAAAAAAATAAGGAGCAGGAAAAAAGGGGCAGGCGGCAGGAAAAAAATAAGAGGCTGTTTAAATTTCATTTTCTTTGTTCATAACACAAGTTAATTTTCTCTGTTCGGGCATGTCGGAAACTTGTTTTCTGTGCTTAATTTTGCAACAATGCTCCAATACCCTTCCAAACTTGTAGAAGAAGCTGTTGATGCCTTTTCCTTATTACCGGGAGTCGGCCGCAAAACAGCATTACGTTATGTGCTGCATTTATTGCGCCAGGACGAAGCTGCAGTAAAAAAATTCGGAAACGTTTTTACCCGCTTACGTGCTGAACTAAAATACTGCAAAGTCTGCTTCAACATCAGCGATCATGAAAGTTGCGGCATCTGCACCACTTCCAAACGCGATCATGGTGTTGTTTGTGTTGTGGAAGATGTACGCGATGTAATGGCAATTGAAAATACGCACCAGTATTCGGGCGTTTATCATGTGCTCGGCGGAATCATTTCCCCGATGGATGGAATTGGTCCGAATGACCTTCAGATCGATTCTCTCGTAACAAGAGTTTCAGGCGGAGATGTGCGTGAGATCATTATGGCGTTAAGCACAACAATGGAAGGCGATACCACGAATTTTTTTATTTACAAAAAGCTGAAGGATTTTAATATTCCTGTAAGCACGATTGCAAGAGGAATTTCTATTGGCGATGAGCTGGAATATGCGGATGAGATTACACTCGGGCGTTCGATTGTGAACAGGGTGCCTTATGAGAAAACTTTTTTGACGCGGTAAAGCGACAAGCAATCCCACCAATGTGCTAATTTGCTAATGCTGGGGTAATATGTGAATATTTCATGAAATGAAAAAAAATATCTACAGTAGGTAGATGGCTGCACTTTTTTACATTTGATTTGTTTTTAAATTTTATTGGCATTCATTTGCGGCCTCATTTTTTTAAAACAAACTATATGAAAGCTACAGGAAACGTTATTTTAGATCACACATTTGAATTTGCTATTGCCATTATTTCATTTACTTATGAGATTGAGAAAACCAGGAAGTTTGCTGTCGCTAATCAACTGCTCAAAAGCGGAACATCAATTGGTGCTAATGCAAACGACGCTCAATCACCGGAGAGTAAAGCGGATTTTATTCACAAGTTGAAAATATCAGCCAAAGAAGCGCAGGAAACTGAGTATTGGTTAATGCTCTGTAAATATTCAGACGAATTGTCTGATCCAGGCCAGCTAATAGAAAAGGTTCAAGAAATATGCAAAATACTAACAGCAATAATATCTACAAGTAAAAACCGTTTGTAACTTCGTCGGAATGCTCCTGGTTCTGCATTAGCACATTAACCCATTAGCATATTAGCAGATTGAAATTATCCGTCATAATCGTCAACTACAACGTTGAACATTTTCTAGAGCAATGCCTGCATAGCGTGCGGAAGGCTTCTAAGAATCTGGCAGTGGAAGTATTTGTTGTTGATAATAATTCGGTGGATGGTTCGGTGGCGCTGGTGAAAGAAAAATTTCCTGAGGCGTGGCTGATTGCGAATAAAGAAAATCTTGGTTTCTCGAAAGCAAATAACCAGGCGATGCGTTTGGCGAAAGGTGAATATGTGCTGTTGCTGAATCCGGATACCGTTGTGGAGGAAACTACTTTTGATAAGGTGGTTTCGTTTATGGATGCACACCCGGATGCGGGCGGACTAGGCGTGCAGATGATTGATGGAAAAGGCGATTTTCTTCCCGAATCAAAACGCGGATTGCCAACACCGGCTGTTGCGTTTTACAAAATGTTCGGCTTTTCAAAATTATTTCCAAAATCGAAAAAGTTTGGCCGTTATCATTTAGGCTTTCTCGATAAGGATGCAACGCATGAAGTGGAAATTCTTTCGGGCGCGTTTATGCTGCTGCGGAAAGAAGCGCTGGATAAAGTGGGCTTGCTCGACGAAGAATATTTCATGTACGGCGAAGACATCGATCTTTCTTACCGTATCATTCTCGGTGGCTACAAAAATTATTATTACCACGATACACGCATCATTCATTACAAAGGCGAAAGCACAAAAAAGAGCAGCGTCAATTATGTTTTTGTTTTCTATCGCGCGATGGTCATTTTTGCACGCAAGCATTTTTCTACGAAGAACGCTGAACTCTTTTCTTTTCTCATCAATATTGCCATCTACCTGCGGGCGGGATTTGCTATTTTTATTCGTTTCCTCAAAGCCATTGCGCTTCCTGCTTTTGATGCCGCGATATTAATTGCAGGACATTATTTCATCACCTCTTATTATGCTGCTAATTTCAAATTCGGTCCCGGCGGCGGCGCGTATAAACCGGAACAGGTAAATATTCTCCTTCCTGTTTATAACGTACTCTGGCTGCTTGCCATTTATTTCAGCGGCGGCTACGACAAACCAATCCGCGTTTTAAAAATCATCCGCGGAATTTTTGTCGGCACAGGAATCATTCTCATTGGCTATGCGCTTTTGCCGGAAGAATGGCGCTTCTCCCGTGCACTGATCTTATTCGGTGCTGCATGGGCGATGGCAAGTTTACTGCTGACGCGATTATCTTTTTCACTCGCCGGAATAAAAAGTATGCGTATCGACAGCGGAAATGCACAACGCATTGCAATTGTCGGAAGCCCCGAAGAATGTAAACGCGTGAAAGGTTTACTGAATCAGACAGCAGCCAATACCGGCTTCATTGGATTTGTAAGCGCTACGAATGATGAAATAAATGACAGTGGTTTCCTCGGGCGTTTCGGACAATTGCAGGACATTGTTACGATCTACAGCATCGACGAAGTAATTTTCTGCGCGAAAGATCTTCCTGCGCAACAGATCATCGATCGCATGGCACAACTGGGTGATGGCAGAAAAGTTTCTTACAAGATTGCACCGCCGGAAAGTATGTCTATCATCGGAAGTAATTCCATTGATACAGCTGGTGATCTTTATGTGATTGATATTAACTCAGTAAGCAAACCAGTGAATCGCAGAAATAAGCGCGTGGTAGATGTTTTTATTTCGCTGGTACTGCTTCCACTCTTTCCGGTGTTGATGTGGCTGATGAAAAAGCCAATTGGATTTGTAAGCAATATTTTTTCCGTGCTTTTCGGAATGAAATCGTGGGTGGGTTATGCTCCTGCGAAAGATGGAAATGTTCAGCTGCCGAAAATCCGTCCAGGCGTTTTAAATCCTGCGGATGTGTTGCCGGAAGAGCAGCGGACTGATGTGATTCGAGAGCGATTGAATTTATTATATGCGAAAGATTATCGTGTGGAGAATGATTTGAATGTGATGCGGAGAGCGGTCAGGGAGTTAGGGAAATAAAAAAAGAATTGGCAAGAAGACCTAAGTCAATTACATCAGGATTTTCCGGGTTGAACTGCACAAGATTGCTTTACACGAAGCAGACTTTATGTTGTAGTGGCAATCTCTACTTCGACTCAATCTTCCAAACCTTCTTAATCGAAGAAACAATCGTAGTCGCCAACACCGCTCCTAATGTTGCAACAAACATATCTTTCTGCGCATCCCAGATATCGCCTTGCGTTCCTAAATAATCCATTCCCTGCGCTGGAAAAAATATATCCGCCACCGCCCACTCAATCAATTCATACAAACCGCTGATCGAAAGTGTGAATTCAACTGGTAATCCCCAAGCAAAACCTTTTGGAAATTTGTACACATTGAGCAACACTTCACGTATAGGATAAGCCAGCAAAAATCCAAAACTAAAATGCACAATGCGATCGTATGGATTTCTTTCCAAATCAAACGTTTCTTTCAACCAATAGCCAAATGGATTTTCTGCATACGTATACATGGCTCCATAAATGTGCAGCAAAAGATAAATGGTAATGAGCAAATAGCTGAGATCGCTGAACTGGTATTTACGGTAAAAGAAAAACAGGAACGCACCAAATAAAATAACCAGCGTATTTTCAAGACACCAGTTTTTAAAATTGGGTGTATAAGCAAGTGTTATTCCCCAGGCAACCAGGAAAAGAATCAGACATAGTTGCATAACCCGGTTTTTCAGAAAAGGAACTCGGGTGAGGGAAACGGCATTGGTGAATTTCATAGGGATGCGAAGGTTGGGAAAAAAGAAATCAGGAGAAAAGAAAATAGAAATTGGAAATTTGTAGAATAAGGAAGTAGGAAATAAATAAGAAATGGGGAAAGAGCAGTACAACCCTCCTTCCCCAATTTCCTGTTTTCTTAATTTCTATTTTCTTTTAATGGAACAACCAGAAGAAACTGTCGTCTTCGTGGTGATTTCTTTTCCTTTGCTGAGTGCGGTCATTGCGTCGAGCAGGTAATGTGATTTTACGGAAGAAATTTCTCTCGGACTATCATCAATTGATCCGCGGTAAACGAGCTTGCCGTCTTTATCAAAAAGGAAATGTTCCGGCGTGCGTGTTGCACCAAAAGCATTTGCCATTGCTGAATTTTCATCCACAAGATAAGGAGCAATGTACTTCTGACCTTCAGCATATTTTTTCATTGCTGCTTTAGAATCATCATCATCACGTTTCGCTTCATTGGAATTGATGATCACAACACCAACATTCATACGGGCTGCATTTGCAAGCACTTCTTTGATGCGTGCTTCCTGAGCAATTACATACGGACAAGTATTGCAGGAAAAAATAACGAGCGTTCCGTTTGCACCTTTTTTATCGTTGATGGAAAATTGGTTTCCGGAAATAACATCGTACATTTTTACATCCGCTTTTGGAATGCTTGTACCGATTTCAATTGGTTTTATGTCAGCTGCCTGAAAGCTGATTGCTACTGCTGCGATGAGCGCAATTGGAAGGAGGAATATTTTTTTCATAGCTGATTTTTGTTTGGTTAAAGATACAATTTATGCACGAAAACAAGTACCTGTAAATGAGCCGGTGGAAAAAACAAGGTTAACAAATCTGAATGATTATAATAATTTAACAGCAGCATCAAGATCATCTTCAACGAGTTCCAAAAGATCCCGTACATCCCCGTGATCGTTGATTAATTTTTTTATTGATTGCGCTGTGATTTCCATGCCGATATCGCTCATAACTTTCTTTATTCTATCAATAAGATCCTGTGCTTTACTTTTCTCCGCATTTGCGCTGAATTCACCAATATAGTCTGCCTGGTCATCTGACAATAACACTACTTTATCCTTTTTTTCCTCCGATTTTTGGGACTCCTCCCTTTTTGCAATATCAGCAAGGTTACCCATCAGATCAAATATCCCTTTCAGATCATCCGATTTTGCGATCTCTACTGCAAGGCTAATTGCATGTTCGTCGTTCGACTTTAAAATATATTCTGCCACCCCGGATTTTACATATTGAATAACCAGCACCATTTCTTCTTCTTTAAGCTTGCCGGATAGAACGGGCTTCAGCATTCCGAAAATAATCTGAATTTCCTTGCCTCGAATTCCCTTTTGCCGCTGACTGGCTCTTCGAAGCACATCCAAAGGACCGATTTGTTTTTCTTTGCCAAGAGGATTAACATCATTTTTGTCTTCGCCTCCGCCCAATTCCCTGCTTAAAAATTCAATTTTCGTACCGTTGTAAACTACCTCCAGGGCCGATTCGACTTTTCCCTTTTGCTCACTGGCTTCCTTATCAAACAGCTTCAACACTTTTTTATACATCTCAACTGAGTCTACCATAACATCAATATCGTCAGGTTCAATTTCAGCACCATTCATTCGCGCAGCGGCACTTCCAATAATCCTATATGTTATTCCCTCTTTACCAAGTTTTTTTTCCAAAAAATCCACAGCCTCCTTCAGCTTTTCGTCCTTCATCAGTTGCATCACACCGCCATTAATCATGGACTGCAACTTTCTTTGTACAATAGTTTCGGAACGATTATCTAAAAATCCTGAATTAGTTTGACTGCTTCCCTGCTTGCCGGATAAATTGTGTGCAACGGCCCGGCTTTTATTTTCCTGGACGCGGCTTTTATTTTCCTGGGTTTTAGCATTATGAATATTCATACTGTTGCCTTTATTTTAAATTTATCCGGATCAATTCCATGATGGTATTACCACGGTCAGGCAGATTAAATATACAATAGTTCAGATGGTTTACCTCAGTTCCAGCCTTTCTTATACAACTATTTTTTATGGATTGTTTCTGCTGGATGATAAATTTAAAATACATCTGCATTCAGGATGCGAATATGCTTTACAAACTTCGAGGTTATTTTAGAGCTGCATGAAACCAGGTGCCAATTGTTGCGATGTTAACAATTGAGAAGAATAAATGTTTTTTTCTGACTGATTTTTTGGAAATTATTATAAGCGGATTTTTGTGCCAAAGCCTGCACTGAGCCCGTCGAAGTGAGGCAATTTTCGTCCGCCGCGGCAGATTCATAAAAAAAGGAAGTCTGGACAAGGAAAGTAACGAAGCATGGTGCAAAAAGATGCATAAGGATTTCGGCAGATAAAATTTAAACAACCTCTGAAAGTTCAGTCCTTACATTATTTATTTTAAGTACCTTTATTTAAAGACAGATTTTGAGTATGGAGAATACTTTTGGGATATCGATTATTCCTGAAAATGAGGCGTTAAGAATTCAGGCACTAGAATCCTATGCGGTGCTGGATGAATTTCCCGATGAATATTTTAACAAAGTCGCGATAACAATTGCAAGAACATTCAACGCCCCAATTGCGCTTGTTTCAATTGTCAGGAGCCAACACGTAGAATTTAAAGGTAATTTCGGAATGGAAGGAATACATAAAGTGGATAGAGGTATAAGCCTTTGTTCGCTGGCTATCCTCGATTCCAATCCGACCATTTTCAAGGATGCGCGAAAAGAGCCTTGCTTGCTGAATAATCCATTGGTTGCAGAAACATTCGGACTTCAATTTTATGCAGGAGTTCCGCTCGCAACAAAAGAAGGATTTAATATCGGAACAGTGTGTGTCGTAGATAAAGAGCCAAGAGACTTTACCGACCAGGATATTGCGCTTCTGACTAAATTTTCAGAAAGCATTATTCTTGAACTGGAAGAAAGACGTTTATTGAGAAAATAAAAAATAGCCGGAAAGATTTTATTTAAGGATTGGGTTAAAAGATTTTTTTCCTGATCAATTACCTACATGATCAATTCTTAAAACGCCGCCTTGTGTTGGCAAATACCCGCCTACAGTTAAATTACCTGCTGCAAGAGCCACTGTAGGATAAGTATCTACCTGCGGAGGCTGAACAGCACGGGTGTAAGTAGTTTGCCATCCATTTACTGCAACGTTTACATTTCCCGTCCAGGCATCGACATCAGGCATAGTAGTTTGGCTATCGTAGACCGCGTCTTTCCATTCCGCAGGTGTGGCCGTCGTATTGGGTAGTGTTCCATTAAGGATTCCTGCGGGGCAACCGACGGCTTGTACGCGAGCGCGTGTTGTAGTTTGCGCCCTTGCAGCATCCGCAGCAAAATGTTTGTTTTGAAAAGCAGCAGCAAACGTAATTCTGTTTCTTGGCACAAGTTCGCCCGCTCTTGCCGTACCATCATAAAAACCATCACGAACAAGTTGTGTTACTCCAGGCGTATTTCCAGCTGCGGGAAATGAACGACCAATTCCCTTGTTATCAGACAAATTGTGAGCGGAAGATTTGGAATTGTTTTTATGTGTTTTGGAAAAGTGGGTATTCATTGCAGGGGAGCTTTAAGTACAAGAGCGATTGGAATTGGATTAAATGTACAACTCTTCCGAAAACCGGATGTAGGTCAGGTAAATTAATTTCCTAACATATTTCTCCGTGATGCCGTGTCTACGTGGTTTATTATCACAGAGGCACAAAGACACCGTAAAAAAATAAATTGACACCACCGAAAATTTCAAACTAATTATTTCAGCTCAATCCTCTCTTTATACAAATACTTTTTCTGAATGGATTCCGTTGGGCGATAAATATAAAATACATCACCGTTCAGAATGCGGATATGCTTTACATACTGCGAAGTAATTTTAAAGCTTCCCGTAATTTGCCCGGTTTTAATGTCAATTCTTTTTAAATAATAAAACCCTCCTTTTTCAAAACGCGCATACAATTCTCCTGTCACTTCATCCTGGTGAATGCTCCTGTCCCACTCTTTCCAATTAGCAGGATGATGATAAGAAATTTTTGAAGCGTGGATTTGTTTTCCGGCCTTATCATAAAGGAAAAGTGTATCGGAATAATGATCAAAGATGCAGATCGTATCATGCACAGTAAACATTGGCGCGTAAAGTGGCGTGTAATATATTGATTTCGGAAAGCCGGTCATCGTTGCAGCAATAATGCGTTTATCAATTCCCGTATATCCTTCCATTTTCCTAGCGTATAAACGGTCTTTCGGAAGCAAATAGTCAAATTCCCAATTGTACTGTGCGAGCAATTCTGCATCCACAATTCCCCTGATCGATGACACAGATGTATCAGCAGGATTGTAAGCGAAATAACTGAAGGCAGGATAATCGCGGTTGTAATTTGAAAAAAGTATTTTGCCACCAATCGTATCAATACAAGGCAACATCCGGTCGCAGAAATCACGATAGGGCAATGCCATTAATGAAAGATGATTATCAGGAAAAATGTGAATGCGGAAAGCGGAATCTTTGCACATTACATTCACATGACCCTGGTAATCTTCATACAAATTGATCGCTTCAACCGGAACACTAACCTGGCTGATTATTTTCTGTTCTTTATCAGCCAGCATAACTTTTGCCGACTTCAGATTTTTTTCGAATGTCAAAAGCAAATAACGCCCTGAATCAGCGAAGACATAATCCTCAATGAAAAAATGCCAGTTTCCGATAACAGTATCGGGACCGTTCCGCGCATAAATCGGCGTTTCCAATAACGTGATCAGCTCAGTTTGCATTACAATGTCGAGATGAAGTGTATCTCCATTTGCTCTGCTCAGCATTTTTGAGGTGATGGTTCTGTAAGTTGTTTTATGACCAAGTATTCTGAATTCCAGCACAGCGCTGGTTTTATTATCGAGAAGAATTCCATAATGCCCTTGCGTGTCTGATCTCGTTTGTCGTGCGGGCGATTTGCAAAAAACAATTACACCTTCGATAGCTGCACTGTCTTTAGCGGAAATGATTTTCCCTAACACAAGCAGCTTATCATTCTGTGCGAAAACTGTGGTTGTAAAAAATATCGCAAAAATTGCGAACAGGAGGGTTCTGCTCAGCATAATCTATCTTTCATTTAGGACGCGAGGATACTGCAAATTGCATAAAATAAGGGTCGAAAAAATTCCGTGCTACGGGTTTCGGGTTATGTTTCTGATTTCCAATATTCAACATTGTTTGTTTATTTTTGCAGGATTCCTTCCTGCCTAATTTTTGTTCGTGCGAATGAAAAAGCCTTTTGTAAATTAATGGAAACCGATTGCTACAAGCTGCTTGGTGTTAATCCGAAGGCCGATGAAAAAGCCATTCGTAAAGCCTGGCGCATTAAAACCAAACAAGTTCATCCCGATGTAAATCATTCTGCTGATGCGGAGAAAAAATTCCGTGAACTTTCTGAAGCTTTGGAAATTCTTCTTAATGGTGCGCAACGAATAAAACACGATCATAAATTCGGCTATTCAGGTTTGGCGAAAAATAAATATTCCAACGTCAAGCAATCTTTCTCCGATTTTCAGCGGGAAAAAGCAAAAGTGACGGTGAAGGAATGGTCGAATGATTATAACGTGGCAATGGCCATGCGCGAGGGTCAACAAAGGAAATATATCCACAGGCACAAAAGAAATGTCAGGATAATTCTCCTTGGAATCGGATTGATGTTTGCGACATCGGTCGTATTATGGATTATTTTTAGTTAGTGGGTTGGCTATAGATAATTACAATGTAGCGTAAATACATTCTTATGACACTTGAATTTATACCTGCGAATAACTTTAAAGAATGAAATCAATAAAATTAACCGGCGGAATAATTTTGGCATTAGAATTTATTTACGGTACGGATATGTTAAAGCCGAAACTGAATTGTATGAGGAATTCAAAAGAAGGAACAGTTGGTTATGAAGTTGCAAAGATGCTTGACAAACAGCGTTACAGGTTGATTCCCAAATTCGAAAATCACGATTTAAAGCATATCATTCTGGATTATGAAATGACGATGCTGGACGAAATAAGAATGCAAGCATACCTGGTTGGAAATGGTAACCTGACTATTGCTTGCCTGGTTTTTCTTTCGTTAGGTTTTTTCTATCCAAAAATCTGGAAAGACCTGCCAAAAGAATACAGACAAGGACAAATTTCAAAATCAATCCATTATTTGACTTTGGATTATTGTATGGATAAACAACTCGCAGATATAAAAAACGAGTATAGACAAAAAATTATTGACTGAAGATAGGTTTGGTAATGGCATTTTCTTGTTACCAAACATTCGGACAAATGATTTTTACTTGAAAATGCACTGTTTCATTCAATCTAAAAAAAAATAGAAAGCTCCATTTTATCCGGAAATAATCGTTCATAAACGTTCGCCGCCGTAAACCGATTTTGCAACCAACTGACTTACAGCACCGCAACGTGGTCAAGGTCTTAAACCTCGGAGGTTTAAGACCTTGACCAGACAGCAAACCGCAAAATCTCCCCCTTTTTCCTAAATTTGCACTGCTTTTCGTTTGTTCGGGTAAAGTCGAAAACACGGAAAAGTTTCAAAACGCTTAATCGAATCCAACTTATATGAACTACGATGTAATTGTCATTGGCAGCGGTCCCGGTGGATATGTTACTGCTATCCGCGCTTCCCAATTAGGAATGAAAACCGCAATCATTGAAAAAGCGGAATTAGGCGGAATTTGTCTCAACTGGGGATGCATTCCGACCAAAGCTCTTTTGAAAAGCGCACAGGTTTTTGATTACCTGAAACATGCTGCTGATTATGGCATTACAGTAAAAGACGGCGCTGCTGATTTTGAATCCGTAGTAAAACGCAGCCGTAATGTTGCTGACGCAATGAGCAAAGGTGTTCAATTCCTGATGAAGAAAAATAAAATTGATGTGATCGCCGGTTACGGAAAAGTGAAGCCCGGAAAAAAAGTGGAAGTAACTGATGCGTATAAAAAAGTAACTGTTCTCGAAGCAAAAAGCATCATCATTGCAACAGGCGCACGTTCACGCGAGCTTCCGAATTTAAAGCAGGATGGAAAAAAAGTAATTGGTTACCGTGAAGCAATGACGCTTCCGTCTCACCCGAAATCAATGGTTATTGTAGGTTCGGGCGCGATCGGAATAGAGTTCGCCTACTTCTATGCAACAATGGGCACAAAAGTTACTGTAGTAGAATTCCTGCCGAATATTGTTCCGGTTGAAGACGAAGAAGTTTCAAAACAACTGGAACGCTCCTTCAAAAAAGCAGGCATTGAGATCATGACCAATGCAATCGTTGAAAGTGTAGATACATCCGGCAACGGTTGCAAAGTAAAGATCAAAGCAAAAGATGCGGAGAAAATAGTAGAATGCGATATTGTTCTTTCGGCTGTAGGAATTGCTTCAAACATCGAAAATCTCGGATTGGAAGATGTTGGTATTGCTACTGATAAAGGAAAAATTCTTGTCAACAAATGGTATGAAACAAACATCCCGGGTTATTACGCCATCGGAGATGTACTTTCAACACAAGCGCTTGCACATGTTGCATCCGCAGAAGGAATTACCTGCGTGGAAAAAATTGCAGGATTAAATCCGGAAGCGATTGATTACAAAAACATTCCCGGCTGCACGTATTGCCAGCCTGAAATTGCTTCCGTGGGTTACACAGAGAAGCAAGCGAAAGAAGCCGGATTTGAAGTTAAGATCGGGAAGTTTCCTTTCTCTGCTTCTGGAAAAGCAAAAGCAGCAGGAGCAGCAGATGGTTTTGTGAAATTAATTTTCGATGCAAAATATGGTGAAATTTTAGGTGCACACATGATCGGCGCAAACGTAACGGAAATGATCGCAGAAATTGTTGCCGTGCGTAAACTGGAAGCAACAGGTCACGACCTTATCAAAACCATTCATCCGCACCCTACAATGAGTGAAGCCATCATGGAAGCAGCAGCAGCAGCTTATGGCGAAGTGATTCATTTATAGATTCATTTTTATTCGATAAAAAGAAAGGGTTGCTTTAAAACGCAATCCTTTTCTTTTTTTACTTCTGCCATATAAAACAACAACTAAATGCGAAAATCAAG
>JBDSHN010000059.1:0-30754 GCA_039918435.1 Bacteroidia bacterium | reverse complement strand
GTATGGCGCAGCCCCATTGGAAGGAATTGCATTGATAGGTGTCGATTGACCAATACAGATTGTTGTTGCGCCTGATGCTGCAAGATTAACCGGACCATTCACAAATACAGTAACTGAATCACGGCCTGTACAGGAATTTGCATCGACAACATTCACGGTATAGGTAGTGGTCACCAAAGGAAATGCATTGGTGCTTGCCGCGTTTGGTGTTTGTAACGACGCTGAAGGAGTCCATGAATAGGTGGCTCCGCCGGTTGTGCTTATCATCACTGTATCTCCCGAACAAATTGTGACATCACTTCCTGCAAAAACGGTAAGGTTATTTGCAACCGTAACAACTATTGTATCATTCTTCACACAACCCGCTGCATTCGAACCTGTAACCACGTACGTTGTAGTAGCAACAGGGTTTGCAACCGGGTTTGGAATATTTGTAGCGCTCAGACCGGCAGCAGGCGACCATGAATAATTTGTTGCACCAGTCGCATTCAGCTGAATGGAACTGTTCGGACAAATTGAAACATCTGCGCCTGCATTTGTAGCTGGCAAGGCATTCACTGCAACATTTACAGTGTCTTTATCGGTGCAGCCATTTCCATCGGTGACCGTCACAACAAATGCGGTCGGAGAAGTTGGTGCTACAGATTGAGTTGCGCCAGGAGCATTCACCAGGGAGCCACCATTCCATGTATATGTTCCGCCTCCCGATGATGAAAGTGTAATATTTGTTCCGCTGCAGATTGTAGTATCATTTGAAGCCTGTGCAACAGGTCGCGGATTAACAGTGATCAATGTTGAATCTCTGTTCAGGCAACCATTTGCAGCAGTTAATGTCACTATGTAAGTTGTGGTTATCGTCGGAAATGCAACCGGATTAAAAATATTCGGATCGCTTAATCCGCCTGATGGGATCCATGAAAATGTTCCTGTTCCTGTAGCACTTAGTTGCGTGGAATCATTTATGCAAATTGCAGTTGATGGGCTTGCCGTAGTTGTCGGTGTCAGATTTACATTGATCAAAACCGAATCACTGCGCTGACAACCGAAACCATTTGTAACCATGACGGTATAGGTAGTGCTTGTTCCCGGTGAAACGGTTTGTGCTGCGCCATTTGCATTGACAAGCGCGCCTCCGTTCCAGGTATAAGTTCCGCCACCGGTTGCAAGTAATGAAGCCGAATTTCCGGAACAAATGGTCTGGTCAATTCCCGCATTCGGTGTTGGCAATGGATTTACAGTTAATGTTGTCTGTGTTGTAGCTGTGCAGCCATTTCCATCCGTAACATTCACGGTATACGTTGTAGTTGCAGCCGGAGAAACTGTTTGGGGACTTCCGCTGGCATTCACCAATACATCACCGTTCCAGTTATAGGTTGTTCCGCCTGAGGCGTTTAATGTTGCGTTTTGGCCGGCACAAATTGTAGCTGGCGTTGAAGTCGCTGATGGAACCGGAAGAGGATTTACAGTGACAGTTGTTTGTCCTGTTGAAGTGCAGCCATTTCCTGCTGTTCCGGTTACGGTGTAAGTGGTGGTTGCTGCCGGAGAAACTGAAATCGGTGACCCCGAAATATTTCCCGGATTCCACACATACGAATTTGCGCCGGAACCTGTGAGATTTGTAGATCCGCCGGTGCAGATAGAAGGAGATGATGCTACAGCTGTTACAGTTGGTGTTGTGTTAACAGTTACTGTAACCTGCGCTGTTGAAGTGCAACCATTTCCTGCTGTTCCGGTCACGGTATACGTTGTTGTTGCGGCAGGAGAAACTGAGACCGGTGAGCCGGGAATTGCACCGGGATTCCAAACATAAGATGCTGCACCACTACCTGTAAGATTTGTTGAGTTACCAGAGCAAATTGTAGGTGAAGATGCGGTTGCTGTTACGGTAGGTGTTGGATTAACCGTTACCACTACCTGAGCAGTCGATGTGCAGCCATTTCCACCGGTTCCGGTTACAGTATAAGTGGTCGTTGTTGAAGGAGAAACTGAAATCGGTGAGCCGGCAATTGCTCCGGGATTCCAGACGTATGTTGCTGCACCGGTGCCGGTGAGATTTGTAGAATTTCCTGAACAAATTGTTGGCGCGGAAGCAGTTGCCGTAACTGTAGGAGTCGGATTGACGGTTACAGTTACTTGTGCCGTGCTGCTGCACCCGGTTGTTGTTCCGGTTACAGTGTATGTTGTTGTTCCTCCAGGAGAAACAGAAATCGGTGAACCAGCAATAGCGCCGGGATTCCAGACATACGAAGCAGCACCGGATCCGGTTAGGTTTGTTGATGCTCCTGCACAGATAGTAGGTGAAGAAGCCGTTGCGGTAACAGTAGGAGTAGGATTAACCGTTACTGTTGTCTGTGCTGTGGAAGTACAGCCATTTCCAGCTGTACCTGTAACAGTGTAGGTGGTAGTTGTTCCCGGAGAAACTGAAATCGGTGAGCCCGCGATTGCGCCGGGATTCCAGACATAAGACGCGGCACCACCGCCTGTGAGATTGGATGAACCTCCTGAACAAATTGTCGGGGAAGATGCAGTTGCAGTAACTGTTGGAGAAGGATTAACGGTGATTGTGCGTGTTGCTGTTCCGGAGCACCCGGTGGTTGTGCCGGTAACCGTATAGGTTGTTGTTGTTGCCGGAGAAACTGAAATCGGATTGCCGCTTATATTTCCGGGATTCCAGACATAAGAAGTTGCCCCACTTCCGGTAAGCGTAGTAGAAGCTCCGGAACAAATGGTAGTAGAAGAAGCAATGGCGGTAACTGTTGGGGTCGGATTGACAGTTACTGTTACCTGTGCCGTGCCGGAACATCCAGGTGCTGTTGACCCTGTGACAGTGTAAGTAATGGTTGTTCCCGGTGAAACTGAAATTGGATTTCCGCTGATGTTACCAGGATTCCATACGTAGGTTGTTCCACCGGCTCCGGTCAATGTAGTAGATCCGCCTGAACATATTGTTGGTGAAGATGCACTTGCAGTAATTACAGGCGCTGAACCTACAGTAACAGTAACCGGAATTCTGAACCAGCCCGGACAAGTTCCAACCCAATAAGTGGTGGTGGTTGCAAGCGGGCCCGTGTTGTATGGATTACCGGTAAAAAAAGGGGATCCGCCAACAGCAGCTGTATACCAGTTGATCACAGCGCCGGGAGGAAGTGTTCCGCCGATAACAGCTGTGAGCGTTGTGGAATTACCTGTACAAATAGTAATGTTGGTAAGCGTGATCGTAAAATTCGTGATCGCTGCATTATTTGTTCCTGGGCAACCTTTCGTAGCGCCGTTAGGAGTAAATTCTGTTAATGCCTGCGAATTTGTTGTACCGTTATTTCCGCCGTTTGAATTTCTGGCCGGCGCACCCGATGAAACGGAAATATATCCACCACCACCGCCACCGCCCGGACCTTCTGCTTCATTCGTTGTAAAAGGAAAATTGATCACCTGGTTTCCACCATTTCCGCCATTGGTACTGATCGTAATTGTATTCGCAACTCCGCCCACCGCATTTAATACAACTGTTCCACCCGCGCCGCCACCACCGGCAGCATCAATTCCTCCGGGAGGATTATTACTTCCTGTAGTAGAAGGAGCGCCGTTCAGGCCATTTGAATTCACTACTCCAGATCCACTGATAGTTCCGTAAACCATCAAATAGATCAGTCCGCCACCATCGCCACCTACTCCGCCTCCGAGCTGGTTCTGGTCACCCGCGCCACCGCCGCCGCCAAGGAAAAGCCTGCCTGTGGAATAATCAAGCGGTCGTCCACCAAGTCCGCATGCGTCCGTATTTCGCGCATCGCCGCCCCATGCAGCATTTGAAGGTGGACTTGCAGTTGCATTTAAATTGTTCGCCGAAAAAGAGTATCCGCCTCTTCCGCCACCGGCAGAATTGGCATTCGTACGTGTATTCATTGTTCCTGCAGGAGGCTCAATCGACCACGCAGTTCCCCATCCGCCAACTGATTGATCAGGAACTCCTAACCCACTCCATACCGCAGTAGCACTGGTCGAATTCGGTGCATTTGCACCGCCGCCGCCACCCGCATTATGTCCGTCGCCGCCACCGCCGCCATTCGCACTCGCACCACGACAATATCTTCCGCCAAAAGGATCATATTCTGCCTGGTAGCCCGCAACACTTTCCCCTTTTTCCGCACCCAGTGCACTTCCCGTGCTGTAAGTTGAGTTTACTCCAAAGCTCGTTGCATTATCACCTACCAGCGAACCACCGCGAAAACCTTTTCCATCTGCAAAAATTGCCCCTCCTGCATTTATCACCGTATTCCCCTGCACCTCTACCGCTAGCACACCGCCAATCGTTCCGTTCCAGTCATCACAGGTAAGAACGCCGCCCGAGTTAATTGTCAAAGTAGTATAGCGCGGCACACGCACCACCATCGGCTTGCGCGCAGTTCCTCCATTTGGAATATAAGCATTTGTTGTCCCGCAATCAATATTGATGGTAGTACCGTTTGGTACCGAAACCACCTGGCGGAATTCATACAAGCCCGTACTGTAATAATTTCCCGGATCAACTCTTCCCCACGTTGTATCGGAGCCTATAGCAGTCGGCCCGTTGATGATCGTTCCCTGCACCTGGTAGATCATAATAAGATCGCCCGGCTGTAAACCAGAAGAAAAACGCCCGTTGGCATTCAAGCTACTGTTAGCAACCGTAATAGAAGTGCTACCCGCGCCAATAAAGGCGGTGATTGCAGTATATTCATTGACAATTGTGTTGGCCGCGGTAACTGTTCGGGGACCATGAATGCCTTGCTGGGCGAAAGAATCTTGAACAAAACATAAAACAGCAAGGATCAGAATAGTAAGAAAACGCTTCATTGGTAATGGATTTGGGTTATCAGGTGCAGCGTACTAATATAAGGCAAAAAGGTTAAAAGAATAAAGGATTTACGATGGTTGGTTTGAGGATACTGTGAGATCACATGGAAAGACTGTCCGAAATCTGGATTTTATCCTGTTTTACTCACTTTTAAAACTTTGACTCTATATAGTTCTATTTCATTTAGTTGGGTTTTGAAAATGGGTGCCGCAATACCAAGTACATGCGAAATGCGAACAATTTATTTGGGGAATAATTCCAATTACAGGAAGGAAATGGAAATGTTTAAAATTGCTCCTTAAACGGACTTCTCGGAACCCAGGGAGATGGCTTCAGATAATCGATAAACGGTCGGATGACCTGGTTGGAAAGGCCATTGCGGTGACGGATGTAACAAACCAGATCATTCGGTTCGGCGCCTACGGTTGATTTCATTTCGGCTGCTGTTCTTCCCAGGAAAATTTTTTTATAGCCGGATTGAATTCCTTCTTCAATAAAATCGTAGAGCACGCGTTGGTAAAGTGGAAGATTTTCATTCACCTCGTAATCGATGCCGATAAAATGAGCTTCGAGATGATTTTCCAAATGAAATGCAGAGCGGAATGCCACCCATTTTCCGTTTATGCTGTATCCAAAAATGCGGAAGGTTTCCGGAAATTGTTTTTTCATATCGGGAAAATAATCGGGATGAAGAACAGATAAACGAAACTTTGCCCGCTGAAAAACATTCTGGTAAAGCATATAGATATCAGCAGAGGCTTGTTCGATGGTTTCAACTGTGAACTCTTTGACTTCGAGTTTAGCTGTTTTCTTTAGTACTGCTTTCGCGCGATTCCGGTATTTTTTTGAAAGTGCGCCAAGATAATCCTCAAATGTTTTCCAGACTTCGTCAACTGAAACGATCATTTCCGGCTCGACGAGAAAACGATGGTATCTTTTTTTACGAAGAAAATCTGATCCGCCGACTGCTGTTTTTTCAAAAAAGTCCTTTACTAAAATAGCAGCTATTTTTCCGGACGCCCGGTCATTTGTGGTAATTACTTTCACGGTTTCAGCCAATGCAACAAAAACCTTTTCAGCATCAGTGCCTTTAACGAGGCTGATGCCATATTCACCGCTGACGAAATTATTCCCGGAAACGAGAATGCGGAAACCATTATCCTCGCGGCATTTCTGCAACCATTCGCGTAAACTGTTTCCAACGGTATGAATTTTGGATGCGGAAGTGATCGGCTGAAGGATAAATGAAATTTCATCGGCAGTAAGATGAACCACCTGGAAATAAAAAGCGGCAATTACATTTTTCCCATCGTAAAGAAGTCCATAATGAAAAGCCATATTGGGCGGTGAAAGCTTTTCAAACGCAAGCAGGTAATTCCAATCAAGGAAAAAATTACCTTCAGGAACGGCTTTTTTCCAATCGCTTTTGTCGAGCAATCCTAATTGTGGCTGCAGCACGACATCTAGCCCGGAAGGAAGAGTGAACGTACCGGCTGAATTGCGGTTTGCTATAGCTCGTGGAGTGGTCAAACGTTTTCTCTCAAAAATAAATTGATGAGTGACAAGGGCGGCCTTTACTAACGGACAAATAAGCATAGACTTTCATAGTCGTTTAAAGTCGTTCGTTTATTTTACAAATGCAAATATAATCATCAGCGCGCAAGAATATCGACCATTTTCAGCAATACTGCGTCGGGCTCTATAAGCTGCTTTACGGCGTCGGCGAAAGGCGTGAGAACGATCTTATTGTTAATTATTCCAACCATGACCTGCGCTTTTCCTTCGAGCAATGTTTCTACGGCGGCAAATCCCATGCGGCTTGCATTTACTCTTTCCATGCAGGATGGTGAGCCGCCGCGTTGAATATGCCCGAGCACGGAAACGCGTGTATCGAATTGCGGAAATTTTTCTTTGATCGCTTTATCCACAATAAATGCACCTACAGTTTCATGGCCTTCTGCAACGATAATAATGCGCGAATGTTTTTCCCGTTGCTTTTCGCCAAGCGATTTGAGCAAACCTTCGAGATCATATTTTGTTTCAGGAATAAGAACTCCTTCTGCCCCTGCTCCTATTCCGCTGAACAATGCAATTAATCCCGAATCCCTTCCCATCACTTCCACAATAAAAACACGGTTATGAGATTCTGCCGTGTCGCGGATTTTATCTACTGCTTCAACCACCGTATTTATAGCTGTGTCATAGCCGATGGTATAATCCGTTCCAACAAGATCATTATCTATCGTTCCCGGACATCCCACAAAATGCACGTTGCATATTTTCGAGATTTCTGCTGCGCCGCGAAAAGTTCCATCACCTCCAATTGCAATTACACCTTCGATTTCAAACTTCTCCAGCTGCTCTTTTGCTTTTTGCATTCCTTCGGCAGTAAGAAATTTTTTACTCCGGGATGTTTTTAAAATTGTTCCGCCACGATGAATAATATGCGCAACAGATTTAGCATCCATTTTATAAAAATCACCGCTGATCATCCCTTCATATCCGTAACGAATACCATACACTTCCACACCTTTATACAACGCAGTACGAACAACAGCACGAATGCAGGCGTTCATACCAGGTGAATCTCCACCGGAAGTAAAAAGGGCGATTTTTTTCATAGGCAAATGACGTTAAAAAAGCAATGGTAATGGCAGGATTCCGGAAATCTTTTTACTATCTTTGAAAGCATTGATTATTTGACTTTAATACTTTTTATAAGATGGCACCTTCTCCGTTAAGCGATAAAGCAAAAAAGATCCTGGATGAAAACATTCTTTCCGAGAATGAAATCAATAACATCCTGATGTTTGGCCATGACCAGAATGTCAAAGAGATTACTTTTAATCAAGGCGCAGCAGAGTATAGGATTACCAGTTTGGCTTCTGCAAAGAATCTGAATCAAACGATTTAATACATCGTTCTTCTCCTTCCTAATCTCATTTGCTTATGGATATCGCGTTATCCTCTCTTACCATATTTCTTATTATTCTTCCCGGCATTCTTTACAATCGTTTTTTCTACGATGAGCGCCAGCATTTATCCGATTCGGAACGTAGCTGGGGCGCACTGCTTGTTTCTTCCCTTCTTCCGGGTTTAATGCTCCAGGGTCTTGGGGTATTTATCATCAACCAGTTCTCGTTTTTACAGCTCAGGTTAGATATTTTAGGTTTTTTATTGGCGGGATGCAATGATGATAAAAATACAGCAAGCATATTTTCTGCAATTCAAAACAGCTATGGCAGGATCACTCTCTATTTTATTTCTATCAATCTTTTATCTATCGGTATTGCAAGAGCATTCAGACATTTTGTTTTAAAGCACTTTATTGACACAAAATTTCCTCAATTATTTAAATACGGAAAATGGTATTATTATTTAGCCGGCAGAAAAGAAAGAGATAGTGACTTTACAAAAATCGATGTGCTGGTGAATACCGAGACGGGAACTTCACTTTACAGTGGGTTTTTGGTGGACTTCACCCTGGATAATAATAGCATTGATACCCTTTACCTGAGAAATACTATTCGCTGGGTTGAAACGAAGGAAAAGGATGAAAACGGAAAGACTAAAAAAACACATTATGTCATTCCCGGTAAATATTTCATCATTCCAGGCAAAGAAATCCTGAATTTCAATCTTACTTATTTACGGATAGAAAAAGTAAGAAAAGAAAAAGGCACAAATAAAAAGTCATCCCCGGAAGAATCAAAATCCTGATTTTTATTTACCCTGATTTATTCCTGCTCCTCTTTAAACTCTTTCTGCGGACCCGGCTTTTTATAACCTGGTTCTAACTTATGCACCTTTTTTGTTCCGGAATACATTTCATATTTCATCAATCGGCATTCGAGCGGGCCGTTGAACAATGTAATTTTCCGGCTCGGGCGTAAACCAATTTCACGGATGGCTTCCTGGTTGGATGAAATTAACCATGCTTCATAACCGGCATATTTTTTCTTGAATGTCTCGCCAATCTTTTTGTAAAACTCCGGTGAATCATCTTGCTCGAGTCGTTCGCCATAAGGAGGATTCATGATGAGAATTCCTTTTCCTTCCGGCGGTGTCCACGAGAAAAAATCGGCACATTCAGTTTTGATGAGGTCTTCAACTTTTGCTTTCTCAATATTTTCTCTTGCCTTGGCAATGATATTCGGAACAATTTCCAGTCCTGTAATGTCTAGCGCTTCATTGCTGATACGATCGATGGCGCTTTCTGTGATCTTGCTCCAAACTTCTGCATCGAAATCATTCCAGTTTTCAAAACCGAATTTTTCCCGGAATACTCCCGGTGGAATTTTCGCACCGATCATGGCAGCTTCTATTGCGAGCGTACCCGAACCTGTCATGGGATCGATCAGCCGCTGGCTTGGATGCCAATCGCTGAGCAGAATAATTCCGGCGGCGAGCACTTCATTCATCGGCGCTTTTCCTGTATCGTCGCGGTAACCACGTTTGTGCAACGAATAGCCGGAACTGTCGAGCGATACAGTTACTTCCTGTCGCGTTACGTGAATGTTTATGCGCAATGTTGGAAAATCTGTATCGACAGAAGGACGCTTATTAAATTTTTCGCGGAACTGATCTACTATCGCGTCTTTTGTTTTTTGAGCGATGTAATACGAATGGTTGAAAATTTCGGTGTTCAGCGTACAATCAACTGCGAGCGTATCTTCTGCTTTCAGCCATTGACTCCAGTCGAGCGCGTAAATGCCATCGTAAAAATCTTTTTCATTCCGTGCGTCGAATTTCGCTACGGGTTTCAAAATACGAAGTGCTGTGCGCAGCAGGTAATTTGCTTTGTACATGGTTCCATTATCTCCCACAAAGCTTACTGCGCGTTTGTGTTCTTTAATATCACGTGCACCTATTTTGGAAAGTTCGATTGCAAGCACACCTTCGAGCCCCTGCATTGTTTTAGCCACCATGCGAAAATCGCCGGGCTGTAAAATTTCATCTGAATTATTCACGGCGTAAAGGTAGCCACAGATTGCGCAGATTGCGCAGAATTTGTTTTTTTTGCTATAGTAGGAATTGCGTGGTCTCGGCTGCGCTCGAAGGGTGATTTGAATTGCTGGAAAACAAGTGAATTTCAACGCGACGTTGTAATATTGCAATAACTTTGAATCCTACTTTAATGGTTATAGAATTGAAATATGAATAAACAGGAAATTTCGGATGCATTGGTAGTAAAACATGCTGCATTTACCAATTACATCAGTGAATTACCGGCTGATGAATATTTTTTTTCCAACAATGGAAAATGGACTGCGGGTCAGCAGCTGGAACATATTGTTCTTTGCGTGGATCCGATACTGCGCGTTTTCAGTATGGAGAAACCGGCAATAGCACAAACTTTCGGACGCGCTGAGAGACCGGGGCGTACAGTGGAATATCTTTTCCTTGACTATAAAGAAAAGTTAAGCCAGGGCGGAAAAGCGCCGACACGTTTTGTGCCGCAAACCAATTCATCACCCGAAAGAATTACATTAAGTGAAAAGCTCTCCAAATTAATTATTCAGCTTTGTTCCAAAATAGAAAGCTTTACTGACGAAGAGCTTGACAGTTTATTGATTCCTCATCCGTTATTGGGAAATCTTACCTTACGGGAAATGTTGTACAATGTAAACCATCATGTTGATCATCATTACGAAATGACGCGGCAGAATCTTCAAAACAAATAGGATGAAAATCAACTTAACATGTCCTGCGATTTCACTTAAAGTTTTGATTCTTTGCTAACCTGGAAAAAATTCAACATTAGTATGAAAACCATTTTTGACAAACCAACAAGAGAAGCATTAGTAGCCAGGATCAATTTGCTTAATGAAAAAAGCGCTGCTCAATGGGGAACAATGAATGTTTACCAAATGATAAAACATTGCACGCTGTGGGACGAAATGACGTTGGGTGACACAAAACAAAAACAAGCCTTCATCGGAAAAATATTTGGTAAAATGGCTTTGCGCTCTGTGTTGAAAGACGAAGCTTCATTAAAACGAAGTACGCCTACTTCGCCTCAATTAAGGGTCAAAGAAAATGGCGATGTAGCAGCAGAAAAGGCAAAATGGATTTCTTCATTGGACAGGTATGCTGATTTTTCCAAACCTGGGATCATGCATGTTTTTTTCGGAAAGATGACGAAGGAGCAGGTCGGTTACCTGGCGTATAAACATATAGATCATCATTTGCGGCAGTTTAATGGGTAAGCCATTATTACAACATTACATTTTATCTTCGCTCTCCCAATCCGAACGCCCTAAAATATACCATGCTCGATCTCGCACTCACACGCCTTGAAGGCCTCGCTGTTCATTTTATCGGAAATAAATTAAGAGAAGAAAAACTCTTTATTTCACAGGAACCTACGGAAGTAAATGAGGAAGAGGAAGCATTGCTGCTGAAATTTTTTCTTAAATCTTTCAACACGGAAGAACTTTTTCGTTTCACACATCCTTCCGACTTAGAGTTGAATGAAATTTATTCGTTCGCCACAAAACTTTTTGAAAAGCCTTCCAACTTCGGGAAACAATCAAAAAACATGGCCAGCCACCTTTATTCCTGCTCTACACATCCTAAAATAAAGAGCGGCGAATTATATGTTGCTTATTTCAGTCATTGTATTGCAGATGGAAAAGAAGTGGAAGCAATTGGCTTGTTCAAAACAGAAAGCAAAGAAAAATATTTAGATGCCGCGCTGAAAAAAGATGCGTACAGGTTAAATTTCCATGAAGGCGTTCCATTGGGGAAAGTGGAAAAAGGTTGCCTGATCTTAAATACGGGTGAAGAAGGTTTTTCTGTTTGTGTTGTTGATTCAAAGAGCAATGAGGCGCTTTACTGGACGAATGATTTTCTGAATGTAACGCCGCAAAGCAATAGCTTTCACCAGACCAAAACGTATTTGAAGATCTGCCAGGAATTCGTGACAGCCCAGCTTCCTGAAGTTGCAGAAGTGACGAAGGCCGATCAGATTGACATCATGAACCGTTCTGTGGAATATTTCAAAAGCAACACGGAACTGAACATGTCGCAGTTTGAGGAAGAAATTTTTGAAGAACCTGAAGTGCGGAAATCATTCAATAATTTCAGAAAAGATTTTGAAGAGCAGAATGATATTGTAGTAGAAGATGGTTTTGAAATTTCAAGCAAAGCAGTAAAACGGCAAGCGCAGGTTTTTAAAAGTGTGTTGAAACTTGATAAAAATTTCCACATCTACATTCACGGCGACAAACAGCTTATTGAGAAAGGTTTTGATGAAGATACCGGGAAGCATTTTTATAAGATTTACTTTGATAATGAACTTTAACTAGAAAGCAGACGGAAAAAAAGGAGGAGATAATTTTGTCTTTTTCCGCCAAAATCTTGAAGGTAAGCACTAAAACATGCATTTTATTTTAACCACAATCCATAAAAAAACCCGCTTCATCAGCAGGTTCTTTTTATATCAGGAATAAGCTTTCTTAATCCTTTTTACTCTTTTTCCCATTTCCACTGCCACCACCGTCACGGTCATCATCTCCGCCTCCAACAATTTCGTCCGTACGTATATCTGTTTCAGTTTTAATAACAGGAGCATTTAATTCACTTGTATCTGTAGAATTAGATATTCTCTGATTTTCAGCGCTTTGCTGGTGAGAAGAACAGCCATTTGGCGCCAAAAGCTTCTCTTTCTGACAAGAGCTAACGCATGCGATAAATGCTGTCAGTATGGCTAATTTTATTATAATTTTCATCTTGTATGGGATTTCTCCGTATTAAAAGTAGAACATATTTATATAACAAGCAACTCTTTATCCGGCATTTTGGCCGATGGTCGTTCCTGCTTCACAGGTGGTTAACTGTACATTTTAATTGGTAAAACAATTTCCACCCTGGTTCCTGTTGTCTCGCCCCGCTCATTTTTAACGTCGAACGGCCCTTTTACTGCTAATTCCGAATTGGTGATGGTTTTAAGCAGGTTAATACGCCCGTTGGTAATCTCCACGCCCCTCGAAATGTGAAAATTGTTGTTCTGCCGTTTTTTTTCCATGCTGGCTTCAATACCAATTCCATTATCCTCGATGCTGAACATAATTTCATCGCCCCGTTCTTTTACTGTAATAACTATTGTACCCGGTTTTTCCATCGGCAAAATTCCATGCCAGATGCTGTTTTCTATATAGGGCTGCAACATCATCGGAGGAATTTCAATGGATTCGGTATCAATATCGCCTTCAATATCTATGCGGTATTCGAATTTATTTTCGAGCCTCATGTGTTCGAGTTCAAGGTAAAGCTTCAAGCGTTCAATTTCTTCGGAAAGCGGAACAAACGTGCTGAAAGAGCTATCGAGATTTTTACGGATGAGCTTGGCAAAGCTTCCGAGATATTTGCTGGCTAATGTTTTGTTCTCCTTGTTAATATAATACTGGATGGAAGTAAGCGCATTAAATACAAAATGCCGGTTCATGCTCGCGTTAAGTGTTTGATGCTCGAGCACCAGCAGCCGCGATTTATATTCCAATTGCTGCGTATGATGCTTTTGCTTCAATGCAGAAACCCGCCAGCGATAAAGCAGCCAGATCACGGACACGATAAAAACAAAACAGGACACAAAAAACCACCACGTTAGCCAGAAAGGTGGTCGTATTTCAAAACTGAAAGTAGCAGGAACCTTATTCCAGATATTATTTTTATTGCTGGCAATAACTTGAAACGTATATTTTCCCGAAGGAAGATTTGAATACGTAGCAAAAGTAGCATCGGTTGCAGGCGACCATTCCTGGTCGAAGCCGACAAGCATAAATTTGTAACGCACGGAACTTGGATTACTGAGACTGATACCGATGTAATCAAACGTGAGGTACTTCTTTTTATAATCGATAGAAAGCGATCGTGGTAATCCTGTTACAGGATTTTCTCCATCGGACAAAGCAGCCCAGTCGGTGGGCTGCAGGAAAAGCCGTATGCCGGTAATATGCGTTAAAGGTTTACTGGCTTCATTGCTGTTTTTTTCCTGTACCGAAGAATATTTCAAAGCACCTTCTGATGTGCCGAACCAAAGATTTCCATTGTGATCTTCATAAGCCGCGTTCTGATTGCACTCCAGACTTTTCAATCCTTCGAAATTGGTGTAATGCCTGAAATCCGTTTTTTTTCCCTCATAATAATCCGCAGTATTCAATTCGTAGATGCCATTATTGGTTCCTATCCACAGGTTTTGCAATGAATCCAGCAACATGAAGTTTACATTATTGGAATTGTATTTTTCACCGATTGAAGTTTTTGAAAAAACTTTTCCGTCATAATGCGTAATTCCATTGCTGGTGCCGATCCATAAATCATGTCGTTTGTCCTCCAGAATTGTGACGACATTATTATCGCTGAGGCCGTTCTCCGTGGTATAATTGACAAATGTTTTTCCGTCGGCTGCCAACGGGTTGTATTTAAAAACACCGTTGCTGCTTGCAAACCACATATTACCTTGCTCATCTTCCAGGATGCTCCGGATATTTTTGCCGATATTATCTTTTCCATAAACAAAATTCATATATTTTTTTCCGCTCTGACCTTCAGGATCATACATCGAAACACCAGCTGTTGTTCCGAACCACATGTATCCTTTTTTATCTTGGTAAATGGAATAAACGGTTTTTGCAGGAAGACTGTCCCGGATAGGAATGAAATGTTTTCCGTCATATTTACAAACGCCGTCAGATGTTCCGAACCAGACATTATTCTTATTGTCAGAAAAGCTGGTCCACACAATATTATTGTTCAGGCCATCTTCTGTAGTGAAATTCGAAAAGTTATTTTTTGAAACGTCCTGCCTGCATACGCCATTCCCATACGTGCAGAACCAGAGATTTTGCTGATTGTCTTCTGTTACAGACATAATAATATCGCTGCTCAATCCGTCCTGCGTGGTATAGCTTACAAACGTTTCACCTGTAAATTTCAGCACTCCTTTTCCATCCGTGCCGAACCACATTTTGCCTTCATTATCCTGCATCACCGCATTAATGTTAGGATAAAATAAACCATTCTGTTTATCAAAATTCAAAAAACGACGGCCGTCAAATTTGCTTACGCCATTCCTTGAAGCAAACCAAAAATTACCGGCTTCATCCTGTGTAGCCGAACGGATCCAGTCAAGAATAAGTCCGTCCTTCTCAGTATAATTAATAAATGTTTTAAAACCTGTACTGAGACCAGACGAAAGAATGTATTTGTAAATACCTTCTCCATAAGTACAAAACCATATATTCCCGATTTTATCCTGTATGATCTGGGAAACATTATGTGGCTGTACAATATCTTCATTCATTTTTCTGAATTCTTTTCCATCATAAAAACATATTCCCGCACGGGTTCCAAACCATAAATTTCCATTTTTATCCAGGCACACGGAACGGACATAATCATTTATCAATCCGTTATTTTCATTGTAATAATTAAACGTTGAACCATTAAACCTGCACACTCCTGCTCCATCGGTACATAACCATAAATTTCCATCCTTATCAAGCGCCATAGAAGTAACCTGGTTTTTGGAAAGTTCAGGTTTCAGCTTAAAGCTTTTGAATGTTTTTCCGTTGAACTTATTTATTCCGCCAAGCGTTGCCACAACAATTTCTTTATCGCTGCTCTCAATAATGCAATTGACACGATTATCGAGCAAACCATCTTCCTTGGAATAATTCACAAAATTTTTACCGTCGTAACGCGACAAACCTCCAAAGGTGCCAAGCCATACATAACCTTTATCGTCCTGGAAAATAGTCTGTACCTGCGATTGTGCAAGACCATCTTCAATCGAATAATTGATGAAGCTGTATTGCTGCGCAGATAAGTTTCCGGTGAATAAGAACAACGGAAAGGCGAAATAAAATAAATAATTACGTAGCGTTGAACTCATAGGGGGATGATTAATACTTTAACTAATCTCGTCAAACAATAATCAATAAACACCCCCACTGATTCAACAGTGGTTCCGGCTGTACAAGATGTATTGATTGTTGATTGAAGGTTAAGCGGGAATTAAATCAAACCCGAAACCGAGCCAATTAATTTCTGAAAAGTTCCAGGAAACCGCCAAGCCGTAAACGGGAAACGGTAAGCCGAGTGCCGTTTTTCATGATGACGAAAGAACCTTCGTTGTTCAGAAATTCATTTACGCAAAGTGTATTTACAATATGCGATTTATGAATGCGGAAGAACTTTTTCGGATCAAGTATATCTTCATAAATTCCCAATGAACGCGTGTCAATGTATTGAGTGCCGTCGGAAAAATAAATTTTAGTGTAATTGCCTTCGCCTTCGAGGTAAATAATATCTGAAGGATCCACAATTTTAAAACCCTTTGCATGATTGATCGTGATGCGTTGCGGCGTCAAAGCGGGATTCAATCCTTTAGTTAGATTTTCAAGCGAGCGGATATAGCTGCTCAGGTTTTCGGTATTGTTCCTGAACGACTCCTGATTGGCAACGGCCTTTTTAACAGCTGTTTTCAGATCATCAATGTCAATCGGTTTTAAAATATAATGAATGGCATTTGCATGAAAAGCTTTTAAGGCGTAATCTTTAAAAGCAGTTACAAAAACGACCTGGAAGTTTTTTTCCGGAAGTGAATCAAGAAGATCAAAGCCTTCCGTTCCCGAGGGCATGCAGATATCTAAAAAAACCAGCTGCGGCAATGATTCTTTGATCAGCTTTTGCGCTGTCTTTACGGAATCAGCCAAACCGATTATTTCAATTTCAGGACAATTAGCAGTAATTAAAAGCTCCAGATTTTCCCTGGCCAGCGCTTCATCATCAACAATAAGTGTTCGCAGCTTCATTAACAGAAGGGTTATAATCTTATAAAAATAAGAAAATAATCGGGGGAAAACTCCGGATAATGCCGCTGATTAATTACGCCGGAATATGCCGTTCATTTTTCGCATCTTTGATTAAACAATTTGCTATGAAAAAGTTAAACCTGCTCGCCCCTTTTTTTTTAATGCTGATTTTATTTTCAACCTGTTCGAAAGATAAACAGTTTGAACGCGCATTACATAAAAAAGAAGGTACATGGAATATCAAGAATGTTGCATGGCAAAAAGTTGTTCAAGGATCAGCGGGTCAATCAATAAACCTGGGCACCACATCAAATGCCGGAACATTTTCATTTGATAAAGATGGGTCGGGCAGCTATTCTTTCACTGTGGATGGATCAACCTATTCTGAAAACTTTAACTGGACAGTAAGCGATGAGCATGTTTCTATTGCGAAAGTTTCACAGAGTTTTGACCTTTCAGGAAATTTTAGTCAGCTCGCAGTTGCAATTTCCGGAACACAGCAAAGCAAAAATACAATTGAATTGGCAGGAAGTCAGACCAACCAATATTCTTCCGGACCGGTTACGCAGCAAGTTATAACAGGAACTTTTTTGCTGGAGAGGAAATAAGCCACAGCAGGTAATATTGATTTGGAGGAGAAGGTTAATGAATGGGGATTAAATCGTACCTTTAATACCTGTTTTTAAATTCAATTAACCCTAAGTCATGAAGCATTTTCTATTCCTTTTCCTGTTCTCTTTTCCAATTTTTATCAATGCGCAATGTTTGACCGGTGCATACACGATTGGTGGATCAGCACCTGATTATGTGACGATAACCTCTGCCGTTTCTGCGCTGACAACAAATGGTGTTTGTGGTCCAGTAGTTTTTAATCTCCGGAGCGGAACGTATAATGAGCAAGTTGTGATCTATACGATAACCGGGACTTCTACCATTAATACGGTAACATTCCAATCCGAAGCGCTGGACAGTACTGCCGCTACAATAAGTTTTTCGCCAACATTTTCAAATAGCTATGTTATACGGTTATATCAAACTTCCAATATAACATTTCAGAAACTTACCATTAAAAGTTTAATTGGGTCATTTATTCCTGTTATTAACGTAGACAACAATTCGGATAATATTACTATTCAGAATTGCGTTCTTAATGCCCCCACCTACACGCCTGCTACACTAGGAAGATCACTTATTTACACGATTAATAATAACATTGATAACCTGCTGATTCAGAATAACGTTCTTTCAGGTTGCGATCATGGCGTTACGCTCAATTGTAATACGGCCGGCATGACAAACGTTCGCATTTTGCATAATACTTTTTCTGGTCAGGCATTGGACGCTGTTTATGTTTCCTCAGTAAATGGGATACAAATAAGTGACAATACCTTTACAAGCACATCAACAAACACGGGCTATTATGCCATTTCACTAATAAATAATGCATCAGGATTCTCAATAGTACGCAACCGCATCAGCTCTTCTATGGGCGGAATCAGTATTGCCGGACAATCAAGTAGTTTTAATGCTGCAATTTCCAATAACAGCATTCTTATTACTGCAGGTTCAGCCAATGCGCTCAACTTTACCGGCTCTTGCTGGAATATTTCCATGTACCATAATACTGTATTGGTTTCCGGGGGCACGGGAAAAGTTTTGACCTTCAATTTAGGTTATGTCAATCGATTTAGGAACAATATTTTCGCAAATACAGCAGGTGGTTATACTCTCTATCTTAATAATACAGTAGCGCTCGTTTCCAATAATAATATTCTTTATTCTTCGGGTGCATTCCTTGCCTATAAGCTGGGAGTGAATTATCCAACGCTTGCTTCCTGGATCACTGCCGGGTATGATTCTCTTTCTGTTTGCTCTTCACCTCAATTTATTTCTTCAACCGATCTGCATATTGCAAGTGATTTTTCGATGAACATGCCTACTGTAGCTACATCCGTTACAGGAGTAACTACAGACATTGAAGGTACCACACGGCCAAGCAGCAATCCATATGCGGGAGCTTATGAATTTGCGCATACGCTTAATGTAAATGATGCAGCTGCAACAGGTATCCGCCACCTCTCGCTTACACTTTGCGCGGGAGCAAATACAATTTATGCGACCATCAAAAATTATGGCACTGCGCCTCTTTTATCAACCCAGGTCAACTGGTCGATAAATGGAGTTCCTCAACCAGCGTTCAATTGGACAGGCGCTGTCAATTTCAATGATACATTACAAATTGCAATTGGAACGATCAATGCAACACTTGGTGCAACCTATGATTTGGTAGCATGGACAACACTTCCTAATGGTGTTCCTGATGACTATGCTGCTAACGATACAAGCGCATTAAGGCATACCGGAACTGCATTTGCAGGCACGTATACCATAGGAGGAACTAGTCCCGACTTTACTACGATCAACCAGGGCGTTAACTTGCTTCGTTCTTATGGAATTTGCGGACCCATAACTTTCCTGTTAAGAAACGGAACGTATACAGAACAGACGATCATTGATAATATTAAGGGACTTTCAGCGGTCAATTCCATTCATATAACATCGCAAACAGGTGATAGCACACAAGTGATTTGGCAATACACAAGCACAGTTACAACCGATGCATACACACTTAAGCTATCAAATGCTTCGTGGACCACAGTCGATCATATTACCATGAAACAATTAAGCAGCACTTACAATACCGTTCTGCGAATTGAAAACCTGAGCCATGATCTTGCATTTACTTCTATAATTTTTACTGCACCGGCCTCTACAGTAATTCTGCCAAACGGTGCAATTGTTTATTCACCTTCAACAATAGAAAAGAACATTCTTTTTCAATCTGATCTTTTCACAGGGGGTACAACTGGAATTTATTTTGTGAACGGGACTTCTGTAGAAAAAAATGTAGAAGTTTCCGATTGCATTTTTAGCAGTCAGACCATAAATGGGATTTACATCGCGAATTGCAGTAAAGTAACCGTGAGAAGAAATAGTGTTTCATCTGTAAGTGCCACTTCAAATTATGGAATATATGTTGAAACTCCGGATACCGGTTTGGTTTATAATAATACTGTTGACGGACCATATGCTGTTGGTCTTTTAATGACCGGCTACCAACCTTATCTTAGTTACGCCCAGGTTAAAGTCTATAATAATGCGATAAATATTCGTTCAGGAGTTTCCGGCCAGATCGGGCTTCAGCTGAACACCACGCCTAATATGGACATCCAATTTAATACGTTCCGGATAAGCGCAGCAAATGCAATCGGGTGCCAAATCACAAACAGTCCATTCGCACTTCTTCGTAATAATATTTTTTCAGTTACCGGTGCCAATGGTACGGCAATTACGATGGCGTCTACCGCAGTAGGTGGATTTATCGAAGATTATAATGACTTCTATGTTTCAAGCGGTCTTAGAATGATCTTTTTCAGCACCACGTATACTTCGCTTAGCAGCTGGAGAACTGCAACAGGGTTTTCTCAACATTCGCTGAATATAAATCCATCTTTTCCTGTTGCCAATAGTTGCCATACACACGAGTATGCATTACGTGATGCAGGATTTACCAATGTAATGATCACGAATGATATAGATAACGACCTTCGGAGCAGCCCGCCAGATATCGGTGCGGATGAAATTACCGGAGCGTATGTTGATATTCAGCCATTGAGATTAACCATTCCGACATTTGTATGCGCCGGCCCATTAGCTGTGCCATTGACCTTTAAAAACCAGGGAACAGTACCGGTCACACAACTTACAATTAACTGGACGGTAAATTCTGTCGCACAGACTGTAGTGAGCTGGACAGGAACAGTAATGCCCGGGGATTCAACCCAGGTTACGCTTCCATCTATCACACTTTCATCCGGTTCATATCAATTTGTGGCCATCACTTCAATGCCAAATGCTTCGGTTGATCCTTTTGCTTTTAATGATACTGCCAGCTATCTTATTCCAGGCGTAGCATTAAACGGAACCTATACCATTGGAGGTACCACTCCTGATTTCATTACATTTTCTTCAGCAGTAAGTGCATTAAATACACGTGGCGTTTGTGGGCCGGTAACCATGTTCATCCGCAATGGAACTTATACTGCACAAACAGTTTTAAATTCAATCGCAGGCGCATCGGCGACAAACCGTATTCGTTTTGTTTCTCAAAGCGGCGATAGCTCATTGGTAACAATAAGAGCTACAGGGATCAGTACGGCAAACTATGTAATTAATCTTTCAGGCGCGAGCTATATAACTTTTTCAAAAGTAACATTCAGCGCGCTCAGCACGACTTATAGCAATGTCTTTGGAGTTACCGGGAATTGTAAATCCGATTCCATCTATCATTGCGCATTGATTGCACAAGCAGCTTCAACAAATGCAAATGTGCTGTTTGAATCAGGCACAGGAAACAAAACCAATTTCGACATCAGTGGAAACCGGTTTGTCAACGGACTGAATGGAATAAACTGGAACATGACAGGCTCAGATTCAAATTTCGTAATCAGGAAGAATAATTTCACCTGCCTTACAAATGGGCAGACCACAGTCAACGGAATCTATGGATTAAACTTTTCGGAAAATAACATCTTAGTAGGATCGGCTTATTTCACTTCACTCACAGGCGATTTAAAAGTTCAGAAAAATCAGGTCAACAAGCTGCTGAAGTTTGACCTCTGCGCTGCTATACCTGAGCAAAGGATCATTTCGAATAATTATATCACAGGTTCAAACGGCGCTTCGTTATTGATGCTAAACAGCAGTGGATTCAGAATATTAAATAATACTTTTCGCAGCGTCGGAACAGGAATTGCAGTGACGTTTACATCAACTTATTACATTGATTTTTTGAATAACATCGTAGATAATACAACAGGAAACCTTCTTTCATCCAACAGCACATTCACGTTTGATTCCTGCGATTATAATAACTGGAATAATTCAGGGGCATTTGGAACACACGCATCTGTAAGCTATCCGAATTTTGCCGCATGGACTTCATCCACCAGCTACGATCAGCATTCTTTCAATGTTAATCCTGTATTTATTTCCCCGGCAGATCTTCATTTGCAGGTAACATCACCATTACTTCAAAACGGACTTGCGTTAACATCTGTTACGGATGATATTGAAGGTGATCCGCGTGGACTTACCCCGGATATCGGTGCAGATGAAAACTTATCTGTCCCGGTTGAAGTGGCTTTGCAGGGATTTTCTTCCGGACCGTGCTTGTCGGCTGCAACTCCTGTTTTAGTGAATATTACCAATAATGGCGGATCAACAATAACATCCGCAACACTGAACTGGAAAGTGAACCAGGTTTTACAAGCTCCGGTAAGCTGGACAGGAACAATATTGCCAGGACAAACACTCAATAACGTTCCTGTAGCCACTTATCCATTTGCGATCAGCCAAACCTACCAGCTAAAAGTCTGGATAAGCGCACCAAACAACCAGGTTGATCCGAATCCATCTAATGATACTATTGTAATGACGGTTGTGCCCCATTACAACGGAACATATACTGTTGGAGGAAATTCGCCTGACTTTGTAAATCCTCGTGATGCAGTTAATGCATTACAAAATTACGGTGTTTGTGGCCCGGTTATTTTAAATATCCGCGACGGTATTTACTATGACTCGTTGTACATGAATCCTATTCCAGGTTCGAGCGTAATAAATAATATTACCTGGACTTCGGAGTCTGGCGATAGTTCTGCTGTGATTTTCGAATCACGCCAAGATGGTAACAGCAATATAGTAATGCTTAGCAACAACACTTCTTATATTACATTCCGGAAGCTTACATTCCGGTCTGGCATAAATGAGAGTTCAGAGCTCATCAATACTTCGTCGAATATTCATAACATCACCATTGAAAATTGCGCTTTCAGAGGTGTGCATGGAACTGATCCGACAAATATCAACAGCATCCGCGCAATAATTCATACAGGATCATATACCACAGGCTCTACAGATTTTATCATAAGGAACAACTTGTTTATTGATGGAGAAGCAGGTATCTACATTGGCGATGTGTCCGGTGTGTACGTTATTAATAATAGCTTTTACGACCAATTATTCGTGGGAATAACGTGTTATGGAACGAACCATTTTCAAGTCATTGGTAATACGGTTGAAGATGGTAATACTACTCCTGGTTTTGTTGGCATGATGCTTTCCTTATCTAATCCTGCTGTGGGTGATTCCGGGATTGTTGCGAACAATAAGATTATTATTCACAACGGCGTAAAAGGTCTGGATATATATTGCAGTCCCAATACGGTAGTAAAAAACAATGTAGTATCCGTTCATTCGAATTCAACTTCAGCTGTTGGACTGTATATTCACGGTGATGGCGCAATTGTGATATACAATACAATCAAAATGACAGGTGCAAATTGTGACGCTGCATTTTATGCATCAGCTACAAACAGCACATTGAAAAATAATTCTATTGTTAATTATGCGCCTTACGGTGTGGCGTGCTTTTATTCCTTCTTTTCCACTTTTACCCGGGATTATAATAATTACTATAGCGCATCGCCAGTGCTTGTAAGAATAAATTCAGCTACTTATGCGAACCTTGCTTCTTACCAGGCCGCTGTACCAATGCAGGAATTAAATTCAAACTCAGGAGATCCGCGATTGCTGAATACTCCTTTCTGGCATCCGGGTTCTAACGCGTTATTGAATGCAGGTACGCAGTTAACAAGCATGGCTGCATTCGACATCGAAGGAAATCCGAGGTCTGCCACCGCTCCTGATATTGGTGCGTATGAATATTCATTCGGAACTGACTTGGGTGTATACACGATTAACAGCAACGCTTTAAATTGTGCAGGAACTCATACAGTACAAATAGGTGTTCGCAATCATGGCGGCTCGACTGCATCTGCATTCACTGTTGCGTGGACAGTAAATGGAATTCCGCAAACTAATTTAAGCTGGACAGGAACCTTATTACCGGGTGATAGCATTACTGCATTAACAATCGGCTCATTTACTTCTGCGGCAGGAAGCGCGACTGTAAATGTGAATTTGCAATTGGCCGGAGATATAAACGCGTTGAACGATACCATTCACAATAACAGGCAATCAGGTCCGCTCAGTGGGGACTATACGGTTGGAGGTACTTCACCGGATTTCCGCTTGTTGAATGATGCGTTTACGTTGCTCGAATCAAATGGAGTTTGTGGCGCAGTTCGTCTTGTTGTGCGTGATGGCTTTTACATGGAACACGCCTCACTATCGCAAGTAGCTTTTACAGCGGCAAATAATCTAACAATTGTTTCAGAAAGCAACGACAGCTCATTGGTTACTTTTTATCACTTTTATAATTACAGTGGAAATGTGCCGGTTGTTAGCATTGACACAACCAGTCATGTAACAATAAGTTCGATCGGATTTGATAATGGCGCTCTTGTCAACGGCTATTCAGTGGTTACGCTTTCCTGTGTACATGCTACTGATATTATTGTCAGGCATTCTAAATTTTCAGGTTCCACAATAAGTAGTCCTTTTGGAACTCCTGCTCTTTTATACATCGCTTACGGTAATCATTTAAACCTGGATTCAAATTTTATAGACGGCCACTATACATCGGTATATATGTCCGGAATACCGGGAGATACACTGCAAAATTTATCTATCCGGGGAAACACAATCAATGGCCTGGCTCATTTCTCACACATAAATAACACACTCCTTGAAAACAATCAACTTTATGGAATAGAGCTTGAATTTTCTGGTGATTCAATTTATATCAGAAAAAACAGCATAACCAACTATTGTAACTTCGACCGGGTCAACGGTAGCTCCACAGGCAGGAATGTAATCTCCAATAATTTTTTCGAGACCGCAGTTTTTGCTTACGATTTGAACTTTACGGATTTTGTCTACAACAATTTCCAATATAACACAACCTGGGCTGTGAATACGAATAACCATTATGCGCTCGACATAGAAACTGCGGATAATTGCGCAATCTTAAATAATAACTTCGTTGGTAGTTGGACTGCAACCGGTGTTCCTGTACGATATGGCTATCCTGCTCCTATAACCAATACCACAATTGATTACAATAATTATTGGAACACTTCCCAAACAAGTTTTATTACGTACCAACAGATGTACGGAAACGATCTCCATTCTGTATCAATCGATCCGCAGTATATTTCAGCCACTGACCTGCACATTCAGAATTCTTCACTAGCAGGAACAGCCTTACCTATCACAGGGATCACCGATGACTTTGATGGCGATACACGATCACTCATCGCTCCGACAATCGGCGCGGATGATACAGCCGCCTTGCCTCACTTATCTAATGTGTGGCCCGGCAATGCAAATAAAGATTCGATAGTTGACAATAACGATCTTTTGACAATCGGAGTTCACGCAGGGCAAACCGGATTTAACCGCGCAAGCATCAGTAACGTTTGGCAAGGATTTCCATCTTATGACTGGCCACTCTTGCAATCTAACGGACGCAATCTGAAATTCACCGACTCCGATGGAAACGGTACAATCGCAGCAGCAGATACAACAGCGATCGGTCTCAATTACGGACAGGTTGATCTGTCGCCGCAGCTTGCACCGCATAATAATATTACAATACAAAGTGTCCAGAACGCGGTGCCATTATTTTTCACTACTGCTTCTGCCACTTATAATCCGGGTGACATTGTTGATGTTTATGTGTGGGTGGGTGATACACTTCAACCCGTTAGTCAGCTATATGGCGCTGCGTTCAAAATTAATTTTACACAGGGCGTAGCTGAAACAAATACAACGCATTTTAATTATCCACCTTCATGGCTATGCACAACGGGGATGGATGGAATTTCATTACAGAAAATTTTTGAAAGCCAGGGACAAGCTGATGGCGCTGTAGTGCGTAATGATCATTTTAGCAGAAGTGGTTATGGTGCAATTGCAACGCTTCGTTTCCAGGTGAGTTCCTCAATTACACAACAAACAGCAATAAGCTTTTCATTCCTCGACTATCAGCTGATTGATTCACTGGGGAATCTTTTAAACGTTACTCCATCACCCTTTTCAATTACTATTCTACCAGGCTTTACTTCCGTTTCCTCTGCTTCATCAATACTATGTAATGGAGGAAGTGCAACGGTGACTGTAACCGGTTCCGGCGGAATGGCTCCTTATACAGGCGAAGGAATATTTACAGTAACAGCGGGAACCTATTCATATTCACTAACCGATGCCAATGGAGATACAAGCACAACTTCAATTACAGTTACTGAACCCAATAGCATTACCTTCCCGCAAACGGTTTCAATTTGCTCAGGACAAACATTCACTGTTGGATCCAACACGTATAGCTCACCCGGAACATACGTAGATGTATTAACAGCAGTGAATGGTTGCGATAGCACTGTAACAACAAACCTGGCTGTTAGTGCCACTATTGATCTTACCACGACAATCAACACAAATACAATCTCTGCTAATCAACAGGCTGCAACCTATCAATGGATTGACTGCAACAATGCGGATTTGCCGATAAGCGGGGAAACAAATCAATCGTTTACAGCAATGACCAATGGTGATTATGCTGTAATTATTTTGATGGGAATTTGTTCTGATACTTCTGCATGTGTAAACATGACGTTAACAGATATTACAGAAGACACATCGGGCAGTTCTATTGTTGTTTATCCAAACCCGGGAACAGGACAATTTATCGTGGAATTAAATACAGCTGCACAAGTTCAGATTACAGACATGCTGGGCAGGGTTATTTATGATGAAAAATTTGCACCAGGAAAACAAACCATCAATATAAGCGAAGAAAAAAATGGCACTTATTTCATGAAAATTATTTCAAGGGAAAACCAGTGCACAAAACGAATAATTTTAAGCAAATAGCAGGTTATTTCAGGAATATTTATGTGGCGAAAATACCAGTTGTAGTTTTTATAACTGGTCTTTTCCAAACATTTACCTCCGTTCAACAGGCACATTAAAAATAAAGCCCACACCGAAAACATTCTCCACGCTTAACTCAGTATCTTCCTTCAGGTATTTCCTGATCTTTGTTATAAACACATCAAGACTGCGTCCGAAAAAATAATCATTCGCGCCCCATATTTCCCGGAGCATTTCTTCCCGTTTAATCAAATGATTCCGGCGGGATGATAAATAATTCAGAATATCGCTTTCTTTCTCCGTAATCCGCTTTGTTTTACCGTCAATAGTCAGCGACTGATTACAAAAATCAAACATGAATTTTCCAATCGGAATTATTTCAGCCCGAGGATTCTTATGCTCTCCTATTCTGCGAATGAGCGCTTTAATTTTCCAAAGCAACTCTTCTTCATCAAATGGTTTCGTAATATAATCATCTGCGCCAAGATCGTATCCTTTCAGCTTATCTGCTTTGAGCGATTTTGCTGTGATAAAAATAAACGGAATCTTTTTATCCGTCAACCGGATTCCTCTTGCAAGAGAAAATCCATCCATCTCCGGCATCATTACATCGAGCAGGCAAAGATCAAACGAATTTGATTTGAATGCTTTTAATGCGAGCGAACCATTTTTGCAAAGCTTTACTTCAAAGCCTTCTCCTTCGAGGTAATCTACCAACAGAACGCCTAAATTAAGATCGTCTTCCGCCAATAGGATCCTGTGCTTTGTCTTAGACATAGGGTATTCGTATTGTAAAAGTTGTTCCTGCTCCCGCTTCACTGCGAAGGTCGATTATTCCTTCATGCAATTCAATTATCCTTTTCACGTATGATAAACCGAGACCGAATCCTTTCACATCATGTACATCGCCGGTCGGAACCCTGAAAAATTTATCGAATACTTTCTTCTGGTATTGCTTTTCTATGCCAATACCTTTATCTGTAATTGTCAAAATTAAATTTCGTTCATCATTGGAAGTATGCATAAACAATTCAGGTGCTTCTTTCGAATATTTTAAGGCGTTCTCAAAAATATTGCAAAGCACATTTGCAAGATGTGTCCTGTCGCCTGATACCAGGAATCTTTTTGCATCTTCTAATACGCTTACATTACCTTGCTTATTCTCAACCTGAATACTGATGGATCTTAAAGCCTCATTGATCAATGCATGAAAATCAAATTCTGTTTTGTGCAAAGGTATTTCTCCCCGCTCAAGCGCCGTCATACTTAAAACCTGTTCGACCTGCAATCTTAATTTTTCATTTTCCTCAAGTATTATGGAGGAGTAATGTGTGATCTTGTCTTCTTTACCCGCAGCCGCATCTTTTATGATCATCTTTCCTGCCAGACCAATATTTGTCAAGGGTGTTTTAAATTCATGCGTCATATTGTTCAGAAAATCTGTCGTATGCTCTGATATTCTTTTCTCTTTCATCAACGAAGTAACCGTGCGCCAAAACATCACGATAACAACAATTATCAGCATAACTGATGCAATGAATGGGATTCCCATTTCTGCTAAAATAAATTGCTCTTTCCCGGGAAAAACCAATTTCAATTCCAGCTTATTGTCATCCGGCCCAATACATGCCTGGAAGCTTTCCGGCTGCTGCTTGCCAAAATAAATTCCTTCTGTACTTGCATTCGTCAGCACCGGAATCTTGTTTGGACCTGCTGGCGGAGAAATTGGCTTTAGCTCGAAATAATAATCAATATGAATATTATACATTTTCATAAACTGATTAAACAACGAATCAATTTTATGTTCTTCATCACTATTGACAGAAATTCCGGAAGTTTTAAAATTTCCATGGTCGGTACTGAGCGCATCGGCCGTTTTTGAAAGCACAATATTGGCTTTTTCATTAAACAGCTCTTCCTTCATTTGCGCCGTCTGCAAAATCCAATTCAACTGGATGATGAGCACGATCAATAATGCAAAAGAAGAAATGGCGACAAACAGATAAGTGCGGTTCAGTTTCATTCGTATTCAAAATTAGCCATTTTAAACCGGCCCGAATTCCATTAACAAGTCATTAACAACCCGCTAACCAGTCAATAACAATATTTTTCCAAGTTGAATAGTAGCTTTGTTTTATAAAATTAAATTCATGAAAATATCCTGCTTGATACTCCTGTTGATTTTTTGTGCTTCCTGTAATGTGCAGAATACAACTCATGCAAATACATATCAGTCAATGGAAATCAAAATGAATGTAAAGCCGGAACTGCCCTATAATCATTGGATGAAAAGGTATCCGGCCCTTGAGTTGCAACACCGGCTCGATTCGCGGTTGTTAAACATTACTAACCCCAATGCTGATGGATGCTAAAATGAATCGCGGTAAGATCTGTTTAATTGTTTCGATGGTTTTAATTATTACAGCATGCAACTCGCTAAAAAAAAACATAACGACAGTAAGCTCAACCGCAACAGTAAAAAAAGATTCGATAACCAATGCGCCTTCGCCAATGATGCTTTCTGTTAATGGTGTTTTTGTCCCGGGTAATGAAGAATTAATTGCAATAAAAGCAATATACGCAGATGTAACAATGGACACACTGACGGAAGGTTATGAAATTTATACCGGAGTTTGCACTAATTGTCATGAGTCAAAAGGAATTTATAATCGTTCGGAAGAAAAATGGAAAGGCATCGTGGATGAAATGGCCGTATTGGCTGAACTTACTGCCGTTCAAAAAAATGCGGTTTACAAATACATTTTATCTGTTAAAGCCACGCAGGACAAATAAGCAAAACAGTGTAAAGCATTAATTTCACATACACTCCTATTAAGCCAAAACAGACTTAAAACAATTTGGCGCAATTTCTGAATCAGCATCTGGCACACAACCTCAAAAACCAGATGGAAAACATACTCCAGCAATCAAAGATCACCAAACGTAACATCCACACGATCATCGGCGATCCTGAAAAAACGGCGAAAGCCATTAACCTAGTGTCATGTTAAGTTTGAATTGACGGATACAATTTTTTCAATTTAACTCTGGCTTCTTTGTTGGTAAACTGCCAATTGATTTTGCTGTTTTTATTATTTCTATTTGCTTGCCAGGCATCTACTTCCTCTTTGATTTTACAAATGCTGGAAATGTGTCGGTTAAGACACTGTCCGTTTAAAACATGAAGTTCTATTTCCGCCATATTTAACCAGCTTCCGTGCTTTGGTGTGTAAACAAATTCGAATCTATCCCACAAACGTTTCGCTTCTTTAGGCTCAAACACTTCATAAAATGCAGATGGGGAGTGTGTTTTAAAATTATCCATTACAAGTGTTATCCGTTTAGCCCTTGGATATTTTTCGTCAGCAATTGTTTTTATAAAATAAGCCCACTCTTTCTTAGTTTTAAATTCTGTGACCTCTACGAATCGTTTACCTTTTAGGGGTTCATTGGCCATGAAAATATTAATTACCCCATGTCTGATATATTCATAATCAACTCTCGTTTCCTGACCTGGTTTCATTTTTATCGAGCTTCGAGCTTCCTGGATAAGCTGTTTAGGCGATTCATCCATGCATACAACAGGAAAATCCTTATCATAAGGTCGCTTGTACACATCCAGTACATGTTCCATATTGGCCACAAACTCACTACTTTTCTCCGGTGGAATTACCCAACCTTTTACTTTCCAAGGTTTAAGTTCGTTTTTTTTAAAACACTTCTTACTGTTACATGTGAGATACTTTCTACATAATTTAACTCAACCATCCTATCTGCCAAAAGACGAAGTGACCACTTAGCGTATCCTTTGGGCGGTTCACTGCAACATAAGCTTACCAACTTCGCCTCGACATCGCCATCCGACTTTTTTTCGTAGACCCGTGTCGTGGCCCGCCTTTCCAAAGATGCCTCCAAACCATCTTCTATAAATTTCTTTTTTACTCGGTCAATTGTTCGCATGCCAACTTTTAAAATCTTACTGATTTGCTCATTGGTTACTTTCTCCGAATACTTTCCTTGATCGCAATTCAACAAAATATATGCAACGCGGAAGGTTTGTGAAGTATGCGAACCCTTATTGATTATTTCTTTAAGTTCTTCTACTTCTGTCTTTGTTAATTTAATTGTATACCGTATCATTTGTAAAGGTTTTTTACAAATATACATATTTAAATATTACGTCATATTATATTTAACTTAACACTAG
>JBDSHN010000058.1:0-14671 GCA_039918435.1 Bacteroidia bacterium | reverse complement strand
GGTGGAATTAAACCAGCAGAAACCTATCCGCCGATTCGTATCAAAGCGTGTGATGATGCTTTGGCAGGAGCTGCGAAAGACAAACAATACACAGATGCAATTGCTGACGCAGATGCAAAATTCGCTGCAAAAGATTATACAGGAGCAAGAGCGAAATACGTAGAAGCTGGCGGCATAAAACCGGCGGAACAATATCCGAAAGACAAGATCAAAGCGTGTGATGATGCGTTAGCGGGCGCTGCAAAAGACAAATTGTATAACGATGCAATTGCTGCTGCCGATTTAAAATTCACAGCGAAAGATTATACAGGAGCACGAGCGAAATACCTTGAGGCGTCAGGAATAAAAGCTACAGAGCAATATCCGAAAGACAGGATCAAAGCGTGTGACGATGCGATGGGTGCTGCAGCAAAAGAGAAATCGTACACCGATGCAATTACGGCAGCAGATGCTGAATTTGCAGCAAGCGATTGGGCAGGAGCAAAAGCGAAGTACGTAGAAGCATCAGGAATTAAACCGGCTGAGCAATACCCGAAAGACAAAATCAAAGCGTGTGAAGATGCGCTTGCTGCTGCTGGAAAAGAAAAACAATACGCAGACCTGATCAAATCGGCTGATGTGAAATTTACTGCGAAAGAATGGGCCGGGGCAAAAGCTATTTACCAGCAGGCTTCTGATCTGAAAACGGCAGAACAATATCCGAAGGACAAGATCAAAGCGTGTGATGACGCAATTACAGCAGCAGGATTGGACAAGCAATATACAGATCTTATCAAGTCGGCTGATGTGAAATTTACTGCAAAGGATTATTCCGGTGCAAAAACAATTTACCAGCAGGCATCTGCTTTGAAAGCGGAAGAGCAATATCCGAAAGACCGGATCAAAGCATGTGACGATGGAATGGGTGCTGCTGCAATTGATGCACAGTACCAAGATCTTGTGAAACAAGCGGATGCAAAATTCACAACGAAAGATTTCTCTGGTGCAAAAGGAATATACCAGCAGGCTTCGGATGTAAAACCAACAGAGCAATATCCGAAAGACAAGATCAAAGCATGTGATGATGAATTGGCAAAAGATGTAAAAAACAAAGCATACAATGATCTTATCACTTCTGCCGATGCAAAGTTTACAGCCGCAGACTGGCAGGGAGCAAAAGATATTTATCTGCAGGCATCAGCAATGAAACCAGCGGAAGTTTACCCGAAAGACAAAATAAAAGCGTGTGATGATAAAATGGCGGGCGCTGCCAAAGACAAACTTTATACAGAAGCAATTTCTGAAGCAGATAAAAAGTTCGAAGCAAAAGACTGGGTAAATGCAAAAGCACAATATGGTGTGGCGGCAGGCATTAAACCAACAGAACAATATCCGAAAGATAAAATGAAGGCTTGTGATACAGCCATTGCAAACGAAGCAAAAGACAAAGCTTACACGGATGCAATTGCTGCTGCTGATGTAAAATTCGATGCAAAAGATTTTACCGGTGCACGTATTAAATATTCCGAAGCTTCCGGGTTAAAGCCAGCTGAACAATATCCGAAGGATCGCATTAAATTGTGTGATGATCAGATGGGCGCTGCTGCAAAAGAAAAAGCATACACCGACGCAATTGCTGCTGCCGATCTGAAGTTTACTGCAAAGGATTTCACCGGTGCAAAAATAAAATATTCCGAAGCTTCCGGGTTAAAGCCTTCGGAACAATATCCCAAAGACCGGATGAAAGCGTGCGATGATGAACTTGCTGCTGCGGGACTTGAAAAGCAATATGCTGATCTTATTAAATCTGCAGATGCAAAATTCGTAGCAAAAGCATTCGCTGATGCAAAAACGATTTACCAGCAGGCATCTGCATTAAAAACCGAAGAACAATATCCGAAAGACAAGATCAAAGCCTGTGATGATGCATTAGGTGCAGCGGCTATTGATGCACAATACAAAGATCTCGTTAAACAAGCAGATGCAAAATTCACAGCGAAAGATTTCACAGGCGCAAAAGATATTTATTCCCAGGCTTCTGGCGTTAAACCTGCAGAGCAATATCCGAAAGACAAAATCAAAGCTTGTGACGATGAGTTGGCAAAAGATGTAAAGAACAAAGCATACAACGATCTCATCACTTCGGCTGATGCAAAATTTACAGCAAGCGACTGGCAGGGCGCAAAAGATATTTACCAGCAGGCATCTGCAATGAAACCGGCGGAAGTTTACCCGAAAGACAAAATAAAAGCGTGTGATGATAAAATGGCGGGTGCTGCCAAAGACAAACTTTATACAGAGGCAATTGCTGAAGCAGATAAAAAGTTTGAGGCAAAAGATTGGGTGAATGCAAAAGCGCAGTATGGTGTTGCTTCCGGTATTAAGCCATCGGAACAATATCCGAAGGACAAGATGAAAGCTTGTGATGCAGCAATAGCTGGTGAAGCAAAGGATAAGAATTACGCCGACGCAATTGCTGCTGCTGATACGAAGTTTGATGCAAAAGATTTCACCGGTGCACGTACAAAATATGCAGAAGCTTCCGGATTTAAACCAACAGAACAGTATCCGAAAGACCGCATAAAATTGTGTGACGACCAGATGGGCGCTGCTGCAAAAGAGAAAGCGTATGCTGATGCAATTACTGCAGCTGATGCTAAATTCACAGCAAACGATTGGGCTGCTGCGAAAACAAAATATACGGAAGCTTCCGGATTAAAGCCGACGGAGCAATACCCAAAAGACAGAATTAAGCTGTGCGACGATAACATCGCACAGGCGGGTGTTGCAAGTAAATATTCAGAGCTTATTAAACAGGGCGAGGAAGCTTTTGAATTGAAGAACTGGGCAGTTGCAAAAGGATTTTTTGTTCAGGCTTCAGCTGTTTTACCAACGGAACAATATCCGAAAGACCGCATCAAGATCTGTGATGATAATCTTGCAACAGCCGGTATCGATAAACAGTATAACGATCTTATTAAATCGGCTGATGCAAAATTTGCATTGAAAGACTGGAACGGTGCAAAATCTGTTTATGTGCAGGCTTCTGGTGTAAAGCCCGCAGAGCAATATCCGAAGGACAAGATCAAAGCGTGTGACGATGCATTGGCTAACGCAAAAGACAAAGCCTACAATGATGTGATTGCAGCTGCTGATGCTAAATTCACGGCAAGTGACTGGATCGGAGCTAAAGCGAAATACAATGAAGCTTTAGGGATGCGTTCTGCTGAACTCTATCCGAAAGAGCAGATCACTATCTGTGATGCTAATTTAGCAGCTGCGGGAACTGACAAACAATATGCAACCATCATTACTGCTGCTGATGCTTTATTCACTGGTAAAAACTGGGAAGATGCAAAAGCAAAATACCAGGAAGCGCTCGGTGTGAAACCTGCAGAAGCTTATCCGAAAGACAGAATTAAAGCGTGTGATGAGAACATTAATGCATCGCTGAGTCTTGATGGAAAATACAGACAAGCAATTGCACGTGGTGATTCAGCTATGGCTAAGAATGATCTGGAGTCTGCACAATCTGCATTCACAACTGCACGCGACTTGAAAACTGCAGAGGCATATCCGAAACAAAAGCTGGATGAAATTTCAAAATTGCTTGCAGCAAACTCAAAAGACCGTGCTTATCGTGCATTGATTGCAACCGGTGACAGTTTGTTTGCCTTGCAGAATTATACCGAAGCGAAAAAAGTTTTTACTACAGCGACAACACAGAAGCCCGCTGATCAATATCCAAAAGATAAGCTGGCGGAGATCAAGCGTCTTCTTGATGATCAGAAGTTTGCAACTGAGAAGCAAAAGAAATACGACTTGCTGATGGCACAGGCAGATAAAAAATTCGAAGCAAAAGATTATAAAGGCGCTAAGGCAATTTATTCACAGGCATTGGTAGAAAAACCGTTTGAGCTTTTGCCAAAAACACAGATACAGAAATGTGATGACGCTTTGAATCCGAAAACTGTTGTCGTAAAAGATCCGACGAACCCTGTCAACAAGGATGAATATATCAGCGAGCTGGTAAAAAAATATCCATTGGGCGTTACCTCGTCATCTTCAACTGAGGAAGGAACTGTCATTGAATCGAAAATTGTAATTGTTGGTAATAAAGGCTGGAAATACCAGAAGAAGATATACAACTTCGGAACGTACTATTTCAAAGACGGTGTTCAGATATCCGAGCAGACTTACAACTACGAAACTTCATTGCCTTATGTTCAGCAGCAGCAGGCGGAGTATGATAAGAATCAGAAATAAATAGGACGAAGGAACAAGGGACGGAAAAGGGGCAGGGGACGAAAGGATCAGTAAAACGAGGAGAGTGGAGACAGCAGGAAATATTTTAATTAATAAAGATGCTTCGGATTCTTTTTCTTCCTGTTTGTGCTTTAATCTGGCTGGCATGTAATGAGGCACAGCCTGCGATTCCTTCGGATAAGAAGGAGTTGATTTTTTCTAAAGACTCTTCCTGTAGTTCTTGTCGCTTTCAATATCGATGGATGGATTCGGCGATGTATAAAACAAATGCAACTATTTGTGCACGTTTTGAAGTACCGGATGGCTATTCGCGATTTGAAAATCCACCCGGTTCATTTGGTGAGTGGTTGCGTGGATTGCCTTTGCTGCCTGAAGGAACATCCGTCGAATTGTACAATGGAGAGCTGAAGAGCAACCAGGGTGCGCAGGCGGCTGTGATCAATATGGATGTTGGAACGAAGGATCTTCAGCAATGTGCAGATGCGGTAATGCGTTTACGCGCAGAATATTTATTCGCGACAAAACAATATGAGAAGATCGCGTTTAACTATACGAGTGGTGATCGTTTGGATTATGCTGGATGGGTAAAGGGAAAACGTGTGGCGGTGAATGGAAATAAAACATCAATTGTTTATTCCGGGAAAAAATACGCAGACATTTCAGATCACAACGCATTCCGGATTTATATGAACGATATTTTTAACTACGCAGGAACATTATCATTGAGCCGCGAAATGAAAAGTATTCCGCTTGATTCCATGATGCCGGGTGATGTTTTTATCCGCGGTGGTTCGCCAGGTCATGCGGTGCTGATTGTGGATGTAGCTGTAAATGAGAAAACCAGTGCAAAGCTGTTTATGATTGCGCAGAGTTATATGCCGGCGCAACAGATGCATGTGCTGAAGAATGATACGGATAAAAACCTTACTCCGTGGTATAAAGCAGGAGTAGGGAGTGAGCTTGAGTCGCCCGAATATACTTTCGAATGGAATGAGCTGAAGCGATTTTGAGGTCACTATATTTCAAGTAACATTACTATACCAAAGGGAATTAATTTATTGGATTTGATTTATTAATTATTTTCCGATGAACAACTTAACTGAAATTTTAAAGCTTCCTGTTGCTGAGCGGATTCTTGCCGTGGAAGTAATTTGTATTCGCATTGGCAATATCAATATATAAAAAAAGCGCCCCATGATGAGACGCTTTCTTTTAAAATATTTTTCTATTTCACCTTCACAAGAGCGGGCTTCCAGACTTTTACTGTGTAGAATAATCCGAAAAGAATTCCGCCGTAAACGAATTGGCTGAAGAGGAAATTGTAAGAGTAAAAAGGAATTCCCATATCAATTGCAGTAACCAATCCACCGAAATCTTTTGAATAAAGCAGTGGTTCGCTTGTCCAGAAACCTACTGCCCACATTGCAGCGTTTGTAATGAAGAAGAAAAGTACAGAAGCGATAAGAGATGTTCCAACAAATCCGCCAACTGTTTTGCGTTCCTGCATCGTCCAACCAAGCATAGTGATCAAAACGATAGAAAGATAAACTGCCCAAACGGTGTTATGGAAGCCGATAATTGCATCGGTTATAACCATCACAGAAATCGGAATGATGAGGCTTAAAATACGGTTCGGAATAAATGCTCCGGCAAATAATGCTATTCCACCGATAGCAGTGAAGTTAGGCGGATGCGGAAGAAAACGTGTAAGCGCCGCAGCAAGTACTGCAAGTGTGATAAATATAAAACGAGGAGTAATGGAATTTTTCATAGTATGAATTTAATCCTCAAAAGTAGGAAAATTTCCTTGAAAACGGTGTCCGCCTCGGCGGAGGTTGTGGTCACAGGTGATTGGTTGAAGGTGATTAGGATCGGCAGACCCTTTTTAACAATTGCTATTGACCATTCACCTACTTCGTATATTGCTTCTTCTTCTTACTCCACATTCCGCCTTTTTTACCCATTGCTTTCTTGTTTTTCTTTTGCGTCTTGAGAAAATCTTTCTGTGCTTTATTCGAAGCTTTTTTTTGCTCCTTTGCAAGTTCTTCGGCAGGGTGATGTTTGGCGTGAATGTATTTATTCGTAGCCCCTCGTGAGCGGCACGAGGAAAGTAAGACAAGACAAAAAATAAAACCAATGAAGATCCGCATCATATCTTGCTTTGTTTAATAACGCTCAGCGCCTTCAAATGGTACATTAATTTGGTTTTTTCGGTGCCGTTTTTTTGTCCTGCTCGATCCTTCTGCTCATTACACTGCGAAGTCCGTCGATATCGAGGCGCTTTCCGAAAATTGTTTTTTTCTCATCAACAACATAAAGTGTTGGTGTGCTGTACACGTCGTAATAATATTTCGCCGTAGCCAATTCCTGTGCATCTCTTGCTGCAACATTTATCCACGTGAGTTTATGTTCCGTGATGAAAGTTTTCCAGTTCACAGAATCCATATCGGAACGTATCGCAAAAACTTCAAAAGAAATCCCAGCAGCTCTTAATGAATCATAATATGTTTTTAATAATGGAATTTCTTTTTTGCAATGAGAACAAGTGGGCTCCCAGAAAATGATTACCGTATATTTTGCCGGAACAGCCTGCAAGATCTGCATGTGACCTGTGGTGTCATTCATCATCATATTGACTGCTGTTTTGCCAAGTAAAGTGTATGAGATCTGGTTCGAACGGTTGATGATCTTTGTCGTCTGCTCTTCACCGACCCACCAGGCCTGGTTGGTTTTATAATACCTGTCAACAAGGTGAACGAAAATTGCATCATATCCCATCACCTTCGATGTTTCATACTGCACGGTAAGATAGGAAAGTGTGTACTTGAACAATTCTTTTGATGCCATTGTTTTATCAATGAGCCAGTCTGCCGCTTTCATGATAGAATCAGGATGTGGCGCTGTGAGCTTATCCATATAAAATTTCATCTTGTTCGCATAAACAGGTGTGCGCACAAGACGATCATCAGAAAAATTCATTCCATCCCAATAATGATTTCTGAAATTCCAGTAATTAAATGTAGAATCAATTGTTCCATCGGCTTTCTTTGGCGCTTTGCTGTAAGGAATCTGATCCGGCTCGTCCATTGCAGAAAGAACGGAAGCCATAAACGTTTCAGGATGTTTTGTTTTGTAATAAGCACGCTTGTATGCTTTAACCGTGCTGTCGATCACAGCTGCTTTTCTTTGCAGCATCACAATTGAGTCTTTGTTTTTTGTTTGTTTGATCTTCGTCTGGATTGGCTCCATTGATTTCTGCTGCGAAGAAAGATAATTCAGGTATTCATAGAAATATTGATTTTCCTTATTGCCCGTCACTTTCATTGTACGGATGAAATCAACAGTATCCGTTTCTACTGTGAATTTCTGGTTGTCGGAAAGAATGATCTCGAAATATTTTTTGCCGGGCAGCACCACAAAATAAATTCCACCGGGTCTTGCAGCAGTATCTTTAAATTCCATCCAGCCGCTAGCATCTGTTTTAGCCGTATCGACGATAGAATTTTTATCGCCGTAATGATGACCTAAAAGACATTGTGCATTTTTGAGACCGTTGATGTGAACTTTCAGATCGAGTGGCTGCGGTTTTTTTACAGCACTCTTCCCAGCTGTTTGAGCGTGTAGAAAACCTGTAATTGCAAAAGCACAAAAAAGCGGGAAGAAAATTCTTTTAAGTTGCATAAGGGAGTGACTAATTTGGTTTTGATGCGTTTTTTTTGTCTTCTTCAATCCGATGATTCAGGAAACCTTTCAAGCCTTCAGCATCGAGACGTTTTCCGATAATTACTTTTTTCTCATCGAGCAGGTAAACCGTTGGCGTGCTGTAGACGTCGTAATAGTATTTTGAATTTGCTAATTCCTGCGCATTATTTGCAATCACATTTATCCATTTCAGCTTGTGTTCTTTGATAAACGCCTTCCATCCTTTGGTATCTGTTTTTCCGCCTTCGGTATATGCATCTGCAACAATTGCATATACTTCAAATGAAACACCGGCAGCGCGCAAAGAATCATAATACGTTTGCAGGATCGGAATTTCTTTTTTGCAATGTGAACAGGTGGGTTCCCAGAAAATAACAACGGTATATTTCGCATTTACTGATTGCAGTGTACGGACTTTGCCAAGTGAATCGCTGAATGTAATATTGACAGCGGTTTTTCCAAGCAATGTATAGGAAAGCTGGTTTGCACGATCAACAATCTTTTTCTTTTGCTCTTCATTGATCCACCATACCTGATTGGTCTTGTAATATTTATCAACAAGATGAACAAAGATCGCATCGTAACCCATGATCTTCGAAGTTTCATACGTTACGGTCATGTAATACACCGTGTATTTAAAAAGTTCTTTTGCAGGACGTGCTTTTTCAATCAGCCAATCGCAGGCAGCAATAATTGAATCAGGATGACCATTGGTGAGTTTCTCAAGGAAGAATTTCATTTTACCGTGATAAACAGGCGTGCGGATCAGTCGCTCATCACTAAAATTCATTCCGTCCCAATAATGATTCCGGAAATTCCAATAGTTGTAAGACGAATCAATATCACCATTCGGTTTGCGCGGACATTTATCATAAGGAATATTATCCGGCTCGTCCATGGCAGCTAAAACTTCAGCCATAAATGTTTCCGGGTGAACTGTTCTATAATAAGCGCGCTTATAATTTTTGACAGTGCTATCTATGGCGGCAGATTGTTTGTAAAGAGTTGCGAGCGAATCTTTATCATGCGTGATCTTGATAAGATTCTGCACAGGCTCAGCTTTCTTTTGCTGCGTTGTAAGATAATTCAGGTATTCATAAAAATATTCATTCTCTTTATTTCCGCTCACCTTCATATTCTTCACCATGTCGATCGTATCTGTTTCGATGGTAAATTTCTGGTTGTCGGTAAGAATAACTTCGAAATATTTTTTGCTAGGCAGCACTACAAGATAAATTCCGCCTGGCATTGCTGCCGTATCGCGGAATTCCATCCAGCCATTTGCGTCGATTTTGGCTGAGTCCTGGATGAATTGTTTATCGCCGTAATGATTGGCTAATAAACATTCGCCGCCAGTCAGTCCTTTAACATGGACTTTAAGCTGCAAAATATCAGCCTTTTTCGATTGGATTTTAGCGGGTGTTTGTGCATACAGAACTGACTGTAATGCAATGAAAATTAGAGAGATGCGTAGTAAATGCTTCATAGGGATTCTCAAAAATACGAAAAAGGGTTTTGCCTGAAATAAATTTACAGCAAAAATCACACCATCCAATTCAAAAATTCAAATTTCAACGTTCAATTGTTTAACGGCAATGTCAACTGTTAAAGAAAGTTAGTTTTTTAAAATCTTAAATCTTCTCAAAATTTCAGTTTTTATATTTGAATGTTGAATCTTGAATTACTTGGCCAATCGTTTGAGTCCGGCGAAAACCGACCAGGTGTTCACAGCGAGGAATAAAAATGTGAAACACAAACCAGTTACAATAACTGTGGATGAAAGGCCGGGAGGAAGCTCAAAACCTTTTGCCTGCATGTACGATTGAAACCACATTTTCGGCAGCCATAAAGCAGGAATACAAACAACAAAAATACCTGCGTAAATCATTGCATAGTATTTCACGTATATCTTTCCAAGTGTTTTATAATTGTATCCAATGCGTATCAGCGTTTCTAATTCGTAATTGGATTTGCTTACGAGCAATTGCGAATAAAGAAGAAAAACAAACATGGCGAGAATTATGATTACCAATCCAACGGCCACAACGATATACATCAATACCTGCAAAAATGAATTCAGTTTGCTGTTGCGTAATGCCTCGGCACTGGTTTCATAGCCGTTTTCTGCGAAATAATCTGCCAGTTCGGCTGTAGCAGGGCCTTCGCATTGAATGATCACGCGGTTCGGTTCGATGCTGCCTTTTTTTGCTGCCGCGAATTTTTCATTGGCGAAATCAATAAAAGACTGCGGAGCTAAAATCGTATTGATCCGTTCACTGAATGCGGCGAGCTTGCCCTGGTAAACAATTCTTCTTCCGCTTTTATCGGTAATGTTGATGTTGAATCTTGCGAGTTTTACAATACCTTCTGTCATTTGCGGCAATCCCTGTGAGGGCGCAAAACCAAAATTGTAAAGCTTGATATAATCACGCGGCAGGATGATCGGTACCAGCGAATCTCCTTCGTGCCATTGCCAGTCTTCTGCATCTACATCCACAAAATTATCAGGAACAGCTTCGAAGAAAAATTCAGTTGCCATTCCCGGCATTCCTTCCATCACGCCACCGCCCATTGAAACGCTCACAGGGAACTGGCTCGATGTTAATGGTGCAACATCGCGCACGCCTTTTACTTCACGCAGACTTGCAAATTCATTTTCAGTAAATCCTTTTTGTCCGCCGAATAAAGTATTGAGCAAATTCACTTCTTTATTGATCACCAGGTATTGTGGCTTACTCAAATCGCTATTACCATTCAGCACAGCACGAAAATCAAAATACAATTGCAAAGCGCCGAGCAATAAAAGCAAGCCGATCAGCGCACCGAAAACTGCTACTATTAATTGTGCAGGCTTTTGGTGAGCGAAGAGGAGACGATTCAGCATTGTCAGTAGTCAGTAATTAGTTGTCAGTAGCTAAATCGAAATTTTTCCCGTGAAATTAAAATAGCTGCTTGGTCCCAATGAAGTTAACAGCAAGCCGGCTTCATTTTTCAGGCAGGCGTTTTCAATCATAATACATGCTTTTTTTGCATTCACTTCATCGAGATGCGAGAAAGGTTCATCCAGCAAAATAAGCCGGAATGGTTGTGCAAGTGAACGAATGATGGCGATGCGTTGCTGCTGTCCAAGAGAAAGTGTGCCGCATTTTTGATTCATCCGGTGCGCCACGTCAAGCTCTTCGGCCATGGAAAGAATCTCTCGTTCTTTAAGCGTTGATTTCAGATTATTCTTGACCCGGATATTTTCAAGCGCAGTTAATTGTGGAAATAAACGCAGATCCTGGAAAACAGCAGAGAGAAATTCCTGCCGCAACATGCTCCAGTGATCAAGCGAAAAACATTTGATGTCTTTTCCATCCATCAGTACAACGCCTTCGTAATCTTGCCGCGCGCCGTAAATAATATTGATGAGCGTTGTTTTGCCGGTTCCGGATGGAGCTTCAACGAGATAACGCTGACCGGAATCAATAAGCGTTTCTTTTTTCCAGCAACTTTCCGCTGACAATGGCGTGTCGGCTAATGGAATCGGAAGAACGTTTTTGAATTCGATGCGCATATTAATGGGCGAGGCTGCCGTAATAAGTGATCAGGCGGTAAAGACTGTTTCCACTGCCGGGAGCAATTGCAATGTCGAGCTGTGAACCACCGCCTTTGCTTTCCATCTTCACACTTTGAAATGGTTTGATCAGCTCAAGGAAAAAATTTACTGTCGCTTCATCATACGTGTCTTTCATCGATTCTGTGAATGCGACAGGAAAATGTTTCTGATCGAGATCGGCCCAGGCTGAAAATGGATTTGTTTTTGAAATGGCGGAAGGAAGGGTTGCCGGAAACTTTCCTTCTTTTGCAATGGTTTCTGCAGCGTAATAATCATTGGTAACGATCAGGTGACCGTTTTTTGCAACTGCGTAAACAATAAAATTAATTCCGGGCATCGCGTAAAAATCATCCATTTTCTGCAGACCCAAATCTGTCAGCAGTTTATTCATTTTTTCATCATCCGTTACGCCGGCACTGATATACGCCATCGGTGCATTCAAAGCAAATTCCGCACGGTCATCAATTGTGCCGTTCATTTGTTTGATAATCAGATCCACATTCGCCCCGACACGCGGATCATAAGCAGCGATGTCTTTGTAATCGGTGAACGCGATGGAAATATCACCGGTAAATAACTTTTGCAGCTCAGCGTCGTTCATGCCAAGATACATTTGCATTGCTGCCATATTTCCTTTCATGGAAGGATCTGTTGCGGCTGCATCGAAAAGTGCATTTACATCTGTGGATAAACCGAGATAGAGCAGGGGAGTTTCAGGAGCTATCGCTTCGAATTGTTTTGCATCCGGCCCGGTCTTTCTGAAAATGGATGCAGTGGACTTTTTTTCAGGATAATTTGTGTAAGCTGTTGAAATTTTATCGTTTTCAAAATTCAAAAGCAATTCGCCATGGCCATCCGAAAATCCAAAAGAGGAAAGTATTGTTGTTGTTCCGCTCATCTGCGAAAGCATTTTATTATCGAGGAACAATCCTATATCAAATGTTTTTGCCGTAAATGTTTTATAATCTGCGCTGGCGATAATGGATTGACTTTTATCCTGGCCAAGATATTTTTTTGCAAGCGCTTTTTTATCTCCGTTATGCACAGCCATAATTATTCCTGCTTCACCATTCCATGCGATGCAACGGTTCTCATCAATTTCAGAATAATATATTCCATCTTCCACTTCGAGACTGCCGCCAATTCCTAAACCGCGCTCAAATTTTTCAAGTTCTGCATCATTGTCCACCTTAAAAACAATTGCGCTGACGGTGGCATCATTTTCTTTTGCCAGGAATGCATACACATTTTCCAGCGGATCAATGCCGGTTGAAAAAGGATCTGCAATTAATTTCCGGATGGAGGAAGGACCATTGGCAGGAACATTTTTAAAAACCGGATCCTGCATCAGCTTCATCGGGTCTGCTTTTAAAGCGAGGTTTTTAATATCGATCTTTAAAACAGCAGCTGCATTTTTGGGAATGAGCTTCAGATGTGCATCAGACGAATGAGAAAATAAACTGAAAAGCAACCATGCAATTCCACCCGCAAACAGGATAATTGATGTTATAAGAAAGGCTTTGCTTTTGAAAAACATCACATGAAAAGGTTAGCGTTTATTAGGCTTTCGTGAAGATGATCCTGATTTTTTGAAACCGGGTTTTCCACCTTTTGATCTTCCGCCACCGCCGCCCGGCTTTCTCTTTTCGAATTTTGCATTCTTGTTATACGGCGGACCTTCACCAAGTGCTTCCGGCAACACACCTTTTTCAACTTCGTAGCCAATAAGCCGTTCAATATCGTTGAAACGTTTCATGTCGTCAGTGGTGATGAACGTGATCGCTTCGCCTTTTGTTTCTGCACGCGCAGTTCTTCCAACGCGGTGAACATAATCTTCCGCATCTCCCGGAACATCGTAATTGATAACTAATGAAATGTTCTCAATGTCAATACCGCGTGAAAGCACATCAGTTGCAACAAGAATTTTAAGATTTCTATTCCTGAAATTCCGCAGCACTTCTTCCCGCTCATTCTGTTCGAGATCGGAATGAATGGCAGCAACAGAAAGTCCGAGGCGTTTCAGCTCTTTCTCCATGTTCTTCACATTCACTTTTGTCGAGGAGAAAACGATTACGCTGATAAAATCTTTGTTCTTTAAAATTTCCATCAGCAATGGAACTTTCTGCATATCGTAAACACTGTATGCTAATTGCTTGATTCCGGCAGCCGGTTTCGACATTGCAATATTCACCGATTCCGGGTTGATCAGAATCGATTGCGACATCTGGCGAATACGAGGCGGCATGGTTGCAGAAAACATCAGCGTCTGTCTTTCTTTCGGCAGATGTTTTACAATTTTCATGATATCATCGAAGAAGCCCATGTCGAGCATGCGATCTGCTTCATCGAGAATCAATGTTTTGATGTGGCCAAGTTTCACGTAACCGAGGTTCAAATGCGCGAGTAAACGTCCGGGTGTGGCAACAATAATATCTGTGCTTGTGGAAAGTGCTTTTTTCTCGCGGTCAAAACTTTCGCCTGATCCGCCGCCGTAAACTGCAATGTTGCTGATTCGTGTGAAATAGGCAAAACCGGTTACTGCGTTATCAATTTGTAATGCAAGTTCGCGTGTAGGAGCGATGATAAGCGTGTGAATATGACTGCGGTCTTTCTCTTCGAGAATGCGGTGCATGGTGGGAAGAAGATACGCAGCAGTTTTTCCTGTGCCCGTTTGAGCGCAGGCAATGAGATCGCGCCCGGTGATGGAAATAGGGATAGTCATTTCCTGGATGGGAGTCGCGTTGTTGTATCCCATCGCTTCAATTCCGTCGAGCACCGCGTCATGAAATCCAAAATCGTAAAATGTGGCCATAGGAAGCAAAATTACCAATTACTTGATTACCAATTACCAATTGTTTTTTGCTGAAATGTAGTATGTGAGATTCAACACTTGGCACGGATAAAACAGGAGCGAAGTTGATCGGTTTTTCCTTGCTAGTTAAAAGCAACAGAAGCACTTTCACACCCGGATAATCGACAAGAGAGATTTACCTGATATATAAAAATGGCAGCAAGGCAGGAAGTTGATCTAAGAGAGAGATTGTGTTGGCAGGTTAAATTCGAGCTAATCCGGAATCAGAACGCAGGCTTTATTGCCTCAATGGCACAGAGTCACATTAAAACTCA
>JBDSHN010000057.1:0-96990 GCA_039918435.1 Bacteroidia bacterium | reverse complement strand
GGCACTCTTTGAATTTTCAGCAAGAGTTTTATGCAGGTATTCAACATTGTGATGATCCTCATCGTGCGCTGTCCAGGCATTCGCAGTTTGCTGCAAAAATTTATCCTTCAGAATCAATTCAAGGCGCGCAGGACGTCTCATTGCTAAACCGTTTACAATTTCACCTTTTAATGCAAGGCTTAAAGTTTCATCCACTTCCAATGCTAGGTGCGGCTTAATGTCTTTCGGATCGCAACACGCATCAAGCCATCTTCCGATCCAGCCGGTTTGCAGGTATTTGTTTTCATCCGAAGCAGTTTGCCAGATATCCGTGGAGCGGAAATGTGATCGGTTCGGATTCGGGTAACCAACGCTATTGATCACTGCCATTTCTCCTCTCGCATGAAGCGCTGCAAGTCCGGCAAGACTTCCGTTAAAAGAAAAATGATCGTCTATGCGGATTACATTTTCTTTTTTCAATCCAATGCCCGGACGATTGCTGTGATATAAATCATCTCCAAACGGAATGATCGTATTCAAACCATCATTTCCTCCTATCAATTGCACAACGATCAAACGTTTTCCATTCGTTTTCTGCAGCAATAATTTATTCATCACTTCATGCGCTGCCGTATCATTTCCTCTCAGGAATTCCGGAAGCAGCAATGAAGCAGAAGCAATTCCTGTGAGGCGAAGAAAATCTTTTCGGGAATAATTTGTCATGGCGGTGATTGTTCGTGATTGGTGATAAAAGGCATCCGCCGCGGCGGAGGTGAAGGAAGGTGATTAGTGATTGGTAAAAGGTGATTGGCGAACATTACTTTTATTTTCCCAAACACCTCTTTTTTTAAATAATTTGAAATTCGGGTGTTTGCATTACTGCTACTACTGTTGTAATGATGCGGCGCTGTTTTGATGAGATGTCAATTGTATTTTCGATTTGTTTTTTGTCAATACGATCGGATGGTGCGAGGATTAAAAATTTTATCACCTCATCCGTAAGGGCAGCATCGTCGAAACGGGAAAAATATTCAGTCAACATCGTCCAGTCCGATTTTACTTTTGCGGTTTTATCGTCCTGCTGTTTATCGTCCGTTGTTTCTTCAAAGGCTGGTTTTCTATTTAGCCTCGCTGTTCCTGCATCGAGCATTGCTTTTGGTAAATGCAAACGTTGCACCAATGAAGAAGTGTCAATCCATCCGCGACCGCCTTTCCATCCTGCAACGTTGGGCGGAATAAATAAAGTTTGTCCAAGTACTTGTTGCAGCGCGCCCATCTGATCGTCATCCAATTCCAGCCTGCATAATTTTTTCAAACGCACAATGAGTTCAATCGGCGAAATAATAATGCAGCCAATGTTTTTATCATCGTAAAACCATTCCGAAACAAAAATCGTTCGCATCAGATCACTGATGTCATAATCATTCGAGCGAAAACGTGCAGCCAGCTCAGTTACACGTGCTTCATCTACTTCAGCGTTTACAAATGTTTTATAAATTTTCCTGCAGATGTATTCCGAGAGCTGCGGTTTTTCAAGCAGCATGTCGATGATGTTCTCGCCATTAAAATTTCCTTTTTTGCCAAATACTTCTTTCTCCTCAAAATCGTGTTGCTTATCACGGAATTCAAATTCGCCTTTTTTATTGACTGCCCAACCCGTAAACGCGCGTGCGGCATTTTTAATATCATTTTCTTTATAGCCATTTCCTTCACCGAGCGTGAACAGCTCCATCACCTCGCGTGCGAAATTTTCGTTCGGCGCATCTTTTTTATTTTGCTGGTTGTTCAGCCATAAGATCATTGCAGGATCCCGCGACATCTCGTGCAGCAAATCGCGGAAGCTTCCCAGTGCATGTTTACGGATTGTATTATGCTGAACCTGTAACAGGTAAGCCATATTTCCGGAAGTGGCGAAATGATTATGCCAGAATAAAATCATCTTTTCACGCAACTGCGCTTTTGCCACCGACATACGATCGATCCATGCAAAGTTGAGCGCTTCTTTCTGCTTCTGCGATTTGATAAAAAGTGCGACAACTTTTAACGGACCCACTTCACCATTGTCTTTCGTTTCCGGTTTTTCGAGATAAAGCAGGTCCTGGATAATTGCCGAATCTTTTATCAGTTCATCGGCAACTATCGCAACATCTTTTCCCCTGAACCGCGAAAGAAATGCTGGCGTAGCACCAAATCCGGCGCGGATAAGTAAATGCTTCAGTTTTTTATCTTCAGTAGCCATTTTAGTTCGGAGTTGAGGGTTCGGAGTTCGGAGATAAAGGGTAATATGCTCAATGCAAAATACGAACCATTTATATTTTTTGCTCTATGTAACTTTCATTAAGTTACCACGTCTCAGCATTTCGATACCCGGAAAAACCAAATCCCAAACCCAAAAACTGTTAACTCAAAACCCGGAACTCAGAATCAGGAACTCAGAACCCAAAACCCTTCCCCTCTTAACAACGTAATATTGATAACTACCTGCTTCCATAAAGGAATTGTTTCTCGCTGCATTCTAACTTAGCAGGCTAATTAATCCGCTTTGTCGAAACGCAACCGCATACTGATTATCATTGCTGCCATTCTGCTCACAGGTGCGGGCGTATTGGGCTTTCTGAAAATACGTACGCTCAAAACACCGTCGCGCGATGCGCTTGAAGCAATTCCAACAAGCGCTTTTTGCGTGATCAGTACAAATGATGTTCATGGCACATGGGAAAAACTCAATCAGGGAAATTTGGTTTGGGATGCATTGAATGAAACTGATTGGGCTTCATCCGTGAGTCATTCATCTTCTGCTATTGATTCACTTCTTGCTGCCGATCCGGAAATTGCTTCTTTTTTTGAAGACCGAGAATGCTGGCTTTCTCTTCACTTTACGGGCAGCGTCGGATTTGATTATCTCCTCGCTGCATCATTTCCTTCAAGCGGAGACATGCAGGACTTTGCTGAATTTATAAATAACAAATCTGCTTCCCAGGCAAAGATCAATGCAACGACCTGGAAAGGAAATTCAATTTATAAAATAATTCCTCCTGGCAATTCTGAATTTTTCATCGGCATGCGCGATGGTGTGGTTCTTGTTTCTGCTAATGAAGAATTATTGAAAACAGGAATGGATCAGATGGAAAAAGGACAGACGCTGAAAAAAGACAAAGGGTTCATGGCTGTTCACCAGACTGCGGGAGAAAAAGCAGCGGCAAATGTGTACATCAATTACAGCAAACTGCTTGTTGGATTGAAAAGAATTTCCAATGATAATTTTCATGACCGATTAGAAAGCCTCAGTAATTTCGCACAATGGACGGAGCTTGATCTTTCTCTCCGGCCAAATGCTGTGTTGCTGAACGGCTACACATCTTCACCTGATTCGGCAAAAAATTTTCTTGGCGTGCTCAAAGGTCAGCAACCACAATTGATTGAAGTTGCAAGTGTGCTGCCTGCTGCCACCATCACCTTTGCAAGCTTTGGCATCAGCAATTTTCAATTGTATAATCAGCGTTATGATGCTTACCTGGAACATGAAGGCCTTGCCGAAGAACGCCGCGACAAATTAGCACAGCTGAAAAAAAATTATGGATTTGACCCCGATGAGCAGGTTGCAAACTGGCTCGGAAATGAAATTGCAATGGCGAAAGTTCCTTCCATTGACGGCGGACTTACAACTATTGCTTTACTGAGCTCAGCAAATACAGCGGAAACGAAACTAACACTGCGCGGTCTTGAAATAAAAAGTGACACAGTTGTCGCTGAGTCCACAATAGATTCATCCGGTTTTCTCATCAGGAAGTTGCCTGTTCCGGGAATGCTTCCTGCTACATTCGGTGAAATGTTTCACGATCTGTATGATGCTTATTATACAATCATTCAGCAATATGTTGTCGTGGCGCCTGATGAAAATTCGCTTCGTGCGTTTATTGCATCCAACATCAACGGAACAACGCTTGCGCATAATCGTGCTTATGCTGATTTCGCAACCAACATTTCACTTGAAGCAAGTCTTACGCTTTATGCTGCGCCAGGCCATAGCGAAGGAACGCTCAGAGCAAATGCATCAGCTGGATTTGCAGAAGACTTAAAAATACATTCCGGACTGCTGCATCGTTTTGATGGCGCGGTTCTTCAATACAGCACAGGTGGTAATGATCTTTATTATACCAATATTTTTATCCGTCATAATCCGACAACGAAAAAAGATATTGCAACACTCTGGGAAACGCAGCTTGATACTACTTTCAGCGGCAAACCTGTGATGGTGATGGATCACAGAACAAATGGCCTTGATATTTTTATACAGGATGATGCGAATAAAATTTACCTCATCAGCAGCACCGGAACAATTATCTGGAAAAAACAATTGAAAGAAAAGATCATCGGAGAAGTGAAACAAGTGGATGTTTTGAAGAACGGGAAGTGGCAACTCTGCTTCAACACAGCTTCCGCAATTCACATTATCGATCGTGGTGCAAATTATTTTCCGCCTTTCCCGGTTGCGCTTCCTGCACCTGCAACGAATCAGCTTACGATCATTGATTACGATAATAACCGCGATTATCGTTTACTCATTGCGTGCAGCGACAAAAAGGTTTACAATTATGGCATCAACGGAAAAAGAATAGAAGGATGGAAAGTTCCTGCCACAACAGATGATGTAATTGTTCCGGTTCAGCGTGTAGTGGTTGGTGATAAAGACTACGTGATTATCGCTGATCGTTCAGGTAAGATTTATGTTACCGACCGGCAGGGAAATGCACGGCTCAGCCTAAAAGAAAAATTAAATGCTCCTGTCAGCCAGGTAGTCGTGGAGCAGGGAAAAGATCTTTCCCATACGCGCATCGTCAGTGCAGATTCATTCGGAAATGTAAGTCGTCTTTCACTCACAGATGACCTTGAACGTATGCATTTCATGGATTTTGAAAATGCACCCGGATTTGATTACCGGGACATTGACGGCGATGGAAACCGCGAATTTATTTTTCTCGACGATCATCGTCTCATGCTTTTCAACCAGGATAAGGCGCCTGTGATGAGCTACACTTTCAATGCAGCACCGGATCCTGTTCCACAACTCTTTTACTTCGATGCGAAAGATGTGCGTATCGGTGTGCGATGTCCATCTACTTCGGAGCTTCATCTCATCAATAACGGTGGCGCGGATGCGGAAGGATTCCCTGTCACCGGTACAACACCTTTCTCCATTGGCAAATTGAACGGTGATGGCGGATTGACATTAGTCTGCGGGAATAACAGGAGATATTTATGCGCATATTCACTTCGGTGAGGAGTACGAAATTACGAATGAAGTCGGATGTACGAATCGCGGTGGGGAACGAATTACGGATGAATAAGAAAGCGTTGGGAATTTGGTGGAACACGGATGACGCGGATTAAACGGATAAAAACAGATTTATGTGTGGAGCTATTTGACCTTCATTAAACCTTATTCTTTTTTTTGCGTGAGTGATAGTAGTGCCACATAGTGATCCCTACGGGAGAAAGCCCGGAGTGTGCGGAAGAACCTCAAGGGCTTCTGGTAGCATGCGTGTTGCAGCCTTTGAGGTTTGCGCAGGGAAAGCGAGGACTTGCAACGAATAGCACGACCCTGAAGTTTAATCTTGCGCATACTTCAGGGACACGCCCATATTCTTCAATTATAATTTCAACCTGCCAGCTATTTGTCTCTTTTTTTTCATTCGTATTATTCGTTTTGATTCGTTCCGCCGCGGCGGATCGTACCCTTTTTACTATCTTTCCCAACCAAAATAATCGTCCCGGTTTATGAAAAAATTATTAATCGCTATTGCAGTTGTCTGCCTATTGCCTTTTTTCGGCACAGCGCAAAATATTCTTGATTATAGCTTCAGTAATTATTCCGGCGTTCACGGATCTTTTGTGAATCCTGCTTACATCGCTGATTCTCGTTTAAAGCTTGATGTAAATGTCATTTCTTTTGGATTGATGGTGCAGAATAATTATTTGGGAATGAGTAAAACAGCTTTCGCGCATGACGGAAAATCGTTCTACGGCGCCATAAAAGCAGATAGTGATAATGATTCTGCAACTGTAGGCTTTCCTAATTTTCAGGATACAATGTTCCAGCAGCATTATATCAAAACACGCACAAACGACGATAAGAAATCCCTTTATTTCAGCAACCGTATTTTATTGCCGCTTTCGTTCATGGTTACGATCAATGAGAAAAGCGCATTATCTATTACCGGCGAATTCCGCACGATTATGAATGTGGATGGTGTTGAATCACCTATGGCGCAGCTTGCATATGCAGGTCTTAATGAACCTTCGCTGTTTTTAAAACATTTTACCAATGAGCGTTTAAGCGTGCAGTTTATGTCATGGCACGAGATTGCAGCAGATTATGCACGTGTTGTAATAGATGACGAAAGAAATTTTTTGAAAATCGGTATCCGTCCGAAATTGTTGCTCGGTCTTGGTTCTGCTTATTTGTATGCAGAAGACCTCTCTTATTTTTCGGTGAGTGAAGACACGCTTACATTGCTTGAAACACGTGTGCAATACAGCCACTCAAAAAATTTCGATCTCGCGCCGCAGGGAACACAGGGTTCACTCGGACCATTTTCCAATATTTTCAGCGGTATAGCGGGGCATCCTGCGTTTGGACTTGATTTGGGTGTTGTATATGAATGGCGTCCGGACTACAAAGATTTTAAATATGACATGGACGGCGAAACTGACCTGTGGAAACGTTCTAAAAACAAGTACAAGCTCCGAGCTGCTTTTTCTGTTACAGATATCGGTTCGATCAAGTTCGACCGCGGACAGCTGAGTAATAATTTCACCGCTAAAGTTGATAATTGGAATGTCGGCGGTCTTGATTTTACCGGCGATTATCCGATCCAGGCGTGGGATGACACGTTGCGGAATCGTTTTCATGGTGAAGATGAAGAAACTCCACCTACGTATAGAATGAATCTTCCGCTTGCCTTCCGCTCAGATGTGGATTACCAGGTGTGGAAAGATTTTTATGTCAACCTCAGCGGAACGTATGCAGTTCAATGGAGAAAAAATGCAAACAAAGTGCATGAGCTTTCCTGGATCGCGATTACTCCGCGCTGGGACTGGAAATGGTTTGGCGTAATGATGCCATTCTCCTACAATCAATACCGCAATTTCTCTGTCGGCACGTGTTTGCGTTTAGGGCCGATCGTAATGGGAACCTCTAGTCTTGCTCCTTACTTCAGTAAGAAAAAAGATGTGTACGGCGCCGATTTCTATTTCGGATTAAAAGTTCCGATTTATTTCAAAGAACCGAAAGACAAAGACAAGGATAAAGTCTCCAACAAAAAAGATAAATGTCCTGACGTTCCCGGCATCTGGGAATTCCTCGGATGTCCTGATCGTGATGGCGATCATGTGCAGGATTCGGAAGATTTGTGTCCTGATACACCGGGATTAAAACAATTCAACGGTTGTCCAGACAGAGATGGCGATGGAATTATTGATAGCCAGGATGCTTGTCCGGATGATGCGGGATTAGCTGCATTCAACGGATGTCCTGATAAAGACGGCGATGGAATCATTGACAAAGACGACGATTGTCCGGATGAGCCGGGATTGCCGATCTTCAAAGGTTGCCCTGATAAAGACGGTGATGGTGTGATGGATAAAATTGATTTGTGTCCGGAAAAACCTGGTCCTGTGGAGAATGAAGGTTGTCCTGAAATCAAGTTGAGCCTTGTTGATCTTGCAGGCCAGGCGCTGAAAATTTCCAAACAAGCGAAAGACGCAAGCTTCACTTTCGAAAGCCTGCCGAATGATTCTCTTTGTGTTTTCCGTCTCGAAGGAGATCCTGATAAAACTGTTGGTGTGAATGAAGTGAAAGTGATTGTGAATGGTGCGCCAAAACGTGCGATCCGCAGCCAGGCAGATGGATTATTCCGTTTCGATATTCCGAAAGTTGTTGGCAACGGATTGAAACAGGTGGAAGTGAAAGATGTGATCATCATATTGACGCAGGAAGAGCAAGCCGTTATCAAAAAAGCATTTGATAATCTTGAATTCGAATCGGGTAAAGATGTTATCCGCTCCACTTCATTCAGTGCGTTGGATGAACTTGCTGCATTGCTTGTGAAACATCCGGAGTGGGCGCTTAAGATCAGCGGACATACAGACAATGTTGGTAAGCCCGCAGCTAATCTGACGCTCTCGAAAAAACGTGCGGAGTCGGTGAAAAAATACCTGGTCAGCAAAGGCGTTGGTGCAAATCACCTCAAGACAGAATTCTTCGGGCAGACCCGGCCAATTGCGCCGAATACAACTCCGGAAGGCAGACAGAAAAACCGTCGTGTAGAAATGCTGATCATCGATTTCGGAACAATGGGCCCTGTCGATCAACCAGCTCCGGCGAAAATTCCTGCAAAGACTCCGGCGAAAAAGCCACCGGTCAAAAAGTAGTTTATTGCCAGCATTGAAACTAAAACGTGAGACAAGAGTATAAAGCCTCAGTCTCACGTTTTTTATTCAGGGAAATGCCCGGCTCTGGGGAAATAAAACGAACCAAATTAGTTTCGGGATGAAAGTGACTTTATTTAATCTATGATCTTGTGACCTTGATAACAATCGTGAATTTCGGCAGCAGCAAAACCCCTTTCATTGCAGAAATGGTAAAAGCCTGCGGTGCAGAAAACCAAATAGTGAATTGGAAGGATTGTGTGGAGAAAGATTTTGAAAATTCATCCGGAATCATTTTCAGCGGTTCGCCGGTCATGTTTACCGAAGCTGACCACGAACCGTACATTGAAAAATTCTCTTTTATTAAATCCGGGAAAATTCCCACGTTAGGAATTTGTTTTGGCCACCAGCTGATGGGCATTCTGCATGGCGCAAAAATTTTCCGTGGTATAGAAATCCGGACAAGAATAAAAATCAATCTCGTGAAAGAAGATGTGCTGTTTGAAGGACTCACACCACAAACAGAAATGAATGAAGACCATGCGGAGGGAATTACTTTGCCGCCACAATTTATTCATCTTGCTTCTTCATCTACCTGCACGATTGAAGGAATGCGGCATCCAATGCTTCCATTGTGGGGCGTGCAATTTCATCCGGAAGTATCAGGTGAAACAGGAACTAAATTGATTGGTAATTTTTTGAACGCGTTATAATGTCAGGAAATTATTTTTTGCCTTGATAACCTCTGGAAATTTACTTGCTCAATATCTTTTCTCAAAAAATTTCCCAAAAACGGAAAACAGTAAAGAAAATTATCAGGGAATAAGGTTTGCGGGTAAGCGGATCTCAACAAAATCTCACTTCGTAATCACACCCATTTGCGCATTCAAGCATTTGCACATTTACAGAATCACTTTTTTTTCTTCAGCAACAATGTCTCTCCCGCTTTCGGCTGAGCACCTACAGGAAGATTATTGTATTTGTAAAGATATTTCACTTTCACGCCATATTGCTGAGAAATAGCATACATCGTTTCACCGGGCTTTACCAAATGCTTTTCCTCTTTCGATCTTCTTTTTTTTGGCTGAATATATAAAAGCTGCCCCGGAGTAAGTACAGCGTTCTTATTAAGATCATTGTACTTATACAATTGCCAAACGCCCATATCAAGCTCCTTCGCAATTTTCATAAACGAATCACCGGGCTTTACGATGATGTATTTTATTTTATTATTCAGGAAAACTTCGCGTCTCGTTGTACCTGCAACTGTTACTGTCTGGCCGGAATTCCCGTTCTTAGGATTAACAGTCACCAGCGGAATTGCATCTTCCTTATCGTAAGCAAACAATTTATAACGTTCGATAATATCGATCAAACGATCAGCATACCGAGGATCAGTTGCATAACCAGCAGCTTTCAATCCGCGCGCCCAGCCTTTATAATCATTTAGCTTAAGCGTAAACAAAGAAGCATAACGTTCCCTGTTCTTCAGAAATTTTGAATGATCAACAAATGATTCGTAAACCGATGGATATTTACGGAAACATTCATTGTGCTCATCATCATCGGCAGTGTACGTATCGCCTGTCCATTCTTTATGACACTTAATCCCGAAATGATTATTCGCATAAACCGCCAGCGCAGAATTTCCATTATCCGATTCGAGCATACCCTGCGCGAGTGTGATGCTTGCAGGGACTTTATACATGTGCATTTCGCGCACAGCATCATCCTTATACTTTTCGACGTAATCCACGGGAGTTGATTTCCGCTCCGAAGGCTGCGCGTATAATGCAGCATTTGAAGTTAAAAGCAAAAAAATGAAGAGTATCCTTGAGAGGTTTTTCATTTGCATTCCATGGGTTATTTACAAATTTAACACCGCTCCCGCCTGCTATCGGGGCGAAAGTGGGTTAATTTGAACAGTGAAATGTTCATTCAATTGAAAAAACCACATCTATTTAACATCCCGCGGAAAAATCTTCTTCATTACCTTGGCTGAATGAGCATGCGGTCATTCCTGTTTTTTATTTTGCTGATACGATTTTTTCCAGCAGGAGCGTTTGATTTCCGCTTTACCAATATCAGCGTTTTGCAAGGCTTATCGTCGGGCGCGGCCAGTTGCATTTATACAGATAACCGCGGATTCACCTGGATCGGAACTGCTACTGGATTAAACCGGTTCGACGGCGAAAAATTCACGATTTATTCGCATCATCGTAACGACAGCAATTCGCTTCCGGCGGATAATATTCATTCCATTGCCGGAGATTCTTCAGGCATGCTTTGGATAGCGACGGAAAATGGTGTTGCAAAATTTAATCCGTGGAATGGAAAATGCAAAACGATAGCTCCTGTTTATTCGCAGGGAGCTTATCCTTCGCCATTCACAAACATATTCATAGATCAGTCGCATTCGGTTTGGGCCGTTTCTCTTGCAGCTGTATGGAAATATGATGAAAATAAAAATGCATTTGTAGTTGCTTTACGGTGTGATGGAAAAGATAATCACCCCGAACGCTGCACTAATTTTTACCAGGATAAAGAAGGGCGTTACTGGATTTGTTCCTACAACGGGTTATTTCGTTTTTACCCGGAGAATGGAAAAACAGAACAGTACAAGATCAATGTGTCCGTGGAAAAAGAAAACCTGCTCGTTTGTATTTTTCAGGATCATTACGGCAGACTCTGGTGCGGAAGCTGGGGGAATGGTTTTGCAGAATTTTTACCAGAGGAAAAAAAATTCATCACCAGTAAATGGATTGAAAAGCCGGAATATCCTTCTGCTTCAAACATCGTGCTTGCTTACACGGAAACGTTTGCCGACAATAAATATATTTTGTGGGCCGCAACAAATGCAGGTCTCGCAGCAATGCAGGAAATCAATACGGACAATTTTAATTTCTCTTTTTCAAAGCATGACCCTTCGAATGCAGAAAGCATTTCCAGCAACCAGGTATTTGCTGTTGCGGTCAATGCTTCCGGCCAGTTGTGGTCGGGAACGAGCGGAGGGGTTTCTATCCTGCTTCCCGAACGGCAATTGTTCCAGGAATATGCGCCTGGTTTTAAAGGACAGGTAACACATATTGTTCCGGAAAAAAACGGGGACAATTTTTTCTGCTCGTGGTATGGAAACGGTCTGCAGGAAATTTCGAAAGAAGGAATAGTCACGCGCTATTGGAAAAGTATTCCTGAAAATAATACAGATTGCGAACAGGTGAGTGATGTGGTTCGTGCAGGAGACGGCACATTATGGGTTGCCACATTCGGTGGATTGAGCCATGGTGATGCGCAGGGAAATAATTTCAGACAGGTATTGCCGGAAACCAACAATCCGAATTCCATTTGCGATAAGCGGATTGTTTGTCTGGCAGAAGACCTGGAGGGAAATATCTGGTGCGGCAGTTATGGAAAAGGAATAAGTGTAATCAACCCGATCACAAATGCCTGCGTGAATTACAAGTCGGACAGCCATGATCCGCATTCCCTGCCTTATGATTTAGTGTGGACGATTCTCTGCAGGAAAAACGGTGAAGTATGGATTGGAACGAATGCCGGTCTTTGCCGTTACGATGCAATCAAAAAACGGTTTGATTCGTGGAAATATATTTTGCGCGGGAACGATATTCTGAACATTGGTGTTAGTCATACACTTTATGAAGACAGCAAAGGCGTTTTATGGATCGGAACAGATAACGGATTATTTTTCCTGCGAAAGGATAATACATTCGGCGCATGGCTGAAGGAAGATGGTCTTGCTGACAATTTTGTGTACGGCATTCATGAAGACCAGTCGGGAAATATCTGGATCAGCACCGGCAATGGACTTTCAAAATTGAATCCTGCGAATGGAAAGTTCACCAATTTTTCTGCCGGAAGCGGATTGCCGGTTTCAGACCTGAGCGGCGATCTTGGAAGTACTTCTGATGGAAAAATACTGATAGGTCTTGACAACCGTGTTATTGGATTTTATCCTGAATTATTAAACAGGTCTACCCACGCCCGTATTTTCATTACAGGTATTTCTGTTTCTGGAAAAGATCTTGATTTTGATAAGGAGCCTTCTGCATTTCATGAAACTGAATTTCCATGGAATGATAATGTGATCAGTTTTGATTTTGTTTCTCCCGGTATTCGCGGAATCAAATCTGTGAGCTACGAATTTCAGCTGAATGGCGCGGATAAAAAATGGGTGAATGCGGAAGGGCGTCATTTTGCAAGTTACGTTGGTCTTCCGCCCGGAACGTATGTTTTTCGCTGTCGTGTTTCGGTCAATAATGGCGAATGGTCGGAGCCTGCGGCGTTTTCATTTATTATCCATCCTCCTTTTTGGAAACGCTGGTGGTTTATCATTGCCGTTACGCTCATTATTCTCACGCTGATCATCCTGGTTGTTCGGAGAGAATCAACCCGGAAATTCCGCGAAAAATTATTGATACTTGAAAAGAAACAAGCAGTAGAAATGGAACGCAATCGAATTTCACGCGATATGCACGATGATCTCGGTTCCGGTCTGACAAAAATCGCCATCCTGAGTGAGGTGGTGAAACGTAAAATAAATCCTGCCGATGATTCACAAAAACAGATCAACACGATTTCTGAATCAGCAAGGGAATTGGTGGACAACCTCAATGAGATCATCTGGGCATTGAACCCGGACAATGATCACCTTTCCAATTTAGCAGCGTATATCCGGGAATACGCCAACCGTTTTCTGGAGCCTTTCGGCATTGACGCGCACTGTAGTGTTCCGGAAGAATTGAACGAACATCCGCTTTCAGAAGAAACGCGGCGGAATATTTTTCTTGTTTTGAAAGAAGCGCTGCATAATATTGTGAAGCATGCAAATGCAACCAGCGTAGAAATCATCTTTCGTCAGAATGGAAATTTTTCAATGGAGATCAAAGACAATGGAAAAGGATTCTTGCAGGAAGAGACGCGTGAATTTGGCAATGGATTGAAGAGTATGAAAAAACGCGCGGAAGCAATTGGCGCAACATTCAGCTTTTCAAGCGCACCGGAAAAAGGAACATCAGTAAAAATTGAATTAGTGGTCTGATTTTTTCAAACCGCATGAAAATGCGAATGAATTAACTCGGCACTGCATTAAATTTGTAACGTGAAAATAAAAGTGGGCATTGTTGAAGACACCAAAGACATCCGTGAAGGATTGGCAATGCTTATTGATGCAAGCGAAGGATTTTCCTGCACGCACAGTTTCCCGACAGCGGAAGATGCCATTAAAACACTTCCTGCCGATCCGCCGGATGTGGTTTTGATGGATATAAATCTTCCCGGAATGCAAGGACCAGAATGCGTGAAAATTTTGAAATTACTTTGTCCGCATACGCAATTCCTGATGTGTACCGTGTACGAGGAAGACGAACATATTTTTGAATCACTAAAATCAGGTGCGAATGGTTACGTGCTCAAAAAAACGGCGCCGGATAAATTACTCGAAGCGATCGCAGATATTTTCCAGGGAGGTTCACCCATGACTGGAGGAATCGCACGCAAAGTAATTGCTTCTCTCCAGCCTTCTGCACAAACAAAACCTGCCGAACTTTCCCTGCGCGAATTTGAAATTCTTGAATCACTTGCAAAGGGATACCGCTACAAAGAAATAGCCGACAAACTGTTTATCAGTATTGACACCGTGCGTTCTCATATCCGGAATATTTATGAGAAACTGCAGGTGCATTCGCGCACGGAAGCGTTGAATAAAGTGTTTCCGAAATAATTTCTTCAAAGGAGACTGCGAATAAAAACCACATTTTCATGTGATTGAATGACATGCGTTATGCATGACTTTTGTAACGTGTTTACAAAACCCGTTTAATCATGAAAATTATTTCAACACTCTTCGCAGTCTGCTTCTGTATTCCCGTTTTCTGCCAGATCAATGTGGGCGGAACCATCAATGATAAGGCCAACGAAAAAACAGGTGAGGCGATTGATGCAGTTTGGAATGCGCATGGAAAAAAGAACGAAAAAAACAAAGAAAAGGAGACTCCTGTAGCAACTCAAAACCCTGCTCCTGCAACTTCTGAAAGCAATTCAGCTGCAACCTCCACTTCACAAACTACACCAGCAGCGATAAAAACTTACCAGAACTATGATTTTGTTCCCGGGAGCGATCTTGTTTTTGCTGACCAGTTTACGGAAGATATGGACGGTGAATTTCCAGCGCATTGGGATTTACAAAGTGGGCAAGGCGTCGTAAATAAATTGAACGACCGTCCTTCTTTTTTCCTAACCGACGGAAATTATGTGCGCGTTTTTCCACGTGTTACCCCAAATACTTATCTCAGTAACGCATGGACAATAGAAACGGATTTTTTTGCAGGTGAAGGTGATTATGGCTTGCAATTCTTTTTCATGAATGGGGAAAGTGAAGTAATGAAAATCAAAACCAACACGTCAGAAGTGGAGTGTGACTTCCCTACCGCAAATGCGGAAGGTGAGGCATTCCTTATTGGTACATTAACTCCAGACGCACATGAAAATTATATAAATCAATGGCATCATATTGCTATTGCTTACAAGGACAAACAAATGAAAATTTACATGGACCAGAATCGTGTGCTGGTTGTTCCGAATTGTCACTGTGCTCCAACATCACTTCAAATCGGAGGCCTTGCCAGTACTGATAATCCGTTGAAATTTACAAATGTGCGCATCGCGAATGGCGGAAACCAGAATATGCTGAACAAGCTGAACACAGACGGAAGAATTATCACCTATGGAATTTCTTTTGATGTAAATAAAGCTGACATCAAACCTGAAAGCATGGGTACGCTGAATGAGATTGCAAAACTGATGAAAGAAAATCCGGCAGTGAAATTCGAAATCGGCGGGCATTGTGACAGTGATGGCGATGCTGCTTCAAACCTGAAACTTTCACAGGCAAGAGCGGATGCAGTAAAAGCGCAATTGGTAAGTATGGGAATTGATGCGGGCCGATTGACAACAAAAGGTTATGGCGAAACAAAACCGATCGCGCCTAATACTTCATTTGAAGGGAAAGCCAAAAACCGTCGTGTAGAATTTGTAAAACAATAAGTATGAAAAAGACACTTTCTGCTTTTTTTCTCTTATTGAGTATTCAGGCATTTTCACAGCTGCACCAATCGATACTTATTTATTTAAATGATCTTCCTGCGTTCCCGCATTCTTACACAGAAGCTGGTGCTAAATGCAGAAACCTGCAAAATGCGTGTACCACAGATACAATTTGTTCGCATTTTGTTGCTATTCATACCGCATTAATCATCCAACTCAACAGTACAATGCCTGCAACGAATATTTCCATGCCGGATACTTCGCTTGCCCGCAAAGTGCAGCAAATGACTCCTGAGCAACAACAGGCATGGGCAATGCAATTTGCTATGCAGCAGCAACAGGCAGCAGGACAACCAATGAAAGTTCCGGGCGCAGATGAACTTACTTTCTCAAAAAAATACGGCGAGCTGACAGGAACACAAAACATATTCTCCGATTCCATTTACAACGGCTGGAAATTATTGACGGATGATTTTGATGCGCATTTAAAATCTCTGAATGAAAAAAGAGTGTTGCAAATAGAAAAATGCCCGGTTGTTAATTCGGGAAACGAACCCGCGCCTTCACGCATTTGTTTAAAACAAGCTGAGAAAGATTACCAGGACGGACTTGCCGCTTATTACAGCGAATGGCAGGTAAAAGCAGGAAATTTTATTGCATCAAAAAAAACTTTACTACAAGGCAGGTACAGCGGACTTGAAGCATTGCTTGTAAAAACAAATTACATGTCGAATGCAAGCCAGCCTTCTTTCAAAACAGAGGCAATCGGTCTGCAGCAATGTGAACTTGCAAGTGAAATGACTTTAAATGGAATGATTGGTGAGCTATGGGTTCATGGTTGTGATGTGGAATGGCTGATCAGTCAAAGCAAATTACGTGTTTAATAAAAAACAAAATGAAAAAAATTCTTCTTCCTTCACTTGCATTTCTTTTGCTTTCACTTGTTTCCTGGAAAATGTTTGCACCTCAAACAAATGGAATGGTGGTACACCTGAAAATGAGTTCATCGAAAGGCACAAGCGGGAATATCACAATTTATTACGATACACCGGGATCGCGAATAGAAATCGCAGCTACGATGGGCGCATTCTCTATTACCAAAGCATCAATTGTAAAAAAAGCAGAGCCTAGTATTGTTTACCAATTGGATGAAAAAAGCAAAACGTATTCGACTGTTGACGTTAGCAATGCCGAAACAGATAAAGTGGATGAACCTGCAACAGCCACATTGATTGGCACCGAATTACTCAACGAGTATAGTTGCAAGCATGTGAAAATAATCCAGGGTGAAAAAAAATGGGAGATGTGGGTTACAACTTCCATTGCGGAATACACACAGTTCAGCGCCGTGGTGAACAAAGCGCGTTACATCGGAAATCATGGCGTGCATGTAGCGCTGAAAGCAATTAATGCTGAAGGTTTTCCTGTAAAAACAATTCTCACGGATACAGACGGAACAACGACTACAGCATTAACCGGCATTGAACGTAAACCACTCAGCGCAGCTTTGTTCGCTATTCCTGCTGATTACAAAAAAGGTGCACCCGCACCTGCGCATCAACATTAAACTTCCAAAACAGATTTATGAAACGAATTATTTTTTCCTGCGGCATTCTTCTTTCTTTTTCGCTTGCCGCACAAATCACACTCACGCAATCTGATTTCCCTGTTGCCGGAGATGTATTTACACTACATCTTTCTGACACAACCGGCGTACAGCCAGGAAATGCAGGAACAGGCATCAACTGGAATTTTGTTTCATCTGATTCCTCTGTGGGAACAATGGTTGATTCATTTAAAACAGTGATGAATACGCCATACAGTGCTTCGTATCCGCAGGCGAATCTTGCATTACATGAAATTTCTCCAACAGTGAATTATTTCGTGTACTTCAATGTCAATGCATCCTCTGCTGACCGTGTGGGCAATGCTGACCTGATAAATGTGATTACGTATACGAATCCTGCCACACAATATATATTCCCAATCACTTACGGAACAAACAGCAGCGACACCTACAGCGCATCGTATGTTGATGCAAATTCAGGAAGCACTGTTCATGTTCATGGCAGCGGAACAATGAATGCAGATGCAACGGGAACAATTGTGCTTCCATCCGGCACGTACAACAATGTACTGCGTGTGCATTATACACGGACAGAACACGATACAATATTCACAGTAGCAAACGGAAATTTCCCCGTTACAGTAACTGAAAGTTTTTATCTCTGGTACCAGGCCGGTGAATATTACCCGATTTTTCATTTGCAAATGGTAACGAATCAGGTTGCGTCCGGTCCGGTTACCCATAAAAAAGTGGTGGGCTGGCGCGCGGGAAATCTGTCGGCCGGCATAATGGAAAATACACTTTCCACTGTTCGTGTTTATCCAATTCCTGCGACAGATAAAATTTTCATCGAAGCAACAGATCACTTAATAAAAACGGTTTCTCTTTTTGACCTTGGCGGAAAAGCTGTTCAGACTGCCAATGTGCAAGGAGCAAATTCAGAAATGCGACTCGACGGACTTGGTGCGGGAACATATTTTCTCGTCGTCACCTTTTCAGATGGAAAAACAGAAACCCAATTAATCCAACATAATTAAACTCAAAAATCAAATGAAAAAAACAATACTTTCCCTAGCAGCAATTTTTTCCGGTTTATGTTTATCGGCACAGATTCCCAATGCTTCATTAGAAAATTGGTCGAACGGAAATCCTGTCAGCTGGACTACAGCGAATATTCAGCCGAATTATATTAATGTAACGCAAAGCAACCAGGCGCACGCAGGATCTTCCGCGGTAAAGCTTGGCGTATACAGCAGTGGACCGAGTACTTATGGTGGGGTTGTCGTAACAAGTTACCATACCAGCATCACAACACAAACCGATAGTCTGACTGGATGGTACAAATGCAATCTGCTAAACGGCGACGAGTTTGTGGTGGTACTTTCCTTATACGAAAATGGAAGCTCTAATGCGTTCAGTTTTACTTATTTCGCAAACAGTCAAAGTACTTACACGCGTTTCGCTGTTGTTGCTACACCGTTTGTTGCCGCAGGAGTTGATTCGGTGGGAATATCTTTAATTCTCGATAATACATCCGGTAATCCGGATATGAATTCATATGTAATTGTTGATGATTTGCATCTTGGTTCTTCGGCTTCGGGAATTCAAGAACAGCATAACGCAATGAATTTTTCTGCATTTCCAAATCCTTCTTCTTCAATTATAAGATTTACAAACCCCGAAGATGCAACGCTGGAAATTTATTCTGCCGAAGGGAAATTGCTGATGAGTCGCCTACAGGAAAAAGGAGATGCAGAACTTGATCTTTCCGGTTTGCCTGAAGGTTTGTTGCTGCTGGTTTTGCGTAATGATAACCAGGTGTCAGATTGCAAAATTTACCACACGCTATAAATCAGTAAAAGCATAACCGCCTGTATGAATAAAGAGGGGATGTTTTCCAATGAAAGCATTCCCTCTTTTCATTTTAACCATTGCTAATAAAGCCTTGCCGGAATAAACATATTCTAAAGGCAGCTTAAATTTCTTTTTGATCTTACTGTCAAATTCAAATAATGCAGCATGAGGATTTGCATATCCGCCGAAAGTGAAATCGTGATTAATTTCCCACTCTGCTGCAAGCGGCTGATTTTTCAATAATGCATTCACTTCTCTTTCGAGGTAACCTTTTCCTTTCAGCACTGCGATCCCGATAATTTTTTGATGCGGTTTCGCAGCTGCAATTATTCCTGCCAATGTAGCGCCCGTTCCAACCGGACAAATAATCACGTCATAAGCATCGGTTTCTCTTGAAAGAATTTCCATGCATCCTTTTACAGCTAATTCGTTCGAACCGCCCTCAGGTAAAACATAAGCAGGGCCATAACGCTGCTGCAAAGAATCAATAAAATCAGGATCATTTCTTTTTTTGTATTCGTCGCGTGTAACGAAGAACAATTTCATTCCGCAGGAAGCAGCATATTTTAAAACATCATTCGAACCGGCATTCAGCTCGTTGCCACGGATAATTCCGATCGTTTCAAAATCATTTTTCTTCCCTACAGTTGCGACGGCTGCAATATGATTAGAAAAAGCGCCGCCGAATGTGAGCAGCTTATTTAATCCTTGCCGCTGCATTTCAACGAGATTATATTTCAGCTTGTACGATTTATTACCACCCGAAAGAGGATCAGGCAGATCGAGGCGAAGAACTGCCAGTGAATTGTTTTCTTGTTCACCAAAAAAGCCATTAAGTAAATCTATTCGCGGCATGCTCAAATTTAGGAAGAGATTTATCAATTTGAGTCTGGTTTGGACTGTTTGGTCGGAGACAAGAATGTTCTCCAACTAAACACTCCAAACTCAAAACTCTTTTTCTGGTTATCTTTGCCGCATGGCTGATGGATTCCAACCTGGGGATTTTTATAAAACCGAAGAAGGATATGTTGTTTTTACCGAACAATTTCTTCTTCGTCGTGGCTATTGCTGCATGAACGGATGCAGGCATTGTCCATATCAATTCAATCCCCAAAAAGGAAGAGTCGATCCGGACTACATCAATCCCAATAACCTGAAAAAATAATTCAATGTTCGGCTTCGGCAAAAAGAAAAAAACTTATTTCTCTTCGAAAGTTTTAATGACGCGAAATGCGCTTGATAAAATTTTACTGAATGAGCTGCTTAGCAAGAATAGCATTGTTGTTACATTTTTCGCCTCTACACGGAACGAACTTATCAAACAGCTCAATGATTCCTCGTTAGAAGAATTTATTATTCCAGCCGATAAAATAATCAATGGCAGCGCAATCCCACGGATAAATTCTTTCTTTATTCCCGGCGGCAAAAAAATTATCCTTGCAGAACGTTACCCACTAATCGTAAATGAAACGCAACTTGCGGAAAAGCTGGAAGAAAATGGAGTTTCATTGCCGGTGGAAGCCTATGCTGCGCTTAATGATGCACTACTTTTGAAGGCCGGCGGTGAAAAAATAACCTCACTCATGCAGCGGATGGGAATGAAAGAAGATGAAGTGATTGCGCATTCTATGATTGAAAGTTCTATCGAAAAATTTCAGTCCAAAATAACTTCAAAGATCAATGTTGAATCGCATGCACTATCGCCGGAAGAATGGTTCCGGATGAATTTACCGGCGGGGTAGTAATTTAATTTTGCACATCTTTTTCCTATGACAAAAGAAGAATTCAAACAGCATATTCTTACCGGCATCCCGGATACACTTCCTGCAATCAAGGCTTACGACACGACGCTCAATCATGCGCCGAAAAGGAAAAACATTCTTTCTGCCGAAGAAAAAAAACTCGCGCTGAAAAATGCATTGCGTTATTTTCCGAAAAAATATCATGCTGTTCTTGCAAAGGAATTTGCAGATGAATTAAAAACTTACGGACGCATTTACATGTACCGCTTCCGCCCTGATTATAAAATTTACGCACGTCACATTTCTGAATTTCCGAATCAATGCATACAAGCAGCTGCGATCATGCACATGCTTTCGAACAATCTTGATTATGCAGTAGCGCAGCACCCGCATGAATTAATTACCTACGGCGGAAACGGAGCAGTGTTTCAAAATTGGGCACAGTATTTACTCACGATGAAATATCTCGCGACGATGACGGATGAACAAACGCTCGTGATGTATTCCGGTCACCCGCTTGGATTATTTCCTTCGCATAAAGATGCCCCACGTGTTGTGGTTACCAATGGAATGATGATCCCGAATTATTCCAAACCGGATGACTGGGAAAAATTTAATGCACTTGGTGTTACGCAATACGGACAAATGACCGCCGGATCTTTTATGTACATCGGCCCCCAGGGAATTGTGCATGGAACAACAATCACGGTGATGAATGCGGCAAGAAAGATTTCCACAAATGAAGAAGTCCGCCTGCAATCGGAAGAAGCTTCCTATAAAGTGGGGCAGGGGAAATTATTTGTCTCCTGCGGATTAGGAGGTATGAGCGGCGCACAACCGAAAGCAGGAAAGATTGCGGGACTTGTTTCCGTTATTGCAGAAATAAATCCAAAGGCAACACAAACTCGTCATTCGCAAGGATGGGTGGACGAAGTGTATGATGATCTTGATAAATTAATTACGCGGATCAAAGTGTGTATAAATGAAAGGCTGGGGATTTCGCTTGCTTACCAGGGAAATGTAATTGATCTCTGGGAAAAAATTGTGAAGGAAGATTTGAAAGTAGATATGGGAACAGACCAAACTTCACTTCATAATCCATGGGCGGGTGGTTATTATCCTGCAGGAATTTCTTTTGAAGATTCGAAAAAGATGATGGCTGATGAACCGGAGAAATTCAAAGAAGAAGTGTGCAGTTCTTTACGCCGTCATGCTGCAGCAATAAATACACTTGCAAAAAAAGGAATGTATTTCTTTGATTATGGAAATGCTTTTTTGCTGGAAGCTTCGCGGGCCGGTGCACCGATAACAAATGAGGATGGAACTTTTATTTATCCTTCCTACGTGCAGGACATTGTCGGGCCGATGTGCTTTGATTATGGTTTCGGACCTTTCCGCTGGATCTGCACTTCCGGCGATCCTGAAGATCTTGCAAAAACAGATCAGCTCGCGTTGGAGGTTCTGGAAGAAATGTATAAAACAGCTCCGCCGGAAATCAGTCAGCAGCTCAGCGATAATATTACGTGGATCAAAGACGCGATGATAAATAATTTAGTTGTCGGATCGCAGGCACGGATTTTATATGCTGATGCAGAAGCGCGCATCGGTATTTCTTCAGCAATGAATAAAGCCATCCGCGAAGGAAAAATTTCCGCACCCGTAGTATTGGGCCGCGATCATCATGATGTTTCAGGCACAGATTCACCGTATCGTGAAACATCCAATATTTATGACGGCTCACAATTTACCGCAGACATGGCTGTGCAGAATTTCGTCGGTGATGGATTCCGCGGCGCCACATGGATTTCCTTGCATAATGGTGGCGGCGTTGGCTGGGGCGAAGTGATCAATGGCGGTTTCGGAATGGTGCTTGATGGAAGCGATGATGCTGAAAGAAGATTGCGTTCCATGTTATTCTGGGATGTGAATAATGGAATTGCAAGAAGAAGCTGGGCGAGAAATAAAGAAGCGATGTTCGCTATTGAACGGGAAATGAAACGCAGCCCGATGTTGCAGGTAACGATGCCGAATATTGTGGATGATGGATTGTTGGAGGATGTATTTTAGGACGCTTAGAGCTTTTCTCAGCCTTCGATATATTTTCGCTATTAAATTCCTTTTAATAGAACATTTGTAAGCGAAACACGCGGTCTGACAAAAACAATTTTCCTTTACCAGGCAATTTCCTATGACAAAGGATTGAACAAGACCAGCATTTTTTTTCTCTGTTTTATTGCTCTTCTTCTTTCCTTGCAACGCCAGACGCTTTATCATTGGGCAATGGAACATCTTTCCACTTCAGCGTTTCTACAATATGGTAAATGTCTTTGCGGATATAATCCAGCACCGGTGCGATGGAATCTTTATTTGGTGGTGAATAAAAATAAAGAGATGCACGGATAAAATGGTTGATGCTGTCGGTTAAATAAAATTGCATCGGTGTAGCCGCATTTCCTCCAAGCAATTGCACAGAACCAAATACATGATCTTTCGGACGGAGAATGGAAGAATCGCGCATGCTGTTTGCGACTTGTGTATGCGCTTCTGTTAATGCCCAGCTTTCATTAATTAATTTTTCGAGGATCGAATCATTATTGATCTCGTTGTAGCTGATATAAAGTGTTGCATGAAACTGTCCGAAATAAAGGTCGCGCCAGCAAGGTGAAGCATTCGGCGCTGCGCTATGATACATTTTTGCGTAATCCGGAATTTCAAATGAGAACGGACAATCAGCATCATACATCACATACTTTTTCTCCGGAAAATTAATTCTGAAATAGCCGCGGGGTTTTGGAACGCCAACACTGTCATCGTCATCGCATGAGCCAAACAAGGAAAGCATCAGCAAACCGAAAAGGGGAAGTAGTTTTTGCATGTTTACAAAGATAGTCAGATGTGTGTGATCAGTTGTTCCGGCAATATTTATATGGCTTAACCAGTTCACTTGATGGTGCGCCTACTCTGATAAATAACGTAATTTGTACCAGTCCGGTATACAGGCACAATAAATATAAAGACAAGCAGTATGAAGCAGTTGCATTTTTTCCTTATCGTTTTTTTTCTTACTTGTATCTTTTCATGCCGCAAACCAATTGATTTTAATTCTGAACTTGTTGGAAAATGGCATTCACCTGCTACCGATGATTACAGAAATATTAATATTGATGAAAATGGAAAAGGAACTTATGTTTTCGGAGCAAATAGCTTTGATGCAGTTCCGTCAAGGACAGTCAGAGCGGATGAAAATAGTTTCAGGATTGGCCCCTCGAAATTTGAAATTGTAACACATCCCGTTCCGTTTGACTCTGCAACAGATTGGGTGGGGGAGGTAAGAAGTGCTTTTGCTCCCAATTTTTTACCGACAAAAAAAATGGAACTCAGGAAAGGGAGAGACACACGCTGGTATTATAAACGCAGGTGAATTTTATCAAAATTATTGCACAAAAAAATCTTGATTCTTTAATTTATTTTAATCAGCAATTACTATCTTTTTTATCACATTAAAATCTGCAGAAACAAATCGCAGAAAGTAAATTCCATTTTGCAGATCAGGCTGGTGTATACTAAGGGTTTGTTGTGCAACTTCGGTTGAACGATAAATAACCTTTCCTGAAAGGTCGATTAAAGTAAGCTCTCCTTTTACCTGGGGAAGCTCTACTATAAATTCACCATCGTTAGGGTTTGGATAAACTGCGAATGTTTGTTCGTTGTTGTTTTCAGAAAGTCCCACTGTATTATCAAGAAGCTTTATTACATATGCACTATTGCTATTTAGATGATTGAAGCTATTTTGATTCACGTTAAAAGGATGGCTTGATGTTCCACCAACAATATATATCGCATTTCCATTAACCATAATATCATTTCCGATATCCATTGAGACCCCGCCAAACTGAACATAAGAATTTAAGTTCCCATTTAAATCAAATTTTTCTAATAACAGATCATTGCTTCCATTGCCTACAATGGTGTCGCTTTCGTTTGCAGTTGTTCCGGTAAAGCTATTTATGACAAATATGGAGGAGGCATTTATTACGAGTTCCATATTTCCGTCAGTGCCGCTACCCAAATTCGGAGGAACTTTGACCCATAATCGGATTCCAGATGTAGAAAAACAAGCTAAATAGGAATGAGAAAAACCACTTTGCTGTGGTCCTACAGAAGAATATCCATTAGAAAATCTTAAAAAATTATCTGAATATTCTCCAACAATAACCACACTGCCATTTTCCAAGCATTTTATTGAACTGATAACTGAATATTGCGCGAAAGTCAGACTATATATAAACCGCACCCATTGAATTATCCCTGTTGCAGAATATTTGGCCAGGTAACTTATTTTGTAAGCTCCGGAAGGAATAATCAAATGACATGTATCAAAATAAACTGAGTTGGAAGGTTGTATCAGTCCTGCAATGAAAATATTTCCCGCGGTATCAGATTCTATAAAATATCCATAATCAGGAAGATTTGTTCCCCCTGCTGTTCTGGTCCATACAAGGTTACAATCCGTGTCATATTTCGAGGTAATTATTTGATCGGATAGATCGCCAGTGACCAGTATATTGCTATTGCAATCGGTAGCGAGCCCTTTCGTTCCAAGCCGGTCTCCTGCTATCAGGTTATTCCATATTCTGTTTCCTGAAGAATCTAATTTCATCAGTTCAACGCCGGTTAATCCATTCAATGAAATAGAATCTCCATAAAAAAACAATTTGTCTGTGAAGCTTAGCGCGGCAATTATATTTCCTGCAGTATCCACTGAAATCAGCGACTGGGTTATTGTATTGCTGGGATTTTCAGCAATTTTCTTGAGCCAGATGAGTGAAACATTGTAATCGAATTTAGCAAGGTAAACGCCGTTCGCATAGTTGGTGCTTATCGTTTCTCCCTGGAAAATGAATGTACCCGTAAATGATCCTGTGGTATAGAAACAACCGTCTTTACTATTCGATATGTTTCGGATTGTGTAAATATCATCGGGTCCACCGGTTGCGTATGCCTGTAGAGGATAGTTTTGAGCGACACATTTAGTGGCCGTAAAGAATAAAATAATAAAAAGAAGATTGCAAAAACATTTCATGCTAGATTTTATTAGTGAGCGCCTATTGGGAAGGGATTCATTTGAGTTAGGATCATTAGATTTAGGATACTTTGTGGTGTTGTTCCATCACAGTTTGCATTCAGTAATTGGCACAGATCATCGTGCCTTCGTTGTAAATCATTAAAGCCCCATTTCTGTTCTTGCAAAAATGGAAACGTAGTATTAGCGTCATTTGATGGATCATTAACATAAAATAACCCAAGCATAGTATTATCTGGTTCTTCATGATTAGCCTGCGTTGCATTCCCATCATCCGGTTCATCATCCTGCCAATTTGGATATCCTGTAAGCGTGCTGTTTAAAATCTCATATCTTCTTCCGGTTAAGAATGGCGATACGGATTGAAAATGATTGCGGTAATAATAAGACTGTGACGCAGCATCATAGATCCGCATCTCTTTATTAGTTTCAAAATTGATAACGTAACTAGCTAAAAAGCCGTCATATGTTTCACCAATATTTTTTCCGCCTGCTTGCAAAGGGTCACTGATATTTCCCGATGGATAAAGATTATCATCCTGCGTAATATTGGTTGCACCATCAACTGATGATAACCAATACTTAGCAGGCTCCGCATAGGCAACCGGATTCACATGAGTAAATACTGTTTTAGTTTCACCTGCGTGGCACCCTGAACATGTATTCAATGACAACTGTTGTCTGATGGCCTTGGCTTCGGACGAAAGAATTGCGGGATTATATCCACCAGCAGTTGCAAAATCATTTGGCAAAAATCCAAAAAACTGTGTTTCCTCTCTTCTTACTATTCCTGAACCTGAAAGTAAATTTGTTGGAAGGTTAAAGTTACCATGCAGAACTTGAAATTTATGGCCACTAAAGATCCAATTAAATATATTATTATTGGTAACCGTCTGTGAAGTGCTTGTATAATCTTCTAATATGTTTGGGGCATAATTTGCTGTATGTGGCGGGTTATTAGTAAGAGGTGCCATTGCCAACTTATGGGTAGTCGCACCTAATTCGAATTGCCTGAATTCCCAATCTTGTAGTTCCCAGTTTACGTGTGCATTAGGATTCGTTCCAAAGGTTGCAAAAGCTTTTTCATTTGTGCGTATACGATTAATAGCACTGCCATTAGTCTTAGACGGAACAGAATTTGCGTTCGTAACTTGGTCAGTGATTAATTGCAAAGCATCCTTATAAGAATTGTTAGATGCTGCTGTTCCGAAACTGTATGAAACGTCAGATAAATTTAGCCATTGTTGCGCAAACGTTTTTAGAAGGCATAGTGTGGTTTGTGGATTCCCATATTCGAAAATAACATTCATACCGCGCCAGTCAACAAACCCTACGCCATTTTGTTCCATTGAAGCCGTTTGATTAGGGTTAATTGGAATTATACCGGTGTAAGGGTTAATCAATGTAAAAATAAAACGGGTTTCTCCCGCATTAGAAATAGAGGGTGTATATGCTGCGTTTCCACGGAGATCAATTCTGTTTACAATAGCAGTTAACTTGAATGGCGCATTATTTTGTAGCGCACTTTCTGTCGTGCCGTTCCATATGCCTTCCCAATTACTGAGATCAACTGTCAAATTTGCATTATTATTTGCTTTTCGTAGCCATGGTCGAATTAAATTATCCATGGCAAAAACTCGTGGAGCTATTGAATAGGTGTTTACAGTTTGTGTGGTAACCCATTGCTTAACCCATTCTTTAAGAAAGCCCCGAACGCCATCGGTATGTGTATTGTTTTCGATATTGTTCATTAGAGTTCCAAAGGTTCACGCACCACTTGCGTTTCCCACTCCAGTCGCGACATTATAGGTTCGTTGTTGATCTTCTACTATTGAAAGATCAGTAATAAACAATGACTTTTCCTTTACTAAATCTGTAGTGGAACAATCTATGGCATTTATCAGGTAAATACTGAGCTCTGTTTCAGTAAACGCATTGAAGGAAGGTTTGTTAAATTTTACAATAGATGAATATTGAATAAATTGTCCATTATGACCTGTGAAATCCAAGAATTGTTGTTTAGTTGCAAGAGCTGCTTCCAGTGTTTCAATTCTGGAAATCATTTGGGTAATATTTTCCTTCATATATACGGCAAAAATTTTATCCCCGCTCACCAGATCAGGGGCTGTACCGTCATCCTTTAAAATCAGGTTCGCAATCCCGTTTTTATAAATAGTGATAGTGCCCGGAAGTGCACCGTCACTTATATATTGAACACGAAAAATTATATTTTCACCGGTTGGCAACGCCGTAGAAAGCCGTTTTATCCAATACCTGGTAGCAAATGGAGGGTCTTGAATATATTGATCTTGTGATGGTGGGGGGGAGATTACAGCGTTCGTTTGGTTAGTAAGCAAAAAACTACTTAATAAAACAGTACTAATAATCAGGGTTATTACAATTTTAGTTTTCATAGTTTACAAGATACCAAATAAATGAATGCCTTTTGCATATGCTTCAAAACCTTTGAACTTGCCAAAATCATTACACGAAAAAAAATCCCGACTCTTTCGAACCAGGATCTTTGATTTTATTTGAAGCCGTTTGTAGTGGCCCGCATTTTTCGAGCGGGATGTATCGAAGCCTAAAACGGCAAATCATCCGGTGAATCAGGAAGTATCGCAGGATGATTCGGATTTTCTTCCGGATTAATATTTACATTTTGCTGCTGCTGCTGGTAAGCCTGCTGCTGCGGATTTGGAGTATATGTTTTTTCTGTACCTGTTCCCGTTTGATTTTGTCCGTAAGGAGTTGCAGGACGCTGCTGGTAACCGGGCTGATCTTCACGGCGTGAAAGAATGGTAAGCACATCGCCGAAAATTTCTGTTGTGTAACGTTTGTTGCCGTCTTTATCGTCCCATGTGCGGCTGCGTATCTTTCCTTCCAGGTAAACCATCTGACCTTTTCGCAGGTATTTTTCTGCTACTTCAGCAAGTCTGCGCCACAAAACGATCTGGTGCCATTCGGTTTGCTCATTTTTATTTCCGTTTTTATCACGGAAAGATTCAGTAGTAGCAATCGGAAAATTCGCAACAGCTATTCCGCCTTCGAGGTAACGCACTTCCGGGTCTTTCCCCAGATTCCCAATCAGAATTACTTTATTAACGCCTGGCATTTTTAAAATGGGTTAGTTATGAACGTATAGAGTGTTTGTTTCAGGACAAAGATAACAGAAAAGTCAGTTGTCAGTTGCTGGAGGTCAGTTGTCAGCATTCAGCAAAAATTGAATGTCATCTACACGAAGTAAATTACTACCTATAACTGATAACTACAACTGAAAACGGATTACTTTCTTGAAGCAATGTAATTGGCAATCACAACCGGAACAGCAAATTTCTTCAGCTCTTCCTCTTTAACAGAAAGCCATTCCTTCACGTTCATTTTTTTCTCCAGATGAATTTCAACAAACCGCACATGCAATCGCTGGTGACTTAGAATATGCTTTATCTCTTCGGAATAATTTTGAATTTTGTACGCCGCGGCGGATGAATCTTTGAATAAAGCACCCCATTCTTTATTTCGCATCAATTGTTTTTCATTGACAGGTGTATCCGTTTCTATCAATGGAAAATCGAACAAACCTTTCCAGATATCATTACCGCTTCTTTGTTTGAGATAAATAGTTCCCTTATGATGCAGCACGAGATAATTAAAAAAGCGATCAGTGACTTTTGTCTTTTTTGATTTGACGGGAAGCACATTTATAAGATCTTTCTTTCGTGCTTCACAATGCAAAAAGAACGGACATATTTCGCACGCCGGATTTTTCGGAACACATTGAATGGCGCCGAATTCCATGATCGACTGGTTAAAATCAGCCGGATGTTTTTCAGAGATCAACGAGTTTGCTAAATCATTGAACAGCTTTTTTCCTTCAGTACTGTCAATAGGTGTGTCAATTCCGTAAATACGGGATAAAACGCGGTACACATTTCCATCTACAACTGCCTGAACCTCGTTGTAACAGATGGAAGATATAGCTGCGGCAGTATAATCTCCCACGCCTTTCAGCTTTTTCAGTTCTATATATGTAGCAGGAAAAACACCATTAAAGTCATTAACCACCATTTTTGCAGCAGAATGCAGATTTCTGGCCCTGGAATAGTACCCCAAACCTTGCCAAAGCTTCAAAATATCGTCTTCTGCGGCCCCGGCGAGGCTTTTTACGTCAGGATATTTATTTATAAATGAAAAATAATAAGGAAGACCCTGCTGCACCCGGGTTTGTTGGAGGATAATCTCAGAAAGCCATATTTTATAGGGGTTCTGGGTCTTCCGCCACGGCAGATCCCGCTTGTTTTTAACATACCAAGACATGATAATTGCACCGAAATCCATTGAAATTGTGGTTGTTCCGAAGATAAATTTACTGGGAAATTTTGGTGTTAGGGATAAATGAGTAATTTTGCAGCCCTGAAACCCGCTTTAATGGGATGTTAAACACTTGAAAGTAAATAGCTTAGAAGATGACAAAAGCAGAAGTAGTCAACGAGATCGCAGAAAAAACCGGAGTTGAGAAAGTAGCTGTGCAAGCTGCCGTTGAAACATTTATGAAAGTGATCAAAAATTCACTTGCAAAAGGAGACAACGTTTACCTCCGTGGATTCGGAAGTTTTGTGGTTAAAAGAAGAGCAGAAAAAACCGGCCGCAACATTTCAAAAAACACAACCGTGATTATCCCGGCACATAATGTTCCGGCTTTTAAACCCGCTAAAACTTTTGTGGACCGGGTAAAAAAGAATGTCAAGGTTTCCTGATTTTAATAAATAGCCGATGAGCAGAATATCCGTAACCAAATGGATCGTGATACTTTTGGCGGCTATCAGTACCGTTCTTTTAAGTTTTGTAAGTACAGTATCGACCGTCGACAATACGCCTGCAGTAACGCAGGAAATTGAATCCGGCCATACACTCGAGGATCAGATCACTAATGCACGAAAAGGCATGAAGTCGGATGTACTCATACAGGTAAACGCAATTGAAGGCGCCATCAACACCAATCGTGATGCCGTCAGACGCGGACAGATGTATGATTCCATTATCCGGTATCTCGGTATAAACAAAGAATATGTTTATGCCGCATGGTTGTCGGAGCAGAAAGTGATTAAGAACAATGGCTCGGGTGCAGACTGGCAACAGGCAGGTGATCGTTACAGGGTCGCTGCGGGATTTCAGCAGGATGAACATAATCTTGCGGCCTTGTTTGATGGAGCGATACGCTGTTACACAAAAGCAATTGAGCTTGAGCCTAAAAATCTCGATGCAAAAGTTGGCCTTGCTTCCTGCATTGTACAGGGAACAAATGATCCGATGAAAGGCATTACGATGTTGCTGCAGGTTGATTCGATTGATTCGACCAATGTAAACGCACAGCTGGAACTGGCAGAGTTTTCTCTCAAGAGGAATGCGCCTGATAAAGCGATTGCGAGATACAGCAGAGCGCTTCGTTTGCGACCGGATTATTACGGGTTGCATCTGAACATTGCAGAAGTGTATTTAGAACAATTGGGTGATACCGCGAAAGCGATCGATCATCTCGAACAATATGTGCAGATCGAAACTGATCCGCTGACAAAAAATGACGTGGAGAATGCAATTCGCAGACTTCGCGCTCACGTGCCGGAACCAAAATGATGGCAGAGAGTAAAGAATAATTAGTATTAACCAATAAAGCATTACAACTATGCCAAGCGGCAAAAAGCGCAAACGCCATAAAATGGCAACCCACAAGCGGAAAAAACGTCTTCGTAAGAACCGCCACAAGAAGAAATAGAATAAGCTGTGCTTTTATTTAAGGCGCGTTTCAAAAACGCGTCTTAAATGCACACCTTTCTCCCTCTTCCCATCATCCTGAAACGCACAGCCCATGCCGCATAACAGCGATGGGATTTTTGTGCTATTATACATTTTATAAAAAAATCTAACCGTGTCAAACGAACTCATCATCGATGCCTCTGGCTCCGAGGTGGTGATTGCCCTGATGAACGAGAAGAGACTGGTCGAGCTTAACCGCGAAAAGACCAACTCCCAGTTCGCAGTCGGCGATATCTACTTAGGACGCGTACGCAAAGTGATGCCGGGGCTTAATGCCGCATTCGTCGACGTGGGTTATGAAAAGGACGCTTTCCTGCATTATTTCGATCTCGGTCCACAGGTGCAATCGCTCAATAAATTTGTGCGAATGACCATCACGCAAAAGCAGAAAAATGCCGCCCTGGCATATTTCAAGCTCGAGCCCGACATCAGAAAAGAAGGAAAAATTACTGAAGTGCTTCAATCAGATCAGCAAGTGCTCATCCAGATTGCAAAAGAGCCGATCTCTACAAAAGGCCCGCGTATTACTTCAGAAATTTCCATTGCAGGAAGATACATCGTCCTCATTCCTTTTGCCGACAAAGTTTCGGTCTCACAAAAAATCAGGAGCCATGAAGAACGCGAACGACTAAAGCGTTTGATCATGAGCATCAAGCCCAAAAATTTTGGCGTGATTGTGCGAACCGTTGCTGAAGGAAAAGGAGTAGCTGACCTCGACGCTGATATGAATGACCTTGTAGGCAAATGGAACACTTGTTTCCAGGAGCTCACCACGTCAAAGCCACCGGCACGCGTACTTGGAGAAATTAATCGCACCTCCGCAATCCTCCGCGATTTACTTAATGCGTCATTCGCAGCCATTCATATTAATGATGGCCGTATGCACGATGAGATTAAAGAATACCTCCAGGCCATTGCGCCTGACAAAGAAAAAATTCTAAAGCTCCACAAAGGACCTCAACCGATTTTCGAAGCATTTGGTGTAGATCGCCAGATGAAAGCGCTGTTTGGCAAAACAGTGACAATGAAAAGCGGAGCTTACCTGATCGTTGAACACACCGAAGCGCTTCATGTTATTGATGTGAACAGCGGTAACCGTTCGAAATCTTCCAACGACCAGGAAACAAATGCGCTTGATGTAAATATTGAAGCAGCTGTTGAAGTAGCACGCCAGTTACGCCTGCGTGATATGGGCGGAATTATTGTAGTCGATTTTATTGATCTGCATTCGCCAAACAACAGGAGATTACTTTTCAATAAGCTACGTGATGAGATGAAACTCGATCGTGCTAAGCATACTATCCTTCCTCCAAGCAAATTCGGGCTCATTCAAATTACCCGTGAACGCGTTCGTCCTGAAACCGCAGTTGATACACAAGAGAAATGTCCGACATGCGGCGGCACAGGAGAAGTGCAGGCAAGTATTTTATTGATCGATAATATTGAAAATAACCTGCGTTACATTATGAAAGAGCAGGGCGAAAAATCAGTTTCCGTTTGTGTTCATCCATACATTGAAGCATTCCTCACCAAAGGAAAAGTTTTCAATCTCGATTCCCAGCTTTCGAAATGGAAACGCAAATTCGGAAGAGGCATCAAAATAAAACCAGTTACCTCTTACCAGTTTCTTGAATATCATTTTCTCAATAAAAATGAAGATGAAATTAAGATTTGAGGGGTTTAAGAATTCATGATTTGAAGTACGATGTAGGAATACGATGTACGATTTTAAGGATACAATATGAAAAGCAAAGTCCCGAATTCTTAAAGGTTCGGGACTTTGTCTATTTCAATAAGCAGGATTTGATTTACACCTTTATTAGTTTTGAATCAGAGAATAGTTTTATGAATGAAATATTTGATATCACAGAATGGAGCGAGCAATTTTGGCTGAATACCGGGGGCACGAGGAATAAAAAAATTGTGTCTAACTCTATTGGTGAATTTTATTATTTTAAACAATCGTTTTTTAAGCCTGGAAGAGATTATAAATTTGAATTTTGGTCGGAAATTATCGCTTGTCAATTAGGTGAAATCCTTGGTTTCGAAATTCTTAAATATCATTTAGGCTATGACGCAAGTAATATCGGTTGCTTATCTAAGTCTATGCATCTACCTAATGAAGAGTTAAAGGAGGGCGGAAAATTCTTGCAGGCTTTTGACAATACTTTCAATCCAGAGACAAAAGAAGGAAGAAAACATTATACTTTTGAATTGATTAATATTAGTTTAAAAGAGTTTGATCTAGATCAGTATTTACCCAATCTAATAGACATAATAATATTTGATTCTGTTATTGGGAATGGAGATCGTCATCAGGAAAACTGGGCATTTATTAGTGAATCTTCAATTTTTGAAAAATCATTAAAAGTCACATTGGATCCTGAGAGTATCAAAAACCTTCCCAAAATAATTCAAAACTTTCTCAGAAAACGCCTTTTTGAAAATGGATCAGATAAATTAAATTCTGACGGACATCGCGCTAAATTATTCTTTAGCAAAATAAAGTCTTTTGCGCCAATTTATGATAATGGAAGTAGTCTGGGACGCGAACTTTCAGAACAGCAAATTCAAACGTATCTAACTAATGAAGACAGACTACTAAAGTATGTTAAAGATGGCGTTGCTGAAATACATTGGCAAAATAAAAAGCTTAGGCACTTCGACTTAATTAAACAGATTAAAGAATCTTACCCCGAACAAGTTTTAAAAACAATAAGCAGAATTAGAATAAATTACGATAGTCAAAAACTTAAGCACATTCTTGACGTTGTTGATAAGGATCTACCTAAGAAATTTGCAGGGTGCAAATTATCTGTGGATAGAAAAGAATTCATTTTAAAGACGGTATCTTTACGTATTGGTTTACTCGTTGAAGTATTAAAATGAGAGAATTTGGTCATATTTATTTAAGTTGGCGCCGAGGTCCTGGACATCGACGTTTCATAGTTGGCGTAATTAAGTCTTCTGCAACAGGAGGCACAACATTTTCATATAGGTCTAAGGAAATAGAGCTGGCTAAGGCCCAGGGATTTTCAGCATATACAGAATTCCCTGAGTTGGATAAAATATACACTGAAAATGTTTTAGAGGTTTTCGGGCAAAGAATAATTAAATCGGAACGACAGGATATTTCTGCTTTCCTTGATTTTTGGGAAATTGACTATAAGTACAAGGAAGAAAAGCTGTATTTATTAGCCCATACTATGGGTTTGGTACCTACAGATAACTTTGAATTACTTGCAGATTTTCATCCAGTTAAGAATTTATGTTTTATCACAGATTTAGCGGCTGTTTCACATTTAAAACTTTCGACTGACTTACTTACCATAGAAGACGAACTACGTTTTGAAAAAGAGCCAGAAAATGATTATGATAAGTATGCTGTAAAAATATTCAGGGGAGAGCACCAAATCGGATACGTAAAAAAAGTTCATTCGAAAATATTTTATTCCAAACGCTCTGAAAAACTCAAATTACAAGTAAAGGCTTTGGAAAAAAACGGCACAATAAAAAAAATATTTATTAAAATTTATTTTTAAGCTCTTTTACTTCCCTTCAAAATTATAATGCGCGTAATCAGCCAGCACAATATTCAAAAATTGCATGGTTGGCAATTGATACGGCGGAGGAGAAACGCCCATGATCGCTTTTACTTTATTGCCAAGATATTCGAGCAGAGAATAATTTCCGGTGTCGAAAGATTGCTGCATAATATCGCGGATAATATTCATGTCGCGGTCATTGAGGTAAGCGACTTGCGGAAATACAACGCGGTATTGCGGATTGATCTGCTGCAGAATTGTATTACGGAGGCTCGTTTTCTGTTTTGTTTTAATGACAATCGTATCTGCCACCATATCACCTAGGCGCTGTCCTTTTCCGCTGATGATTGCTACAGGAAGTGAGAGGCAGGTGAATAATCCGGCTTCACCTTCAATCAAACGCAACAGCCAGCGGGAAGCAGAATCACCGATACTGGCAGGAGTGCCATTCGACTTTACCACTTTTAATCCGATGATGAGCTTACCGAAAGAACGACCATTGAATAACGGCTCGCACCATAATGTATAAGTCAGCACCGGCAGCGGAATCAACAGCCACATTAACATAGTGAATTTCGCCATATTGCTGAAATCCATTCCACTTATCACAGTTCCCATTATCCATGATGCAATGAACAGGTAGACAGCGAAAAAAACAAGATCGAGTAATCTCGCAAGCAGGCGTTCGCCAATATTTGCCACCTGGTAATTGATGAAAACGTTTTGCGTGGTTAATACTTTTGCCTGGTCTGACATGGAGGAATATTTAATACGAATATACAAAGTTCCGGCTCGTCCCTTAGAAAAGTAAGAAGGCCTTACAGGATAATGAAATCAACCTGAACCCTGATCATTTTACGCCGGAATCTTACATCCGTATTAAATCGAAGCGAAATGGATTTCACCTGGAATATGTGTGCTTTATATTTGTGTCAATAATTACAGCAATAACTAATACCCCCTCCAATGTTGACACTTAAAAAGAATTACAAAGAAAATGAGGAGCCGGTTGTTACACAACGTGGCCCTTTGGTAATGCTTGTAGACGATTGTGAAATAGACAATTTCGTCAACGAAAAAATGTTGAAACGTTATGGATTGTCAGACAGGATAATGAGCTATGAAAATCCCATTCACGCGCTTGACTATTTAGCCGATACACAGAATGAAATGCCAGCCTATATTTTTCTCGATCTCCACATGCCAGGCATGGAAGGCGCTGATTTCCTGGAAAAACTTAGAGAAATGCATCCGGGTCTGAAAAATAAATGTGAATTTATTGTTTTATCAAATTCGGTTGATCCAAAACTCAAGGTAAACATTATGTCTGAAAATAATGTCCTGGCATTTTTCAGTAAACCGCTGATAAAAAGTAATGTGGATGAGATACTGATGAAGGTGCATAAGTTCCAGGCGGCTTAAACCTTAATTTGATTTACTTTTCCCCTTCTGAATTTGGGTATCCTGAAATTGTAAAATCATGTTGAATTCTTAATTCGTTCCCCTTAAGGATTTCGTATATTCGTGAACCGTTTATCCGACCCCTCGGGCACAATTATGAAGGAAATAACTTTCCTAAAACAAAATCATGAAAAGTGGCTGCAGTTTGAAGCACTGCTGAACTCCAACGAGCGCAATAATCCCGACGCGCTCGCCGACCTGTTTGTGCGAATCACCGATGATCTTTCCTGGGCTCACACTTTTTATCCAGGGTCAAATACGGAAAAATACCTCAACGATCTCGCCGCACAAATTCACCAGGAAATTTATAAGAACAAAAAAGAAAAACGTTCCCGCATCATTACTTTCTGGACCAACGAGTTGCCTCGCATCATGGCAAAACACCGCATGAACCTCTTCATCGTATTCATGATCTTCGCGGTTGCTGTGTGGATCGGTGTTATCTCTGCGCAGCATGATGAAGGTTTTGTGCGGATCATTCTCGGTGATAATTACGTGGATGAAACGCTTAACCGCATGAAAGATGGCGATCCGCTTGGCGTTTACAAGGGAGAAAATCAATTCCTTATGTTCCTGCAGATCGCATTGAATAATTCGCGTGTGGCATTGCTGTGCATTGTTGTTGGTGTTTTGGGATGGATCGGCGTAGCATACCTGCAGTTTACAAATGGCGTAATGCTCGGCGCATTTTTTTATTTTTTAGTCTCGCACGGATTTGCGCGGGAAGCAACACTAACAGTCTGGATTCACGGAACGATTGAAATATGGTGTATCATTGTTGCCGGCGCAGGAGGAATGGCACTGGGGAACGGACTTTGGTTTCCAGGTGCTTGGCCGCGCAGTGTTTCGTTTATGCGTGGTGCGCGCGAAGCTTTAAAAATCGGTATTGGTTTAATTCCATTCTTTTTCCTGGCAGCTTTTTTCGAAGGGTTCATCACGCGTTATACACAGATGAACGATTACATGCGCATGGCAATTATTTTCACCTCACTCATATTTGTTGTCTGGTATTTTATCATCTGGCCATTCTTTGCTGAAGAAAAACACAAGAACCGGAAGGGCGTATTTTTTCTCAATTCACGGTTCTTTATTCTTACAAATCTTGTGAGAAGAGTTCCAATCACACCGAAAACAGTTTTTCTTTTGTTTGTCGGCGCATTGCTGGTGCTGCTTCCTGCTCTTGCGATGTGTATGAACTTTATCACACAAACAAAAGCAGATGGAATCGGACTTTTGTTTTTTGCTTTTTGCATTACACTTGGTATGCTCTGCTTTGTATTGGCTTACCGAGGTCGTGGAAAAGCAGAGGAGCAGGATCTGATTATTACCCGAAACAATTCTGCGAAAGCAGACGATTATGAGCGAAGCGCAAGCACCACTAAGATTTGAGCGTGTAAGAAGCTTCGGGCGGATCTTCGGGGAAACCCGCAAGTTCATCCGTGAGAATTTCAGCGTTTTTTTCCGGGCGATATTATTTCTCGTCGGGCCAATTGCTTTGCTCACTTGTTCCATCAATATTTTTTTCCAGGTGAATCTGCTGGGATCGGAAGCTTCGCCCGGATTAAACCGCATGGGATCGTACTTAGCGCTTTCCACAATTTATTCTCAGGTACGCTGGGGAATCAATGGGCTCCTCACCGCAATTGTCGTCAGTCATTTTGTAAAAGTGTATCGGGAAAAAGGTCAGGGAAAATTTGACGTGAACGATGTGACCAGGTCCATCTTCAAAGATTTTTTCGGCAACCTGCTTTCTTTCGTCGTCATGTTTTTTTCCATCGCGCTGATCTCGGCGGTGCTGGGTTACATAATTTACGGGCTCGCAAGCACCTCCATCAGCGCTGCGGTGCTGCTGATCTTTGCGGGTTGGCTGGCTTATGTGCTTGTGCGTTTTCCTTTCTGGTATTTTGTTTTTTCTGTGTTCATTGCACGCACGTCAGAGAAAAAAAACCTCGGTATTTTTGCCGCCGTCGGAAGAGCAGGAAGTATTTTTTCAGGAAGCTGGTGGAGCACATGGGTTATCTTTTTTTGCATTTGGCTGATTCTCTATATTGTCGGGACTGCGATTTCAATGCCCGCAACAATTATTGCGATGATTGCACAGCTTACTTCATATACCGTTGATGAGAATTCGGCAAACATGAAATTGCTCACAACCGTGCTGCTTTCCCTTGGAGAATTTGCAAAAACAATAATCAACAGTATAATGTGTGTAACCGTTGCGCTTCACTTTTACAGCCTGAAAGAAAAACGTGATGGCGAAGGGACAAAAAAAATTGTCGAGATAATCGGCAGCAAAACAGATGATGATGAAGCGGATTATACCTGGTAAGCACATTCGCTGCTTTTGGCTCGCCGTGGTAATTTTATTCCTCGGTGGTTTAACTGTGCATGCCAATCCGGAAGAAAAGAAAACACTCCGCTATGATTCTGCAACAATTGTAACGCGTGAACCATCTGCGGATAAACAAAAGAAATACAGCGATGATGAAGCATGGCGTTATGACCGTGATGATAAAAATGAATTAAAGCCGGAACCTTCTGTCTTTGATCGTATGTGGGAAGGTTTCTGGGAAAAGGTGATGAAAAGTTTTGAGAACGATGATCACGGACGAAGCTTTAACCCATGGAATATTTTGTGGATATTAATTCTTGTGACAATAATTGTACTAGTCATTTTAAAAGTGACTGGTACAGGAGTAAGCACCTTGTTTTCCGGAAAATCACGCGTTGCAGAAAAGACGGATGCTACGCTGGAAGATGTGGACATTCACGCCATCGATTATGAAAAGCAGATTGCGGATGCTATAACAAGAGTGGATTACCGGCTTGCAGTAAGACTTTGGTTTTTGCGTACGCTTAAATCATTTTCAGATAAAGAATTACTGCATTGGAAAATCGATAAAACCAACAGCGATTATTTTTATGAATTAACCGGAACCACCTACCAAAAAGAATTCGGCGAAGTAAGCAATGTATATGATTACATCTGGTACGGCGAATTTCCTGTCGACCAGAATTCGTATTCGAAAGCAGAAGAAAAATTCAAAAACCTGTTTGGAAAAATAAAAAAATAAAATTTTTTTCCTGCCGCTGCCGCTTTTTTCCTGCCGCTTCAAATAGAAAATAAAATATTTAAACTCAATAAACAGATAATAAACGAGTAAAAAAGTAAATGAAGAAAAACTGGCCATATTATTTAGTCCTGCTGCTGGTCGTGGCCTTTCTTTACCGTGTCTCACAAAATGCGTCACATAAAAAAATTGACTGGAGAGAAAATTATACCGGCAGCTCAAAAAGTCCATACGGATGTTTTATCACCCGCGATTACCTGGAGGATATGATCACTTCCGGTTTTGAAGATGTAGATAAAACTGCTTATGTGAATTTGGTTGACACGGCATTAAGAGGGCAAAATTATATTTTTATCAATAATGATTTTCAACCGACTGCGCAGGATATTATCCAGCTTTGCCGTTTTGCAGGAGCAGGAAATACAGTAATGGTTTCTGCAAGATCATTCGGGTTCCTGCACGACACGCTTCATTTTGCTGTAGGCGACCCGATGCTTTTTGATATTGCGAATGATTCTATAACAACTTTCGGTGGAGCTGTGAAGAGTGGCTCTGTGTTTGTTGAAGCAAATCTTATTAACCCGGCTCTGCATCTTGCTAAAAATGCAGTTTTTGAAAAAACAACTTATAGCACCGTTTTTACAAGGATCGATACCGCTTACACGACCGTTTTAGGAATGAATGGAAACGGCAAAGTAAATTTTATAAAAGTCGCTTATGGCAAAGGACAGTTCCTGGTGCATACACTTCCTGATGCATTCGCAAATTATTATGCTGCGGATAAGCCAACGCAACGTTATCTTTTCCGTGTGCTTTCTTATTTGCCTGATCAGCCAACTTTTTTTGATGAACATTATAAAGCCGGCCGCGTTGATATTCATGATTCCCGGAGGTATATTTTGTCAGAGCCTGCATTGAAACTCGGCTATATCGTAGTCATCATTGCCGGACTTATCGCTTTATTCTTCGGTGGTAAACGTCGCCAGCGACCAGTTCCTGTTGTTACACCACCGGGAAATTCAACGCTTGAATTTGTCGAGCAAGTAGGTGTGCTTTATTACCGGCAGGGAAATCATGCTGATATTATTAAAAAGAAAATCAACTATTTTCTTGAAGCAATCCGTTCACGGTTTTATGCGCAGACCATAACTTTTGATGATAAATTTTTAGAACGCATTGAAAATTTATCCGGCGTGCCGAAAGACCAGGTAAGACATTTGTTTGCCACCATTGATTACCTGCGCAATACACCGGGAGCAGGTGAAAAGGATCTGAAAAAACTGGAAGAGCTGATCTGGCAGTTTAATGAACGAAGCAAGAGGTGAAAAAAGCAAAAAAAAAATCATACTGAAACAGAAAAGCAAGAATTAAAATAAGTAACAAGCATCATTATGGAAGAACCAATTTACTCCAACCGTATCAACCTCGCTGATCTGCAGCAAGCCGTTGCAGATGTCCGTGCCGAGATCGGAAAAATAATTGTTGGCCAGGATCGTGTTGTCGATTTGCTGATCGCTGCATTACTTTCCGATGGACATGTACTCATCGAAGGCGTTCCGGGTGTGGCGAAAACGCTTACAGCGAAATTACTGGCGCGAACCGTTTCTGTAAAATTTTCGCGTATTCAATTTACACCCGATCTTATGCCGTCGGATGTAGTAGGTACAAGCGTTTACAGTTTGAAATCAAATGAATTTGAATTCCGCCAGGGTCCCATTTTCTCAAATATTGTTCTCATCGATGAGATCAACCGCGCGCCGGCAAAAACACAATCCGCGTTGTTTGAATCGATGGAAGAACGGCAAGTAACGGTAGACGGAAAAACATACTTGCTCGATGTTCCTTTTATGGTCATCGGAACACAAAACCCGGTGGAGCAGGAGGGAACTTACCGTTTACCTGAGGCACAGCTCGATCGTTTCCTGTTTAAGATCGATGTGGATTATCCGACGCTTGCGCATGAAACAAAAATTCTTGCTGACTGGCATGCAAGAAAAAATTCCCTCGAAATTGAAAATGTCAAACCTGTTATTACCGCGCAGCAATTAAAAGAATACCGTGAAAAAGTTTACAGTTTGCATGTAGAGCCAAACCTGCTTGGTTACATCGCACAAATTGTAGGACAGACAAGAAATAATGCAGCGCTTTATCTTGGCGCTTCACCACGTGCTTCACTTGCAATTCTTACTTCATCGAAAGCAATTGCAGCAATGCGCGGAAGAGATTTTGTTACGCCCGATGATATCCGTGAAGTTGCGCCTTCTGTTTTGCAGCATCGTGTTATGCTCACACCTGAAAAAGAGATGGAAGGTCTTTCCGCAAAAGATGTTGTTCGCCAGATCATCCAGCAAGTAGAAATTCCAAGATAACGTGGCAGAACAAGCGCTGATGCAACAGAACAATTCAGACCAGGGATTTTTTCTCTTCCGGTTCATTCGCTCGTTTTATTTTACGGGGCGTTTCTTCCTGCTTTGTGGTTTGCTTGCGTTGTTTTGCATGGTCGCTTATTTTTTCCCGTCGCTTTATCATATCGCCACGATTGCAGCGCTTGTGCTTCCCTGTATCGTGCTTGTCGATTTGGTTTTACTTTATTGCAGGCGTAAAGGAATTTTTGCGCGCCGTGATATGATGGAAAAATTATCCAACGGCGATCTGAATGATATCCGCATTCATCTTGAGAACAAATATCCTTTTCCTGTTTTTCTTACCATCGTTGATGAATTGCCTGTTCAGTTCCAGGCGCGCGACCTAAGCTATAAAGCAGTTATTGCACCATTCAAATCGAAATTGCTGACATACAAAGTACGCCCGGTAAAACGTGGCGAATATATTTTCGGCGCAGTAAATGTGTTTGTGAAAACGGTTTTAGGATTAATGCAGCGCCGGTACAAATTTGAAAATGACCAGATGGTGCCGGTGTATCCATCCTTCATACAGATGCGACGTTATGAATTGTTGGCAATCTCCAATCGCCTGAATGAAGCCGGAATTAAAAAAATAAGACGCATCGGACAAAATCGCGAGTTTGATACCATCAAAGATTATGTTGCCGGTGACGATCCCCGTACTGTAAATTGGAAAGCGACTGCAAGAAGAGACCGGTTAATGGTAAATACTTACCAGGACGAAAAATCCCAGCAGGTTTATTCGCTTATTGATATTGGTCGCGTGATGAAAATGCCATTCGAAGGGTTGACACTTCTTGATTATGCGATCAATGCAAGCCTGGTCATTTCAAATATTGCAATGTTGAAATATGATAAAGCAGGAATTGTAACCTTTTCAAAGAAGGTGCATAAAGTGCTTGCCGCAGAACGAAAAGGATTACAGATGCATAATATCATGGAACTGCTGTATGCAACGAAGACCGGCTACCAGGAATCTGATTATGGGAAATTGTATGCAACAGTCAAGCAGCATGTAAGGCAGAGAAGCCTGCTGTTGCTGTTCACGAATTTTGAAACACTTTCGAGTATGCAAAGGCAATTGCAATATTTCCGCCGGCTTTCGAAAGATCATTTGCTGGTTGTCATCTTTTTTGAAAATACGGAGCTGCGCTCTTTTCTCGATAAAAAGCCAGGCAACATGCAGGAAATTTATTACCAGACGATAGCAGAAAAATTTGTTTACGAGAAAAAGCTGATCGTAAAAGAGCTGGAGAAATATGCCATTCATGCAGTTTACACTTCGCCGCAAAATCTCACAGTGAATACGATTAATAAATACCTTGAGTTAAAATCCCGCGGATTAATCTGATCTGACGACAAAATGCTACAGAAAATAAAATCGTTTTTCATTAAGCGGACAATGTGGGTTTTTCTATTTGTCCTTGCCGGCATTTCCACAGGATTCATGCTGGATAAAATGAAAGGCGAAGGCTGGCGCGTCGCTGTTTATATGGATGGCCGGGGTTATTATGCACAGCTGCCCGCGTTTTTTATTTACAATGATCCTTCCTGTAGCTTTTATGTAAGTCAATCTGCTGTCACACCTGACGAAGCAAATTTTCTAAATAAAATTGATGACAAGCCTGTCAATAAATATTTCAGTGGAGTGGCATTTCTCCAGTCACCGTTTTTTGGCATTGGTCATTTGATTGCGAAAAATTTCGGATTCGAGCCGGGCGGATATTCAAAGCCCTATTTTTATTGTTTTGCCATAGGCGCTCTTTTTTATTTTCTGCTTGGAATGTTTTTTACATGGAAACTGCTGGAAACATTCCAATTCAGAAAGGGCGTAGTACTCATCATTTGCATTTGTTTTGCATTCGGCACGAATCTTTTTCATTATGCGCTGTTTGAACCTTCTATGTCGCACGTTTATTCTTTCGCGGCTGTTGCTGGTTTCCTTTATTTTATTCGCCGTTTTTTTCTTTCGCCATCACGAAAAAATATATTGTTTGCTGCGGCTGCATTGGGAGTTGTAGCCATACTCCGCCCGGTAAATCTTGTCGTTGTACTCGCATTTCCCGCAATGGCAGGTGAATGGGAAAATGTAAAAGAGGGATTTCGCTGGATGGGAAAAAATTTATTTTCCACTGGCGCAGGTCTTTTAGTGTTTCTCCTGGTTTGCTTCGTGCAACTCTATATCTATCATTGGCAGACCGGTCACTTTTTTGTCTGGGCTTACCAGGACGAAGGATTTGATTTTTCAAACCCTCATTTCTACGGAACACTTTTTAGCTATGAAAAAGGATTGTTCATTTACACACCAATGATCTTTTTTGCTCTTCCTGGTTTTTTTGCAATGGCACGGCGTTCAAGATTCATTGCTTTTTCGTTGTTACCGGTGTTCATTATTATAGCATGGATTGTTTCTTCATGGCATCAATGGCAGTATGGTTTCAGCTTTGGTCTGCGGGCATACGTCGATTATTATTCGCTTGCTGCATTACCCATGGCTTTCCTGGTAAATGCTGCGTGGACGAAGAAAATTATCCTGGTTCCGGTTTCAGTTATTGGTATGTTGCTGGTGTGTTTTTATGGCATTCAGCAATATCAGTATGTGCACCGTATTATCCATGGCGGGGCAATGAACAAGGACGCTTATTGGCTTGTGTTCTTAAAAACGGATAAAAAATATTTCGATACAATCAATAATGTCAGCCATGCCATGGAATCGGATGGTGATTTTAATGATATGGAAGGCGAGGTGGAATGGCCGGGACTCGAAACGATCTCTGAAGGAACGGCATACTCCGGAAAGCATGCTTCACGAATTGATTCGACTTATATATATTCCTGCGGATTTGTGCGGATCATGTCGGACAACCCAATCTTCAGTCATCAATCGCGCTTGATCGTCAGTGCTTATGTATTGCGGGATAATGCGCCGGACAGCGCAGAGCTTGTCGTATCGCAGGTAAAAGAGGATAAATTATTTTACGCAACTTTTCATCCATTGCCATTAGTGCAGCAACCGGGTGCGTGGCAAAAAGTCAGCTATGAAGTAGTAATCCCTCCGTATTATGAAGAAGGAACTGTTTTAAAGGTTTTTTTCAAGTCTATAAGCGGTATTGTTTTCATAGACGATTTCAGCGTGATGATTAAAGGCAGGTAATGGTCATGTGGCACGAAATAATGATAATTTTCCGAAATGCTTTTTAATTCATTTCAGTTTCTTCTCTTTCTTCCTGTTGTAATCGTACTCTATTATTTAATTGCAGAGCGGTTCACATGGATATTGCTTTTTGTTGCAAGTTGTTATTTCTATATGGCTTTTTATCCGCCGTATATTCTTATCCTGTTTGCAATTATTCTCATTGATTATTTCAGCGGACTTTTGATTGAGAAAAACACTGGCACCCGGCGAAAATTATTTCTGCTGATCAGCGTTGTCGGGAATATCGGTATGCTGTGTTATTTCAAGTACTTCAATTTTTTTATTGATGTATGGAATAACTTTTCTGCTTATACGCATGCGGGAAACACTTTTGATATTAAATCCATTTTGTTGCCGATTGGACTTTCTTTTCATACGTTTCAATCGCTGAGCTATACCATTGAAGTTTACCGTGGAAAACAGAAGGCAGAACGCCACATCGGTTATTTTGCGAATTACGTTTTGTTTTTCCCACAGATGGTCGCAGGCCCGATTGAACGGTATGATCGTTTAGGAGCAAGGCTACATGAAAAACATCTTTACAGGTATGAAAATATTTCAACAGGATTCAAGCTGGTGCTTTACGGACTATTTATAAAAATGTGCGTGGCAGATAATCTCGCGCCGATTGTGAACCAGGTTTATGAGCACCCTGAAAAGTTCGGATCGGGTTCCATTATCACTGCACTTTTTGCATTCTCCTTACAGATCTACGCTGATTTTTACGGTTATTCTACCATTGCCTTAGGTGCAGCAAAAATGATGGGCATAGACCTGATGGATAATTTCAGGCAGCCTTATTTCGCAGCAAGCATCCGCGATTTCTGGCAACGCTGGCATATTTCACTCAGCACCTGGTTCCGCGACTATGTATTTATCCCAATGGGCGGAAGCCGGGTGAAAACATTCCGGTTTGTTATAAATATTCTTGTCGTATTTATTCTCAGTGGATTCTGGCACGGTGCGCAATACACTTTTTTGATTTGGGGTGCACTCCATGGTATTCTTTATTGTATCGAATTTTTTGCGAATAAAATTCCGGGTGTTAATTCAATTTCAAAAATTCCCGCAATAAAATTCCTGCTCGGGATTAAAACATTTGTGCTTGTTACCTTCATCTGGATATTTTTCCGTGCCGAAAATTTCACTGCTGCGAAGAAAATCATCAGTGGAGTTTTTCATCCCGCGGCTGCAAATGCTTCGGCGCTCGATATAAACTATTGGATAGCACTTCCTATTCTCATCTTTTTTATGCTTGAAATAATTATTGTAAAAAAACGATTTGATACGTGGCTGGATAAACGTCCTGTTTATTTGCGCTGGAATTTTTATGCTGTGCTGCTGTTTTGTATATTTCTTTTCAGTGGCGTCAAGAGCTATGAATTTATTTATTTCAAATTCTGAAAATGAAAAAATCCATTTTAAAAGGAATTTGCTTTTGCGTGATGCTCCCGGGTGTTTTAGCACTTGCTGATGTGATTTATGTACGGTGGTTTTATCAGACAGATGTGGTTGAAGCCGATGCAACACTTTTATTTAAGCTCGATAGTCTCCAAAATAAATGTGATGTTCTTTATTTCGGCGAATCATCTAATGCGACCTATTCTCCGGATGATACATGTGCTTTATCGATAAGCCAGTTGATACAACGTCAGTGTCCGCAAGTTAAAATCGGGACACTGGACCATGGCGCTTATCATGCAGCGAATTATCTTGCATTAATTAAAAATATCAGGCTCGGTGCAAAAGTGAAAACACTGGTCGTCACCATGAATTTACGTTCATTCGGCATTGGCTGGATTAACTCCGCACTCGAAACTCCACTGATGAAAGCCAATGTAATGTACAGCACGTACCCGCCCATCATTAAACGCCTGATGCTTGCTTTTGGCGATTATGATACAAAGCCACAGAAAGAACGTGAGAAAGAAATGGTAAATCACTGGCGTAAAGATCCATTGAATGTTGCACCTGATTTCGAATTTCAAACCACGTATGACTGGAATGATGCGAGATGTTATTCGACTATGGATACATTCCCCGATGGAACGCCAAACAATCCGCAAAAAGATCTTGCATGTAATTATATAAAGGTGCTCGGTTTTTCTATTGACACATTATCTAATCCGCGTATTAAAGATTTCGATGAAATTGTTCAGTCGGCCCGCAAAAAAAATCTGCGCCTGGTTTTTAATCTTGTATCAGAAAAAGTAGATTGCGCCGATTCGCTTGTTGGTTCGCAGCTCGTTTCAGTCATGATGCAAAACCGTGATTTACTGATGAACCGTTACAATAAAAACGGTGTAATCGTTGTCGATAATCTCGGACTGGTTGAAGCTGCCGACTTTCTCGAACCTTATACCGTGAGCGAGCACTACAACCAGGCTGGACGACTGGCCATTGCCACACACGTAGTTGAAAAAGCCGGGAAATACCTGGAGTAAACTATTTCTTTAACCGTTCCAGCACTTCCTGCTTTTTCCTGCGTGCTACTTCAAATGTTTGCCCGTTATTCATTTCAATAATGCAGGGCTCTCCAACATTATATCCTTTGATCTGCATTACATTCAGAAGGCAGCCTCTGTGTATGCGCACGAAGTAAGAATCTTCACCAAAGTAATCTTCAAAATCTTTTAAATAACGAGCGGTGATGTAGCGTTCATTTGCGATCGTCGTTATATTGCAATAGCTTCCGTCACTTTCTATGTAAGCAATATTGGCCGATGTAATGAGCTTCATGTGCTCGCCGATCTGGAGCATCATCTTTAAATCTTTTGAGCCTGCATTTATATTATGAAGCAGGTTCACTATTTGCGGATTGCTGTTGTGCTTCTTTGAAATACTTTTGACTGCTTTTGCAACAGCTTCTTCCATGTCTTTTACTTCAATCGGCTTGAGTAAATAATCGAGCGCACTGAACTTTATGGCATTGATCGCATATTTATCAAAGCTGGTTACAAAAATAATTTCAAAAGTAATCTCATCAAATTTTTTGAGCAGGGTAAATCCGTTTCCTCTTGGCATTTGAATATCGAGAAATACCAGTTGCGGCTTTTTTTCATTTATGATTCCAAATGCATCATCAATATTACCAGCTTCGCCGATGATTTCTATTTCATTCGAGAAGTTGTTAAGCAGGCTATTCAATACATCCCTGCTTTGTCTTTCATCATCCACGATGATCGCTGTAATCTTTGCATCCATTTTTCCGGGGTTCAATTTAAAGTTCATTCGTAGCGCGATGAAATAAATATCTCAACGCGTGTGCCAATTACTTTATGTTCTTCATTCAGTACATCGCTTATTATCGCACTGGAGTGTTCTTCACCCTGCATCGCATTGATCATGTTTATACGCTGTTCAGTAAGCTTCATCCCGATGGAATTATGACTGTGTTGTTTTTTTGCATACACTTTTGCATTCTCCCGTCCAATGCCATTATCTTCTACGGTTATTTTCAGCATGTTTCCGATCAACCGTATATCAATCTGAAGTACGCCTTTTATACCTTTTTCTAAATTCATCAACCCGTGCCATATTGCATTTTCCACATAAGGTTGTATCAGCATAGTTGGAATGAAAGTCTCATATTGATTTACTTCTTCATCAATAGTTAAAATAAATTCGAAGCTATTGTCAAATCGTAATTGTTCCAGCTCAATATAAACGAGAAGCATATCCAGCTCCTGTTTAAGCGGAATCGATTTTTCCTGCGAGTTATTTAAAACCAACCGGATCAGCTTGCTGAATTTTGCGAGATAATCATAAGCCAGCTGCTCGTTCTTTTTTAAGATATATCCCTGGATGCTGTTAATAGCATTAAAAATAAAATGCGGATTCATCTGCGCCTGCAAAGCGGTCAGTTGAAATTCTGCAAGACGTTTGTTGATGCTCGTTTTTTCTTCTTCCTTTCTCCGTATCCTGCTCACAACGCTTGTTACAACAATGAAAAGTGTAATGCAAAATAGGATCGATGAAATTGCAATGAACCAGGTAGTCTGCCAGAAAGGTTTTTTTATTTCAAAGTGAATCACGACCGGATTCTTGCTTTTGATTTCGTTATTATTAACAGCAAAAATGGTTAGTTCGTAATTGTCGGGAGGAAGATTGTCAAGACTGATGGTATTGCCTTTCAATGTTCCATTCCTGTCATTTGAATTTTTCAATCCTTTTAACTGGTAAAATAAAGACGGTGTATTCAGTTCTTTAAACGTGAGTGCATCAACTTCGGCCTTGATGGAATTATTATTATGATCGAGTTCCAGGGGGAGAGAACTGGAATATGTGACACCGTTAACGCTTAAAGCCCTGAGGTGAATTTGGGGAATGGAAAAATTTAGGAGGTCAAGTTCCAACGGGAATTTATAAAGCCCCTCAATTCCTGAAACATATAAATAATTATTGTCTGCGGCGATGTTGCTGATCTTATCGGAAAGCAAACCATTCGATGTAGTATATAATAAGGTGGAATATTTCCCATCCTTCTGTATGATTTTCAGCAAGCCAATGTTTGTTGCCACCCATATAGTGCCAAAACGGTCCTCTGTTATATCAAAGAGCCGTTCGGTAGGAAGTGAAAGTTCTTTGGAAATATTTTCAACATTTTCGTCTGTGTATTTATATATTCCATTCTCTTTTGTAATGATCCAGATTTCACCTGAAGAAGTTTTAATAATTTTTACTACACCAATGATGCCCGGAGTTATTTCGGAAGTATTAGTTGTAACGTCCAGCTTGTACAATGCCTGGGTGCAGCCGTACAATAAAATATTGTTTCCCTTGTAATACACACATTTTCCCGTGGATGGTAATGGCGTTTGAAGCGCTATGAGCTGGTCTTTAATAATTTCAAATACCCATGAAGTATGAATGCCCAGCAATCTTCCTCCAACGGGCGTAAGCATCGTTGCTCCAATATAAAAATTTGTATTTGGAACATGGGAATAATTTAACTGCTGAAAATTAGTGTCTGTCCTGAGAACAAAGTTTTTTCCGCAGATTCTCCAGCTATTCTCAAAAAACAGGATATCAGCTATCGGGTAGTTAACCGCATGGCTTAAGGGGTAAAATAAAATGGAGTCGCCTTTTATTTCAGTCAGTTCATTATTAACAGCAGACGTAAATAATCGTCCATGTTCGAATTTTAAAAGGTCAGCAGGCTTATCCATGCCTTTTACGCGTGCGTAGCTGATGATATTTTTATTCCTGCTATAAAACACGCCTTTTTCGAGCGTGCTGCACCACACGCCATTTTCGTTATCCACACATGTCCCGGATACAGAAAATCCGGAAAGACTATTCTCAGTGCGTTCCATAGCTTTTGTATCAGGGAAATGAAATACGCCTCCTTTGACGGTTCCGACCCAAAGTCCATTATCTTTATCGCAATACATACTTATTATGGGAAATGGTACCTGGTAAAACGAATAACTATTATCGGGATTTAATTTTGTGACCGTTTTATGGTTTCCGATAAATGATTCACCGTTGTTATTTATGGCAGTCAACACCTGCCAGCTATATATATCACCGATGTAGTGCGATTGGATGATTTTTTTTCCCGTTTTACCCGTTATAATAATCTCAACAGTTCCGATTAAGGCAAGATCGTCTGTTTTTTTTCTGTTGTCATAGTTCCTAATAAGAACTAACTGATGATCCGTTTTGATGAAATTATATGCGCCATTGTCTTCCGGAAAAACAACCGAAACGATTTTCGAATCTTTTCCCGCCGAATAAGTCCGTGAATTCGAATTAATGAAAATGCTGTCATTGACAATCGATAAGATGTAGGCTCTTTCCATTGTATTTGCAAGTTTTGCCGCATAACTTTTACTGAACGGGGCTTCCTCCAAACTATCATTCGAAAAAGTAAGAATCCGGTTAGCTGAAGTTGTGATCCATATTTTACCATCCTTGTCTTCCTGCACTGTATAACATGAGTTCTCAGGAAGTCCATTCGTTTTGTCAAATATTCTGCAAAAACTCCCGTTATAACGGCAAAGTCCGGCTTCTGTGCTTATCCAGATATAACCTTTGCTATCCTGCATTACATTGTAGCATTCATTCGCAGGCAGTCCAAGCTGATCACCAATAAAAGTGAATGGAATCTCCTGCGCATTTAACGCGCGGGTAATAAAAAAAAGAAAATAAAACAGTGATTTGAGGTGCTTCATTGTTGTGAAGCAAATGTATCAAATAAAAATCCGGCTGTGCACGATACCATTGCTGTGTGAAATGAAGTTTGTGAACGGCAGGTGATGCGAGACTTCCCAATCAAAATTTCTCACGCTACATTTTCAACCTGCTTCACTTCTGCAAGCGGCGCAAAAAGATAAACGTGATGCGCAGCTTTTTCTAAACATTTATAACGCTTACGGATTTTTTCTCCTTTGATAAAGTAACGCTGGTTATATACAAAAACAGCATGCAATGGAAGCGTTTCAAGATGAACAAATTCGCCCGGCTTATCGTACCGCTTTAAGATGCGCAGCAAATGATCATCTGAACAACTTGATGCGGCAGGATTTTTCATGTAGCCGACAATAGCCTGGAAAACATCTTCAGGGTAAATTTCCAGCCGCATAAAGGGGCGCATTAATTCCTTGAATGAATTTTTCCATTCCTCGCCGTGCGGTTTTACACGATTGCCGTAACGTTCCTGCGTCAGCAAATGTGCAATCTCATGCACAAGCGTTAGTAAAAATGCATACGGATTCAGATCCTGGTTCACGGTGATCTGGTGATTCTTTCCCGGCAAAGGCGGCCGATAATCACCGTATTTGGATTGCCTGCTTTTTTTGATCTTCAGCTTAAAATTATAATGCAGGATCCATTCTGAAATAAGCGGCACTGCTTTTTCAGGAATATATTTCGCAAGAATGGACTGATTTCTGGTCGGCTGATCCATGAGTACAAAAATAGATACGAATTGCGATTTTTCATTTACGGGTTTTAGAAACGCACCTGATTTTATGCCGACTTATCAACAGTTCTGCTATTGGCATTTCACATATTATCCCATAGTACGCTCTAAACGGTAATGCGTACTTTTACTTTAATGAAATACTATTTTTATTTCAAAAAACTATACGTTGCAGGAGTGCTTTTGTTAGGCGTAATCTTAATTGGTACGTTGGGATACATGATCATTGACAGGCACTATACGTTTCTAGACGCACTTTACATGACTGTCACCACAATTGCAACTGTCGGCTTCAGGGAAGTGCATGAACTGGGAGTTGCAGGTAAGATTTTTACAATCCTGCTCATCATAATTGGTTTTGGTACATTTGCGTATGCTATCTCGGCATTGTCGAGCTACATTCTCAGCGGCGAATTCCGCGATTATTACTCACGCGTTAAAAAAGTGAATGCAATAGCCAGACTTTCAGGGCATGTTATTATTTGTGGTTACGGCCGCAATGGACGACAGGCTGCACATATTCTGAAGAAGCACGATCGCCGTTTTGTTGTGATTGAGCAGAAGAAAGATATTATTGAAGCGATTAATCATCGCTATTCCGAATTAGTGATCGAAGGCGATTCAACGCAGGATGAGGTGCTGGAAAGAGCAGGCATTCTGAGAGCTTCTGCTCTTATCACAACTCTTCCTGTGGATGCGGACAATCTTTTTATTGTGCTTTCCGCCCGCGCACTCAATCCGAAGCTCACAATTATTTCCCGCGCCTCAGATGATAATTCGGATAGAAAACTGAAAACAGCAGGCGCAGATAATGTGATCATGCCCGACAAGATCGGCGGTGCTCACATGGCTTCGCTGGTTTTGAAACCGGATGTAATTGAATTCATCGACCACATCACCGGTCAGGGCGGACCTGACATTAATCTTGAAGAAATTACATTCGATAATCTTCCCGCACACCTGCGCAACAAAACGATCCGCGATATGGAGATCCGGAATAAATCGGGCGCCAATATTGTTGGATTTAAAAAAGGGAACGGTGAATACATTATCAATCCTGATCCTGACACGCAGCTCATTCCCGACGGAAAACTATTCGTGCTCGGAACGCAGGAGCAGATTGCGCGGTTAAAGCAACTGTTGTCGTAAAGAATTGTAATTTCATTAATTGCTTTTCAGAATCATCAAAATCGAAAACCGAATGTGCTTCCTGCACGCGCTGCGATTACCCGTTTTGCACGCGCGGTTACTGGAGAAAATAAATAGTTGTAACCAAACAGGAACCCGTCGCAGCAGTGGCGGGTTCTCGTTTTTTGCCCCTTGTAAATTGCTAAATTTGCTTTTGCTTTTTAAGTGTACGCTCTTGCAATAACCCGCAATTAAAATGACTAAAACAATTCTTATCACCGGCAGTAACGGCCTTCTCGGACAAAAATTAATTTATTCGTTGCTTGATCGCAATAAAAAAAGTGCAGACTGGAATATTATTGCCAGCTCAAAAGGAGAGAATCGTCTCGCTGAGAAAGAAGGCTATACATATCATCCATTAGATATTTCAAGCCGCGAAGAAGTTTTTGCTGCAATGAAAAAATTTCAGCCGGAAGTTATTATCAACACAGCGGCCATGACCAATGTGGATGCCTGCGAAACACAGCAGGAAGAATGTTTTGCAATGAACGTTACTGCCGTTCAGAATTTCATTGACATCAACGAAACCTGGCAACCGGCATCGGGGCAATGTCATTTCATTCATCTTTCTACTGATTTTGTTTTTGACGGAGAAGATGGCCCGTACAGTGAAACGGATAAAACAAATCCTTTAAGCTATTACGCGTGGTCAAAACTTGAGGCAGAAAAATTGCTGCAGGCTTCCACTATTAAATGGGCAATTCTCCGGACAATCATTGTTTATGGTGTTGTGGATAATATGAGCCGTTCGAATATTGTTTTGTGGGCGAAAGAAGCATTGGAGAAAAAACAGAAAATAAATATTGTTGACGATCAATTCCGTTCACCAACGCTGGCAGAAGATCTTGCAGAAGGTTGTTTATTATGCGCAGAAAAAAACGCAACAGGTCTTTTTCATATAGCAGGAAAAGACCAGATGAGCGTGCTCGAATTGGTTTATCGCGTGGCAGATTTCTGGAAACTCGATAAATCATTGGTTACGCCGGCAAAATCAGAAACGATAAAGCAACCTGCAAAACGTCCATGGCGTACCGGGCTGATCATTGAAAAGGCAAAGACGGAATTAGGATATAACCCGCATTCATTTGAAGAAGGATTAGCAATACTCGAAATGCAATTGAACGCGCATTAAGCACCGGCCATCGAATGTATTTTCCTGTTTAATGTATTGGAATTAATTTTAGACAGGAGATCAATTTTATGAACACAATAACAATAAGGGAATATAAACCCACAGACAGAAAGGCCTGCGTTGCAATTTTCAATGGTAATGTTCCAAAATTTTTCACGGATGGAGAATTCGAACAATTCAATACCTGGCTCAATGCTGAAGATAAAGCAAGTGTTGCATATAGCAATGCCAGGGAGCAGGATTATTTCGTGGCCATTCTTGATGGAAAAATTGTAGGATGCGGCGGCTTTTATATTTACCGCGATGAAAAAATTGCAAAGATGGCCTGGGGGATGGTTGAAAGCCCAATGCACAAGCAGGGAATCGGGAAAGCATTATTGGTGCACCGGATAAACAGTATTGAAAATTTGTTTCCCGGTTATACGATCAGTGTAGATACAACGCAGCACTCGTTTGAATTTTTTGAAAAGCTCGGATTCAAAACCACGAAGATCACAAAGGACTTTTACAATCACGGATTGGACAGGTATGATATGGTGCTGGAGTGATACTTTCCCGCCTCGTCAATTATATCGCCTGCATCCCGATATAAACCAGCGCACCCGCAAAATATCCCAACAGCGCCGGAAAAGATATTTTTTTCAGGTACCAGCCAAAAGGAATCCGCTCAATTCCCATTACTGCAATTCCTGCAGCCGAACCAATGATGAGAATACTTCCGCCCGTGCCTGCGCAATAGGCAAGGAACTCCCAGAAATAATGATCGGCCGGAAAAGTTGTCATCGGGTACATTCCCTGTGCTGCAGCTACCAATGGAACATTATCCACCACAGCTGATGCAAGTCCGATAAAGAGTGTGGTTATATTAATGTTCCCTATCGCGTGATCCATTTTTTGTGCAAATGAAGAAAGCAGTCCACTACTTTCAAGCGCAGCAATAGAAAGTAAAATTCCAAGGAAGAACAACACACTTTCTGTATCAACCCGCTGTAAGGCACTTGCTACAGAAAAAGAGATTTTTTGTTCATCATTTTTCTTTTTGTGAATGATCCCGGTGAACGTCCATAAAATAGCAAGACCGGCAAGAATTCCCATAAACGGCGGCAATCCTGTCAATGTTTTAAAAACCGGAACCATCAAAAGCACAAAAGTTCCGGATATAAAAACAGCATTTCGCTCAAAAACAGTGTAGGAAACCGTTTTGCTGTCAGCAATTTTATCAGGGGGGGAAATAGTTCCTTTCATTTTAAAGCTCATCCATAATAAAGGAACAATCATGCACACAAGTGATGGAATGATCAGCTTTACAATAATATTTCCACCGGTAATTTGGCCGTTTATCCAAAGCATGGTTGTAGTTACATCTCCGATCGGCGACCAAGCACCACCGGCATTTGCAGCAATGATTACCATTCCGCCATAATACATGCGGTCCTGATCATCCTTCACCAGCTTTTTTATCAGCGCCATCATAACGATGGCTGTTGTGAGATTATCCAAAACGGCAGAAAGGAAAAAGGAAATTACTGCAATAATCCCCAATAATTTTTTCCTGCTCAGCGTAGTAATACGGGAAGTAATGACATCAAAACCATCATGCGTGTCGATGAGTTCAACCACCGTCATGGCACCCAGGAGGAAAAAAACAATTCCTGAAATATTACCTAAGTGGTGAAGCAGCTCGTTGTTTACTGTTGCTTCTTCATGAAAGGCGATGTAAACCGTCCAGCAAAGGACGCCGGTGAGCAGGGCAGAAGCGGTTTTGTTCAGTTTGAGCGCATGTTCAAAAATGATTGCGAGGTAACCGATAATAAAAACGAGGACAATTAACATAAGCGGCAAAAATACAGTGTTTCAACATTATCAGGAAAAAAAACGGCTTTTCTAAACTTGATTTTAGTCGATTATTGTTTCTTTTCTTCATTATATTTGACAAATCGAACTCCCTAAAACTAAACGATAAACATCCATGAGTATTTTCAGAAAAAAATCTTTGGAATCATTGCTCGCGCAATCTGCCGACTCGGAATCGGGATTGAAACGAACACTTGGTTCATGGCAATTGGTAGCATTGGGAATCGGCGCGATCATCGGAGCCGGACTTTTCGTACGAACTGCTGCTGCTGCCGGTGAAGCTGCCGGATCTGCTGTTACACTTTCTTTCGTTGTCGCAGCAGTCGGTTGTGCATTCGCTGGTTTGTGCTACGCTGAATTTGCCGCTATGATTCCAATTGCAGGTTCTGCTTACACGTATGCATACACAACCATGGGCGAATTGATCGCATGGATTATTGGCTGGGCGTTGATTCTTGAATATGCGCTTGGTGCTGCAACGGTTTCCATCGCATGGAGCGAATATTTAAACAAGCTGCTGGGAGGCGCAATTCCTTATGAATGGTGTCATTCACCTCTTGAAAGTGCAACTGTTGACGGAACACTTGTCAGCGGAATTGTAAATGCTCCGGCATTATTTATCCTGCTTGTGTTATCGCTTCTCCTAATACGCGGAACAGCAGAATCTGCTTTTGTAAATGCAATCATCGTATTTCTGAAAGTTGCGATCGTTCTTGTTTTTATCGTTATCGGATGGCAATTCATCAAACCAGAAAATCACACACCGTATATCATTCCTGAAAATTATCCGGGACATGAAGGGTTTTTCCAGCATGGATGGGGAGGTATTCTTAAAGGGGCCGGAATTGTTTTCTTTGCCTTTATCGGTTTTGATGCTGTTTCAACTGCCGCGCAGGAAGCAAAAAATCCAAAGCGCGATATGCCAATCGGAATTCTAGGATCGCTCGTGGTTTGTACGATCCTCTACATTTTATTCTCACACGTATTGACAGGCGTTGCTCCATGGTCAGATTTTAATGATCCGACAAAAGGAAAAGAAGCATCTGTTGCTTATGCAATTTCGCAGTATATGGTTGGTTACGGATGGCTTGCAACTGCTGTTACTGTTGCTATTCTTGCCGGATTCTCTTCTGTGATTTTAGTTATGCTCATGGGACAAAGCCGCGTGTTCTATTCCATGTCGCACGATGGATTACTGCCGAAAATCTTCTCGCACCTTCACCCGAAATTCCGCACACCTTATAAATCCAACCTGATGCTGTTCTGCTTCGTTGGTATTTTCGGTGGATTTATTCCGGGAAGTGTTGCAGGAGATCTGACAAGTATCGGAACACTGCTTGCATTCGTATTGGTTTGCGCAGGAATCTGGGTAATGCGCGTCAATGATCCGAATGCAGTTCGCCCGTTCAGAACACCCGGAATTTTCCGGATCGGTGGCGTGTTAATTCCACTTACACCAATTCTCGGAATTCTGATCTGTAGCTTCATGATCATTTCACTCGATACGATCACACAACTCAGTGCACTCATCTGGATGGCAATCGGATTGATCATCTATTTCATTTACAGCCGAAGCCGAAGCAAGCTTGGAATTTTGAAATAATAAAAAATTAAAATACGCAGTTTAAAAGCGGCACCAGGTCAGTAAATTTTTTTTCCTGCCTCCTGCCGCTTTTTTCCTGCCGCTTCGTGTATGGCAGAAGAACGTGAATTAAAAAGAACCTTAGGCTTAGTCGATGCTACATCCTTAGTAGCAGGTTCCATGATCGGTTCCGGAATATTTCTCGTTAGCAGCGATATGGCGCGCGATGTTGGCTCTGCGGGTTGGTTGATCACCGCGTGGCTGCTGACAGGTGTGATCACATTGATTGCAGCGTTGAGCTACGGCGAGCTGGCGGGAATGATGCCTGCAGCGGGCGGACAATACGTTTACATTCAGCGGGCGTTCGGAAAATTTACTTCGTTCCTGTATGGCTGGAGTGTTTTTGCAGTAATACAGACTGGTGTGATTGCAGCGGTGGCAATGGCATTTGCAAATTACACCTCCGAATTAGCACCGGTGTTTTCTTCAAAAAACATTTTGCTCACGATCGGAACGTTTACAATTACAGCGCAGCAGGTATTGGCAGTTACATTGGTTGTATTTCTCACTTTTATAAATACGCTTGGCGTAAAAAGCGGCGCAGGAATTCAGAAAGTTTTTACCGGCGCGAAATTGCTTGCATTGTTCGGCTTGATTATTTTCGGCTTGTTTGTCGGGTTAAAATCAAATGTATTCGGAAATAATTTCACCGATTCATTTAACGCAACACGAACTTACCAGGCTGTAAAAGATGGCTCTTGGACTACTGAAACGCTGACAGGGATTTTCTTCTGGGCAATTTTCGGAATGACCATGATGAATTCTCTTTTTTCAAGTGATGCATGGAATAATGTGACGTTCATCGCCGGAGAAATAAAAGATCCGCAGAAAAATATCCCCAAAAGTCTTTTTCTCGGAACGCTGATCGTTACTATTATTTACATCAGTGCGAATCTTGCTTACCTCGCATTACTTCCGCTCAAGGGAGATCCTGCTGCAACAGATGTAATGGGAAAAGGAATGCAGTTCGCTGAAATGGGAAGAGTAGGAACTGCAGCTGCAACCGTAATTTTCGGAAATGTGGCAACTGTAATGATGGCATTGCTGATCATGGTTTCTACTTTCGGATGCAACAACGGAATTATTCTCGCAGGTGCACGTTTGTATTACGCAATGGCGAAAGACGGACTATTCATCAGCAAAGCAACCAAATTGAATAAACATTCCGTTCCGGGTTTTGCTTTGTGGATTCAATGCATCTGGGCAGCATTGTTGTGCTTCTCCGGAACGTACCATGATCTCATTGTGTATTGCACATTCGCTTCGATGTTATTTTACATCGTCACCATCGGCGGACTTTTTGTGCTGCGTAAAAAAGAACCGTTAGCAGAGCGTCCTTATAAGGCATTCGGTTATCCTGTTTTGCCTGCGCTGTATATTTTAATTGCGGTAGCGATCTGTGTCAATTTACTTTTCATGGATACGAAAAACTCCATTGGAGGATTGGCGATCATTGCCGTTGGCGTGCCGGTTTATTTTGTGCAGGAAGAGTTGAAGAAAAGAAAAGGAAATTCCTAAAAGAAAGATTGCTTTGGAAGACGTTTGCCACAGAGCCACAGTAAAAATAAAAGTTGTTACAGAGCTTTGTGCCTTAGTTGCTTGATGGCAATACAGAAACGCATAGAAAATCTTTCACCTAATTTTTTTACTCTGCCTCTGTGCCTCTGTGTTTTTATGGCAATACAAAAACTGCAACAGAGAGTTCCTGAACAAATTTTTACTGTGCACCTTTGGCCTGGTGAAATTTTAAAAACAGCAAGTCAATTTCTCCTGCGAACGAACCACACAGTCTATGAACTTTTCCGGCTCATCCACATAAAACAAAATTATTTTCGCCTGCTTCTTTATTCCAAACATTCTAATCACTTCAATCGGCGATTTTAATTCAATCAGTACATTATGACTTTCCAATCCGCCGATCAGTGAGAGTTTACAACTACTTTTCTCTTTTTTAAGATTGAAATTTGATTTATTCAATTCAATTTTTTCGATATTATTGAAATCGATATATGCATCAGCCGCCATTCCCATGTGAAGCTCAAGGCAATCAGTATGAATTTTATTCGCCCTTGCTTTTATTGAACGGATGTGCGCGAACAATTGCAAACAGGTATAAACACTCAATGAAGTGATCACCCACGCAAGTGTAGTACTCCAGTGTGCGAATAAAAAATGCGAGCCAAGTGCTTCAGTCAGAAAAACAAAAAGTAAACTTCCCAGAACAATTGTAACGCCATTTCCTTTGTAGGAAGAAAACGTGTTTTTATTGTCAATGATTTCTTTTCTGCCAAAGAATGCATAATAAAACACTGCAATCTCAGAAGAGAAAATATCCGCCGCCTTTTTATTGCCGAGAATCGTAGTTAACACTTTTCTGCAATGATTTAAAAAGTCTGTTTTGACCACTGCCTGTTCCTTAGCCAGACGATTGGCCAGGTAAAACTTCCTCACCAGGACAAAAATCAACGTGCATTCAATAACAGGAGAAATCCAGACTTTAAGAACATGAATGAGCTGATTTGATTCTGTATTCAAAATTGCTCCTGCTACTATAATACCAATGAAAATTATTCTTAAAATTGTTATTTTAGAAACCGCACTTTTCCGGATGAAGAATAAATAAAGTAAAGGAGCAGTAATTACTAAATCGCCAAGGATGGCAAGAGAAATGACCTGATTATTATTTTTGAAAGAAGGAGAGAGCGTTATGAGATAACAGCAGAAAAAAATGAGCGCTGGAATTCCTATGAAAAGGAGACGATTAGGTTTGCGAAGAGTGGTGATTGCCATAATATATGGATGACTTTATGTCTTATAAAGTTAGGGAAAATGTGAGTTATTTAGCAATCCAAAAATCGCAAGAGAAAAGTTCCTGATAAATCTTTACCATGTCTCCGTGGCAATAAAAAAATCGCAAGATATACCCCTTCAGAAATTATTTATCCGTTTACAAACGGCTAGCCCCCCTTTTTTAAAATCTCTTTCCGATATTCGCTTCCCATGAAATCGGAGATACGTGAATTATTTTCCTTTACTGCCAGCGAACGTAATGGCACCGCCGTTCTGCTCGTTCTCATAATGATGCTCAGCGTATTCATCTCCCTGCAGGGAAAATTCGTCACACTTCCCCAAGAAGATTTCACTTCCTTCGATGCATTTCTCGCAACCGTTGAAGAAAACGATTCCGCTGATTTTAATCATTCAAATTCAAAATTCACCAATCACAATTCCGAACCAAGAGCCCCAAACCCAAGTGAAGAAGCCGGCCAGAAAAGCGTTTACCACACCAAAGAGCTTTTCAATTTCAACCCGAACGGACTTGCTGTCGACGATTGGGTGCGTCTCGGATTAAGCCCTGCACAAGCACGCTCCGTAAAAAAATTCGAAACAAAAGGAGGAAAATTTACAACGAAGGAAGACGTCAGAAAACTTTTTGTTATTTCCGAAGAACGTTACCAGGAGCTCGAACCTTTTATCGTATTGCCCGAACGGGAAAACTTCAAACTCGCAAATAACCCGAAACCCGGAACACAGAATCCACCAATTCCTTCGATTGTAGAACTCAACACCGCCGACAGCTTCCTGCTTGTCAGCGTAAAAGGAATAGGACCCTCTTTTGCAAAACGAATTCTCGATTATCGCGAACGTCTTGGCGGATTTTATGCTGTCATACAATTGAAAGAAGTGTTCGGTATTGATGAAGAAAAATATGGAGTTATAAAAGATTTTGTAAAAGCCGATTCTTCTTACATCCGCAAAATAAACATCAACGCTGCACAGGCTCCTGATTTTAAAAAGCTGCCTTACATCAGCTGGCCGGTCGCCAATGGATTAGTGAACTATAGAAAATCGCATGGAAATTTCAAATCGGTTGCCGGCATAAAATCCTGTGCACTTATTACGGAAGAATTGTACAATAAGATCGTGCCTTATCTCTCCATATAGAGAATATCTTTAATTTCACACTTCGTATTTGAACTTTACAGTCTTCCGTTTTTTGCGGTTGACTTTGCTGCAAAGGAGGATGCGAAGTAACCCAAAGAAATTTTATGGACGCTATCAGAGAAGCAATAAGAAACGTGCCCGATTTTCCTAAACCGGGAATTCAATTTAAAGACATCACTCCTTTATTGCTTGACCCTTCACTCGGAAAAAAGATCATTGCTGAATTTATTTCGCAACTGAAAAACACAAAAGTGGACGCCATCATCGGGATTGAAAGCCGTGGATTTTTGTTTGGCTACATGCTGGCCGTGGAAATGAATGTTCCGTTTATTCCCATTCGCAAATCAGGAAAATTACCATGGAAAACGATTGGCTGCGATTATGCGCTCGAATACGGAACTGCACGAATTGAAATGCATGAAGATGCGCTCGCAGAAGGAATGAATGTGCTGATCCACGATGATCTGCTTGCTACAGGCGGAACAGCAGCAGCGGCGGCATCGCTCGTGGAAATGAAAAATGCAACCGTTTCCGGTTTTGCTTTTGTCGTGGAATTAGGATTTCTCGATGGCGGAAAAAAACTGCATGCCTACTCTGAAAATATTATCAGCCTTGTCAGTTATTGACGGTATGGGTAATCTCTTGCATAACAGGTGTTAATTAATCTGTTTTCCCATTGTCCTTCACTCCTTTTGCTGATAAAAATCCTTATTTTTGCGCGCCCTCAATAATTAGATATTCCCCCTTAAAACCATAGCGCATAAATGCAATTTTCTCAAAACGAAAACCAGGAAATGATCGCCGGAATGATTCGCAAATTCGGTGAGGAACATATTCGTCCTAAAATGATGATTTGGGATGAATCGCAGGAGTTTCCTGTTGAGTGCATGAAAAAACTCGGAGAGTTGGGATTGCTCGGCGTTCTTGTTCCGGAAGAATATGGCGGATCAGGTTTTGGATATACGGAATATGTAACTGCGATTTCTGAACTGGCAAAGATCTGCGGCTCGATCGGGCTTTCGATGGCTGCGCATAATTCACTTTGCACCGGGCACATTCTTGCATTCGGAAACGACGAGCAAAAGAAAAAATACCTACCCCTGCTTGCAACCGGCGAATGGATCGGCGCATGGGGATTGACAGAACAAAATACAGGATCGGACGCAGGCGGAATGTTAACCACTGCAGTCGCTGATGGCGATGATTTTATTCTCAACGGATCAAAGAATTTTATTACGCACGCCATTTCAGGTGATGTGGCAGTTGTTATTGTGCGCACCGGAGAAAAAGGTGATTCGCATGGCATGACAGCTTTCATCATTGAAAAAGGAACGAAAGGATTTACTTCCGGCAAAAAAGAAAATAAGCTCGGCATGCGCGCATCTGAAACGGCTGAATTGATCTTCACCGATTGCCGCGTTCACAAAAGCCAGTTGCTTGGAAAAGTTGGCGACGGATTTATTCAGGCAATGAAAGTGTTGGATGGCGGAAGGATTTCCATTGCTGCATTATCATTAGGAATTGCAAAAGGCGCTTATGAAGCAGCATTGAAATATTCCAAGGAGAGAGAGCAGTTCGGCAAACCAATTTCTGAATTCCAGGCCATCGCATTTAAGCTGGCTGATATGGCAACAGAAATTGAAGCAGCAGAATTGCTTACGTTTCAGGCGGCAGATATGAAAAATCGCGGCCAGAAAATGACAAAAGAATCTGCTTTCGCAAAATATTATGCTTCGGAAGTAGCCGTGCGCGTTTCCACAGAAGGCGTTCAGATCTTCGGTGGCTACGGTTACACAAAAGATTTTCCTGCAGAGAAATATTACCGCGATTCCAAACTTTGCACCATCGGAGAAGGTACTTCTGAGATCCAGAAACTGGTGATATCAAGAGAAGTATTAAAGTAATTCATTTCATTTAATCTGTATAATCCGCGTAATCTGTGGCAACCTTCATCGCCACAGATTACGCAGATTACACAGATTTTTTGTTTGCAGGAACAGGTATTGATTTCGGTGAAAGCTTTAGCTAACCAATGAATGCTAAAAACAGGGAAAACTGCTGCCATGCATCCTTTATTTCCTCCATTCATAATCAATATAATTCCAGTTAGATTTATTCTGCTAATTTTGAATTAAATCGAATATCATTCCTTATACCGGAATTCAAACCAAATCCAAAAATGAAAAAAATCATCCTCTTTTTTGCTGTAGCTTTTTCCTTATCACTTTCCGCACAGGAATTGACAAAAGCTCCTGCCAACTGGTTTAATCTTTCTTATTCTACTGACAAAGTTCATGGTGTGCGCACCGAACAAACCTATAAAGATCTTGTAAAAGACAGAAAAGCTGATACCGTTATTGTTGCCGTCATCGACAGCGGTGTTGATTACATGCATGAAGATCTGAAAGGTGTAATGTGGCACAACCCCGGTGAAATTCCCGGAAATAATATTGATGATGACAAAAACGGTTACGTCGATGACGTGTATGGATGGAATTTTATCGGTGGTGCGAATGGTGAAAATGTAGAGTTCGACAATCTCGAATTAGTCCGTTTGCTTCGTCCGCTAAGAAAAAAATACCAGGGATTGAGCGAAAGCACAGTTTCTCCGACAGAAAAAGAGGAGTATAAAAAGTATACAGCGATGAATGCTGAATATGAAGCGGAATTATCGAGCAACCAGAAAACGCTTGATCTCTATACAAAAATCAACGACCTGCTGAATGGAATGACGGAAGACATCAAAAAGGAATTCAATATTGATACTGTGATGTATAAGGATTATTTAAAATATAATCCACAGGCGAAGTATCTCAATATTTACAATTTTGTAAAACCTTTTGCAGGCAACCAAGAAGAGTACGCTGCCTTTACCGAAAACATTCACGAAGGCTTTACCCAACTTTACACCACCGTAAATTATCACCTGAACATGGATTACGATCCGCGTTCAATTGTTGGTGATCATTATGATAATAACGAAGAACGCAATTACGGAAATGCAGATGTAAAAGGTCCGGACGCATTGCATGGAACACACGTAGCAGGAATTATAGCAGCAAACCGTTTCAATAATATCGGAATATTAGGTGTTGCTGCCCCGGTAAAAATCATGTCGGTTCGTGTTGTTCCTAATGGTGATGAACGCGATAAAGACGTTGCGAACGGAATCCGTTATGCGGTTGATAATGGAGCAAAGGTGATCAACATGAGCTTTGGAAAAGGTTATTCGTACAACAAAGGACTTGTGGATGCAGCAGTGAAATATGCAGAAAGCAAAGGTGTCTTGATTGTGCATGCAGCAGGAAACAGCAGTCAGAATAATGACAAAAATGATGATTTTCCGAATGATCATTTTGCAGGCGGTGGAATTGCAACCAACTGGATCGAGGTGGGTGCATTGAGCTGGAGAGACGGAAAAAACCTTGTTGCTCCATTCAGCAATTTCGGAAAAACAGAAGTGGATGTATTTGCGCCGGGTGTGGATATTAATGCGCCTAAATCAAATGGAGGTTACCTTAATGAAAGCGGAACAAGTATGGCTTCGCCGGTTACTGCTGGTGTTGCAGCACTCTTACTTGTGTATTTTCCTACATTAACAGCAGCCGAGGTAAAATCCATTATCGAACAATCGACAGATAAATCGGTGACGAATGCAAAAGTAAATCGCCCGGGTGGAAAAAACAGGATCACAAAAAAGAGAACAGCGAAGAAAGGTCCGAAAGACAAAAAAGTAAAATTCGAAACGCTGAGTAAAACCGGTGGAATCGTGGATGTGTATGCAGCGTTTCAGCTGGCGGAATCAATGAAGAGATAAGCCACAGATTACGCAGATTAATTTATACAAATTGTAAAATTATAATGGGAAAGGGTCGTCAGAAATGATTACCCTTTTTTGTTTGCTTAAAATTCAATAAGGAAATTCCTCAAACTCATTCTGCGCCCGCCCATAATCTTCGGGTATGCCGATGTCAATAAAATATCCGTCGCACGGAAAAGCCTGCAGCCACAATTTATCGGCCAGCTTCGCAAAAAAATCATTCTCAATTGAAAACGCCTTTCCCGCTTCTGTATTTCCCAAATATGTTTTCCTGCGTAAAAGGTAAACGCCGCCATTGATAAGTGCGCTTCCTTTTACAGCGGCAGATTTTTCTTTGAAGGCAGCAATGCGATTTCCATCCAGCTCAATTGTTCCGTAACGGGAAGCATCTTCTACTTTCCGCAATGCAAGCGTAGCATCGGAAGTGCCGCTTAAATGCATTTCAAAAAAATCATTGAGCTTCACATCAAAAAAAGTATCGCCATTCAGCACCATCACATGTGCGCCGGAACATTTTTCCATGGCAAGACGAATTCCGCCGCCGGTTCCTAATGCTTCTTTTTCGTAAGCATAATCAACGTCAATGCCGAGGTAATTTTTTCCGAATTCAGCTTCTATCTTATCAGCTAAATAACCGACAGATAAAATTACTTTTTGAATATTGTAATGCTTCAGGTAAACAAAAAGGTAATGCAGAAACGGTTTTCCATTGACAGGCGCCATCGGCTTAGGCAGATCTGTGATGACAGATTTTAACCGTGTTCCGAATCCTCCTGCTAATATAATAGCTTCTTTTATCATTCGTCAATCACGAAATTGGTAATCGCGATGCCCGCGACTTTTTGATGGGGTAAATACTAAAATTATTTAGCATCTGTGCCTTCCGGCAAAGTAGAATGGAAACCGGCGATGACCATTTTATTATCAACGAACTTAAGGACGAACTCTTCTTTTTTGGTCAGGTTTTCATATTCCACTGTGTAATACAGGTCAATTTCTCCTGTGACTTTATTGTTTTCTTCCTTAACCTCACTTTTTCCGGAATCAAAAGTTATTTTATGCAACTCGCCCTGGGGTTCTGCAAGACTCACGATCAGCGCTTCTGCATCTGCCGGGGAAGCCTCTCCGCCAAAAAGCATAGAAGCTTCATGATAAGATCCGACCTTCACCAGCGCATAATATTTATCGGCTAATACTTTTCCAGCATCAATATCTTCCTTGATATTCGTGCGGTTCGAAGAAGTAGTACAGGAAACCAGCGCGATCATCAGAAATGCAACTAATTTTTTCATGGGATTGTTTTTTGAATGTGTAATTCTTTGTTTTTTAATGATTACCAATTACTTCGGAAACATTTTCATCTCCACCATTTCACACAAGGTATGCCCGAGCAGCATGTGACATTCTTGTATGCGTGGCGTGTCTTTCGATGGTATATTGATGAGAATATCGCAATGTGCTTTCATTTCACCGCCGGTTTCTCCTGTGAATCCCGAGGTGATCATTCCAATTTCTTTTGCTTTGATCAATGCGTTGACAACATTCGCTGAATTGCCGCTGGTGGAAAGTCCGATGAGGATATCTCCTTTTCTTCCCATGGCTTGCGTGAGGCGCGAATAAACAACGTCATAGCTGTAATCATTGGCAACGGCAGTGATGTAAGAAGTATTGACATGCAGCGCTTCCGAAAAAAGTGGTGCGCGGTCGTAATAAAATCTTCCGGATAATTCTGCGGCAAGATGTTGTGCGTCGGCAGCGCTTCCGCCATTGCCTGCCCACAAAACCTTACCGCCATTTTTATAGCAATTACCAATTTCGTCAACGAGCTTATTCAGTGAAGTAAGAAGTGTGTCATTGGTAAGCAACGATGATTTTAATTTCACCGATGCTTCAATTTTTGTGCGGATAAAATTCAGCTCTTCCATGTTGTGAGTCCGTGATTGGTAAATGTAAAAGATTTTGTGCGGCCGCCGAATTGTTCTAATGCTTTTGCAACATTCAAACGCGTAGTGCCCGGACAATAAAAGAACATAAATCCGCCGCCGCCTGCACCTGAAATTTTTCCGCCATTCGCGCCTGCTTTCATTGCAGCAATATAAATGGAATCTAAAAGATCGTTGGAAATAGAAGCGGCCATTTTCTTTTTGTGTTCCCAGCCCATGTTTAAAATTTCGCCGAATTGATCTGTCTCGCCGCGAAGCAAACATTCTTTCATCAGCTGCGCATGTTTTTTAAGTTCATGCGTTGCTTCAATGGCTTCGGTATTATTTTTCTTAACGTTTTCGACCTGGTGCGTGATGATCATGGCTGAATCGCGTTTTGTTTCGGTGAAGTAGAGCAGGAGGTTCATCTCCAATTCATTCATCACATCCGGTTTTATCATCAGCGGATTGACAATAACTTTATCGTTGGCGAGAAATTCTAAAAAGTTCACACCGCCGAAAGTTGCTGCATACTGGTCTTGTTTTCCGCCGGCCATTTTCATTTCTATGCGCTCGATTTCATAAGCAAGATGCGCAACATCATAATTTCCCAACGGAAGATTGAGCCATTCCTTAAAAGCGCCAATGATTGCAACGACAAGTGTTGAAGAAGTTCCCAAACCGGAACCATGCGGCGCATCGATCCACGTGGTCATGCGGAAGGAAAGCGGCTTTTTAGAAAACTGTTTTACGATACGATTATAAACGCCGCATTGCAATTCAAATGCTCTTTCATCGATCGGTAATTCTTCTGTTGCATCGTACATACGTTTTGTTTCCGCATTGCCCGAAACGAATTCGATCTTTCCGTTATCAAGCGGTTCAATCGTTGCGTAGGCGTAGCTGCTGATGGTTGCATTTAAAATTGCACCACCGAACATATCGGAATAGGGAGAAACATCTGTTCCGCCGCCTGCAAGTCCTAAACGTAAAGGAGCTTTACTTTTGATCATCATAAGAGTACGAAAGTAGCTAAATGGATTCAGGCGATCAACCTATTGAGAAAATCTCATTTGAGCATTTGAAATCTGCACATTATTTTTCAGAAACTCTGCGATAAAGCGTCTCCACATTATCCACCATCACATCCCAGCCGTATTTCTTTTTCTCTTCAATCGTTTCGCGCACAAAATCTTCTTCGCGCAGGTTTTCATAAAAGTCAACAATGCTGTCTGCAATATCTTTTGCTTTCGGTGCCACCACATAACCTGATCTGCCGTGAAAAATAATTTCTCCGAGTCCGCCGACGTTTGTAACGAGTGAAGGTTTGTCAAACTGCAATGCAATTTTTGTAACGCCGCTTTGTGTTGCTGCATGATAGGTTTGCGCAACAAGATCGCAAGCGGAAAAATACCATTTCACATCTTCATTGGGAATGAATTTGGTATGCAGCACAACATGGTTTTTCAAAGCGTTGCGTTCAATGATCTCTTCGTAATATTTCTTGTCTTCGTAATATTCACCGGCGACAAGCAATTTTACATTCAGCTTTTTCACGCGTTCATCAGCCATCGCTTCAAGCAAAAGATCAAGTCCTTTGTAACGGCGGATGAGCCCGAAAAACAAAAGAAATTTCCCTTCTTCTTCAATACGTAAATGCTTACGGGCGTTTATTTTTTCTTCTACTTCTCCGAATGAAGTATAAAGCGGATGCTCTGTAAAAAGTTTATTTGTCGAATCTGTGAATTGCTGCAGGTCGTGCAACACTTTTTGCGACATGGTTAAATAGGCATCGCAGCTTTTCAGAAAATAAGACGAGAACATTTTATCGCCCGCCCGTTTTTCATGTGGAATAGCATTATCGACGATGGCGATTACTTTTGTTTTTTTATTTTTCTTCGCACGCCGCGCAATTGTTCCGAGTGATGGACCCATAAACGGAAGCCAGTAGCGGATCAGAATAAAGTCGGGCGCTTCCTTTTTGATATAATTGCCGACGGAAAACCAATTGAAGGGATTGACCGAATTGATCTTTGTCTCAATAGTAATTCCTTCCGGCGATTTTCCCGTTTCATCAAATTGAGTCGTGCCGGGAAAAAGAAAACCGGGATACTGCAATGAAAAAGAAATAATGCTGCACTCGTGACCTGCATCATTTAACGAACGGCAAAGCAGCTCATCAAAAGTGGCAAGTCCCCCGCGCAAAGGCCATGCAGGCCCGAGAATGAATATTTTTTTCTTTTCCAAAATGCTGGGCAAAGTTAAGCGAGTCGGCTTAACTCCGTCAAAACGGCTGTTAATGTTTTACGGAAAAAAGTTTATGCCCTGCAGCGAGACCATTTTCATACAGTGAAATCGTGTAAATTCCTTCTGCCATATTTAAAACGGAAAAGCTGAATTCATTTTCACCACCCTTATTCACTTGTTCGCTTAGTACAATTCGCCCGCTTATATCTGTCAATGTAAAAGTCAGCACAGCATTACGATCATTTGGTTCATAATGAATATTCATCACATCAGAAGCGGGATTTGGGAAAACAGAAAATGTATTTATCGCTTCTGAAATTTCTGAAATACCTACGCCGGTTATTGGACAACCATAAAAAAAGTCGTAATCCATTTGAACCGTTGTGTCGGAGTAAAGAATTATTTCGCTTTGAATTCCGTGGGCTAATGCATGAGGAATCGCTGGCAATCGCTGACTTGAAGCTACTGTTGTTACCATAGCACGTGGCAGCAGGCAACCAGAAACGGTGTTCATGTCAAAACGCAATATGGTGTGCCTGTAAGCTTGAGGCGTTGATTGATAAACAGGTCCGGCGAGCATAAAATCGTTTCCGCCGCATGGTTTCATGACTTTGTAATTATCACTGTTTACGGTAAAGCCGTTGCCAATTGGGAAGCCGAGCGTATCTATTTTAAACATTACGCTATCGGAATACAGCATAAGGTTATTTCCATCACGATACATATTCCAAATGGCACTCATGGTAAGACTATTTGCCATGAGATAAGTATGATACCAGATGAGCTGACCGGTCGCGCTGATTTTTGCTACATAAGAAACTGCGCTTCCACTTGGTGGATATGCAGCGCCTCCGATGTAAATTGAGCCGGTAGCTGTTTGGCACATGGTGAAACATTTTCCAACTTCCGGATAGCGGTACGTCCAGATAATGGAGTTGTTCAGATTGGTTTTTGTAAGAATCAATCCGCCCGAATCACCCGGAAATAAAATGGTGGAATCCGCAAGCAGGAAGCTACCTCTTCCTCCAAAAACGCCTAAGTTGTTCGAATACACAGCGCTGGATATCAGGTTCAGATTTTGATCCAGTCGGTAAAATCCGAACTTTTCATATTCCGAAAGTGTAATGATCAGGCTGCTGTCTTTAGAGATTTTAAGGTCAGTCATCACTGCCAGATTACTCAAATTAAGTGTGTCGTGAATAGCAGTATAATGAATCACAGTGCCCGTGGTATCGAAAACATAGATAACGTAATACGGATCTCCCACAACGGCGGCCTGGCCAAAGAGGTAATAATTTCCATTGAGCAATTCGCCCACATCACTAAATTGAATATTATCAAAAGGCGCAGCAGCTAACCTGAAATTCAGCATAGTTGTCCAGAGCTCATTCAAAGAAGTATCCGTGCGAATGAGCATGGTATTGCGAATGTTCTGGTTGGTATATTTTTCTGCGGTAAGCAGGTAGCCATTTTGGTGCCTGAGTTCATGGCAATTGGTGAACGTGGAGGTGCTCATCTGGCTGTTCAGGGTAAAAGCAAAATATTTGGAAAAGGTTGAACTTTGTGCGCCACCGGTTAAAAACAGGAGAGAAAAGGCGAAAGCGAGGTTAAAATGGAGGTTTTTTGTAGTAATCATGAGGTAAATTAAATGGATTAGAAAATTCTTTAAAACTGAAAAATTTATTTTCTTACGGACTCACCGCTCAATAACGCCGGTTTTTAAAAAAGATTATACGGGTTTGTATAATCCGAAAGATTTTTCTACATTTGCAGCCCTGATAAAATTAACAATCAACTCACAATGATAGTAGTAGCAGTTAAAGAAGGAGAGTCAATCGAAAAAGCTCTCAAAAAATTCAAGAAGAAATTTGAAAAGACAGGCGTTGTACGCGAATTGCGTGATCGTCAGAAATTCACAAAACCTTCTATCCGTAAGCGTGAAACAAAGCTGAAAGCGATTTACAAGCAAGGTTTACAGATTGCTGAAGAAATATAAATTGTAAATCGCGAAATAAGCGCGATTGATCAATTAACATATCTACACACATTTGTGCGAACTTCCTTAACCGGAATCCGTACAATTGTGTGTATTTCTTTTTATAGCTATTTGTGAACGACGCTCCTGATATTTTTGACCCTTTTATTGATTACCTCGGATTCGAAAGGCGGCTTTCCCCTCATACGCTGACTTCCTACCGCACCGATCTCATCCAGTTCCGCGATTTCTTAGCTACAACTTACGAAAATCTACCACCGCAGGAAGCCAATTATCCCATTATCCGCACATGGATTGCTTCTTTGATGGAAAATGGCATTACACCGCGTTCAGTCAATCGCAAGATCACTACGCTCCGCACTTATTTTCATTTTTTGCTTAAAAACGAGGTCATCAGCCTCAATCCGATGCTTAAGATCCAGGGACCAAAATCAGGTAAACGTTTACCGGTTTTTGTAGAGGAATCGCAGATGGGAAATTTACTGGATAAGAATGTTTTTGAAGAGACGGAAGCTGATGCGTTTGATGCGCTGCTAGTGCGTTTGATAATTGGCATGCTCTACGAAACCGGGATGCGGTTATCGGAACTTATTAATCTTAAACAAATTGATTTTCAGCCAGTTGAAGGAACGGTGAAAGTGCTGGGGAAACGCAATAAGGAAAGAATCATTCCCCTGACGGTAGAAATGATCGAGCTTGGCAAACATTTTATTAACGAAAAGTTGAAGGGAAATGTGCCAGTTCCTGATGAGAAAAACGGATTGCTGCTGCAAAAAAGAGATGGAAAAAAACTCAGCGAAAAGTTTGTTTACACCCGTGTCAACCGCTACCTTAGTCTTGTAACAACGATCAATAAAAAGTCACCTCATGTATTACGTCATTCTTTCGCTACTCACATGCTTAATCACGGTGCCGATCTTAATGCAATCAAAGAACTTCTTGGTCACGCCAATTTATCAGCCACGCAGGTCTATACGCACAACACGGTTGAAAAATTAAAAGCAATTTATCATAAAGCGCATCCACGCGCATAAAAATATTTAAAGACGGATCATATCCGAAACATTCCAAAAACAGGAGGACAATTATGAACATCCAGATTCAATCCATCCATTTTACTGCCGACAGCAAGTTGTTGGGGTTTATCGAGGAGAAAGTAACAAAACTTAATCACTTTTATGATGGAATTATCAGCAGTGAAGTATTTCTTCGCCTTGATAATTCGGAAGATTCAACAAATAAAGTTGCCGAGATCAAATTGAATGTTCCCGGCAATGATCTTTATGTAAAACGAAAATGCAAAACCTTTGAAGAAGCGATTGACACGGGAATTTCAGCGCTTTCAAAGCAAGTGAAACGATATAAAGAAAAACAAAAAGGAATTTGAGCTGAATAATGCCCATTCAGTCAAAAACGTCCCGCCATAAACGGGACGTTTTTTTTGGTACCGGTGAATTATTTTCCTGTTGAAAACAGAATTGCGCCTGGAATCGTAATGATCGAGCCCCAAAAAGGCTGAAAATCACTTAAAAAAAATAATTTCAGATTTGTTGGGTGATTAAATAATTGTACATTTGCAGTCCTTTTTGAGGGGCATCCAATAAAAAAGCCTCTAAAGTTCTTTGAAATCAGGAGATGTATGCGTGATGATCACTTAGGCACATCCTCGTGACTGACACTTAATAGCCGGTGTAGCTCAGCTGGTAGAGCAGCTGATTTGTAATCAGCAGGTCGGAGGTTCGAATCCCTTCGCCGGCTCATTTTTTTTGAAAAATGAACAATTGTCACAGGGGAACTAAGTAAATCACTTCATCAATGGCTTCGAGGGGAGATACTCAAGCGGCCAACGAGGACAGACTGTAAATCTGTTGACTTAGTCTTCACAGGTTCGAATCCTGTTCTCCCCACAAAACAGCTACAGGAACAATTGCAGTTGTGAAAAACCGGAAGGTAAATTAGCGGCAGTGAAACCCCGTTAAAAAAATAAGCGGAAGTAGCTCTCCCGATAGCTATCGGGATGGTAGAGCATCAGTCGTAAACGATAAAAATAAGCAGAAGTAGCTCTCCCGATAGCTATCGGGATGGTAGAGCATCAGTCGTAAACGATAAAAATAAGCGGAAGTAGCTCATTTGGTAGAGCGATAGCCTTCCAAGCTATAGGTGGCCGGTTCGAGCCCGGTCTTCCGCTCAGAAGAACAAAATGAAAACGGCAAAGGCCGGTAGAAATGAAAAAAAGCAGAAGTACATTGCATCTCCTGATCATCGCCGCTGTAGCTCAGTGGTAGAGCACTTCCTTGGTAAGGAAGAGGTCGGGGGTTCGATTCCCCCCATCGGCTCACGAAAGCTTCAGCTTAGTGAGTAACGGCTCACCAAAGGGAAATGGTGCCTGGCAGAAAAAAAATATTGAAGAGTAAACATTACGAAACACAAACAATAATCAACACCAAAAACAACAGCAATGGCAAAAGAAAAATTTGACCGCTCCAAACCACACGTGAACGTTGGTACCATCGGTCACGTTGACCACGGTAAGACAACACTTACTGCTGCAATCACAACTGTACTTGCATCTAAAGGTCTCGCGGAAGTCCGCGACTTTTCGTCAATCGATAACGCACCGGAAGAAAAAGCACGTGGGATCACAATTAACACATCACACGTAGAATATTCAACAGCGGCACGTCACTATGCGCACGTTGACTGTCCTGGTCACGCTGACTATGTAAAAAACATGGTTACAGGTGCTGCTCAGATGGACGGTGCTATTCTTGTTGTTGCTGCAACTGATGGTCCTATGCCACAAACACGTGAGCATATCCTTCTTGCCCGCCAGGTTGGTGTGCCTGAAATCGTTGTATTCATGAATAAAGTGGATATGGTTGATGACGAAGAGCTTCTTGATCTTGTTGAGATGGAAATCCGTGATCTTCTTGTATTCTATAAATTCCCTGGAACAAAAACTCCGATCATTCGTGGTTCTGCTCTCGGCGGATTGAATCAAGAGCCGAAATGGGTTGAAAAAATCATGGAATTGATGGATGCTGTGGATACATTTATCCCAACACCAACACGTGATAAAGACAAGCCATTCCTGATGTCTGTTGAGGATGTATTCACTATCACAGGTCGTGGAACAGTTGCAACAGGTCGTATCGAAACCGGCGTAATTAACGTAGGTGAAGATGTAGAGATCATCGGAATGCAAGAGGAAAAACTCAAATCAACCTGTACAGGTGTTGAGATGTTCCGTAAGCTTCTTGATCGTGGCGAAGCTGGTGATAACGTTGGTCTTCTCCTTCGTGGTATTGATAAAGATGCAATCCGTCGTGGTATGGTTATCGCGAAGCCTGGCTCAATCACACCTCACCATGATTTCAAAGCTGAGATCTACGTTCTTAAAAAAGAAGAAGGTGGCCGTCACACGCCATTCCACAATAAATACCGCCCACAGTTCTACTTCCGTACAACAGATGTAACAGGAGAAATCGAACTTCCGGAAGGACGCGAAATGGTAATGCCTGGTGATAACGTTACAATCACAGTAAAACTGATTGTTCCGATCGCTATGGATAAAGGTCTTCGTTTCGCGATCCGCGAAGGTGGCCGTACTGTTGGCGCTGGACAGGTAATTGAAATTATCAAGTAATAAAAGGTACCTGTTTATCTCCTGCGTACGCAAGGGACGAACAAGATCACAGCAGATCGAAGGTGTTCCCCGCTCAATAAAGGGGAACACCTTTCTCTGCCAAAGGACCTCCGGTAGCCTAAATAAACGGGAATAGTTCAATGGTAGAATAGCGGTCTCCAAAACCGTTGATCTTGGTTCGAGTCCAGGTTCCCGTGCAAAGAATCACCCTGCAAGGCAAAGGCAGGAAATAAAAAAGAAAAGCAATGAATAAAATCAAAGTTTACTTTCAGGAAGTTGGAGATGAACTTCTCCGCAAAGTGACCTGGCCAACATGGACAGAGCTGCAGGAAAGCGCAATCATCGTAATGATTGCAACCTTGATTTTTGCAGTTGTCGTTTTTGCGATGGATTTTACATTCAACAAAGGGATGGAAAAGCTTTATAGCATTTTCTAATAATTGAATTTCATAACCAACTAGTTCCCCACGGAAAAATGTCAAAGGTCCAAACAAAAGAACAACAGGTTAAGAAGTGGTATGTATTGCGTGTCGTTAACGGCAAAGAGAAAAAGATAAAGCAATACATCGATTCTGAGATTTCACGTCTTGGGATGCAGGACTATGTTACGCAGGTTTTAATTCCGATGGAGAAGGTTATCCAGATCCGCGGAGGGAAAAAAGTGAGCAAAGAGCGTAACATCTTCCCTGGTTATATCATGCTTGAAGGTATGCTTGTAGGAGAAATCCCGCACATGCTCAAAAATATTACAGGCGTAATAGGGTTCCTTGGTTCAAAAACAGGAGACCCAGTTCCATTGCGCCAGTCTGAAATTAATCGCATTCTCGGAAAGGTCGACGAAATGGCAGGAGCAGAGGAAACAATGCTCAATTCATTCGTAGTAGGTGAGCAGGTGAAAGTGATCGACGGACCGTTCAATACCTTCTCAGGCGTGATCGAAGAGATCAATGAAGAGAAGAAGAAGCTTAAGGTGATGGTGAAAATTTTCGGAAGAAAAACACCGCTTGAGCTTAATTACATGCAGGTCGAAAAAGAATAGACCTGCCCTAACTCGCTGTTACGTTGCTTCCACAAATAACAGAAACAAAGTAAAAAAATCACAATGGCAAAAGAAGTAAGTGCTCTAATTAAGCTTCAGATCAAAGGTGGCGCTGCCAACCCGTCTCCACCAATCGGACCTGCTTTAGGTGCGAAAGGTGTGAACATCATGGAGTTTTGCAAGCAGTTCAATGCCCGTACGCAAGCACAAGCAGGAAAAGTTCTGCCGGTTATCATCACGGTTTATAACGATAAATCATTCGAATTTATCCTTAAAAATCCCCCTGTTGCTATCCAGTTGAAAGATGCTGCTAAAGTGCAACTCGGATCAGGTGAATCCAACCGTAAAAAAGTCGGATCAGTCACATGGGATCAGGTGCGTGCAATCGCTGAAAACAAAATGCCCGATTTGAATTGTTTCACCATTGAATCAGCAATGAGCATGGTGGCAGGTTCTGCGCGCAGTCTTGGTTTCACGGTTACGGGAACGAACCCGCTTGAAAATTAATTCTCGAAGTTTTTAACCCGACGGAGTCCCGAAAAAGATCTGGACGTTTGTACGTCACAACTTCAATTAAATGGCCAAACAGACCAAAAAAAGGAAAGCGATCATCTCGAAATACGACGCAGCTAAGTCGTATTCCCTGGTTGATGCAGCTAAGATCGTAAAGGAAATTACGACAACTAAGTTCGATGCTTCTGTAGACCTGAGCATACGCCTCGGTGTTGATCCAAAGAAAGCAAATCAGATGGTTCGTGGAACAGTAACACTTCCGCACGGAACAGGTAAAACTCTTCGTGTACTTGTTATTTGTACCCCGGATAAAGAAGCCGAAGCAACAGCTGCGGGCGCTGATTTCGTTGGAGGTGATGAATTCATTACCAAGATCAAAGAAGGCTGGACAGATGTTGATGTAATTATCACTACTCCATCTATGATGGGTAAAGTAGGTGCATTGGGAAAAGTACTCGGACCCCGCGGACTCATGCCGAATCCTAAAACAGGAACGGTAACGATGGAAGTGGGAAAAGCAGTAAAAGATTCCAAAGGCGGAAAAATCGATTTCAAAGTAGACAAAGCAGGGATCATTCATTCCTCTGTAGGAAAAGCTTCTTTTGATGTTGAAAAGCTCGCTGAAAATGCAAATGAAATCCTTCAGTCGATTCTGAAGCTGAAACCTGCTTCGGCAAAAGGTGCTTACATGAGAAGCATTTATCTCTCAAGCACAATGAGCCCAAGCGTTCAGGTGGAAACCAAATCGATCGCATAACAGTCTTTTATAATCGGATCATTAACTGATCATCGAAATGAATAAAGAAAATAAAACACAAATCATCAACGACCTTGCAGAAAAGATTGCAGCAAGCAAGAATTTCTACCTGGCCGATACTTCTGAGCTTGCGTCTAATAAGACCAGCGCTTTGAGGAGGAAATGTTTTGATCAATCGATAAACCTGATTGTTGTAAAAAACACGCTTTTACAAAAAGCGCTGGAGCGTACAAACGATGAAGAGTTCAAATCTCTTTATACCACGTTGAAAGGCTCTACATCAATCATGTTCAGCGATTCAGCCGCAGCACCAGCGAAACTTATTAAAGAGTTCCGTCTGACCAACAAAAAGCCGGTGTTGAAAGGCGCATTCGTTGAGCAAAGCATTTATATCGGCGACGATCAGCTGGATGCACTCGCAGCGATAAAATCGAAAAACGAACTTATCGGCGACGTACTTGCAGCTCTCTTGTCTCCAATACGCAATGTTATTGGCGCCCTCACCAACGAGGACCGCAAAATGCCAGGCGCAGAAGAAACAGCAGCTCCGGAAGCAGAAGCTACAGCTACACCTGAATCGTCAGCGCCGACAGGAGCTGACCAGCAGGTAGATCCTGATATCAATTCCTAAAGCATTAACCTGAGGAACAAGCTTCCTAACGTTCAGCTAATGCTGCACGACTAATTACCAAACATCACAACTCACTCCAAAAGTTAAATCACAAAAACCAAATAAATAAAATGGCAGACGTAAAAGCTATCGCAGAAACGTTAGTTAACCTTACTGTTAAAGAAGTAAGTGAACTTGCAAAAGTATTGAAAGACGAGTATGGAATCGAACCTGCTGCTGCTGCTGCAATGGTAGCTGGCCCTGGTGCTGGTGCCCCTGCAGCTGCTGAGCAAACATCATTCGACGTAATTCTCAAAGCGGCTGGCCCGACAAAGCTGGCGATTGTGAAAATCGTTAAAGATGCAACAGGACTTGGACTTAAAGAAGCAAAAGACCTCGTTGATGGCGCTCCGAAGCCTATCAAAGAAGGTGTTAGCAAAGAAGATGCAGAATCACTCAAAAAGTTACTGGCTGACGCTGGTGCTGAAGTTGAGGTTAAGTAATCCGCTTCTTACCTGAATTTAGGTTTAGATCCTTCCCATCATGAGGAAGGATCTAAACCCTTTTGTTGCTTACAGTGCATTTATTTTCACGCATTAATTCCGAAGCTTTGGAAACGACCAAAAAACAGCAACGCATAAGTTTTGCAAAGAGCAAAGCTCAAATCGATTATCCGGATTTCCTGGATATTCAGCTGAAATCCTTCCAGGATTTCTTCCAGTTAGAAACTACCAGCGAAAATCGTCAGGACGAAGGTCTGTTTAAAGTATTCAGTGAGAATTTTCCAATCACTGATGCCCGAAACAATTTCGTGCTCGAATTCCTGGATTATTTTGTTGACCCTCCACGCTATTCAATCGATGAGTGTATCGAGCGTGGATTAACTTACAGTGTTCCGCTTAAAGCAAAACTACGTTTGTATTGCACAGACCCGGAACATGAAGATTTCGAAACCATCGTGCAGGATGTGTACCTGGGAACAATCCCGTACATGACCCCGCGCGCTACTTTCGTTATCAATGGCGCTGAACGTGTTATTGTATCGCAGCTGCACCGTTCACCTGGTGTGTTCTTCGGACAGTCGCGCCATGCAAACGGAACTAAGCTATATTCTGCCCGTGTAATTCCTTTCAAAGGTTCATGGATCGAGTTTGCAACTGACATCAATAACGTCATGTATGCATACATCGACCGTAAGAAAAAATTACCGGTTACAACACTTCTCCGCGCTATCGGCTGGGAAAGTGATAAACAGATTCTTGAGCTTTTCGGTCTTGCCGATGAAGTGAAAGTTTCTAAAGCAGCTCTGAAAGCAGTTATCGGCCGCAAACTTGCTGCCCGCGTTTTGAAAACATGGGTGGAAGATTTCGTAGATGAAGATACCGGTGAAGTTGTTTCTATTGAGCGTAACGAAGTTATCATCGATCGCGAAACTATTCTTGAAAATCAGCATGTGGATCTGATCGTTGATGCCAACGTAAAATCTGTCATTCTGCACAAAGAAGACGCCGCAAATCTTGATTATTCTATTATCTATAATACACTCCAGAAGGATACTTCGAATTCTGAGAAGGAAGCCGTGGAGCACATCTACCGTCAGCTTCGTAATGCTGAACCACCGGATGAAGAAACAGCACGTGGAATTATCGACAAGCTTTTCTTCTCCGATAAGCGTTATGATCTTGGTGAAGTTGGTCGTTACCGTATCAACAGGAAGTTAAAAGCAACTACCTCTTCTGAGACACGCGTTCTTACAAAAGATGATATTATCGCGATCATTAAATATCTTATCGAGCTCATTAACTCGAAAGCGGATGTGGATGATATTGATCACTTGTCAAATCGTCGCGTAAGAACAGTTGGTGAACAATTGTATTCTCAATTCGGAGTTGGTCTTGCCCGTATGGCACGTACCATTCGTGAGCGTATGAACGTTCGTGACAATGAAGTTTTCACACCAACCGACCTGATCAATGCGAAGACACTTTCTTCCGTTATCAATTCGTTCTTCGGAACCAACCAGCTTTCACAGTTTATGGATCAGACCAACCCGTTGGCAGAGATTACGCACAAGCGTCGTCTCTCCGCACTCGGGCCGGGAGGTCTTTCACGTGAGCGCGCAGGTTTCGAGGTTCGTGACGTTCACTATACGCACTACGGACGTCTTTGCACCATCGAAACACCAGAGGGACCAAACATCGGTCTTATCTCTTCACTTTGCGTTTATGCGAAGATCAACAAGCTTGGATTTATCGAAACACCTTACCGCACAGTTACAAACGGTAAGATCGATATCAACAAGCCGGTTATCTACTTAACTGCAGAAGAAGAGGATATGCGTACTATCGCGCAGGCGAACGCAGAAACTGATGATAAAGGAAACTTCATCGAGAAACGTATCAAAGCACGTTACGAATCGGATTACCCGGTTGTAGAGCCTGAAGTAATCACGTTGATGGACGTTGCCCCGAATCAAATTGCTTCTATCGCGGCTTCTTTGATTCCTTTCCTTGAGCATGATGATGCTAACCGTGCCCTGATGGGTTCGAACATGCAACGCCAGGCTGTTCCATTGCTTCGCCCGGAAGCGCCGATCGTTGGTACAGGTCTTGAAGGACTTATCGCCAAAGATTCACGTGTTCTCTGGCAGGCTGAAGGCGAAGGATTCGTTGAATATGCTGATGCAACAGAGATCACGATCCGTTACAGCCGTACAGATAAAGACCGTCTCGTTAGTTTCGATGACGATCTGAAAACATACAAGCTCACTAAATTCCGCAAAACCAACCAAAGCACTTGTGTCAACCTTCGCCCGATGGTGAAAAAAGGAGACAAAGTGAAAAGTGGTCAGATCCTTTGTGAAGGTTATGCAACGAAAGACGCAGAAGTAGCATTGGGAAGAAACCTGAAAGTGGCTTTCATGCCATGGAAAGGTTACAACTTCGAGGATGCTATCGTTATCAGCGAACGCGTTGTGCGTGATGACATCTTCACTTCTCTTCACATTGATGAATACGTGATGGAAGTGCGTGATACAAAACGCGGACTTGAAGAATTAACCGCAGATATTCCGAACGTTTCTGAAGAGGCAACAAAAGACCTTGATGAAAACGGATTGATCCGCATTGGTGCTGAAGTGAAAGAAGGAGATATTCTTATCGGAAAGATCACACCGAAAGGTGAAACAGATCCTTCTCCGGAAGAAAAACTTCTTCGTGCGATCTTTGGCGATAAAGCTGGTGATGTAAAAGATGCTTCGTTGAAAGTTCCGCCATCCATTCGTGGTGTGATCATCGACAAAAAACTTTTCTCACGCGCTATCAAAGACAAAAAAGCGAAAGCTGACGAGAAAACCCTCGTTGAGAAAATCGATAAAGAAGAAGCAGTTGAAGCAGCAGCTTTGAAAGCAGTTCTTGTTGAAAAGCTCACATCAATTCTCAGCGGGAAATCAACTCCGGGCGTGTTCAGCAACCTCAAAGAAGAAGTAGTTGAAAAAGGCACGAAGTTCAGCGGAAAAGTCCTTGAGAAAATTGATTATGCCAACGTGAATCAGTCTAAATGGACCAACGATCCTGAAACAAATGAGCTTGTAAAAGCAGTTCTTCACAACTTCAACATCAAGAACAATGATCTTGGTGGTGTGTACAAGCGTAAGAAATTCGCTTTACAGGTGGGTGATGAATTGCCAGCAGGAATTGTTCAGCTTGCTAAGGTTTACATCGCGAAAAAACGTAAGCTGAAAGTGGGAGATAAAATGGCGGGCCGTCACGGAAACAAAGGTATTGTTGCGCGTATTGTGCGTGATGAAGATATGCCGTTCCTAGATGATGGATCAACCGTTGATATCGTCCTCAATCCGCTTGGTGTACCATCGCGTATGAACCTTGGACAGATCTATGAAACTGTACTTGGCTGGGCTGGTATGAAGCTTGGTTTGAAATTCGGAACTCCGATTTTCGACGGAGCAACCATTGACGAGATCAATGCATACACCGACAAAGCAGGACTGCCACGTTATGGCCGTACCTTCTTAACTGACGGCGGATCGGGAGAACCTTTCGATCAACCTGCAACAGTGGGTGTAATTTACATGCTGAAGCTCGGTCACATGGTTGATGACAAAATGCACGCACGTTCTATCGGACCATACTCGCTCATTACCCAGCAGCCGCTTGGTGGTAAAGCACAGTTCGGTGGTCAGCGTTTCGGAGAGATGGAAGTTTGGGCACTCGAAGCATTCGGTGCAGCAAACATTCTCCAGGAAATTCTGACGATCAAGTCTGATGATGTAGTAGGCCGTGCAAAAGCTTACGAAGCAATTGTTAAGGGTGAGAATATGCCAACACCTGGCATCCCGGAATCATTCAACGTATTGTTGCATGAACTTCGCGGTCTTGCGCTCAACGTCAGCCTCGACTAATTTCAACCGATTCAGTTTTTATTTTCACGAACGAAAACAAAACAAAACATGTCTTTCCGAAAAGATATCAAAATAAAAAGTAACTTCTCTACGATCACGATCAGCCTGGCTTCCCCGGAATCCATCCTTGAACGTTCGAGCGGTGAAGTGCTTAAACCGGAGACGATCAACTACCGTACTTACAAGCCTGAACGCGATGGTTTGTTCTGCGAGCGGATCTTCGGACCAGTGAAAGACTGGGAGTGTCATTGCGGTAAATACAAACGTATCCGATATAAAGGAATCGTTTGCGACCGTTGCGGTGTTGAAGTAACAGAGAAAAAAGTACGTCGTGAGCGCATGGGTCATATCAATCTGACTGTGCCTGTTGCTCACATCTGGTACTTCCGTTCTTTGCCAAACAAAATCGGTTACCTGTTAGGACTTCCTACAAAGAAGCTCGACATGATCATTTATTACGAGCGTTATGTTGTAATTAATGCTGGTATTAAAGGTGAAGATGGAATTCAATATATGGACTTCTTAACTGAAGAACAGTATCTTGAAATTCTTGACACACTTCCAAAAGAAAATCTTCACCTCGATGACATGGATCCTAACAAGTTCGTGGCGCGTATGGGTGCAGAAGCGTTGTATGACTTATTGCAACGTACAAAACTGGATGAACTTTCTTACGATTTACGTCACAAAGCGAATACAGAAACTTCACAGCAGCGTAAAAACGAGGCGCTCAAACGTCTCCAGGTTGTTGAAGCATTCCGCCAGGCAAACAAACACGTTGAAAATCGTCCGGAATGGATGATTATCAAAGTTGTTCCTGTTATTCCACCGGAGCTTCGTCCACTCGTTCCGTTAGATGGCGGACGTTTCGCTACTTCCGATCTGAACGATTTGTATCGTCGTGTGATCATTCGTAACAATCGTCTCAAACGTTTGATCGAGATCAAAGCTCCTGACGTAATTCTCCGTAACGAGAAACGTATGTTGCAGGAAGCTGTCGATTCATTATTCGATAACTCACGTAAATCAAACGCTGTTAAAACAGAATCAAACCGCGCCCTCAAATCGCTGTCTGATTCCCTCAAAGGAAAACAAGGCCGGTTCCGTCAGAATTTGCTCGGAAAACGTGTCGATTATTCTGCGCGTTCGGTTATCGTCGTTGGACCAGAATTAAAATTACACGAGTGCGGTTTGCCCAAAGATATGGCAGCTGAACTTTTCAAACCGTTTATCATCCGCAAGCTCATCGAGCGTGGAATTGTGAAAACAGTTAAATCAGCGAAGAAAATCGTTGACAGAAAAGATGCTGTTGTATGGGATATCCTCGAGAATGTTCTTCGCGGACACCCGGTTCTTCTGAATCGTGCTCCTACACTTCACAGATTAGGTATTCAGGCTTTCCAGCCAAAATTGATCGAAGGAAAAGCGATCCAGCTGCATCCACTCGTTTGTACAGCGTTCAACGCCGATTTTGATGGTGACCAAATGGCTGTACACGTTCCGCTTGGAAATGCAGCTATTCTCGAAGCACAGATCCTGATGCTTGCTTCACACAACATTCTTAACCCTGCGAATGGTGCGCCGATTGCGGTTCCATCTCAAGACATGGTGCTTGGTCTGTATTACATGACCAAAGGAATGCGCACAGACGAAACCGTTACTGTTAAAGGTGAAGGTTTGAAATTCTACAGCGCGGAAGAAGCAATTATCGCTTACAACGAAGGACGCGTGCAGCTTCATGCATGGGTTCACGTTAAAATCCAGAATCACAAAGAAGGCGATAACCTTTTACCTAAAGTAATTGAAACAACATTAGGTCGTATCATCTTCAACCAGGTTGTTCCTTTCGAAGCAGGTTATATCAATGAACTTCTTACCAAAAAATCACTTCGCGATATTATCGGAGCGATTGTGAAAGAAACCGGTATGGCTAAAACAGCGAAGTTCCTTGATGATATCAAAGAGCTTGGGTTCCGTATGGCATTCAAAGGTGGACTTTCGTTCAACCTTGGTGACATTATCGTTCCGGAAGAAAAGCCGAAAATGATCAAGGATGCTAACGAACAGGTGGAAGAAGTGAGATCCAATTACAACCTGGGTTTCATTACCAACAACGAGCGTTACAACCAGATCATTGACATCTGGACACACACAAATAATAAAATCACCAAGCGTGTACTTGACCAATTGTCGTCAGATCGCCAGGGATTCAATCCTGTGTATATGATGCTTGATTCCGGTGCGCGTGGATCCAAAGAGCAGATCAAACAGCTCGGTGGTATGCGTGGACTGATGGCAAAACCTTCGAAAGCTGGTTCGTCAGGCGGGGAGATCATCGAGAATCCCGTTATCTCCAACTTCAAAGAAGGTCTGTCAATTCTTGAGTACTTCATCTCCACTCACGGTGCGCGTAAAGGTCTTGCCGATACTGCTCTTAAAACAGCGGATGCGGGTTACCTCACACGTCGTCTCGTTGACGTTGCGCAGGATGTTGTCATCACAGAAGAAGATTGTGGTACACTTCGCGGACTCATTGCAGTTCCATTGAAGAAAAATGAAGAAGTTGTTGAATCATTGCACGATCGTATTCTCGGTCGCACAGCGGTTCACGATGTATACGATCCGCAAACTGGCGACCTCATTATCGAATCCGGTTCTGAGATCACTGAAGGTTATGCAATGCAGATTGCCAACACAGCAATCGAATCTGTTGAGATCCGCTCGGTGCTTACCTGCGAATCGAAGCAAGGAGTTTGCGGAAAATGCTACGGACGTAATCTTGCATCGGGCCGCATGGTTCAGCAAGGTGAAGCTGTTGGTGTTATCGCAGCACAGTCAATCGGTGAGCCGGGTACACAGCTTACACTTCGTACCTTCCACGTTGGAGGAACTGCGTCGAGTATCGCTGCTGCTTCTAAACTGGAAGCGAAATACGATGGTATTATCGAGATCGAAGAACTTCGTACTGTAAAACGTAAGAATGCAGAAGGTAATATGATTGATGTTGTTATCGGCCGTTCTGCAGAGATGCGCATCATTGATACCAATACGAAGATCGTTCTTACAACAGGTAACGTTCCTTATGGTTCACAGCTTTATGTGAAAAACGGACAGAACGTGAAAAAGAACGAAGTGATCTGCGACTGGGATCCTTACAATGCGGTTATCGTTTCTGAATTCGGTGGTAAGCTTGAATTCGAACATGTTGAAGAAGGTGTTACTTTCCGTGAAGAGTCTGATGAGCAAACCGGATTTGCTGAGAAAGTAATTATCGAAACAAAAGATAAAACGAAGAATCCTTCTATCCGCATCATGGGTGGTTCTGAGATTCTTAAAAACTATAACCTTCCTGTAGCGGCGCATATCGTTGTTGACAATCACGCGAAGATCGAGCCGGGGCAGATCCTGGTTAAGATCCCACGTGCTCTTGGAAAACAAGGTGATATCACCGGTGGTCTTCCGCGTGTTACTGAATTGTTTGAAGCACGTAATCCTTCAAACCCTGCAGTAGTTTCTGAAATTGACGGAGTTGTTACTTTCGGAAAGATCAAACGTGGTAACCGTGAAGTTATGGTTGAGTCACGCACAGGCGAACGCAAAACATATCTTGTTCCGTTATCAAAACATATCCTTGTACAGGAAAATGACTTCGTTCGTGCAGGAGAAGCATTATCTGATGGTTCAATTTCTCCGGGAGATATTCTCGCGATCAAAGGACCAACAGCAGTACAGGAATATCTTGTTAACGAGGTGCAGGAAGTTTACCGTTTGCAGGGTGTAAAAATCAATGACAAACACTTTGAAGTTATCGTCCGTCAGATGATGCGCAAAGTGGATATCGTTGATCCGGGTGATACAATTTTCCTTGAGACACAGCTTGCAAACAAAGCTGATTTCATGGAAGAGAATGATCGTCTCTACGGCAAAAAAGTTGTCGTTGAACCTGGTGATTCACAAAGCATCAAACCCGGCCAGATCATATCCGCACGTAAATTGCGCGATGAGAATTCCATGTTGAAACGTAAAGATCAGAAGCAGGTTGAAGCACGTGATGCTGTTCCTGCAACCTCTTCACAGATTCTTCAGGGTATCACACGTGCATCGTTGCAGACCAATTCATGGGTTTCTGCTGCTTCCTTCCAGGAAACAACAAAAGTCCTCAACGAAGCTGCTGTCAACGGAAAAGTGGATATCCTCAACGGACTCAAAGAAAACGTTATTGTTGGTCACCTTATTCCAGCCGGAACAGGTCACCGCACTTACGAAAAGCTTGTGGTCGGATCGAAAGACGAGTACGAAAAACTCCTCGCTGCGAAAAAAGAAGCGATGGAAGAAGAAGCATAAAAGTTTCTTTCTTTATAGAACAAAAAGTCCTCTCGTCTCTGACGGGGGGATTTTTTTTGCTCTTTTTCAGGAAAATAATTCCGGCAGCCAAATTCCGATACTGTCACCTTTTGCTGTTTTTAAGATGCTTTGTCGGCTGAAAATCAGGTAGTTGAATTTTGAAGTCGACAAATTTCGGTGTCACCTTTGCCAAAAATTGTCCAAGAATAAAAACTTCAAATGATTTACCTTGAGCGGCTATAAACTGCAATAACAGGAATGGAATATATAGACAGGCGCAAGGAACAGATTCAGCGAGCCATCCGGCAGGAACGTGACCAGGAGCATTGGAATGAAGTGCACGAGCAACTGCTTGCTATTCAAAAAAAATCGCTTGAAGTAAGTGCGCCTGATGATGCGGATGAAAAAGAAGCAGATGCTGTTTCTGCAAAAGTGATGAGTGGCGAATCCGCGCAAATTCATGGTACAGGTGGAACGATCAATCGCAAAGGCGAAGGATCATTTGAAACCACTCCTGAATTTAATTCCAAATTAGAAAGCAGCAAAGGCAGCGGACAATCGCTTGATGATTCCACGAAGAGTGAAATGGAATCGGGGATGGGTGCGGATTTTAGCGGAGTGAAAATTCATACAAACAGTGAAGCGAATGAGATGAATGAAAGTGTGAATGCAAAAGCGTTTACACACGGGCAGGATATTTATTTTGGGAAGAATGAATCGCCGGAGAATAAGGAGTTGCTGGCGCATGAGCTGGTGCATACGGTGCAGCAGGGGAAGGGAAGGGTACGGCCGAAGCTACAGCGGCAATTTAAAAGGGTGACCTACTTAAATGTTATTCTGTGGCAGTATGATTTTAAGGAACGTTTTCTAAGAGGTCTGCTTGGCGAATTCTATGATAAAATTGACCATACGAAATATTTCACGGTTGAAGCAAAAGCGTTTCTTGAACTACACTTTACTATAGCGAAAACGGCGGAAGATCTATCCAAATTAAATGTTTTAGATACAGAAGCAAAAGTCAAACTCAATAATCGTTTCGCAGAAGCTTCGATTGCTGCCGTTTCAGGAAAACAAGATGTTGCTGATTCAAAAGATGGTCTTATAAATTGTACGCTCAGTGGCAATTGGAAAATGCTTAAAGCGGGACTAGATGGTAATATGCCAAGCCTGGATGTATTCAGTGTGGGCCTGTTAGCAACTGCCGACTTTATTACAAAGGAGCAGTTAGAAAAGCCCCAATTTAAATTGCTTTATGATCTTCTAAAAGCGTGTCCTGTAATATGGGATAGCATTGAAAACGGAAGCACTATCAAATTTAATTTAGAAGTTACAGTTGCGGTAAACCTTTTTAAACAGCTATCTAAATATTTTGCTGACCAGCTTCTTCAGAAATCAAAACAAAGTGAAAAGGAGAAGCATGAGTCAAAACAAAAAGATCTTAAAGACGAAGCTGCTGCTGCAAAAGAAAATAAAAATGTTTTACGCGATGAACAGAAAACGCTCGACAAGGAAGTTATTCAAGACAGAAAGGAATTAAATAAATTAAAGAAAAAAACCAATCCTTCGCCTGCAGATCAACAGCGTATTAGTGAACTTGAAGACGGGATCAAAACCAAAACCACCCGTTCCACAGAACTCGGAAAAGCAGGTGAAGCCGAAAAGCAAGCCATGAAAGATGCTTATGCTACAGCAGAGAAAGAAAACCGGGCTGCAAAAACATTGACCAAAGAGCTTGATAAGGTAGAAAAGGATATAGCCAAGTATGAGAAAAGGTTTGGAGAGCGGGTTAAAGATATTTCCAAAAAATTTAAGGATAAGCTAAACAAGATTGAAGAAAGGATTATTGCAAAATCAGCGAGGTATATAGAGGAAAAACTGATCAAATGGGTTGGTAAAAAAGTAGCAGAGCGAATTATTAAAGCCATTGCTTACGCGATTCCGATCCTTGGAGAAATATTAATGATCATTGATGTCGCTCTATTGATTTGGGATCTTGCTGAATTGATATGGGAATACCGTAAGGAGATTTGGAACTGGATGAAAGAGACCGCAAAGAAAATTGCAGAAACAATAAAAGCGGTAATTGACAAAGTCATCGATTACATTTTACACCCGATGGACCTTGTGAAAGATATTATTAAAGGATTGGAAAACCTGTGGGAAGCCTTCAAAGATTTTTTCACACCCAAAAAAGGTAAAGGAGATCCGTCGTTTACACCGGGCAATCCTGGCACTGGTAAAGAAAATGGCACCGGAACGCAGAATGGAGATCCGGGAACAACAACTACCGGCACAACTACGGGAGCAGGAACAACGGATACTGGAACAAACACAGGAGTAGGAACAATGGATACGGGAACAACCACAGGAGTAGCAACAACGGATACTGGAACAACGACAGTTGGTGCAGGAACTACGATAAGTACCGGGACAAGTACAACGGGGACGTCAACAACAGGAACTACGACAACGGGAACTACAACCGGAAAGGACTCAACGTCTACTACTGAGACAGCACCAGGAATTTCTGGTGTTAAGGATACTGTAACCACTACCATTGAAAATAAAGAGGTACCTGCGCAGAATACAAAAGAAAAGAGTAATAGTTCCAATACAAATACTGATCCAGGCTCCGAAAACAAAAAGGAAAAAGTTCAAAGTGAAAAAGAGATACCGGAAAAGGGAGAGGTTGTGTTATATGAACCGCCTGTTGGTAATGATAAACTCAACTTACGCTGGCATGGTGCGACGCCATTATCACCTAAAAATTTAAAACAGGGAGGTCAATATCAGTTTACCTTAGTAATACATTATACACATTCAGGGGTAAATAGAAGTGCGAGGTCCACAGAGCGAAATAGCTTTATATTTGATCAGGAAAGCAAAAAGCACCCAGGATCCTATTTCTTTAAAGTTGGTGGGAAAGGATTCCGGGTAAAAACTGATGTCACAACGGTTTATTATGCCCCAGGATTCCTGGTAAGAGTTTGGCCACAATAAAAACAAACCATAATATGAAATCGACATTCTTGTTTTTAATAGTTTTGATAGAATTGAATTGCAATACTGCTACATCTGAAAAAAATAGTATTCCACCAATCAATATTGCTATTTCTGATTCAGCCTGGATTGATACTACCTATTATGCAAGTAAAGAAATTTATGAAGTGATTTCAATGAATGCATATAAACGTGATGGCAATTACACAAGTTATATGCAGGACAGGGATACTTTTATTTATGGTCAATATTCAAATGATTTACGTGAAGGCAGGTGGATGTTAAAGCATTATAACAGCCGGATAAACGATCAGAAGAATCCACTTAATGGAACTGAAGATTCCTATATATCCCGTGATGAAACTGAATTTATTTTATGGAATGTCAAAGTATATTTCGATTTCCATAACGACAGTATTAAACATATAAAGGAATATCGTTGGGATAAAAAAACAAAAAACTTACAATGGGATGGCGATATCTATTATGGTCAGGATACTTTATATAAAGTAAAAACTTGGTATCCCAATGGAATCCATAGTCAAATATTAACGTCAATAAATGGTGGATTAGCACACGACACAACGTGGAAATGGCGTGAAGATGGTACTTTATCGTGGATGACGATTTATAATCACGGTAAAGTAGTTGTATCTAAAGACTACGATAAAACAGGGACAAAAGTGATTAAAGAAGAAAAAGGGAAATAGTAAGATCATTATGAAACTTGCTTTCCTTGAATAAAAACCTGCATCTGAAAGAACCTATTGCCCTTCATGTTCCGGTGTAATTCAACAGTTTAATAAAATGTATTCTAATGTCAAAATAACTTTAATCGACGGAATAAAAAAAACATGAAAAATGGTATTGAAATACCAGCAGGGCATGCTGACCTGGTTAAAAAAGTAATGGATGATTTTAATCAACGTTACAAAACAGATTTTCAATTTAAGGATGCAGAAGACCGTGATGGTGTTATTTTTGCAATTATAGATCAGGGTTCTGCGCATTCGAGCGACGTGTTTTTGTTTGGTTTTTTTTATGGTATGCTTATTAAAGAGAAAAGGCTAAACAAGGAAATTGATTATTGATTCGTTTATGAAAAAGGGTTTAAAGAGTATTATAAATACAACAACAAAATGAAATCGATATTCTCTGGCTTGATTGGTTGATAGTATTGAACTACAAATCACACACCCCACAACTAAATTTTGCTCTTTTTCAGGAAAATAATTCCGGCAGCCAAATTCCCATACTGTCACCTTTTGCTGTTTTTAAGATGCTTTGTCGGCTGAAAATCAGGTAGTTGAATTTTGAAGTCGACAAATTTCGGTGTCACCTTTGCCAAAAATTGTCCAAGAATAAAAAGCAGCACTGCTGTACCTTGAACTGTTATGAACTGCCGTAACAGTTATGGAATACATCGACAAGCGAAAGCAACAAATTCAGCATGCAATCCGGCAGGAACGTGACCAGGAGCATTGGAATGAAGTGCATGAGCAGCTGCTTGCTATTCAAAAAAAATCGCTTGAAGTAAGTGCGCCTGATGATGCGGATGAAAAAGAAGCAGATGCTGTTTCCGCAAAAGTGATGAGTGGCGAATCAGCGCAAATTCATGGAACGGGCGGGACGATCAATCGTAAAGGCGAAGGATCATTTGAAACCACTCCTGAATTTAATTCCAAATTAGAAAGCAGCAAAGGCGGCGGACAATCGCTTGATGATTCCACGCAGCGTGAAATGGAATCGGGGATGAATGCTGATTTCAGTGACGTAAAAATTCATACAAGTAGTGAAGCGAATGCAATGAATGAAAGTGTGAATGCAAAAGCGTTTACGCACGGGCAGGATATTTATTTTGGTAAGAATGATTCACCGGAGAATAAGGAGTTGCTGGCGCATGAGTTGGTGCATACGGTGCAGCAGGGGAAGGGGGTGAGCAGGAAGATTCAGCGGGTGCCATATGAAGGCTACGAGGGCAAACCTCAAGCTTATTTTTATTCAACTAATGGCGATACAATTGCTTTTTACGAAGGCCAGGATCCTGCTAAATTGTCATCACCGAAAAATTTCCCTTCTGGTATCAAAGCAGTAATTCTTAGCGACGTTCCGGAAAGTTATAAAGTTGCGATAGAGTTTTCTGCCGAGGTTAATCAGTTTCCAGATTTTTATAACGCTGGAACTAAAATGGTTTACCAGGGCTTCATAAATAAAAATGAAGTTTTTATTAGTGGAGTCAAAGAGGTAGTTATTGAGTTGGAATATTATAAAGGAGACATAAAAGTTCTGGCAAAAAATATCTACGATACATATATCGCTTTAAAAAAGGTACAGGATACTTTTTGGAAATCGGGGGAGGGTGATGCAGAGAAAAAATTGGCCGGTTTAATTCCGGATAATCTTTCTTTTGCCCAAAGGGAAGAATTGAATAAAATTTTCGAGAATCAATATGGATTTTATCTTCAAAATATCCTGTTTCGTTTGCACCCTGAATTCAATAGATCATCCGATAGTACGATGATCGATGCAATAAAAAAAGTAGCGCCACCACGAAAAAAAGATAATGGTATAGTAAAAATAACAGGCCCGGAAAATAAAACGCTTCCTGTAGGTATGAAAGTTGTTTACAAATTCGAATTAAGCAGCCGGTTCAATGAAACATACCTCAAAAGCCTTCCACATGAACAACAACCACACATTTATGATTGGGTGGTAAGGTATCCTAATGGTGAAACATCTGTGCGTTCTAAGCATGGACACGATGTTTTTATGGGGGATAAGAATGATCTGGAATTTGATACTGATGCAAAAGACAGCAAAGGAATTTATTCCGTGTACGCTATTGTTGACAATGGTGACAACGAAAAGCAGCTGCTGGGAGATTATTTTGAAATTGTGGAGCCACGGGAAATTGCGGTGGCAAAATTCTGGGAATTAGGATACCCTCCAGAAAATGCACTCGATATTTATAAGACAAAGTTTCTTTTAGAGCAAGCTAAACTACAAAATGAAATTTATGGAGATCCGTCTTCACAAAAAAATAAAGCATCTGAAATATCAATTATCTCCGGAGAAAATCCGATGCATGTTTATACCCAGGGAACGTCCCAGATAAATAAAGTAGGATATACTATTACGCCAAAGGCAAATGAAACAAATTTCCTTTGGTATGTAATGCCTGACCGCAAATGGATATTACCTATTTATAACAAAGGTGGTGGAAATTCTTACTTCCCCGATAGTGAACTCGCAAATGTACATGATCATAAAATGGAGGATGGGACAAATGTTTATCATCCATTATCTCCGTTTGACCCATCTCCGCAAAAGTCAGTTTCAATTCTTTTCCCGACATACCTGTCTGAGTTAACTGAAGACGATCGGTATGTCGTTGTTTGTGAACGTTATGATGCGAGTGGCAGAATGGTCGGTGTATCAACTTATGATCAGTATTTCAGAAGCTTTTCAAATGAAAAGAATCGTGCATTGAAAGCTGAGTTGGAAAAAACAAAAGAACAGGTTGCCAGAATTGATAAATTCAGCGCCCTAATCGAAGGACCGGTTCATCCTTTACAGGCAACCTTTACAAGTACAGAATATGGCAATACGATCGGGATTAATTTATTTTATGGAAAAGATAAAGAGGACAATAAAAAAATCCGCCTTATTGATGTAACATCTGGCTCTGACAAATCTGATTATGTCGGTGATAATTTAATCAAAGCTATTGATGACTTTCAAACCGGACAAAGTTATCCTCCTGGATATATTTTCCTGAATGTGACCAACATCGGGATGCGTGGACAACTTAAAGGTGAGACTGTCAGAAAAATAATTACTGACGGGGATTCATTAATTGAGAAAGGTGTAACATGGACAGAATGGTTATCGAGACTTGCTTTTGTGTCTGGTATAATTACAGCTGTCGTTCCCGGCCTACAGGAATTTACGCCTGTTTTATTCGAGGTAGGATTTGCCTTAGGTGCCGGCAGCGTTGCATTAGATTTGTGGAGTCAAAGCACAAAAGACAAGCAGGATTGGACGACAATTGCAGTTGACATTGGCATTCTTGCATCCAGTTTCATGATCGCAATCGGATCCGGATTAAAGATTGCTGCAAATGCTTCAGAAAGTATATTGTTAGCTACCCGCGCAGAGCAATTCTTTTATTTGTCAGGAGCGTTCGGAGTTGGAACTGGTGCGGTGTTAACTGCAGATGCTATCTCGCAGATCAATGCGTTCCTGGAAACAACAAAAAATGATCCAAAAGAAAGAAGAGAGCAACAGTTTTCATACCTGTTATTACAATTGCTTGTTTCCGGTGTATTCATTGTAGTTTCTGCCGGTCAAATGCGCAGTACAAGAACAAGCCTGCTTAAAAAAGGAGTTTCGTCGGAAGCATTAAAAAATCTGGAGGGATCTCCTGCTACAATGCTTATGGTAGATGAGTTGACCGAGTTGGAGATTAAGCAGGCATTGCAGAATGGGGAGGATTTGGGTGTGGTAGCAAAACGGAAGCGTGCTAAAACGCTTGCCGTTCAAGAGCGGGAAGAAGTTCGTCAGGCATATAAACGGCATGGTTTGGATTACAAATACAAAGAAGGTGAGGTCGAGAGAAAATCCAGAACGGCGACCAAAGATGATGTTGAGACAATAGCTAAACTTAGACGCCAAACAAACGCAGGAGGTGATAGAAATGTTGCTTATGCTAAAGGAAAGATGGGGGATGATACAATCTATCTTTATACCACTAGTGGTAAATATCCTGGTAATCAATTAAATCAAAAAGGGAATTTTACCCCCGTTAACGATCCTTATTATAAAGGAGCAAATCCTGGTTTCCCAGAACATACGGAGCACAAAATAATTGAATATTTAAGAGAAAGGTATAAGAATACTCCCGATATTATTGGAGAAATTGAATTGGTTTCGGAGCGTGCATATTGCACAAATTGTCTTGATGTTGTTGATCAATTTCAATTGGATTTTCCGAACATAACAATTACTCGTGTCGAAGTAATTCCTGAAATAAAATAGAAATGTCATGATAGACTATCTAAGAAAAGTAATTCAAGAAGCGAAATCCGAAAATATAACTTTGGTTCCTTGTTCTAAGGAAGAAGTGGATAAAGTGAAAGAATACGCTGGAGAAAAGTTACCAGCAGCCTACATTGAATATCTTGAAACAATGGGCCGAGGGACTCCGGATGGCTTTCTACGAGGGCATTCCTGCTTTATCAATAAAATTTTTGATTTGAAAAACTGGGCAGAAGATCTTTTGGTAGAAAATGAGTTTTCGGAAAAATTGAGAAAAGAGGATTTCGTTTTTTGGATGAGCCAGGGATATGTCTTTGCGTTTTTTAAATTAAACGAAGGCGAAGATCCTCCAATTTATTATTATCGGGAAGGAAGCGGACAAAAAAAATTCATAAGAATCCATTTCCATCTATCTGGCTTTTTGCTTGGATTTATTCGGGGATATCCTGATTTATTCGAAGAGAAATAACAGAATAATTTTCGATAGATTCCAAGTTGGAAATATACGGCGGCGGACAAGATTAAATTATAACAGCGATTTTGTTGCAGAAATACATACTGTATAAATCTAAAATATGCTCAAAGATATCTTGATACAAACAAAAATCCGAAGGTTTGTAATGGCAAATTCGACTGTTTGATGTGACAAAAACGGGTTAAGTTTTCATTCCATGAAAAACACACTAATCGATAAATGGAATAACCTCAAGGAGCACGTTCTCCAGCATCAGCATAATCTGAAAGCTGGAGACTTAGTCGAATTATTATTGTCATAGTCAAAAGAAGCTAAGGCTGAGGATGATTCTCATATAAATAAACTGTACGACGATTATCTCAGGTATTTTGAAGGAATAAATAATCCGGCGTTTCCCGGGATCTGGTATTCGCTTGACGAGATTCTTCAAAATGATTTGTTAAAGCCACATGCTGAAACAATAGACAGGGCAGTAATTGCCAGGGATATACTTTGGAATATCCTTGTTTTCAAAACAAACGTACTTTGTCCGAATTGTAATCATGATTATCTACGCGCACTCATGGATTCGCGCAAGTCCTTATTTTTGGAATGCGACAATTGCCTTTTTATCAAAAAGCCCGAACATGCAATTGGAGGCCCGGGTGAAATACTCCGTCCTGCATCACCTGAGCTGGTGAGAAAGAATGATTTAAAACCGCTTGAAATCGAAAACATTAAATAGCAAGGGTGAGTTGGCAGCCCTTACCAATGATCGTGGCTGGAAACTAACAACCGCTTCGGGCTATATGCCAGAATGGATGATTAAGGGGAGTTTTTAAAACTATGAGAGAATAAACTATAAAGCAGCACCTCATTCACAGAAAATTGATAAGGCAACGGAATTCCCATACTGTCACCTTTCACTGTTTTTAAATCGCTTTACTGGTTGCAATTCAAGCAGTTGAATTTTTAAACCGACAAATTTCGGTGTCACCTTTGCCCAAAATTGTCCAAAAATAAAAACTTCAGATGATTTACCTTGAGCGGCTATAAACTGCAATAACAGGAATGGAATATATAGACAGGCGCAAGGAACAGATTCAGCGTGCCATCCGGCAGGAACGTGACCAGGAGCATTGGAATGAAGTGCATGAGCAACTGCTTGCTATTCAAAAAAAATCGCTAGAAGTAAGCGCGCCCGATGATGCGGATGAAAAAGAAGCAGATGCTGTTTCTGCAAAAGTGATGAGTGGCGAATCCGCGCAAATTCATGGTACAGGTGGAACG
>JBDSHN010000056.1:0-83431 GCA_039918435.1 Bacteroidia bacterium | reverse complement strand
TGGTACGTATGTGAAACGCCTGCATTGAGGTTCGGAAGAAAACTTCCCTGGCTGGCCAGCACATTCGCCTGCGCCATTTTCACATTGAGTTGTTGTTGCTGCACAGAAATATTATGCTGTTGTGCATACGTCACACATTCCTGCAACGTCCAAGGTTGCGAATTGTCGCGCAGGTGTAATGCAGTATCCTGTGTAACGACAGGAACGATGGAAGTTGCTGCAGGAAGATCAGTTGCAGAAGGGCCGTTTTGTGCGGTGATTGAAACCGGAACACAAAGCAGAAGAATAAGCCGGTATAGAAAAGAGTATCTGAGCATCTTGTTATTTACGCCTGCAAAGTTATTGATAATGCGTTACCGCGAAAAGGCTTGTACCTTTATCTTTTATGAATTACCTGGCACATTTTTACCTTTCCGGTACCCACGAGCACCTCCTTTTGGGCAATTTCATCGCGGATGCTGTAAAGGGAAAACAGCTGGAAGCCTTTACTGGAGAGCTACAGCAGGGAATCCGGATGCACAGGGAAATCGATTTTTATACGGATACGCACCCGGTTACTTCGAGAAGCAAGGCGAGGCTGCGAACGGTATTTAATCATTATTCCGGGGTGATCGTGGATATTTTTTACGATCATTTCCTGGCCCGTAACTGGGCGGAATTTTCTGCTGAACCGCTTCCAGTGTATTCTCAGCGCATTTATTCCATTCTTGAAGCGCATATTTCCGAATTTCCCGAGCGCCCGCGTCACCTGCTTCCGTTCATGAAAGATCACGACTGGCTGATGGCATATAAGGAGCTCGAAGGAATTCACAGGGTGCTTACGGGAATGTCGCGCAGGGCAAAGTTTGAGTCAAAAATGGAATTTGCTGCTGCTGCACTGGAGAAAGATTATCCACTGTTCGAAAAAGATTTCCGCGATTTTTTCCCCGACCTCGTTGCACATACGGCGAAATACCGTGATTGAAATTTCACAACAATTTCTTCATCTTACGTTCAGACCAGAATAATGTGGGAAGTGGTAATTTGTGAAAACAAAGACCCATGCATCAACCTGAATACCTTCCTCTTTTTATTTTTCTCGGAATAGTCATTCTTTTTATTGCGCTTGTTTTTCTTCCTGTGGAGATTGTGGTTGAAGAAGAAACATCCGCTGAAGAAGTAATGCAATGATTTTACTGGCTAAGCGCCGTGCGTTTTCGTCCACCGTTTTGCAAAATGAAAAGCGAGAACTGTAAAAACCGGCGCTGCGATCACATCCAGCATGTAATGGACACGCTGTGCAATAAGTAGAATTCCTGTTGCTGTTGCTGCAATTACCAAGATCAATCGTATCCATTTATTTGTACTGATGGGAATGAACATCAGAAGTGTTGCAACATGTCCTGAAAAAAATAAATCTTTCAGGTTGGATCTGCCGTTGTAAAAAGTGGCGTGAAGAAAAGGGTCATTTAGCGGAATAATTCCTTCGGGCGGGTTTAATGGAACAAGTAATAATGTAATTGCACGTAGTAATTGCAACAGCAAATAGGTGCGAATGAGCAGCTGGGTAGTCGCAGGTTTTAGAAAGCAACAGATCAATCCCAATAAGGTGGCGCTGTAGGTGAATGTGAAGATCCATGTCGAAAAATCTGTCGGCGGAATTATTCCTGTGAGCCAGCCTTTTTCAATGGTAATGCCGTTGCGTTCTTCTGCGAATTGAAGGATGAAAAAGAAAAAAAGGAGAACAAGAAGGAGAAGGAAAAGGCTGATGAAAAGTTTTTGCCTGAACGTTTTATCTTTTAGCGCTGACGACCAATTCAGTGGTGCGGGCGGGCTGACAGGTAATGTGTTCAAGTAACTCTTAGATTGGAAATAACAAAAGCGGTTTTATTTATGAGTCTTTGCAATACCTTTTTTCCCTTTTTTATAGGCCATATAAAACTGGAAAATCCCCAGGCATAATAAGGTAATCGGCAGCGCTTTTTTTCCATGATGGAAGTCATCGAAGGACACAACGAATGACAACATTCCTTCAATCACAAAAAACACACCATCGATCCAATGAATTCTTTTTTCAATGGTGTGATGAAAAATTGCAAGTACAAGTACGACGAATCCCGCAAGCGCAAACAATTGCCACGAATGATGACCTGTTTCATAATTTTCATAAGCATGCACCAGGATAGTTGCTGCTGCCACCAAATGCGCAACCCGCCTTCTTTTTTCCGGATCCTTAATTAAATGCGGCCGCTCCATTTTTATTTATGAGTTCTAAGATTTATCGCAATAAATATACAAAAAGGTGCTTTCACATAGTCCAAATTCCATTTGCACATTGGCATATTTTTTAATTTGCACATTTTACAATGACATCATCTCCTTCAATTTCACCGCCTGCCTCCTTGAAATTTCAACCGTTTCACCACCGCGCAATTTCACAAGCAATCCGCCATTGAACCAGCTTTCAATATTTTCCACCCACTGCAGATTGATAATATGTTTCCTGCTCGCGCGGAAGAATGTTTTGTTGTTTAATCTTTCGTCAAGGTAATTCAGCGAACGGAGAATTAATGGTTTACTCGTGCCGAAATACAAACGCACATAATTCCCTTCTGATTCAAACAAGCGAACTTCACCCAGCTTTACAAACCAGCAGCGTTCTCCGTCTTTCACAAACACCTGGTCCGTTTCATTTAACGCATTGGAATTTTCCGGCGCATTTTTCTGCTCGGCCAGGTGCGACATTAATTTTTTAATCGTGTCGGAAAGGCGGGCGGGTTGAACAGGCTTGAGTAAATAATCAAGTGCGCTTACATCAAACGCTTTGATTGCGTACTCATCATGCGCAGTTACAAAAACAACTTCCGGAACAAAGGTCAGCTCTTCCAGCAGATCAAAACCTGTTTTGCCGGGCATTTGTATGTCAAGGAAGATTACATCCGGCTTGAGTGTATTAACGGTTTCAATCGCACTTTTCGCATCACCACATTCACCAATAATTTCAATTCCGGGATAAGTTGCAAGCATGGATTTTAATTCCTGTCTTGCCAAACGTTCATCGTCAATGATAATTACTTTCATAAGCATTTGTTTAAACTGGTTCAGCTGTCGTATCCGGGATGTAAAGTTTTGTGATCACTGTTTTTGCATCTTCATTATTGATCTCCAGCGTTGCTTTCCCTGCATAAAGAAGCGAAAGCCGTTGAATTGCATTACGCATTCCGTAACCGGTTTCAGGAACCAGCATTGCATCGTATTGACCTGAATTACGAATGATAATTTCCAAACCACTGCCATTTCTTTTTGATTCAACCGAAAGTTTTCCTCCTTCAGGTAATTTTGCAATGCCATGTTTAATTCCATTTTCAACAAGCGTTTGGATCAGGAGCGGCGGCACGTCCATCGATTCTGTTTCCGGTGCAATTTTCCATTCTACAACTAAACGTTCTTCGAGTCGAATACCTTCAATGGAAAGGTAATCTTTCACCGCTTCCAACTCTTGCGCAAATGGAATTAATTTTTGTTTTCCCATCTGCAGCGTATTCCTGAGCAGGTTGGAAAACTGCGTGATGGACTCTTTTGCTTTTGCCGGATTTTCCCCGACAAGTGCGCGGATAGAGTTCATCGCGTTAAACATAAAATGCGGATTCAGCTGCGATTTTAATTTTGTCAATTCCGCTTCCTGAATGGCTGCCATCCATTTGAACTTTTCGATTTCGGTGCGTTTATAATTTTCCACGAAATGTACCACGAAATAAATCGCTGACCAGACCAGGAAGAAAAGCGTGTAATTGCTCACAGTAAACAGCCAATTGGCTTTACTCATTTTTAAACCAGTTGCAACGCTGTCGAATCCGTCCTGGATAAAGGTCATGAACAACGCCATCAGGAGATTGCTCACAAGGATGATCGGAATAACTTTCGGAATGGAAAGCCGAAGCAGATTAAACCTGATAATAAACCAGCGTAATGTTTGTGAAAGCAGAATTCCGAAAAGAAAAACGAAGATCAATGAAAAGGCGTAGGTGCTGGTGAAATTGCCTTTCAGGAAAATAAAAAAACCGTTGAGCACAACATAAAGCAACCAACCGGCTAACTGACATTGCCAGTAAAGCTGCTTTTTATTTATGACAAGTGCGGCGGGCATGTTTTAGTCCGGAGTTTTTAACTATTTATTGATCCACGATTTTCTAAGCTTCAATTGTTCCGGCGTTGGATTTTCTTTTGGAGTCAGAATATGCTTTTTCGCAACAGTTACTTTATGAATTCTGCCTTTCAGTTTTTTTGTTTTCCACTTATTGTTTTCAAGACGCTTGATCTTCACCGTGATTTTATCACCTTCTTTTGCCGTTGCATCGTAATTGGCGAGCAACTTGTCAATGGTATATAAAGTAATTGCTTTCCCATTCAGCGAAACAGGAACGTCACCTTTCTGGTAACCCATTTCTATTCCGAAATCATTTACTGTTTCCGGCCACAGACGGATATTATTGTCCTGGTCGAGACGAAAACCATATCCGCCAAAAGGATCAAGCACTTCTTCTGTTCCCCGGCGTTTGTAATCAATACCAACGGCTTCGAGCAATTCTTTGTAAGGCAGGTCTTCACCGCCGATCACATAACGCCTGAAAAAATCGCCGATCTCCGGATACGTCAGCTTTACAATATCGTTGAACAATGAATCGTCCACGAAAGATTTTTGTGTACCGTATTTTTTAGAAAGATCCATCATCATGTTCTGCGTTCCGTAAGTTCCTCCCGATAACTGGCGCAGGCGAATATCCAGGCACATTCCGATCAACGCACCTTTCTGATACACGTTGTTGTATTGATCTTCATATTTATCAAGCGCGCCTTTGCTCATTTTTGTAAAGGAAAGCTCTTCGTTGTATTCTTCCGCGTTGATCATTTTGCTGCGCATAACGCCTAGGAAATCTTCCAGTGTTAAGTTGCCGTATTTTACCTGTACATGATGTGCAGCATATTCCGTCAGCCCTTCATACATCCATAAATGCTGCGACATTTTCGGATTGTTGTAATCGAAGTCGCCGATTTCCTGCGAGTGAATGCTGAGCGGCGTAAGTGTGTGAAAAAATTCGTGTGCAGAAACATCGACAATAGTTTGTGCAAGCGAAGCCTGGTCCATTTCCGGAAGGCAATACATGGAAGAATAAGAATGTTCCAGTGCGCCGAATGATCCTGATTTAAAACCATCAGGATTTCCATTCAGGTAAATAATGAAAGCATAATTTTTAACAGGCAAAGTTCCGCCAAGATATTGACGCTGCATGTCTAAAAGTTTTCGGAGGCTATCAGCAACAAAATGTGCACTCACCAATTTGTGTGGAGAATAAACAGAGATCAGCACATCTGCACCGCCAACGAGCACGTGTGCTGTGTCGGGGCGATTGTACATCATTGGCCCATCTACCAATTGCATGTAATCGGGAACAGTATAAGTATCTGTATTTTCTGTGCGTTCTACATTGCTGAGCCCGGTGGCGCCAAAAAATGAAGCGGGGTGAATGATGTTTATTTTATAGGTATTTCGTTTCATTCCATCGAAGTAGCCGTAAAGCAGGTGATTATTCAAAACGAAATTTGAATCGGCCTGGAAATTTGTTCCTGCCGGCTCAAAAATAAATTCACCTTTTAGTTCAGTGTCCCAGCTGTCTTCCACATCATAAGAAATGGAGGCGAGCGTTTTTGCATTCGGAATTTTCCATGAATTCTGATCCGTTTTTGTAACGGCTATTTCTTTCCCGGAATTATCCAGCGCTTTAAAACCTTTAACGTATTTCCCGAAATCATAAACTTTATAAGTACCCGGAACCATTGCAGGCATGTGGTAAATAATTGTGTCAACCGTAATTTTCGGTGTCACAAGATTTACCGTCAGCTGATCTTTATGAACTTTCGTAAGGTCAACAGTGAATTGATAGGTATTATCTTGCTGCGCGAATGAAAAAAGGGACAGGAAAATAAGGGGCAGGAAGCAGGAAATTATTTTTTTCATGAAAGAGGTTAACGGTAAAGTTTTTGAATTTTCCATTTATTAGTGAAAGAAAGAATTGCCATCAGGATAATAAAAGCAACAAGTAAAATAATATTATCAGCACCGGGGTTCATTCCTTTTGCAAACCAGATCGTATTGCCCTGGATCGCGCTGTCAGAAGTAGTGATTGCAAACGTGCCGAAAAGGTTATTCGCAAAATGCATTCCCATTGCACTTTCCAATCCTTCGTCGAGCGCCGCCATCATTGCAAGGAAAATTCCCGGAATCAGGTAAGCAGGAAACATGGCAAGCGCACCGTACGCAGCAACTTCAGGATTGAACATGTGAATTCCTGCAAAAAGAATTCCCGTAACTAAAATGGGAAGTGCCGCATTTTTTGTCATGAGCCCGATTCCCTGAAAAATATATCCGCGAAAAAAAAATTCTTCCCACCAGGTTTGTATAGGAAGAAACACAATTCCGATTAATAAGGTGATGAAAAAAGGTTTAAGGTTAAATACCAACGTGTAATTATCGGGATACATCTGCATGGAAATGTATTGTGCGATAAAACAAAGTGCCATCCAAATGAATGCGGTTATTGCAAATCTTTTCCAGCGGATCTTTGTTGCAGAAGTGATTACTGCACGAAATCTCTTTTTATGCAAAAAACGGACTGCAATAAAAAGACCGAACATGGCAAAAACAAACATGATGAGTGTAAGAATCAGCACAACTTCTTTCGGTGCGCCAATCCAGTTTGCATCAATGATCTTTTCCGGGTTTTTCAGGATTTCCGCAATGGAATGGCCGTTTTTTTGAGCCATTGACGTTCCATATAGCGTAAAAGGAATCTGCCCGATGGCGTAAAATGCAAAAACGATTACGATGCCAATTAAATATCTCCACCAATTGTTTTTTCCTTCTCTTCCGGCTTCGAGAAATTTATTGTAAAGTGGTTTCGGTGGAATTTGTTCGGGAACATAATGCACGTAAGGCGGCATTTCCTGCGGGTTTTCCATAGACACAATAATAGCAGAAAACCACGCAATTCACGTGGTTTTCTTGGTTAAAGAGAGATTGAAGCGATAAGAGGCAAGTAATCAGGATTAGCGGTTTTCACTGTTATGATCCTGTTCAAATCTTCTTAATCGTGAATAATGATCTTTTCAATTGTGTCATCCGGGCGGATCTGGTCGAGCACATCTTCTCCTTCTGTCAATTTTCCGAAGCAGGTATGTTGCCTGTCAAGATGCGCAGTAGAATTGCGTCCAAGTACAACGAAAAACTGTGATCCGCCGGTATTGCGTCCGGCATGTGCCATTGACAAAACACCTTTATCATGAAACTGGAATTCACCGTCCAATTCACAATCAATTTTGTAACCAGGACCACCAGTGCCGGGCATTCCTGTTGCGCCATCGCGTGTGTTCGGGCAACCGCCCTGGATCACGAAACCCGGAAGCACGCGATGCCATTTAAGTCCGTCGTAAAAACCGCTTTTCGCAAGCTTTACAAAATTAGCCACAGTGTTCGGAGCGTCTTTTTCATAGAAAGAAGCTTTCATCGTGCCTTTGTTGGTAATGATTTCTGCTGTCATCGGGATGAGTTATGAGTCCGCCGTGGCGGATGAGTTATTGATTCGTAGATTAAGTACGAAGATCGTGATTAGTCGTTTGTAAACGGCTTATGTGATGAAATTTTCTTTTATTTGCCCTCGATTTTTTTTATTTTATGTACTATTTTAATATGAAAGCGTATGGAAAAGTCAGTTTTGTTAAGCGAAGAAAAGATCGTTAACCGTATCTATTTTGTCAGGGGAAAGCGGGTAATGCTGGATAGAGATCTTGCAGAAATGTATGATGTTTTGACTAAGGTTTTAAATCAAGCAGTAAAACGCAACCTAAGAAGATTTCCTGATGATTTTATGTTTCAGTTAACTCAGGGTGAACTTGAAAACTTAATATCACAATTTGTAATATCAAGTTCAAATGGAGAGACTCCAAACTTGAAGTCACAAACTGTGACTTCAAGTTCAAACAGCGTTTCTAACGATTTGATATTTCAATCTGGCATATCGAGTTTGAGAAAGGAAGCATGGGGTGGAACGAGAAAATTGCCTTATGTATTTACAGAACAGGGTGTTGCAATGCTCTCCAGCGTTTTGAAAAGTGATACTGCTATCGATGTAAATATCCAGATTATCAGGGTTTTTACGCGGATGCGGGAATTGTTTATCTCGCAAAAAGATGTGGTTATGAAAATCGAAAAGCTGGAAAAAGCTGTGCTGGAACAAAACTCAAAAATAGGAGAACATGATGAAGCGATCAGGGAAGTCTTTGATGTTTTGAAGCAATTGATGCGGACAGAGGAAGAACATACGCAACAAAAGGAAGTTCCAATTAAAAAAGTTGGTTATAAACGAAAGAGCGAAGATTAAATGGTTTATTTCACCACCGAAATCTTCTCACCGCTGACCATTTCGCCATTCACCATCAAACGGCAGAAATAAATTCCCTCACTTAAATCTTCCGCATGCATAACAACGTTGTTTTGTGCAGGCTGAATATTCACAGCACGGATTAATTTTCCGGTCATGTCGAATAATTCTATTTCACCAGCTTTTCCTGCTGCGATGGAAATTGAAAAATTCATTTCTCCGTCAGATGGATTCGGGCTGACAGAAAAATAATTTTCATTCACAATCTCAGCTTGCGATTGCGAAAGAATAATATTCGACAAACAAAAATCCGGAATGCCATAACCTTTAAGATTATCGGGATTTGCCCATTGGCTGGAGCTCATGTGAATCGCATGACGTAATTGCATTGCTGAATAGGTTGGAGCAGATTGCCATAAACAAGCAGCGCCTCCTGCAGAAAGTGGTGTTGCAAATGAAGTTCCGCTTGCGGTAGTTACAGCGCCGCTTGAATTCACAACAATTGCATTCACGCCCATCGCGCTGATGTCCGGTTTTATTCTTCCGTCTGATGATGGCCCGCGGGAAGAAAATCCGGCAAGATTTCCGCTTGCATCCACCGCACCGACTGCGAGAATACTATCTGCATCAGCAGGAGTTCCGATATAAAACCAGGGCGATGATCCTGAATTTCCTGCGCAGGCAAAAGTGAGTATGCCCACACGCGCAGTGAAAGCGGCTGCAATTGCGCAGACTGTTGTGCGTCCGTCCATATCAGCATACGTGTGATTTTGAGACGGATCATCAAATTGTGTGTAGTACAATGATGTTGCAATAATATCCGCACCTGCACTGTCAGCATATTCTGCGCCTGCCACCCAATGATCTTCTTCAATCAGATATTCGGTTGCAGCATCTTCCGTTCGCAGTAAAAAATAAGATGCGCCCGGTGCAGTGCCGATAATTTGTCCGGGAAGATTTGCTGCCATATCGGAAAGACACATGGTTCCGTGACCGCCGACATTGTAAACATTCTGCACACCCAAAACAAAATCATACGTGCCGAGAATTTGATTGTTGATGCGAATGCTGTCGAAAGCCGTAACCGTATTTACATTCGCAAAACCATCATCAAGCACCGCAATTATTTTCCCTGCGCCGTTGAAGCCAAGATCATGCAAACAATCTACGTTGATCTGATTTACTTGACCAAATGAAGCGCCGTAGTTGTATGATTGAGCAGAATTACCATTTCCAACAAGCTGCATATTCACCGGAACTTCATCATCAGCTTCCGAAAAATGATCCGCACGACCGGCACGCAAAACCGGGCCGACATTTTGCACAAACGGAAGTGCAGCGATGGCAGTAAGCGCGTTTGCATCCGTCGTCGTGATCGAAATCGCATTCATCCATTTCGATTTGTAATTCAGCGTTACGGTTCCGGTTGCTAATACTTGTGCAACATAATTCGGATCAACGGGAAGATCGTAAGTAGTGATGGGAATATTTTGCGTTTGTCTGCGCTGAATAGATCGCGCGGAAAGGAAAGCGGAAGGCGCGGAAATGGAATACGGAGTTGAATTTTTATCCGTAAATACGATCCAGTATTTGCTGTAGGCGAATGACTCGGAAGTGAGCAGAATAAAAAGGAAAAGGATGTAAAGTTTTTTCATGGAGAAATTATTACAAACCGAAGTTAATTCAATTTGCCAAATATTCTTCCTCAACTTCAATCCCGGAACTCAGAACCCCAAACTTCTTCTACAAACAAAATTGCATCACAGCATCAAACACTTCATCTGGCTTATCGGCATGCACCCAATGGCCGGCACCCGGAATAGTTTTGATCATTGCGCGCGGAAAAACACGTTTGATCTCCGCCTCATCTTCTTTCCTGATGTAATCGGAATTTTCACCACGAATGAAAAGAGTTTCAATATCGCTGTTTGCCGGCTCGTCGGTTGCTTCTGCTACAACTGCAAGATTCTTGCTGATCACCGGAAGATTAAAACGCCAGTCGAGATGGGACGTTCCATCGGCTTCTTCTTTGTGATAAAGATTTTTCAGCAGGAACTGAATTGTACCCGGATCTTTTAAATCTTTCGAAAGAATTTCTTCTGCTTCTTTGCGTGAAGCTAATTTTTCAGGATGAACTTTCAGCAAAGCATCTACCACATGCTGATTTTCGATCGGATATTTTTTCGGTGCGATATCGCAAACAATCAGCTTCGAAATTAATTGCGGCGAATCGAGCGCTAAATACATGGCTACTTTTCCACCCATGGAGTGACCAACAAGAATTACATTTTTCAGCTTTTCATTTTCAATCAACTCCAATACATCCTCCGCCATGATCCAGTATTTCCATTGCTCAGAATGCGGCGATTGTCCGTGGTTGCGAAGATCAACGGTATAAACTGTGTAATGCTCCGACCATTTTTTTGCAAGCGTTGCCCAGTTATCAGAAAGTCCGAATAAGCCGTGGATAATGATCATCGGCTGCCCGGAGCCGGTTTTTTTAAAGAACAGATTCATATAATTTGAAAATTTGAATATCCGGAAATCCGGATAGTTAGTTGGGTCTGAGAAAGAATATTATTTTTTACGATTGAATTTTCGAATGCCCCGTTTCCGGATTAGTTAATTGTCGCTTGTACATATTAATTGTGTTTTCCAGTCCGTAATAAAGCGAGTCGGAAATCAATGCATGTCCGATAGAAACTTCTAAAAGATTCGGAATGCATTTTGCAAAAAAAGCGAGATTATGCAGATCAAGATCATGTCCTGCATTCACTCCTATTCCGACTTGTTCCGCTGCACGGCTTGCATCGATATACGGAGCGATGGCTGCTTCTTTTCCTTCATGAAAATGTTTTGCATACGATTCTGTGTACAATTCGATGCGGTCTGTTCCTGTATTCACAGCGCCTTTCACCATTGCAACAACAGGATCAATAAAAACAGAGGTGCGGATGCCGTGTTTTTTAAATTCAGCAATTACACTTTTCAGGTAATCTTTATTCGCAATCGTGTCCCAGCCGTGATCTGAAGTTAATTGTTTCAGATGATCAGGCACAAGCGTAACCTGGTGCGGTTTAAGCTCCATCACCAGGTCTAAAAAACGTTGCTCGCGCGGATTCCCTTCGATGTTGAATTCTGTTTTGATATTCGGACGAATTGCCCGCGCATCGCTGTAACGGATGTGACGCTCATCAGGTCGTGGATGAACAGTAATTCCTTCTGCACCAAAACGTTCGCAATCCATAGCAGCTTTCACAACATCAGGATTATTTCCACCCCTGCTGTTGCGGAGTGTTGCGATCTTATTGATATTGACGGATAACCGGATCATCTTTTTATTTTAGCCTCACAAAGGTACGGAAAGGGGTGATTGGTTAATGGTAATTGGTTAAAAGCAGCTGAGCCGAAAATCTTATAATATTTACGAGATAAGGTAATTGGTGATTGGTAAAAAGCTGCTGAGCCGAAAATCTTATAATAATTACGAGATAAGGTAATTGGTGATTGGTAAAAAGGTTGCTGAGCCTGAAAGTTGCTGATAATCCCTTTTTCACCCAATCAATCCCCAATCTCCTGTTACCATCACCAATTACCAATCACCTTTAACCAATCACCCCACCCCAACCACCAAATATCAATTGCTGAGAACAAAATTCATGTTTCTACCGTTATATCCTCAAAGAAGTAAATAACTTTGCTAAACGCCGGATTTAACCGGAGAGACAGGACCCTATGCTTGCCAGCGATTTAATTAACGACGATATACCGCCTCTTAAGATCCAGGATTCCGCCGAGAAAGCTTTACGCTGGATGGATGAATTTCATGTTTCGCATTTGCCGGTGATTAACGGAAAACAATTTATCGGAATGATCTCCGATGATGAATTGTACGATCTTAACGATCAGGATGCGCCGATCGGATCGCACAAACTTGCTTTACTTAAGCCGCATTTGCTTGGTAATCAGCATCCGTATGATGTACTCAAGCTGATGGCCGAACTTTCACTCGATGTTGTTGCAGTGAGCGATGAATCCGGAAATTTTGTCGGCTCCATTACTCTTCCGCAACTCGCTGAAAAGTTATCTTCTCTTGCCGCTGTGCGCGAGCCGGGCGGAATATTGGTGCTCGAAGTCAATAATGTAGATTATTCTCTTGCTCAGATCTCGCAGATCGTGGAAGGAAATGATGCGAAAATTCTGAGCGCTTATGTTGGAGGAATTCCGGATTCCACAAAAGTAGAAGTAACACTCAAAGTCAACCGCGATGATCTTACACGCATCCTGCAGACTTTTTCGAGATACAACTATACTGTGAAAGCGACTTTCCACCAGAGCTCGTACGAAGAAGATATGCGCAGCCGATATGACGAGTTTATGAATTACATCAATATGTAAGGATTCAACATTCAGGATTAGCTGATTTTGAATGTTGCATATTGAATGTCCGAGGGAAGATTTCTGTTTGTAATTTCATCGAAATGTTCACTCCACGGAATTTTCTTTTTCTTTCCAATCTTTTTTTTATCCTGCCTGCGTTTGTATTCGCCGGTAACCTGTTTGCGCAGGATTCGCTGCTTTCCGATTCTTCTCATTATTCTATCCGTGCTGTTTCTTTTTCGGGAAATAAACAGACGAAAGAATTTATCATGGAGCGGGAACTTTCTTTTCATGCGAATGAAATTTTATCAGGCACTGAGCTTAAAGACCGCATCAAACATTCAAGAGAAAACCTGCTCAATACGGCGCTTTTTAATTTTGTTACCATCAATACTTTATTTCTTCCCGATACTTTACCGGACGGAAATGTTCCTGTTTCTATTGTCATCATTGTAAAGGAACGCTGGTACACCTGGCCCACTCCGATCTTTGAGGTTCAGGAACAAAACTTCAATGTGTGGTGGCGGAACGGGCACAATTTTAATCGCGCGAGCTATGGTTTTTTTCTTTGGCGATATAATTTCCGCGGACGAAAAGAATCCATTGCGCTCATCTGCCGTTTTGGTTATTCGCAGCAATTCGGCGGACAATATGCAATTCCTTACATGGATAAAAAGAGAACGATCGGAGTTACGTTTACCGGAACATATACGCGCAATCACGAAGTTTCTTACGCGACTGTAAACAACAAGCTCGTTTTTTACAAGGACAATATTGACCGGATAAGGGGAGAGACGTCTGGCAGCATAAAATTTTCTTACCGTAAAGGAGTTTATTGGCGGCAGAATCTTGACCTGCGATATACCAACCTTATCGTCAATGATACGGTGCTTGATCTTGCGCCGGATTATTTTATTGCAGGCGAAACGAAAATGGAATATTTCACAGTTTCGTATAATGCGACGCACGATTATCGCGACATAAAAGCGTATCCTTTGCACGGGCATTTTGAAGAATTTGAAATCACAAAGCATGGTCTCGGAATTTTGTCGGATGAAAAACTGAACATGCTCGTAATGGCTGCCGGCATTCGCGGATACATGGAATTTTTCCCGAGGATTTTTGGCAGCGGAATGTTACGCGCGCGATGGAATCCTGCTAAAAATGTTCCTTACTACCATCAACGCGCACTCGGGTTCGGGACTTATATTCGTGGTTATGAATATTACGTGATCGACGGACAAAGTTATGGCATGGCAAAAGCTTCATTACGTTATCAATTGCTCAAACCGCGCGTGCTAAAGTTCCCGTTTTTGCCCGTGGATAAATTCAATATGCTTCACCTGGCCATTTACACCGGATTATTTGCTGATGCCGGATACGTCAATGACCGCGAATCGGAAATTGAGGATAATAATTTTCTCGGGAATAGTTTTCTCCTCGGCTACGGAGCCGGCGTTGATATTGTGACGTATTATGATCTTGTGATCCGGGTGGAATATTCTTTTAATCTCCGTGGAGAAAATGGTTTTTTCCTGCATTTGGGAACGCCTTTTTAAGAAAGGAGGCAGGCAAAATAGAAGGCAGGCGACAGTGAAAATTGCCCGTAGATACATAGAGAACTTGCCAATTAAGCGTTAAAAAATGCTGCTTTTTTCTGCTAATAGAATCTCAAACGTTAATTCGCAGGAGTCAAGCCTGCTGCCTGCCTTCTATTTTGCCTACCTCCTTTTCTTCAGCAAGAAAACTCCGATACATAAATTCAACGATCCCCAGTCCCCATTTTCCCTACCTTTGGGCAACCTTTCCGGCGTGCCTGCGTCTTAAAATCAGGACAGACTGCGGAGGTTAAAAGCCATGAAAGTTGCAATTTACGGCCGTATAACTGAAAAAGAACTTCCTCCCGGATTACAGGGGCTCTTTGACAAACTGGAAAAAAACGGTTGCGAACTTTTAGTCGGCTCCGATTACCTGCAATACCTCAGCGCACAATTCAAGCTGGGAAAAAAGCTGAAATCACTGGATGATTTTAATTCTATTCGCGGGCAGGCTGATTTTTTGCTGAGTCTTGGAGGTGACGGAACAATCCTGGAAGCAATCACTTTTGTGAGAAATTCGGGTATTCCTATTCTGGGAATCAATACCGGCAGATTGGGGTTCCTTGCTGGTGTTACAGTGGAAGAAGCTGTTGCACACGCGGTAGAACGATTGAAAGAAAGAAAGTTTTCAATTGACAAACGTTCACTGCTCAAGCTCGGAACAAAAAACAATCTCTTCGGTGAAATGAACTTTGCGCTGAATGAATTTACTGTTCAGCGGAAGGAAACTTCGGCAATGATGACCATTCATACCAAGATCAACGGTGAGTTTCTGAATTCCTATTGGGCTGATGGTCTTATCATTTCAACACCAACCGGATCAACAGCTTATTCGCTCAGTTGCGGCGGTCCGCTTATGGTTCCCGAAGCAAAAAGTTTTGTTATCACACCACTTTCGCCGCATAACCTGAATGTCCGCCCGCTCATTGTTCCCGAAGACAGCGTGATCAGCCTGAAGGTGGAAGGCAGAAGTCCGCAGCATCTTGCCACACTTGACGCACGCTCTGATGTTTTTACAGAAGATATTGAACTCACTATCCGCAAGGAAGATTTTAAGATCAGCCTTGTGCGTTTCAGCGATCATCATTTCTTCAATACGATCCGTCAAAAGCTGATTTGGGGACTTGATGCAAGAAATTAAGATGGTTATTTACTGAATCCGGATCATCGGAAAAACCGTTTATCCTGTGATAGTTTTTCGCCGTTTTACCTGACTTTTTGCAAAATAGAAAGCCTGAATGCCTGAGTTTTATAAAAATGATTGATTGTCAGACCTTAACAAAGCATCTTTTGTTGAAAAAACTTAGTCCTCAAGCTTGTTAAAACGCTATCGCTCAAGTGCAAAAACGGCTATATTTGCTTCCTTAAAAATCAGGAGTGATAATTATTGAAATTGACATACCAATTCTCCCTAACCCCCGTTGAAGAATTGCGATCATATTCCTGCAACAATTGTCCGAAAGGATTTTTGTGGGGCAGTTAAAATAAAATAAAATAAAGTGATGAAAAGAATTCTTTTTTTCCTTGGAATCATTGTGTGTGGTCTTACAGCCAATGCACAGCGTTCTGATGAAATTGGTATTATGCTTGGCGGCTCATACTACATTGGTGAACTGAATCCGACCAAACATTTCAGCAGCCTGACGCGCCCCGCAGGTGGAATTGTTTTCCGTCACAACATTAATATGCGTTTTGCGGTTGCTGCAACAGCGTTTTTCGGCAGTGTGCAGGGAATTGATGCGCGTTCAAGTTCATTCGAACAACAAAAGCGTAACCTCAGCTTCCGTTCTTCCATTTATGAATTTGCAGTACGGGGTGAATTTAATTTTATTGAATACAGAATCGGGAATGACAAACATTCTTTCACGCCCTTTATGTTTTTAGGATTGGCGGTCTTTAATTTTAATCCAAAAGCTTCATTCGGAAATCAGTGGGTTGCATTGCAGCCATTACATACCGAAGGCCAGGCAAAATCATATTCAAAAGTTCAGTTGTCCATTCCTTTCGGTGCAGGTGTACGTGTGAATCTTGCTAAACGCATTGGCCTGCTTGCTGAATGGGGAATGCGCAAAACGTTCACAGATTATATTGATGATGTGAGCACCGTTTATGCCAACCCGAGCGACCTTGCAGAATACGGCGCATTGTCTGTAGCAGTGGCTGACCGCAGTAATGTGGGGCCATCGAATATCGGCAGGCAACGTGGAAACCCACGGAATAAAGACTGGTATGCTTTTGCAGGATTAACGCTGACTTTTCAGCTTGCCGACAAACCTTCAAAATGTTCAGCTTATCAATTTTAGTGGAACTGACGTGCAGATGAGCCTGAAAGAAAAAATTGACATTTCGCGTTTGCCCAATCATGTGGCTGTTATCATGGACGGAAACGGTCGATGGGCGCAGCAACAGGGGAAAGTGCGTGTGTTCGGGCATCAAAGCGGCGTAACAGCAGTGCGGGAAACCACAGAAGCAGCAGCAGAGCTGGGTGTGAAATATCTTACACTCTATGCTTTTTCTACGGAGAACTGGAATCGTCCGAAGGAAGAAGTGGATGCGCTGATGCAATTGCTTGTGCATACGATCAACGCGGAAACAGAAACGCTGAATAAAAATGATATCCGTCTTGCAACAATCGGCGATACGGATAGCTTACCTGAAGCGTGCAGGAAAGAGCTGGAAGAAGCAATTTTCAACACTTCAAAAAATAAACGCATGACCTTGATCCTTGCACTTAGCTATAGCTCGCGTTGGGAAATTGTTCAGGCAACAAAAAAAATAGCGGTGCAGGTCGCGGAAGGAAAATTAGACCCGGAAACCATTGATGCGGAATTCATTTCAAAACAATTGAATACTGCTGCATTCCCGGATCCTGAATTACTCATCCGTACAAGCGGCGAACATCGTGTAAGTAATTTTTTACTCTGGCAGATCGCGTACTCGGAATTTTATTTCACCGAAACGTTATGGCCGGATTTTGACAAAGAAGAATTTTACAAAGCGATCCTGGATTACCAAGGGCGCGAACGCAGATTCGGAAAAACCAGCGCACAGCTGGATGATACATTAAACTCAATCACTGACGGAACATCCGCCAATGAACACTCTTCCCGCTGATGGCTGACTGATTATGAAAAAAGTTTTTTTTGCATTGCTTCTTATTTTTGCCTCGTGTAAGCTCATTGCCCAGCCGACAATGATCGATTATGGCAAGATCAATGACTATACACTCGTGCAGGTTTATGTACACGGCTGCCAGCTGGTAGATTCTGCCGTTGTTCGTTTGATTTCAGGATTACCGATCGGTGATAAAATTTCTGTTCCCGGAGAAAAAACGGCTAATGCGATCGACAATCTCTGGAAAGAAAACATGTTTGAAGATGTGCGTCTTGAAGTGGCAAAGATCGAAGGAGAATATATCTGGCTGGATATTATTATTACCGAAAAACCAAAGATCAGCGGTATCACTTACGCTCCTACCAAACTCAAGAAAAGTGAACAGGAAGATCTTAATGGAAAACTCGGACGTCTTACCGGGTTAATGCTTACAGAATACAGAAAACGTTTTATCATCGAAACCTGCAACGAACATTTCCGCGCTGACGGTTACCTGAATTGCAGAACAGAATTAACCACGCTCGGTGATACGAATCGTCCGGGTCTTGTACTGCTTAAGATCAATGTTGTGAAAGGGAAAAAAGTAAAAATCCAGGATCTTATTATAAAGGGAAATAAAGAATTCAGCACAGGAAAGGTCCGTCGCACGTTTAAAGACACCAAGCAAAAACGTTTCTATACGTTCTTCAAATCTTCGAAGTACCTTGAAGAAAACCTGGAGAAGGATGAGGCCAGCTTGTTGGCGAAGTATCGTAAGAAAGGTTATCGTGATGCGAAGATTGTACGTGATACCGTATATTTTTCCAAATCCAATCCGAACCGTGTTGTTGTAGAAGTGGAAATTTCTGAAGGAAATATTTATCGTTTCGGAAATATCAATTGGATCGGCAACACAAAATATTCTACTGAAAAGCTGAATGCTGTTTTAGGAATTAAAAAGGGCGATGTCTATAACCAGGAGCAATTGGAATCGCGACTTTACATGAGTGCGCAGGGAAATGATGTGAGCTCCTTGTACATGGATGATGGTTATTTGTTTTTCCAAGTGTCGCCGGTTGAAGTAAGCGTGCATGGTGATACAATCGATTATGAAATGCGTGTTTATGAAGGACGCCAGGCAACGATACGTAACGTAACGATTGTTGGAAACACAAAAACAAATGAAAGAGTGATCATGCGCGAGATCCGCACGCGCCCGGGACAATTATTCCGCCGTTCGGATGTGATCCGTTCACAACGTCAATTAGCATCGCTCGGTTATTTCGATCCTGAAAAAATTGAAATTAATCCGAAGCCAAATCCATACGACGGAACAGTTGATATTGAATACCGTGTGGTAGAACGTCCTTCCGACCAGGTGGAACTTTCCGGAGGCTGGGGCGCGAACCGCATTGTAGGAACACTCGGGGTTTCATTCAATAACTTCTCGACAAAAAACATTCTGAATAAATCGGCATGGCGCCCGCTTCCTTCCGGCGACGGACAAAAGCTGAGTATCCGTGCACAATCAAATGGTTTGTACTTCCAATCTTACAATGCTTCTTTCACAGAACCATGGCTGGGCGGAAAAAAACCAAATTCACTTTCAGTAACCTTATATCACTCTGTACAATCAAATGGATTAAAAGCGAGCGACGATAATCGTGCGGATGTAAAGATCACCGGAGCATCTGTTGGTTTTGGAAAAGTCTTAAAACGTCCTGATGATTATTTCCAGATCTATGCCGAATTGAATTATCAATATTACCAGCTGAATAAATTCGCATCGGTCTTCGAATTCTCTGATGGTTATTCCAACAACATCAGCGTTCGTTTAACATTGAGCAGAAATTCTACCGATCAGCAGATCTACCCGAGAAGCGGGTCAAGCCTGAAGCTGATCGGGCAATTCACTCCGCCTTATTCTTTATTCAACGGAAAAGATTACAGCGAAATTTCCGTTCAGGAGAAGTACAAATTTGTTGAATATTACAAATGGAAATTCACTTCATCGTGGTTTACACGTATTGCAGGCAACCTGGTGTTGAATACACGAATTGGTTTCGGTTACCTTGGCAGTTATAATCCTGAAGTTGGTCTTTCGCCTTTCGAGCGTTTCTATCTTGGAGGAAGTGGCCTTACAGGTTATGCACTTGACGGACGTGAGATCATTGCTGACCGCGGGTATGATGATCAATCGCTCACAGCAAACCGCAATCGCCAGGGTTCACCGATCGGTTCGCCAATAATTGCTAAATATACTTGGGAACTCCGCTATCCTGTTTCATTGAATCCGAGCGCTACCGTTTATGGCCTTGCATTTGTAGAGGGAGGTAATACATGGAATTCAGTAAAAGGTTTTAATCCATTCGATGTCTATCGTTCAGCAGGTGTTGGAGTACGTGTATTCCTACCGATGTTTGGTTTGCTCGGACTTGATTGGGGTTATCGTTTTGATGATGTTCCTACTGCGCCTTTTATGCCGAAATCGCAGGTTCACTTTACCATCGGCATGAACCTCGGAGAACTCTAATCATCTAAAAATTGTACTTTAGGCCCGCCGTTTACGGGCTTATTAAATCAACCGTCTAAAAAACAGTAAAATGAAACGGAAAATCATCGCAGCGTTTATCGCATTGATCGCATTTACAGGATTTGCACAAGCACAAAAGTATTGTTATGTGGATACTGATTATATTCTTTCGCAGAGCTCGGCTTACCAGCAGGCGCAGGAGCAACTCAATCAATTATCGATTGGCTGGCAGAAAGAAGTGGAAGGAAAATATGCAGCGATTGATCTGCTTTATAAAAATTTCCAGCAGGAACAATTGCTTTTAACAGATGAGCTTCGTCAGAAACGTGAAGCTGAAATTGTGGGAAAAGAAAAAGAAGCAAAAGATTTTCAGAAATCAAAATTCGGAGTAGACGGAGAGCTTTTCAAAAAGCGCCAGGAATTAGTAAAGCCGATTCAGGACCAGGTTTACAATGCGGTGAAAGAAATGGCAGAGCGCGGAGGTTACGGTATCGTGTTTGACAAAGCAAGTGATATTACGATGTTGTATACTAATTCGAAATATGACAAAAGTGATGATGTGCTCGAAATCCTCGGCTGGAAAAAAGCGGGCGGATCCAAACCATCAGGCGGAAAATAAATTCAACAAGACAACCAACCAAAATCAACAATAAATCTGAACATGAAAAAGTACCTTATCATTGCTGTTGCGGCTCTCCTCTTAGTAACAGTTCCACGCGCAGGCCACGCGCAAACCAAAGCAACTGCCTCAGCTGTCGCGCATATCAATCTTGATTCGCTTCTTGACATCATGCCCGCGTTTAAAAAAGCAAGTGATACCGCGCAGATGTTCTATGCACAATTAGAACAGGCGATGTATCAAATGAATATTGAATTGCAACGTAAAGGCGCTGAGTACGATTCACTCAACAAAACATGGAGCGCCCCTATCAAATCGATCAAAGAAAAAGAAATCTATGATCTTCAGCAACGCATCCAGGATTTTCAGCAAACGGCGCAGGATTCTTACACACAGCGCCGCACACAATTGCTCGTTCCTATTTTTGAAAGTATTCAGAAAGCGGTAAAAGAAGTGGCAATTGCAAGAGGTTATAAATATGTGCTCGATAGCAGCAAGTCTGCAACTGTAGTGCTTTATGCTGCCGACAGTGAAGATATTTTCAATGATGTTCGCATTAAATTAGGAATACCTGCTCCAGTCAAACCGGCTCCGGGCACAGGCACTCCCAAATAAAATCTTAAGCCTTTAAAAGCAAGTCCCGGAATCCGAAAGGTTTTTGGGATTTGTTTTTTTCGGAAATTTGATACGAATGAATAAGACAAGCACTTCTCCTATTGGCATTTTTGATTCCGGCATCGGCGGCGTAAGTGTGCTGCGTGCAATCAGGGAATTATTGCCGGAGGAAGATCTTATTTATTTCGGCGACAGCGCACATCTTCCTTATGGCGAAAAGTCGCTGGATGAAATCCGCGAACTGTCCGAAGTAGTTACCCGTTTTCTATTGAAGCAGAATTGCAAGCTGATCGTCATTGCCTGCAACACGGCTTCTGCTGCTGCATTAAAACATTTACGTACAATTCACCCGGAAGTAAATTTCATTGGCATGGAGCCTGCTGTAAAACCTGCTGCTGAAGTAACACAATCAGGAGTAGTTGGAGTACTTGCAACCACAGCGACTTTCCAGGGCGAATTATTTGCAAGCGTGGTAGAACGATTCGCGCAAAGTGTAAGCGTATTGCCTCAACCTTGCCCGGGATTAGTGCAACAGATCGAAGCAGGTAAACTGGAATCGGAAGACACAGAAAAAATGTTGCGCGGATGGCTACAGCCGATGATGGAAAAAAACATCGACACACTTGTTTTGGGTTGCACACATTATCCGTTCGTGATGCCGTTGCTGAGGAAAATTCTTGGGGAAAAAGTTTTGATCATTGATCCGGCGCCTTCTGTTGCCAGGTATGTGAAGAAGATTCTTGGGGAGAGGGATTTACTTAAATGGGGGGAACAGGATAAAAGGCGACAAGCAGGAAAAATTATTTATTATACGAGTGGAGATGAAGGAAAATTTCGGGAGACGCTTTTTATTTTGACGGGAGAGAAAGGGAATGTTGTGGGCATTACTAATTACCCCTAACTATCTGAATGCTTATAAAATTGATCAAATCTGGTGACAGAAATGAAAGGATGATGAAATATCCTGCCGCCCGCTCCTTATTTTCCTGCCTCCTCCTTAAACCAGGAAGAATACATCACATAATTATTCGCGATGCGTTCTACTTCGCCTTTTTGCAGCTCCGGAGAAATGTCTTTGATCTTGCGTGCGGGAACACCGGCGTAAACACTGTTGGGTTCGCATTTCATTCGTTCGGTTACAACAGATCCGGCGCCGATAATTGTATTGCTTCCCACTTCCGCATTGTCCATCACGATTGCGCCCATTCCTATAAGCACATTATCATGTAATGTACAGCCGTGTACAAGCGCATTGTGTCCGATAGAAACATTGTCACCGATAACCACTTTTGTTTTCTGATACGTGCAATGAATCACAGCGCCATCCTGCACATTTACTTTATTTCCCATGCGAATGCTGTTCACATCGCCACGCACAACTGCATTGAACCAAAAAGAACATTGATCTCCGCAAATTACATCACCAACAATTGTCGCGTTTTCGGTTATGTAGCAATCATTACCGAATTGCGGGGAATTTCCGTTTACTTCTTTTATCAGTGCCATGCGTAGTAGTGAGTAGTGTGTATTGAGTATATATTAGAGATAATCTTGCTGGATTTTTCTTGAGCGCCGTCTCAATACCCATTACCCACTACCTTTTGCGATGAGGGTGATTCGTGAATTACTTCGGCACCGAATCTGCTGTTCCGGGCTTGCAACAGGAAGGCAATTCTTTCTGTGCGCGGTTATTTGCTTTTACATCGTCAGCATCATAGCCGATATCTGAAATTGCTTTGCGGATTTTTTCCGGTGTCACCTTTTTTGAATTGTATTCCACCGTCAATATTTTTGTTGCAATATCAAAGTCTACCTTTTTAACGCCTGCCATTTTTCCGACTTCCGATTCAATTGCTTTTTTGCACATTTCACACTCGCCGCTTGTTTTTATTTTAATGACGGTGTTTTTTGTTGCAGGTGCAGTTGTGGCCGTTTGTGCATTCAGATTCGCGAACGAAAAAAATGCAAGCACAAATGTAAAAAGGGAAATGTTTCTGAAGATTTTCATTTTGCTGGTTTATTAGTTGAAGATAGTTCGATTATTTAAATTTTGAAACGCAGACCGGAATAAATCACACGGCCATCGGTTGGGGCATACACTTGTGAAGCATCAAAATGCGCGCCGAAAGGATCATCGTAGCCGAGAATTGGTGAATGCTGCATAAAATTCAGGATGTTTTCTACGCCGACATACACATCGAGTTTGCGGAATTTTCTTGTAACATGCGCTCCAAGCAGAAAATAAGGTTTGGAATATTTTTCTGCTTCATGCGTGCTTTCCGGTATTCTTACAGGACCAATCCATTTTGTCGTGTAATCGAATGACCATTTGTCATACGCAGTTGCATACGCCAGGTTTAAAAAAGCTCGGTGCGACGGCGTCAATGGTTTTTGTTTCAGCTCGCCCGAATACGTTGTTTTCACTTCGTAATATTTGTAGGCGATCCGCACATCGAAACGTTTGATGGGTTGAAAAACAAGATCGGCCTGGAAACTATTTGCAAATGAAGCACCATCCAGGTTATAGAACTTCAGTTGCCCCGGCGTTTCCATGTCAAGCACAACCTGGTTGACGAAATCCGTTCTGAAGAAGTCGATGATAAACGTTGCGTCATTTTTCATGAACTTGAATTGCTGCTGAATACTTCCACCGTAATTCCATGCAATTTCTGCGCGTAATTTTTCCGGGATATTCAATTGACGCGAGCTTGCAAATACGCCCGAGTTTTCAGTAAATACATTTGCCGTGCGGAATCCTTTTCCTGCTGATACGCGCAATGCTGTTGTTGGTGTCAGATCATATTTGATATGCAGACGCGGAGTAAATTGAAATCCGGCAACGGAATGAAAATCGGCACGAGCGCCGGCGACTACTGTAAACTTCGGACTAATGTGGCCGGTATATTCCGCAAAAATTCCGGGAACAATTTCAGTGCGGCCGAAAGCCGAATCATTGAATTTCTCATCGTACTTATCGTACAAAAAGCTGAAGCCGGTTTTATACATGTGATTTGTATTTCCGATCATATCCTGGTAGATGGCGTTGAAGTAAATACTTTTCTGCTGCGCTTTGTAAGTTTTTAATCCGAAGAACATATCTTCATCATGCAATCGTGCAGAAAACATAGTCCCGATGCTTCTGGCCGGTGCAGCAAACAGGAATCCTGTTTTATTAAAAACTTCCGCCTGCTTATTTAAAATGCCAACACCATAATAATGTGTTTCACCGAAATCTCTTTCTTTATTAAAAGGAACCTGTCCGCCTCTGCGATCATCATATACAAAGTGGCCACCGAAACCGCCCTCTGCTTTTTTACCTGTCCAGTTCCAGCGATTGAGCGCATTGTATTGCGTATTCAGCGGCATGTCAAGAAATCCGTCGCGGTTGTTATCCGTTCGCAGTTGCAATGTGCTTGCATGTGTCAATAAAGTAGTCCCCCAATACGGGTTGATCTTTCTATTGACCTGCACATTCGCTTCTGCCCTTCCGAAATTATTGCCATATAAATTGACGAAAAATTTATCAGCGCCTTCTTCCGGTTTCAACAGATCAATATTTAATTGTCCCGCAATCGATTCGTAACCGTTCACAACAGAACCAGTTCCTTTCGTAATGAGAATTCCTTTGATCCACGTTCCGGGAACATAAGAAAGTCCATACGAAGATGAAAGTCCGCGAATCATCGGAAGATTCTCAAAAAGTATCTGCGAATAAACGCCGTCAAGTCCGAGCAGCTGAATTTTTTTTGCACCGGAAACTGCATCTGTCACAGCAGCATCAACTGTCGGATTGGTTTCAAAGCTTTCGGATAAATTACAGCAAGCAGCTTTTCTTAAACCAACCTGCGTAATATTCTCGGCCATGATCGGGTTGATAAAAGAAAATTCCGAGGCTGATCTTTTTTCTGTAATTGTTACTACATCGAGTGATTCGCCTTCTTTGAGATCAACTTTTATCTGTGATGGATTTTTGCCGGTGAAAATAATTCCTTTGCTTTTAAAACCGGTGCATCGCACGATTAAAGTTGCAGGAAATGAATCGAGCCAGGCGAGCATGAAATTGCCGAGCGAATCTGTTGCTGTTCCTTTGGTGGTGTTTTCCCAAAGGAGAATTGCACCGGGAACTTTTTCTCTGCCGCTTTTTGTTGTTACAACACCCATCAGGTGATCCATGGCGGAAAGTTCCACGCCAAAAAGCAGCAGGGTGAATGCGAATAAAATTATTTTTTTGATTTTCATTTTGGATTACTATTAAGTCTGTACGAAATGAGAGATGCTATAAACTGATAGCAACATCGTAAAGCTTAAGTAATCAGACGCGAAAAACGCAGAGCAAAGGAAGTGCGGAAGATCCTGAAATTAAATCAGGCGGATCGGAAGGAGAAAAATGAGTGCCTGTAGAAACAAAGTTTGCAGTGGAGAAAATCAAAAAATCCGGCAATACAATTATGGAAGAAACATCAGAAGCTTTTACGACCAGCTGATTTTGCCCTACGAATTGTTGCTGTTGAAATGCAACGTTATTGATATCGCAACATTGATCTTTGAATTGAACTGCTTTCGCCTGGTCATTACAACAATCTTTCACTTCATTCGCAGCGATCTGCACATAGCCTGACTTCAGACAAACCATCTTACCGATGATGAGTCCGGAACCACTCACAAGAATAAAAAGTGAGAGGAAAAGAGAAGTGCTGATGCGAACGATTTTGTGCATTGGTGTAAAATTACCGAATATAGGGATGGAAAGCAAGGGCGTGAAGTTAAAACAACCTAAAGCTTTACCAATTGCTGACCTAATTTACTTTGGCGGATAATCAATCGTATAATGCAAGCCACGGCTTTCTTTCCGCTCTCTCGCCTGTTTGATGATGATGTACGCTACGTTGATAATATTTCTCAATTCGCAAACCTGTTGTGAAAGCGTTATCTTCTTATACAACGCTTCATTTTCTTTCCAGAGAATTTCAAGACGATCGTGTGCGCGTTGCAAACGAAGATTGGAACGCACAATACCTACGTAACTGCTCATGATAGATTGCACTTCTTTTGTGCTTTGTGTAATGAGTACCATTTCTTCTGGCGCATCGGTTCCTTCGTCGTTCCAGTCAGGAATAGCTGACTGAAAACCGGTGGAAGAAAAATGAGCGATCGCATCTGCGGAAGCTTCGTGCGAATAAACAACGGCTTCGAGCAATGAATTTGAAGCGAGACGATTTGCGCCATGCAGGCCGGTGCAGGAACATTCTCCGACAGCGTAAAGATTTGTAATGCTGCTGCGCCCTTTTTTATCGACTTTGATTCCGCCACACAAATAATGCGCAGCAGGAACAACAGGAATAAAATCTTTTGTGATATCAATGCCGATGGTGAGGCACTTTGCATAAATATTCGGAAAATGGCTTTTGAGATCCTCTGCATCGAGGTGCGTGCAATCGAGGTAGACAAAATCGTCGCCGCTTGATTTCATTTCATTGTCGATTGCGCGTGCTGTAATATCACGCGGCGCTAAAGATTTCCGCGGATCATATTTTTCCATGAATTCTTTTCCGTCGCGTGTGCGTAGAATTCCTCCGTGACCACGCATGGCTTCGGTGATGAGAAAAGAAGGTTTTGCGCCGGGATTATAAAGTGATGTGGGATGAAACTGCATGAATTCCATGTTCTCCACTTTTCCTTTTGCGCGGTAGACCATTGCAATTCCATCACCCGTTGCAATGGTTGGATTTGTGGTGGTGGAATATGCATGTCCTGCGCCGCCGGTTGCAATTAAAGTGATGCGAGACAAAACTGTTTCCACTTTACCGGAAAAATTATCCATCACATACGCGCCGTAACAGGTAATGTCGGGTGTGCGTGAATTCACTTCGATGCCGAGATGATGCTGCGTAATTATTTCAACTGCGAAATGATGCGCGAGGATTTCAATATTCTGATGCGAATGAACTTGTGCAAGCAGTGCGCGTTCAATTTCAAAACCGGTAATGTCTTTATGATGAAGAATGCGATGCTCGGAATGTCCGCCTTCGCGTGCGAGCTCGTATTCGCCCCCGGGAGTTTTGTCGAAATTTGCGCCCCACTCTGCTAATTCAGTAACGCGTTTTGTGGATTCACGAATCACCATTTCAACAACAGAACGATCGCACAAACCATCGCCGCAGATTAATGTGTCTTCGATGTGCTTGTTGAAAGAATCGGGTGCATACATCACTGCAGCAATTCCGCCCTGCGCATATTTGGTATTGGATTCGTCTTCGTTTGCTTTGGTGATCATCAGCACTTTTCCGTGCGCAGCTACTTTTAATGCGTAGGTGAGTCCGGCGATACCAGAACCGATGATGAGGAAATCTGTTTGTCTTGACATATTGGGTACGATCCGCCGCGGCGGAACAAATGGTACGAATAGTTACGAAGCTATAATAAAGGTATTAAATGAATCTTCATCTGATTTTTTTCAACGACAATATTTACAAACCGATGCCGATGAAACAGAGATGGTAATAGTGAATAATTGCGTGAGTGATAGCAGCGGAAAGCCCGGATCATGAAGTAAAGCGCAGCGCGTACTTCATGGGAGGACTTGCAGCGTATAGCACGACCGTTTTTGTCAGCGGATTGTGACAAGGAATCATGCATGCGGTAAAATAGCTGACAAAAACGGACACGCCCAAACTAGTAGAATTCAAAATCGACGAAATGCATTAAACGCCGGACGAAAAGCGGGAATTTAACAATGAAAAAACTCAATTTGGGGAAAGCTGTTAGGTTCTGTTAAATAAGCATGACAGGGGGGCAAAATATGCATCTATGGTGTGCGTTTTGACGTTAATACTACCGAAGCGATAATCTAACGCTGAAACTGAAAAGAAAGAAAATGAAAACAATTAAGTTTTTAAATACAGACAAAAAAATGTTTGCGACAACGCTGCGAAAGAAAGTGAACGCCTACTTTAAGGAGAAAAATATTTCTACAAAAGGTGAAGGACGATTGCTTGGAAAATCGGTAGCAATGCTGGCCATTTATTTTGTTCCTTTTATTGCGATACTGGTTTTCCCGATGAGCGCGTGGCTGATGATTATTTTGGCTGTGGTGATGGGAATAGGAATGGCAGGCGTTGGAATGTCGGTAATGCATGATGCGGTGCACGGATCCTTTTCGGGCAAAGGCTGGATGAATAAAACATTCGGAACTACCATGTATGCGATTGGCGGAAATGTGTTTAACTGGAAGATGCAGCACAACCTGAATCATCATACGTTTACAAATATTGAAGGGTATGATGAAGATATCCGTTCGCGTGCGGTGATTCGTTTATCGCATGAAGCTCCTTTGAAAAAGATTCATCGTTTTCAGCATTTCTATGTTTTCTTTTTATACAGCCTGATGACATTGTCGAAATTGGTTGGCGATTTTTTCCAACTGCGCGAATACAATAAATCGGGACTGACAAAATCGCAGAATGCAAAACCGAAACTGGAGTATTTTAAATTGATCCTTTCGAAAGCGCTTTACCTGGCGGTTGCAATAGGTTTGCCGTTGCTCTTAACACCGTTTGCATGGTGGTTAGTTTTATTAGGATTTCTTGCCATGCATTTAACAGCAGGACTGATCATGAGTGTGATCTTCCAAATGGCGCACGTAGTAGAAGGAGTGGAGCAACCCGTACCGGAAAATGGTGCGCTTGAAACAGAGTGGGCAATACATGAGCTGCTGACGACTGCAAACTTTTCGAGAAAGAACCGTTTGCTGGGCTGGTACATTGGCGGATTGAATTTCCAGATAGAGCATCATTTGTTTCCGCATATTTCGCATGTGCACTACAGGAAAATTTCTCCTATCGTAGAAGAAACCGCAAAGGAATTCGGATTGCCATACAATCAAAAGAAAACCTTGTTCCACGCGCTTGCTTCGCACATAAGAATTCTGAAAGAGCTTGGGAAGAAAAAGAAGTTGGCTTTGATTCCGGTGAGATCAAAATAATTCAAAATTGATGATTCATAATTCAAAATATTAAAAATTGAAGGTTGTAGATGTGTTGGAGAATGTGAAGAGCGATTTGTGGCGGAGAATGTGAAGTGTGATTTGTGTTGGACGATAGAGGCGGGAGATTTGTGTCCGCCGCGGCGGAGTGGTAAGTGTGTGTTTAACGCCGCGATATGTTTCGCGGCGTTTGTTTATACACGGCCATTGCGTGTCAGCAGAACGCAACATTCGTCTCTTACCAAAATATTACTTTATCACTATTCTCTATAACCTCCCGTTAACTATTGATAATTACAAATGAATTTGATCGTACCTTTGCATTATGGAAACCAAAACAATTCCCGTAGTTATTTACGCAGAAAGCACTCCAAATCCGGCGTCGATGAAATTTGTGGCGAATCACATGCTTATCACGGAAGGCGCGACGGCACAATATTTATCTTCTTCTGAAACGGCGAAAGCTCCGTTGCCGGCGAAACTTTTCCAATTTCCATTTGTAAAGGGCGTTTTTATTTCGGCCAACTTTATTACTGTTACAAAAAGTGATATTGTAAGCTGGGATGATATTACATTTGAATTGCGTGAAGTGCTGCGCGATTACCTGAGCAAAGGTTTGCCTGTGATTGAAGAATTGCCGGTGAAAGAAGTGGCAACGGATTCTTCGTTCCAACAAACTACAACAGTTTTTACTGAACACTCGGCACCGCAGAACGAAACCGAAACAAAAATTATAGAAGTGCTGGAGCAATATATACGTCCGGCAGTAGAACAAGACGGCGGACTGATCACGTTTCAATCGTATGAGAATGGTGTTGTGACTGTGCAATTGAAAGGATCATGCAGCGGTTGCCCGTCATCAACTGTTACTCTAAAAGCAGGAATTGAAGCGCTGCTTAAGCGAATGGTTCCCGGTGTGCAGGAAGTTGTGGCGATGACGCTTTAAAAAAAAAGGGTGGAAAAGAAAAGGGGCAGGAAAGAAGGTGGGGCTGATTTTTTTTACCGTGCCTTTGTGGAAATGTGGAAAAATAACTTGCAGAAAAAATGTGAAGAATAAGTTTCTGCCTTTTCGGCATCCACTTTTCTGTTACCGTATCAATGACACTCTTCCAATCAGCTCGTGCTTTCCCTGTAAATTATCTTCGTAAAGCACTTTCCACACATAAACATCCTCCTGCACTTTTGTGCCTTTGAAAGTTCCGTCCCAGCCTTGATTCATGTCGTTGCTTTCGAAAAGTAATTCACCCCAGCGATTAAATATGAGCAGCCTTAACTGCTTTACATTGTTTCCCAACGGCATAAAAACGTCATTCTTGCCATCGCCATTTGGCGTAAATGCATTTGGAACAAAAAAACTTGTTGGCTCTTCGATGGTGATACTCAGCCAAGCTGTATCCGGACAACCATTTGCGCTCCAGGCGATGAGCATAACAGTGAAGGTACCAAGCGAATCATACGCATGTGTATACGGCCCGTTGCTGGTGGTAATGAGTGAATCGCCGTCGCCGAAATAAAGCTGGTAAAAAACGGAATTGGCACTTTCGTTATTCAAAAACACAACCGGATCGAGACTTGAGAGCGCAGAAGCGTTAGCTGTTATTCCTGCATGTGCGGCTGGCGGAACCTGCACGGCATTGGGAATTGCAATCGTATCTGTGCACCCGTAAGCATTGACAGCAATCAGCGTTACAACATAATTTCCGCCGTTGTTGTACATGTGCGAAGGTGCAAAGAGCGTAGAAGTATCATTCGCACCTGAGGAAGGATCGCCGAAATTCCAGAAATAAGTTACGGCGGTATCCGTCAGGTTCGTAAAATTCACCATCACGGGCGGGCATGTTGCTTCAGGTGAAGAAAAGCCGGGAACTGGTGTATTGGTAACTTTTACCAGTGTGCTTTGCAGTGCGGATGTACAACCATTGGCGTCTGTGGCGATAACGGTATAAATAGTTGTTTGTGTGGGCGTAATGTAATTACTGGAAAGAGGCGGTAATCCATTATTCCAGCTATAGGTATAAGGCGCGGTTCCCCCGGTTACAAGTGCAGAAATAGTGGTTCCTTCTCCGATGCAAATGGTTTGATTGGAAGCAGGCGTTATGACTACTGGTGAGGGAGAGGAAATTTGAAAAACCGCAGTAGACTGGCATCCTATGGAGTCGGAAACGATACATGAAAACAATCCGCTGCAAAGTGAATCGGCTAACGGACTACTACCGCCATAGGGAAGCCAATTATAGGTGTAAGGCGGAATCCCATTCAAAACAGTTACCGTTGCTGTTGCACTACAATCGCCATTGCAAACCTGTGGTGTCCATGTTGTACCCATTGACAAACCGATCTGTCCGATAACAACATAAAGGGAATCGGGGCAGCCGGAAGAATCAGTAACATATACAAGATATGATCCCGCCGGAAGCCCGGTTAATAATAGTGTTGTATCACCATTCGACCAGTATATTGTAAACGGAGCAGTTCCCCCGCTAATGCTTACAAGCGCGGTGCCAGTGCTGTCGTTACAGATGGAAGGAGTTGCCAGACTTGACAATGAAAATGGTGGTGGCGGAGTAAGGTTGACCGCAATAATATTTGAGCAGCCTGAGCCATCTGTGATTTCAATTACATACGTGCCTACGCAAAGTCCACTGGCAGAAGGCCCGCTTGAAACGTTAGGGGTCCAGTTAAAAACGTAAGGAGGAATTCCATTGACAGGAAAAAGATCAATGCTTCCGTTGCATGAGCCTGAGCAGGCAGGATAAACAATGGAATCTGTTGTGGTAAGATTAGATGGTGTAACGAAAACCGTAACCGTATCTGTAATGACCGCAGGAATGCCATTACAAGTTGTATTTGTCACTTGCAGTGTGTACGTGGTGGTTTGTGCAGGACATACTTGTACGGAACTCATTGTGCCGACCACATTGTTTGCAGGGTCGAGCCATTGAATCGAATAATTTGGCCCGCCCGCTGGTCTGAATTCAACACCATCATTTACTGCGGACCAATTAACTGGAAAATTTCTTCCCGGATAAATAGTTGCAAATGTTCCGGAGGCATTTTGCAAACCTTCAATTGCCGCGCCATTATTCCAGGCCGCGCAAACCGATTTTTCGCGGATGAAAATTTCAATCAGGTTTGTACTCTCATGCAGCACCAGCTGTGAGGAAGAAGTAAGTGCGCCGCAACCATTACCGAACATAGCAACATCATTCCAGTTCACAACAAACGAGCGGCAAGGTGCGGTGCCGTACACTTGCCAGTTGATAGAGGTTTGTCCTGCTGCTGTTTGTTGTGTTGGAATGATATCATGAAACGGAGCCATGATGCTGTTTAAGGGCAAGCCCACGTTTGGTGCGCCAACGTTGATCGTCCATGGACAATTTCCGTTTGCCTGGCTTACATCAAAAGTTATAACGCCATTTGTGCCGATGACAAGCTGGTTATATGTATTTCCGTAAAATTCGAAGCAGAAAGGGATATTCACCAGCGGCGACCAGAGGTCATCGAGGTTCACAAGCACGGGATTTCCGCCGGTAAAGCTGTAAGGTGTATAGGGAATGCTGTTGGACACATATATATTGGTTTGACGTGTGCCCTGGATGTTTGAAAAGAGGACAGCACATTGCGCGGTGCAAATTGTATCACTTCCCAATGCGTCTGCGGTAATGCATGACGAAGATTGTCCGGTTAATACAATCGGAAAAATTGTAAAAATCGAAAACAGCAAAAAAAGAATGCGGCGGGTCGGTCGCACTGTTGATGAATAAATGTGAAGTTGAAAAATGTAATTGCCGTAATAAATATAGCCAAAATTCCAGTAACCCAGCTGAATTAAACAGGATTCAAACGGAAAATGAAAAACCCATGAAAGATTGCTCTCTCATGGGTGCTTGTTTGCCTGCTTCCCGAATCAAATCAGGAACGCTTCAGGCAAAGCCGGGGTTAATTGATCGTCAGTGAAATCGGTGGCAGGGTTACGGGTACATTGTCGGGGCCAATTGCTACAATATTCTCAATCAAAACGTGAGATCCTTTTTTCAGGGAACGGAATTTTTTCTTTGCGTCTTCATCAAACAGATTTCCTTTAACAGGAACTGGTCCGGAAAAAAATCCATTAACAGTAACCTCGTATGTAAATGAGGTAACGTGTGGATTAGCATTGAATTCAAAATCGGGTCCGTAACTGCAACCAATTCCTGCCAGCGAACCAAGTTTTGGTGCAGTAACTTTTGAACCGGTAATCCCGCTCAAAGAAGCAAAAGGAGTCGGCAATCTTTTTACCCTGAACGGTATTTCTCCCATATTTTTCTGGGTACCATCTGTCATATCGGCCACCACTCTGATATTGCAAGGCTTTCCTGCCATGGGTTTTGTAACCATGTATTTTCCATTTCCAAGCGGCGTAAGAATTCCATTATCACAACTTACATGTGCTTTTTCATTCGGCACGCCAGGAATAGAAACAGAAATTTCATTTTCAAGTCCTGCGTACATCACATTCATCTTCGTCGCACTCACAGTCAGCGCCGGCCGCGCCACTATGTATTCCGACTTAAACGGGTATTGCATCACTTTTCCTTTTGGCGTCGTCATGTTTATTACGCCCTCATATTCGAAAATCCCTTCACGTGTAGCATTCACAAAATATTTTCCCATACCGTTGCTCACGTTCACACTGTCATAAGCCCCATCCATTTTCCCGGTTTCAGGATTGAATTTTCCCAATAAAATCTGTGGCTTAAGTGTTTTGTTAAATGCCGCCAGAAAAATATCTGCTTTAAATGTATCTCCCATTAGCACATAATTTGTTGAAGCAATAACGCGCGCTGCAACCGTATCGAACGGAATAATATCCGAATCGGTCTGGCGTAAAAGTGCTTCCACAATATCCGCTTCAGCCGCCTTTACATCAGCCTGTATTTTTGAAAGAATGGTAATGTCGGCAGCAAGTGGTGTGTGGTAAAATGTTTTCATTTCCCATGTGCGGAATTCACCACCATCTGTAGGATCTTTCGATTCAATGCTCAAATGCATCGCTGCTTGTTCGGCCGGCGGAAGCAGGCTCAGCATGGCTTGTTTATATGCATCCAGCTTTTGCCGGAGTACATGTGCTTGTCCGTCTGTGCCATCTTCCGAATCGCCGCACAACATATTTGTCGGTATATCGTAGCGGTCTTTTCCCTCTACAAAATCGAGGTGAATCGTATCTTCCTCTTTGTTTTTATAACCCTCGGTTTCGCGCAGCAGTATTTTTTTCATCTCTTCTATGTATGCGCCCAGCTCGTGTGAAAGTTTTTTTGCATCCTGCGCTTTTATCCACATCGTCTGTACGCGCAACGGATCAATGCTTTTTTTCTCGTCAAACTTTGCATACAGCTGTGCAATGTCTTTATCAAAGCTCTTTCCTGTATTTTCCAATCCGTTATTCACCGTCACAAATGCATCCAAAATTTCTTTCGAAACATTCAGAGCAAGCATCGCAGTAAGTACGAGGTACATCATCGAGATCATCTTTTGTCTTGGGCTTTGTTTTCCGGATGCCATAGCAGTAAGTATTAGGTTCGACTTCGTTATTTGCCAATCCTAATGCCGGTAAAAAGAAAAAGATACAGCTGGTGAGCGAAAAAGTTTTCAGTATGTTATTTGTAATTAGTTCCTGCTAATTAAAAATCATCAAAACTCAAATAAAAAACCACGGAGACACGGAGAAAAACAACAAAATTTTTAAAAACCACGGTTATTTCTCCGTGTCTCCGTGTTTTTTTCCACCTAAGGTAATTTCGCCATCAGCACAAACAACTTCTCAAACTTATCCCTCAACGCTACTTCACTCCACAACGTATTATTACCGATCATCGCAAAACAAAGCAGCTTTCCGCTTTTTGTCCGCACATAACCGGCGTAAGATTTTACCCGCGACATCGTTCCGCTTTTCGCACGGAGATTTCCTGCTGCTTCTGTTGCTGTTGCTAATTTTCTTATCGTACCCGATTCACCCGCAACAGGAAGTGAACGATAGAACGACGGAAAAACTGCAGAATCTTTTGCAAACACACGAAGCATTTCCACCAATTGATGCGTTGTAATAGAATTCAACCGAGATAATCCGCAGCCGTCTACCATACAAATGCCGCGCAGGTCGAGTCCGTGGTTTCTCCAGAATTCATAAACAATGCCTACCGAAGAAGTAGTCGATCCGTAACCACGCGTCTTCCATGAAATAGCACGGAGAATACTTTCCGCGTAAAAATTCTGCGACACCTGGTTAGTATGATACACCAAATCGGAAAGTGACGGAGAAGAATTTGAAGTAATTACTTTGCGTCCTTCCTTCGCATCCGATTTCAAATAATTCAGTTTCATCAATCGCAAAGTGGTTGCCGAATCACGAACAGGCACACCATATTCTTTCAATTGTAATTTCAAACGCTGTGCGCAGAATAAAGCAGGATCAGGAATTGCACCATGCTCCAGCAGCGAAGAAGCTACTTCGCCCATTGCAGTCCGCTCAAATTGAAACGGCGCACCCATCACATACGCATACGATTTTCCTATCGCTGCATTATGAATTACCTGGTTGTACAATTTCAATCCCGGAATCTGCGGCGAAGTGCGAATGCTTGTTCCGTTACCCGAAGCTGTAATTAATAAATCGTACAGATTTTCTCGGATGTTCAATCCTGCCGGACCATTTCCATAATCGCATTGCATATCCGTCCACGTCCAGCCACCCGGAACAGGATCACGATCATACGATTCTGCATCGCCGATTATTGAACCAGCAATGCTGTCTATTCCCAGTTTTTTTATCGCCTGTGCCCAGCCATTTACCACGCCATCCACGCTGCTGCCAAATGCGGGCGCACCCAATGCAGGATCGCCGCCGCCGTGTATGTAAATATTTCCGTTCAGCGTTCTTGTTGTCGCGTCTATGGTTCCATCGTATTGCAATAATGTAGTGAATCTGAATCCGGGACCCAGTAATTTCAGCGCAGTTCCGGTAGTTACTATTTTCATCACCGATGCGGGCATCATACCACGATTGTCATTTACGTTTACAATCGGTTTTCCGTCGTTTACATCCACAAGCGAATAGCTCCAGCCACCGCCAAAAAGTTCAGGAGCATTGTTGAGCGAATCCACGTAATTCAGTAAAAGTCCCATCGCCGAAGTATCGGGCTGCACTACTTCTATGACTTTACCGGTGGAATCTTTTACTGCTGTTTTTTTATTTTTCTCCAGCACCGGTTGGCCGTTTGTCATGAAGGACCACAAAGAACCCAACAGCACTATCGGCAACAGTATCAGTGCTGCAATTTGTTTTACCGTAAGTGTTTTGTTCAGGAGGTGTTTCACAAAGTTGGTACGATCCGCCGCCGCGGAACGAATGATACGAATATACGAATCTGTAGCAGGAGAGGTAAAATGTATTACAGATTGCGCATATCATGGGATGAATTTTTAATAGTCAAGCGCGGAAATTAAGTTAAATAAGAATTTGGGCGTGCCCATGAAGTCGCACGCAGGGTGTACTTCATAGGCCGGGCTTTTCGCTGCTACTCCTCGTCCTGCGTCCTGCGGGGTATACGCTGCAATCCCTCACGCGCCCCCGCCCCCGCCCCCCGGTTTTCTCGCAGAGAGGCTGAGGTCGCAGAGGAATTTCCTGCCTCCTGCCTCTTTTTCTTTCCGTCTCTTCGTCCCTCCGCCGCGGCGGATTCTTTCGTCCCCCGTCCCTCCGCCGCGGCGGATTCCGTCCCCTTTTTTCTGCTGCCCCCTGCCCCTCACTTTCCTGCTCCTTTCTTCTCATTCCCAAAAAAAAGTTGACCTTTAATAAAATATATTCCATCCCGCCACGACCTCACACTATAAACATGAAGGAAGTGGTATACAATCAGACACTAATGGCCGCAGAACAAAACCGGATTCTTACTGACACTGTCAACAAAGAAAGACGTCGTTTGTTCGAATTTATCCGCAAACGTGTTCCCGAAACGGAAGACGCAGAAGATATCCTGCAGGATGTTTTCATTGAGCTCACCGAAAATCTTCGGGTAGATAATGTGATCGAGCGGGTTTCTGGTTGGATGTACCGTGTGGCACGCAATAAGATCGCTGACCTTTTCAGAAAACGCCGCACCGAATCGCTCGAGGCGCGTTATGAAAGGGTGAACGATGATGGCGATGAAGGATTGGGATTAAATGACCTGTTGCCGGACGCGTCGGCAGGACCAGAAGCTCAATATGCCCGCCGCGTGATCATGAATGAATTGATGCTGGCTCTCGACGAGCTGCCTGAAGAACAAAGTTGGGTGTTCATTCAAAATGAAATTGAAGATCGCCCCTTCAAGGAGCTGGCCGCAGAATCAGGAGTATCCGTCAATACGCTTCTTTCCAGAAAACGATATGCCGTTCTTTATTTAAGAGAACGCCTGCGTGAAATATATGATGACATGAATTCGTAAATGAGTTTAGCGTTCGGAGACAAACCCCTGGCAGAATCTCCGAACAAAACACTCCAAACTAAAAAACAAAAAACAATGAATTACATACTAAAAAATATACTCAAAGGCATTTGCATTGCCGCTGTTATAACGCTTGCCGTATTCGGCTTCAGTTATGTAACAATGCAACTCTGGAATTGGCTTATGCCGGATATCTTCGGACTAAAAATGATCACTTACTGGCAGGCGCTGGGCTTACTTATTCTTGGCAAAATTCTCTTCAGTGGATTTGGTGGTAAAGGCGGTCGTCATCGTCACTGCGGGCCTCGCGGATGGAGAGATCATCACCGGGGTGGAATGTGGAAAAAACGCTGGGAAGAAAAAATGGCAAACATGACGCCGGAAGAAAGAGAGAAATTCAAAAGCGGCTTAAATAAATGCGGCTGGGATGATTACTGTGAAGAGGATAAGATCCAGGATTCGAAATAATTGAAGATGCAAAATTCAATTATTCAAAATTCTCCGTAAGGATCCTACGGACAAGATTGGAAATGCAAAATTGAAGATGCAAAATTGAAAATTGAAGTTTGAAATTGAAGTTGAAAGTGGGGTAACAAATGTTAACGCCTTCGGAGGAGTCCGGGGGCGTTTTTAGTGTACGTTTTCTGTTGGATTCGGTTTATAAATTTTTTCGTAGCAATTTAAAATTACTATATGGCTTTCGATCTGTAGTATTGCCAGTTTATCAAGTGCTAAAGTAAATTCCTGCCAAAAAACCTCCATTATTTCATATGTAAACACAGGACTAACCGGTTCCGGCGTTTTACCTTTCCAGATATGGTTGATAATTCCTTTTTCAATTTTTATATCCCCTATGGCAGAGGTAAAAGCTAACGTTTCAATATTTTTCATCGCTTGATAAAACTTTCGCATTGCTTTATCAAAACCAGGAGCAAAAGCAGCTTGATCATAACGAAAAATTTGCTCTCTTGTGTAAAAATCCTGCATCAAAGGAATGAGCAGTTCTCTTATAGGCTCCAGTTCATCCAACATTGAAAAAAGGTTTTCATGGTTTTTGCCCGCCAACACAAGCTCTTCAAATAAAGCAGGATTAATTTTTGCCTTATGCCAGTGATACATGAAAATCTCCCCGTCTTTTTGTTCAAGAATTTTTTTACAATCATCCCGCTGCGCAGTCAATTCTACAATAAGCTCAGGTGCATCCTTCCATTTATATTTTTCATTGTCGTATTCAAAGATGTTTACATCTAGGTTTTTTTGGCCTATTGCAATAAGATCCGAAATATCCATCCGTAATGTTTTGAATTTTAATGCCAACGTCTTTTCGGGATCGCCTATGATCTGATCAAATTCCAGTGCTTTAAGTGGGTTTGTTACAATTTCGTTAGTCTTTATACGGGCAATTATCCTTGAATTATACAAGCCATTATAACGTTTTGGAATAATTTCTTTGCTAAGCCACTTAAATATTTTGACACTATACTCATCCGATGGAATAATTACAGGTTTTAATTCCATTGATTTTATTTGTGTTCTCATCAACATTCCAGACAAATTTTCAGTAAGCTTCTCCCAATTTTGAAAAAGCAAATAAGCAGGTGAATCATCCACCGTGCTTTCAATTAAAATCCGGTTAGTATTTTTCTCACGCTCCAAAATCGAAGGGTGGGATTCCCATAAATTTTTATAAACAAGCTTTCTTTCCGGAAAGAAATCAAGCATATCCTCTTCCGTCACCCTCACTAAACCATTTTCGGAACTTTTAAAATGATTAGATGCAATGAAATCACTAACAAAGTCAGCGTACGATTTAAAATAATTATCCGGGAGGCAATTTTCTTCTTCCAAACCTTTCGCTATATAATTATTAAATCCATTAAGGCAATAATCAGCAAAAACCAACCTTTTTAATCCGGAAATAATAGGAACATTCCCAGTAGTGCTTACTGCAATCGAGTCGGCATGAAATTCCATTTCACGTGAAAGCTGCATATAAGTTTTATTCATATAGTTATATACCTTTATAAATACATATCGCTGCAACCGACCGAACTCAAAAATAAGTCGTCCTACAATGGAAAAAACCCAATTCAGATTTGCGACTTCTGAAAAAGATCCGTTCCAAAATTCACGGGAATAAACCATTTGCCCTATAACGCGGTTAGCAGAATAAACATAAGGAGCGACACGCGCAGCGGATTGGGAAAAATGGCCAAACTCATGTGCTAATACAGCTTTGAACTCAACGATATCCAACGAAGCAATGAGCGTAAGACCTATTTCGAGATTTTTCTTCGGAGGTACAATCAGACCCCAGAAACTTGTTTTTTCAAATACACTTGCATTATTACGATGTGAAACAACAATTTTACCAGGACGACGTGACCCAACCTCATCACATAACTTATCAATAAATAAAAACAAACCTGGCTCGTTCTCTCTTGTGATTTCAATAGAAATATCTGTGTCCGATTTCTTTTCAAATATTAAAAAATTGATTTGTAGTCCCAACACAATAAGTAACACAATAAGCAAAAAGAAAAACGGTAGGGGGTGAAGTACTTCATGTAAAACCAGGTCTACAATAAAAGCAATAGCTGCGATGTTGATAAAAATAAAGAGAGCATACACAAACAAAAAAAGCATTACACTTAAGATTGATCGCTTGATGCCTTTATGATAAGCTGAACTCGTTTGCGTAAGCTCGGCAGGAAAACCAGAAGGTGATTTTGGATAAGCTAATTTCATGGGGTTGATAAATGTATGATTTTATTTAAACAAAAAAACCCACCTCACAGCAGGGATTTTTTCAATTCAATAATTCAATCTTGTCCGTAGGTGTCCTACGGACAAGATTGAATTATTGAATTCCTAAGCCACCTCCGTCTTCTGAACTCTCGTCCTCGAAAGCGCAAAGAAAATCGCAAGCATCGTTCCCATCGAAAGGAAAATGACTCCCATTCCTCCTCCCCCATTCGGATTATTTGTCGTCGGAGTTGTGAATGTATTCGGCATTACACCTTCGTCTTTATGATCTTTTTTCTTGAGAAATTGATTGTATTCAACCGGGTAATCCAGGTGCGTGTTAATGTCTCGGCCTGTTAACCATTGATAAGTATACAATTCATCCCAGCGTCTTTTTCTTAATTCGTGCAGGTAAGTCTGGCCTTTTTCGCAATCAAAACCACTCGATGCAGGATGTGTTAAAACATAACGTGCCTGCCAGTTGCTTTTGTTCGGCGTTTCCTGGAACATAAGATCCTGCGGAAAAGTAGTGCGGCTGTAAGTGATATGCAGGCGCGTGAAATAAACTTTGCCGTCATACACATTCCCACCCGTGTGATAATCCTGTCCCTGCGAAGTTAGCCATGTTACGCCCGACTCTTTTAATTCCTGCACCATCGGCGGATCGCCCACGCATGGATCACAAAATACGTTCTGCATCGGGCTTACTTCCCATGCGTATTCTAAAAACACGACATCTTTTTCTTCACGTCTCCATGCGCGTGTGTACAGGTCTTTGTAGAACGGTCCGAATTCATTTGCAACGAACAACGGCACTTTCATATCTGTCGGAACCTGCACTGTGCGATAATTCGTTGTTTCAATGCGTCCTGTTTTTGAAAACGCATACACGATCATATCCTGGTCGCCGTCTGCGTTCGCCATCCCCAAACGGATTGGCAGCATAAATTTTGGTGAATCAAAAGTAACCTGGATCGGACGAAGCGGAACTGCTCCTGCATTCGTGTATTCGCCAAGATTTACTTTTGCCACAAAAAATTTCATATTGCTTTTAATATAAGGATCAAGCACTTCTTTCGCACCGGGTGGAATTTTGTAGCCATTATCAGTCAGCCACATTTCAAGCCCGCCCGATTCCTTTGCAGAAAGAATTAAAATATCATATTCGCCAACCGTATATTTTGCTTCTATTGTGACATGATACTTTACATCTTTTGTGGTCTCGGATTCTAACGTCATACTATCATCATACATAGCTCCGGCAGATGACATCGGATAATTATAATACCGGTATGTATTACACGGATCTTCATCGTAATATTCAACAAGCCGTGGTGATGAATATGCATCGAGCTTATCGAACAGCGAACGTTCCACTACCCGTATGTCTTTTTTCTCAAGCACAACAGGAACAGGAACGACCATGGCGAAATCTTTCACATCACCTTCGAAATCGCTCGACATGGTGATGGTGCTTATATTTCCGTCGCGACAAATAATAACCTGCGAGGTTTTATTAAAAAGTTTTGTGTCCGCTTTAGCTACGTAGAATCCGCAAAATGTGAAACCATTTATAGCAAGGGAAAAGGTGACGATAGTTAATATGATCTTTTTCATGTGAATGAATTTAGTGATTGGTTGACGGAGCGATTTTTTATAAAAAATTGGTTGGTGCTTCAAAAGAATTGTGGTTGGTAATCGCGGTAGTTGATTTGTTTTTTTACCACCAACTACCAGCTTCTTTACCACCTAACTTTTACCCCACCTGAATTTTTCCTCTTTGAAAAATCGATCAAACACCGGAACCAGCGGACTCAATACAAAGAGTGCCCATAACGGAGCGATGTGGACGAAAAGTTTTGTGGAGATGTACCAGCTCAATGCGCCAACGAGCAATGCCCAGATGATTCGTGCGGGTCTTGCGGAAGGCGTTGACATCGGATCGGTAATCATGAAGAATGCAAAAAGTAAAAGTGAACCGGTGCTGAACTGGTGCCAGAAAAAATCAAGCGGCCATCCGAGATAAAGAATATTGCGGATGAAACTTAATCCGAGGAATGCAATGAGAAATGCGAATGCCGTATCAAGCCGTTTTACTTTCAGCAATACAACAAGCCCTGTGCAGCCAACAAGCATCAGCAATATTGCATTGCTTCCCCATTGCCCGGGAGAGATCCATGCGTCGCCTGTGATCAGCAGCGTGATCATGATACCGAAATTGGCCGGATTGAAAATATGTCGACCGTTTATTTTCAGAAAAAATTTACTTGAAATGCCAAGTACTGCTGCAAGTACAAATGTCCATGTGCTGTTCGCTGCAAGCATCAAGCATAAGCTGAATGCAGTTATGAGCGCACTTTTTAGCCCAGTCCAGTCTTTAGTTTTAAACAGAATAAACAAAGTCTGCGTGGCAAGGCAAGCGAGAATAACAATATTAAAACGCATCAATGGAATTTCCCAATCCAGCGCGAAAATTCCGTAGAGTAAAAAGCTCAGTTGAAATAAAACCTGGTAATGCCTTGCATCGCTTTTAAACCAATCAATGGCATTGCGGAAAGGTTGAAATACACTTAGCCACGCGGGCCGCCGGAGGAGAGAAATTACATACTGCATAAGCTGTCTTTTTTGAAGATTCAGCTATGAGATGCGGGGATTTGAAGGATTCCATAAGGCAGGAAAAAAAATGTGCTAATGTGACAATGTGCAAATCGCAAAAATTCAAACATTCCTCATTTGCAATTTGTCATTAGCAAATTAAAATTCGGTCGGTTGAATAGTATCTGTCTCCATACGATCAAGCTTTGTGACCTATTCGAATTTAATTTCCATGTGGATTTTAAATTGAGAAATGAAAAAGGAAAACAGTGCTGGCCGGATCTATATATTATCAGCGATCATCAGCTTGCGCACTTTGTATCCATCAGCGCAAAAGATAAGAATGTAATATAATCCCGCAGGAAAACCCCTGACACCCATCTGGAAAGTCATCTCTCCCGGATTTACATAAGAGGTAGAATAAAAAATACGCCCGAAGCGGTCCATTAGTTGAACCTGCATATAGCCCGGCGTTTTTATGATTACATCCACATAAACGTTTTCATTAAAAGGATCGGCAGGATTCGGATTAAAATCAAAATCAATCGCCTCACAAATTCCATAGCTCCATTGCTGCAAACCCTGGTTACGTGAAAAACAATCATTCCTGTAGGTAATTCCATCACAACCGCATACGGGAATCCACTGCGGATCGCAATAAGCGCCATATTGAACCTGCGTACTATCTACACATTGTGCGGATAAATGTATGTTCCCAGAAAGAAACACAACGAAGGATGAGATCAGCAGTGCTCTAAACATACCCTAAAGATAAGTTAAAACATTTGTCGTTCAAACCTTTAATAAGTAAACGTCATCCCGATACCATAACCCATGTCACTGTCATAGTGCGTTGATACGGAAATATATTTTGTGGCGATATAACGGAAACCAGCCATGTATTCTTTATCTGTATTAATCATCCAGTTAAAACGCAACCGGGGCGTGAGAGGAATATCTTCCCGTGACAATTGAAAACGGAAATTCCCATCACCATCAATCCTTATATCTGCTACGGTCAGCGTAGGTAATGTGTATTGAATTCCAGCGACTACTGTATGACGATTATTTTTATTACTGGCTTGTCCAAACCAGTTTTTAGCATCACTTCCAAAAATATTTCGTGGGCTGCTTTCAAGATTAAAAAAATTATCGGAGGGTGCTCCATCTTTTTTATAATGGTAATCAAATCCTGCATAGGGATATATCCACTGCATTTTTCCGATATATCTTCCAAGCATTGTTTCACTTTCGTAACCGTGCATATCGTGATAGCCCAAATGCCACATGGTTTCAAGTTTCCAGCGCGTCTGTGCAAACATTGCTTTACCATCACTTCCATTGGTTTCTATTCCTACCCTGGCCATAAAATGAAATTCCCGGTCGCCAGAAAATAATTTTCGTTGTGCTAATTTCGGATTTGGAATTTCGGGATTGGGAGGCGAATTTTCGTAGCTGAATACCCTGCCCATACCACTCATCATGTGATAAAGAATATGACAATGAAAAAACCAATCTCCGCTTTCGGTTGCTGCAAATTCCAGGGTATCAGTTTCCATGGGCATTATGTCAATAACATTTTTCATTGGCGAATATTCGCCCTGACCATTGAGCAATCTGAAATCGTGCCCATGCAGATGCATCGGGTGCCGCATCATGGTATTGTTGTAAATAATTATTCTGACATTCTCGCCTTTCCTGATCAATACCTTATCGCTTTCGGAAATTGTTTTATTATCCAATGTCCAGACATAGCGGTTCATGTTGCCTGTCAATTCGAAATGCATTTCTTTAAACGGCCCGGGCGGCAAGGTGGTTATTTCGGTCGCCTTCAACATTCCATAATTCAGGGTTATGATTTCTTTCGGTTCACTTGCCTGCATTATCATCGTATCATTCTTGTCCTGATTTTTTCTTTTCTTTCCATCTTCTCCGCCAGTAATTTCCGGGTACATCACCATATTCATATCCATCGTCTGGTTACTCATTGTCATGCCCATCGATTCCAGGTTCCCGTTCATTTTCATCATTCTATTCATCATTTGCATACCGGCAAAATAGTTGAGTGTTGGTAATTTATCTGCATAAACTTTTTCGCCGCTTCCCAGCCATAAGGAGGCCGACTTGGTGCGGTCTTCGGGTGTTACAAGAAATTCATAGTTTTTATTATCTGGAATGGTTACGATAATATCATACGTTTCGGAAACTGCGATAAGTAATCTGTCCACCTCTACAGGTTCAACATCATTGCCGTCGGTTGCAACAACAGTTATTTTACCGCCTGCATAATTCAACCAGAAATAAGAGGAGGCGCCCGCATTTGCAATCCGCAATCTTACTTTATCGCCGGCTTTAAATTCAGGATGTTCGTTTTGATTTTGTCCGTTAACTAAAAACATATCATAAGCAACATCGCTTACATCCATAGCATTCATCCGTTTCCATTCGTTTGTGGCTTTGGTTTTAAAATACCCGTTTGAAATAGCTTCGGAATAACTTTGAGTACTTCCTTTTTCAATTGCAAACCAATCAGAAGCATTATGAAGCGAGCGATCTGCCTCTTTGGGATTCATATCCGTCCAATCACTCAATACAACAGGAATAGTTGGAATATCGGATTCATTTCGTTTGTTTAAAATCATAGCGCCATACATTCCCAATTGTTCCTGCAATCCGGAGTGACTGTGATACCAATGTGTTCCGTGCTGAATGATGGGAAATTTATACAGATGAGTTGTGTTTGGTTCAATCGGCATCTGTGTAAGATAAGGAACACCATCATATTGATTCGGTAAAAAGATGCCATGCCAGTGTAATGTGGTTGATTCATGGAGCATATTGTGAACATAAATTTCAGCAGTATCTCCTTCCGTAAATACCAGCGTAGGCATCGGTATTTGTCCGTTAACAGCAATCGCACGTTTTGACTTTCCGGAAAAATTCACAACAGTATCTGTAATATATAAATCGTAACGAACGGTTCTTGGCGGGTTGTTGTTGATTATTGTATGGCCTGTTGTTGTACTAATTGGTACATCCGGGATTTTAGCAGGTTCAATAACTTTTGGATTATGTTTCACGAGCGTCATTCCGCATTTGGGACAATTCTCTGGTTTGGCAGCATGTATTTCGGGATGCATGGTGCAGGTATAATAAGACGAATCAGCAACGGTTGCCGTACTTGTTTTCGGAGCGGTGGCTTTCGGCTTATGTTTCACCAACGTCATTCCGCATTTGGGACAATTCCCCGGTTTGGCAGCATGTATTTCGGGATGCATGGTGCAGGTGTAATACAACGAATCCTCTTTGTTGTTTTGCGCTGATGGCGTTACCTGAGCGAATGATTTGTCGGAAAATGCGATTGACAAAAAGAGAATGGCAATACCGAAATTTCGTTTCGTAAAAATAATATTACGCAACCTGAAAATAAATTCATTCATAGATTTAACTCTTTTCATTTCAGCTATTTATTTAACTCAACTGCATCAATAATTCAAAATCATGGATCATCATTAAACCTATTTTACAGTTTCAATTGTGCTGCCACAGGTCGGCATTGATTTTCCGAGATATGGGTTGCTGATTTTATTTTCAAGACTCAGCCAGTTTGCTCCTTTTCCATTATTGTACATCGGACAGTTTTGATAATAAACCGGCTTATCGTACTTAATGGTTTTCATGACTTCGTGCATATTTTTTGAAAGTGTTACGAAATGTTCGCGCTGATGTTCGTTTTTATCCACGCTGCTGATGTGCTCTGCATCAAAACTTAATTTGCTTTTATATTTCGTCCATACTTCATTCTGTTCAGCCGTTAATGCAGAAGACTCGATACTTGCGATATTATCCAGCAAATTTTCCCCTGCAATCTGAGCTGATTTTCCATTGTCTTTTGCGAGTGCATTTTTCAATTCGAAATAGGCATCGTACACGGAACCCAGCGGATTAATCCCTGCAGTAGGTGCCAAAATAGTTGCCGGTGTATCGACAGCTGCTGTCAGGACATCGTGCTGAAGCGCTTTGGACGAATCTGCTTTTGCAACGTTCAATTTGTTGTCCATTGTCGCGCCACACGCTGTTAATGCAATGCCAAGAATTCCCAGAATGATTGTATTTTTCATGTTGTTTTGTTTTAAAAATGTTGGTTCGTTGACATCACAAATTTTTTTCTGTTTCTAATGCATTAATAGTATTACTGAAATCGAAGCCATTGCAATCATTAGCAAATCTTCGATAATGGTAATAGTGGTCATCGGAAGATTAAAAACAGCCCCAAGGCATGCGCACTTTATTTTTTTCTTACTGAGTACGCTTTGAATTACTCCGATACTGCTCACTCCCATTACCATAATCGTAGCGATATTTGTTACTACGGGTTGAAAACCAGTGAGGAATAATATCCCCAACGTCAGCTCAATAAAGGGATAGATGTAACCATAACCCTTTGCTTTTTTTGCTACTACGTCATACATCGCGTAACTGTCTGCAAAACCTTTGAGATCGAGCAGCTTGAAAAATGAAAAGACAAGAAAAAATCCAGCCATAAAATAATTCATCCAAAGCATAAAGTCAACGCCACCAGCGGTACGGCTTGCAGTGTGAGAAATGACAGTAATAAATGCGCCGATTATTAAAAGAGGCTTATACGTTTTCCGCCATGAAGCATCATTTACCATTGTGCTGTGGCTCGCTTCGTCCGTATTCTCGGTAATTTTATACTTACCGTTTGTACCGATTGCATTTTGCAAAGCAGTTAATGAAATATGCTTTTCCATTGAAATAATTACTTTGTCCTGTGTGACGTCAGCTTCCAGGACATCGGGAAGTTTAAGCAGTTCACTTTTTACTTTGGTTACACAGCTGCTACATGTCAGGCCGGAAAGATTATACTCGTGTGTCATCATATTTTAGTGTTAATATTGATGAAACAAAAGTACGGCCGCAGCAAAAGGATGGCATTACATAATTACCGATAAGACTTATATCATTATGGCAATCTTAAATTTTATCTAAAGGCTTACGATTCTGATGGTGAAGATTTCTGAATTTTCCAGGTGTTGTTCCTGTAAGTTTTTTGAATTGCGAAGACAAATGAGCTGCACTGCTATACCCCATTTGCATTGAAATTTCATTTACTGACAATTGATCATACATCAGCAATTCTTTTATTCGTTCTACTTTCTGACTGATGAGATAATGTTCAATTGTTATTCCTTCTGCTTCTGAAAAAATTTTACTCAGGTTGCTGTAATCCATTCCAACCTGCTTTTCGAGATACTCCGAATAACGCATGGAGTCGGGCTTTTCATTGTGATTATAATGCACCAGGTTAATCAACAATGTTTTTATTTGTTCTACAGTTATAGATTTCCGGTCGTCGAGCAATTCAAAGCCGTTTTTTTGCAGTGTTTCTTTTACTGTTTCTTTTTGTTCCGGTGAAAGTGGCTGATTAAGATCAACTTCACCAAGCGTAACGCGATCAGGATTAAGCCCAAGAGATTTCAGCTCATTGGTTACAACGCTGATGCAGCGATCACAAACCATATTTTTAATGTGAAGCGTTGTCATAGTGAATTGATTATTGTAACAATCTCTATTTGTAAAGAGTGATCTTAATTGTTTGCCGGACTATTTTGACAATTTCTTTCACGAACCCTAAAAAAGCCTGTTCTCCAATGTATCCTGCTTATTGCAAATGATTCACTACAAATCGGCTGCTTACCATTTTTTCCACTGATGTGATTGTTGTTGTGTACAAACCATTGCTCCAATTTGCGGTTTGCAGTTTTATTAACGATCCGGAAACAAGAGATGTATAAACAACCTGGCCTGTCGAATTATAAACGGTTATTACAGAAGCGGTGCAACAAGAAAAAGTATTCAGCAGGATTTCATCCGAGGCCGGATTCGGATATAAAGCCTGTGCTTGTCCGATATTCTCAGTTACAGAAGTTAAAGTATCAATTAAAATAAATGTTCCCATCATTAAAGTCTATGCCGAATAAGATTTTAAGAGTGTGCGGTTCATAATTTGACGGATTTGTTGGGAAATCCGGGTAATTGCCTGCGTAGTTTTTCCACATGAAGATACGATATAAAGAAATGGAGAAAAAGGATCGGGTATTCAAAAGTATTTGCGGGCTCTCACGAAGCGAGTTTGAGTGCGCAACCTGTGTTTTATTGTGGATCGTCCAAATTTCAACATCATTCAGATATACAAGTAAACGTAATTTATAAACGTGGAATTATTGTACCGAAAGGTGTTGCTGAAAATGAAAACAACAAAACAATTCGTACTTATCCGAATCCTGCAAATGGTAATGTAACAGTTGACCTTACTTCGCTGGAAGGCAACCAGGCAACAGTAAAGCTTACGGATGTTATGGGGCGAACTGTTGATGTTTTCGCAGCGAATGGAGAACGAATAATTTTACTTGCGCGGCAAGCGCCAGGAAATTATTTCGTAGAAGTTACGGACGAAAATAAAAACGTTTATACAACACGTATCGTTTTTATTAAACGGAGCGCTACAATTTTCACAATGCTATCTTCCTTTAACTCTCCATAGAGAATATTTTTCAGGATAAAAAGGCACAAATCTCCCTATATAAAACCGTTTGCATTTTTATTCTTCTTCCCCTGAATTGGTAAGAATTGCCATGAGGTAATAAGAGCCTGATATAACCACTTTTATATCGGCTGACAATTCCCTTAAAGGTGTAATCGCCGTAAACCCACCTTCGGAAATCCCCTTTTTAACCTGCACTTTTTCAAAATGAATTTCTTTTGTCGTATCGGTTCCATCTGCCAATACAAAAATAAAATCGCTGCCACCGGAACTCATGAGCGCCGTAGACGGAATTGCAGGGGATAAATTATCGCCAATGTCAACCAACCCTGTTACGTTCATTCCTTCAATCAGCCCTGTCTTATCACCTGTAATTGTTGCGTGAACAGAAATTGTTTTGGTATCATTTTCAAAAGCATTTCCTACAGAAAATATTTTGGCCGTATAACTTTTGCCCGCAAGATTCGTCAATGTAAAATCAACTGTTTGCCCGACTTTAATGGTCGTTAAATCCTGTTCAAAAACAAACAGATCGAGGTGAAGCTGGGAATTGTCTACAACATCCATCAAAGAATTGCTAGGTTGTATATTGGAGCCTATGTTGATTTCAATATGTGAAATGCTTCCGCTGATTGGGCTCTTTATATTTATGGAGGAGGAGATATTACTAAACAAGAGTTGTGAAGTATTAATATTCAGTAATGCTAATTGTTGTTTTAAGGAATTAAATTTTGCCTGTAACGAATTGAAATTGGATTGTGCCTGTTGAAATATTTTTTGTGCCGACACATTCTGCGCTGATAATTCTTTTTGCCGGTTATACTCCTGCTCAGCAAAAGTCATTTGCGCTTGTGTTTCAAGAAATTCCTGCTGCATCCTTACAAATTCAGGATTTGTTACTGTGGCTACAGTTTGTCCTTTTTGCACAAAATCACCTTCCTGCACCAAAATGGATTGCACAGTTCCTCCCAATGCAGAAGTGATGCTGGCTTTGTTTTGTGGAGGTACTTTTAAAAATCCGGTTGTTTTGAGGACGTTGGTCAGGTTCTTTTGTGTGATGCTTCCCAATTGAATTTTTATTTCATCATACTGCTTGCGTGTGAGCTGAACAGTGGATTGATTTCCTCCTGCATCAGCTTGTTCTTCACCTGGTTTTTCCGATTCAGCGGATTTACCACATGATGTTATTATTAAGGCGACCAAAATTACAGGGAGAAAATATTTTCTAAAATATAGTGTGAATGAATTTTTCATTTCTGTTATTTATTACTGATTAAGAAAATAATTAAGCCTGATTACCGACTGATTGTAATTGTTCAGAGAATTGATATAGCTGTTTTTGATTTCAATGCTCTGTGAAAGTAAAGCTGTGTATTCAACGTAACCAATTTCACCGTTTTTGAAAGCTGTTGTAGCGGCTTTAAGAATTTCATCTGCCTGGTTTAATCCCGTGTTCTCATAGTATTGGAGTGATCGTTGATTTTTCCTTACTTCAAGCACAGCCTGATTATAACCGGTATTCAATTGCAAAGAAGTTGCTTCAAAGTCTTTCTGCGCAATTTGTTGCTGAATCTTTGCGCCTTGTATTCTTCCTTGCTGAGTCCAGAAAAATAAAGGGATGCTCACACCGAAAGAATAACCATAATATCCCGGCGAGATCCCGAATATATTCTGATTGAAATACCGGAATGAAAATCCAGGAAGCATTCTGTTTATTTCCACCTTTCGTTGGTAATCAGCAAGCGTAACTTTCTGCTGGTAAAAACTCAGAACAGGATGAGAAGACGGAAGTACATTTCCGATTGATAATTTAAGTTTCTGCATCGGTTCTGCAACAGGTAAAATCGGTTGTTGCATATTAAGCAGCTTTTTCAGTTCCTCCTGTGCAATAGCAACATCAGTATCTGCGGCTTCCTGTGCAATTTGAATCTCTTTATGCTTCGCCTGTGCTGAAAGCTTTTCGAGGTAACTGCTTTCTCCTGTAGAAAAACGTAAGGTTGCCGCTTTTTCAAAATCGGCATAAATGCTGTCTTGTTGTCTTAACAGTTTTTGTTTCTCTACAGCGAACCATAAATTATAATATGCGCTTCTGATTTCCCGCACCATATTTTTTTGATTGACGCTAAGCGAAGTTTCAGAAAGCAAGACATTTTGTTCCGCAACTTTATGTTGCGAAGTATAGACTGTGGGGAAATCAAGCGTTTGTGAAATGCCAATCTTTAAAATTCCATCGGAAGAACTTCCTTTTATCAGGTCTTCGTTTTCATAGAACAATCCTGTTTTACCAAAGTCCCATGCAGATTTTTTTAACTTTTGTTGTTGTTCTATTTGTAATTGAGAAGACTGGATGGCAGGATTGTTTCGCAAAGCAATACTTACTACGCTGTCTAAACTCATCCTAACAGGTTTCAATGTGTCCGCAGTTTGTGCATTGGCAGTTGTGCTGATTGTCAGAAATAAAAACAGAACAATAGCGGAAGTAATAGTTTTACCAGGTTTCATTTTTCTTCTTTGGGTGAATAGTATGTAAAGGGCAGGAAGGACAATTAAAGTGAGTGCGGTTGCTGTAATTAATCCACCGATAACAACTGTCGCAAGAGGTCGTTGAACTTCTGCACCTGAGCTTGAAGAAATCGCCATTGGAAGAAAACCAAGTGAAGCAACCGATGCAGTCATTAATACAGGCCTCAAACGAATGCGTGTTCCTCGTATAACGCGTTCTTTTATATCCTCAACACCTTCTGCCTCCAATTGACTGAAGGTGCTGATAAGAACAATTCCATTCAATACCGCGACGCCGAACAAAGCAATAAAACCAACACCTGCCGAAATCGAAAATGGCATTCCACGTAACCATAATGCTGCAATTCCTCCTATCGCACTCATTGGAATAGCGGAATAAATCAATGCAGCCTGTTTTGCAGACCCGAAAGTAAAATATAGCAAGACGAAAATGAGCAGCAATGCAACCGGCACAGCAATTGAAAGTCGTTCAGATGCTGCAACAAGATTTTCAAAAGTGCCGCCATACGTATAATAGTAACCGGGTGGCAACTTTATTTTCTTATCCAACTTTACCTGAATTTCTTCAACTACCGATTTAACATCGCGCCCATTTACATTTAAACCAACCACAATTCTCCTTTTCGCATCTTCACGGGAAATTTGAGTTGGTCCAACTTCGTAATCAACAACTGCAACCTGTTGAAGAGGGATTTGTCCTCCCGACGGTAGTGGTACAAAAAGATTCCGGACATTTTCAATATCTTTTCGTTGGTCTGCCTGAAGCCTGACGACGAGATCAAACCGTTTTTCATCTTCAAAAACAACTCCCGATGCTTCACCGGCAAATGCGGTTTTTATAATACGATTAATGTCACTGATATTTAATCCGTATTGTGCCATACGACTGCGATTGTAACGTACAGTAATTTGAGGCAATCCTGTTACTGTTTCAACGTATGGAGGTGTTGTACCCTCTACTGTTCGTGTAACGGCGGCAACTTTTTCGGCATAATAAGAAAGTGTATCGAGATTCTCGCCGAAAATTTTAATTGCAACATCCTGCCTTACACCTGTCATCAACTCATTAAAACGCATGGCGATGGGCTGCTGAAAATCAAAACTAACACCTGGAATTGCAGACAAAGCCTCTGCCATTTTATTTGCAAGTTCTTCCCGGTTAGTTGCTGATGTCCATTGATCTTTGTCTTTAAGAATAATCATCATGTCACCGCTTTCAATCGGCATTGGATCAGTTGGAACTTCTGACGAACCGATTTTTCCAACAACTTCAATTACTTCGGGAAATTGTGCTTTAATAATTTTAGCCGAATGGTTCATCACATCAACTGTTTGTGAAAGAGAACTTCCTTGCGGCAAACGTGTTTCTACTGCAAAGTCTCCTTCTTCAAGTGTTGGAATAAATTCTCCGCCCATTGTTGTAAATAATCCAATACTTCCTGCAAGTAAAATAAGCGCAATCGCTATTACTGCAACTTTACGCCGGATTGCGAATTCAATAATGGGTTTGTATCCACGCTGGAAAAAATCCATCATCCGATCGCTGATATTTTTCTTATGCGTGTTTTTTTTCGGAAGCAACAAAGCACTCATCATGGGAACATAAGTCAACGAAAGTATCAATGCGCCAATGATTGCAAACGAAACCGTCATCGCCATTGGACGAAACATCTTGCCTTCTATGCCTATTAATGAAAGAATAGGAATGTAAACGATGAGAATGATAATCTGTCCGAAAGTGGACGAGTTCATCATGCGTGATGCGCTTTGATAAACTTCGTCATCCATCTGATGTTGGGTCAGTTTGTCGATTTGATTATTTTGCATAATCCGATGTAAAGCAGCTTCAACAATAATTACAGCTCCATCTACAATCAAACCAAAATCAATTGCGCCAAGACTCATTAAATTTCCGCTGACTCCAAAAAGATTCATCATAATTACAGCAAAAAGCATTGCCAGTGGAATTATTGAAGCCGTTATAAAACCAGCACGAAGATTTCCCAGGAAAAGAACGAGAACAAAAATTACGATCAATGCACCTTCGATAAGATTTTTTTCAACCGTTCCAATCGCATTGTCTACCAATTTTGTCCGATCAATAAAGGCGTCGATCACAACACCTTCGGGAAGAGATTTCCGGATAATTGCAACACGTTTTTTTACATCTCCGATTACTTCTGCACTATTAGCACCTTTGAGCATCATTACAATGGCGCCAACCACTTCGCCATTATCATTATAGGTCATTGCTCCATAACGTAATGCACTACCGAATTGAACAGTTGCAATGTCACGGATCAAAACAGGGGTTCCGTTTGAAAGTGTTTTAACGGGAATCTGCCGCACATCATCCAAAGAATTAACAAGACCCACTCCACGAATAAAATATACGTTTGGCTGTTTATCAATATATGCGCCTCCTGTATTTTCATTATTGTTTTTAAGCGCGTCAAAAATTTCAGGGATGGTAATATTGAGGCTGCGCAATTTATCCGGGTTTACCGCAACTTCATATTGCTTCACAAAACCACCGAAGCTGCTTACTTCTGCTACACCGGGTGTACCAAGTAATTGCCGCCGGACAATCCAATCCTGAATAGTGCGCAATTCTGTTGCGGAATATTTCCCTTCGTATCCGGGTTTAGCGTGAATTGTGTATTGATAAATTTCACCAAGTCCGGTTGTAACAGGTGCAAGTTCTGGTTTTCCCATTCCTTCCGGAATTTGCGATTCTGCTTCTTTAAGACGTTCCGTTACCATTTGCCGCGCCTTATAAATATCCACGTTGTCTTTGAAAACAATAGTTATAACGCTCAAACCGAATCTTGAAATGGAGCGCAATTCAATTACATCCGGGATTGCTGAAACGGAAACTTCAACCGGTGCCGTGATAAAACGCTCCACTTCCTGTGCCGCAAGTGTTGGCGCAACAGTTGAAACCTGTACCTGGTTATTTGTAATGTCGGGAACAGCATCTATAGGAAGCTGTGTCAGAGAATAGGTTCCATATAGGATGAGAACGAATGTAAATAACCCCACAGCAATTTTGTTCTGTATAGAAAACAGGATGATTCGATTAATCATAAAACAGGTTGGTAAGCGTTGAATAGAGGAATATCCGGTAAGGCGAGGCCAAACCGGAGGGCAGAAAGATTCTGCAATTGCTTACTAAGCTATTTTAGGCGGCTGCCAAATGGAAGAGTAATCGGCAGAATTAAATTGGGGAGTGGCGAACAAGAGACGTTCGGTCGCAAGCGGAGATACGACAAGAGTGAAGCCTACTTTAGTGATGATGGCTCCGCTGCAACAGCTACAGACACAAAAAGGAGAACAATTTTCATCCTGGTGATGCTGACTTTCATTATTCGAAGTCTGAATCTGCGCATTGACCTTTCCGCAGCCATTGTTGTCAACGCCATCTGTGCAGGTTGTCAGAGACAGCCCGAAGATGTAAATTGCAAAAAGGAGATATAGCATGCGCATTGCAAGGTAAAATTAGGGCATTTTTTTTGTTATTTCCAAACTTCGTTGCGGACAAGTCAATTTACTTCTGAAAGGAATTAAAAAATCTTTCTGCGCATACATTTTATTTCTTGCTAAAACTGCAAAAAAGAAAATGCTGCAAAGTATGAAACGGAGTTGTATGATTTTCTTCCACACATTTAATGCGGTCAAATGCAATTTCAAATCTTGCCGACATTGATACTTCGGAATATTGTTTTATTTCAAGTCCGCTACATTTTTTTGGCCCTGATTCGGAAAATGTGCCAAGAATGAGATAGCCATTTTTGCGGATTCCTTTTTCAGCGAGAGAAACATATCGGTTAACCTGGTCTTCATTGGTCAGAAAATGAAATGCAGCACGATCATGCCAGAAATCAAATTGCACAGGGGGAATAAAATCAACTACGTCCGAAATAATGCATTTTACTTTATCTGCATTTGCACCGAGGCGATTTTTAGTTCGTTCGATTGCGTTAGAAGAAATATCCAGCAGGTAAATATTCTTATAACCTTTTTCAATCAGCACATCAATAAAATGACTGTCGCCACCGCCGATGTCAATAATATTTGCGTCGACAGGAAGATCAAAAAGTTCTAGAAATTCCACTGATGTTTTGGGATATGCCTGGAACCAACTTACTTCGTTCTCCGTTTTTGTTGCGAAAACGTTTTCCCAATGAGCTTTTGTATTTGTTTCCATATCTAAAATCCCAGTGATTCTTTTCTCTTAAAGTTTGCAATCGATTGGTTAATAAAAACAATCCGGGGCAAAAAACCAAAAACTTTTTAATCTGATTTTTTAAAACAGAAATCCGAAAGCGGAATTTTTTCAAACCCTCACCCCTATCAACAGCATATCATCAGTTTGCTCAAATCCCTGCATCCAATCCGACATCGTTTTTTCAAGACGGTTTTTTTGCTCAACCATATTCAGCGGTTGCATTTCTACGAGGATATTCCGCAACTGCTCGCGTTTGAATTTTTTACCGTCTTTACCACCAAACTGGTCTGTCATTCCATCGCTGCCGATATAAAATGAATCACCATCAGCGAGTTGAATTGTATGCGTGGGTGGCGGCTCTGTTACATGCAATTCAACAGAGCCCACCGTAGTTTTTGCAGGCTTGATTTCTTCATACTTTCCTGATCTGAAAACCGACAATGGAATTCCTGCGCCTGCATAGGAAACTTTTTTTGTTGCAGGATCATAAATGCAAAGTCCAACCTCCATTCCATCATTCAGCTCATTTCCTGAACGCTGCTGCCCAAGTGTTTTTTTTACTTCCGCATTCATCGCCGCCAAAAGTTGTGAAGGATTTTCCGGACCAAATGTTTCTATCGCATGACGCAATGCCGTATGCCCGATGAAAGTAAGGAACGCACCGGGAACGCCATGACCTGTACAATCGATTGCTGCAAGAACGATTTTGTTTTTACAAGCGTCTACAAAGTAAAAATCTCCACTGACAATATCCCGTGCACGGAGATAGAAAAAACTTTCAGGCAACAGAGCGCTCACTATACTTTGCTCTGGCTTGAGCGCTTCCTGCATGCGCAATGCATAACGGATACTGTCGAGAATACCTTTATTCTGATCTTCGATTATGTTATTTTGGATCGCTAATTTTTCAGCGGCTCGTTTTTTAATTCTGTACCTGCTGTAAGCAATCATACCCAATAATATGACAGCGCCAAAAATAGCAAGGTAATACGCTCTGTGAATTCGTGAATAACAAACGAATTCATGATCGCCATCACCGAAAAGTGTTTTGAAAAATCCGGCACCTGCAGAAAGCTGAACTGAAACAATGCAGGAAATTATTAAAAAAAAGAAACGTTTCATTGGAAGATATTTAAAATAAAGTTAGCCATTCATTTGATTCCTAACTTAGCAATTCATTTTTCTTAATTGTGAAAAACACAACACTGATTTCCAAAGAAGAGGCTATTGCTATTGCGCTTCATGCGCAGGGCATTGGCCGTTCATTCGGCAAAGGGAAAACCGGCGCCTTAAACGCAATTCGTCATCTTGGTTATGTGCAGCTGGATACGCTTGCAGTTGTTGCCCGCGCCCATCATCATACATTATGGAATCGAACACAAGGTTATACAGAAAATCATCTCCATGAATTAATGCGGGAGAAAAAAATATTTGAATACTGGAGTCATGCCGCTGCATTTCTACCCATGGAAGATTTTCGTTTCAGTCTTGTGCGTAAGCAGGAATTTATTCTCGGAAGAAAACATTGGTTCGCAAAAGACAAGAAGATTCATAAATATGTGCTGGATAAAATTAAGGCAGAAGGCGCTTTGCAATCGAAGGATTTTGAAACGGACAAACGCAGGGGCAGCTGGTTCGATTGGAAGCCTGCGAAAATCGCGCTTGAACAATTATTCCAGGATGGTTCGCTGATGATCGTTGAACGAAAAGGATTTCAAAAAGTATACGATCTCACAGAAAGAGTTTTGCCGGCAACGATCAACACAACTATTCCATCGAAGAAAGAGCTTGCGGAACATTTAATCCGTTCAACCATTCGTGCGCATGGTTTCGCTTCATTAAAAGACATGACGCATTTACGAAAAGGAATGAATTCATTTGTGGCAGCAACAATAAATAAAATGCTGCTGGCAGGAGAAATTTCTGAAATAAAGGTGGATCGTGCTAAAGAAATTTATTATCAATTACCTCCCGATAAGCTATCGGGACGATTACCAATTAATAAATCCGGAACTGAACATTCTTTGGCTATTATTTCGCCGTTTGACAACCTGATTATCCGCAGGGAACGATTAAAAAGTTTATTTGAATATGATTTTATGCTCGAATGTTATCTGCCGGAGCACAAAAGAAAATTCGGCTATTTCTGTCTGCCGGTTTTATACAAGAATAAATTCATTGGCAAATTCGATCCGAAAGCTGATCGTTCGACAGGGATTTTTTACGTAAAAAGTTTTTATCTCGAACATGCACCGGACGATATGGACGAATTTCTTCCCGCGTTTGCTTCCGCACTTAAAAGCTTCGCAGAATTTAACGGATGTGATAAAATTGTTGTGGAGAAAACTTTTCCGACGAAAATTAAAGCAGCTTTTAGAATTTAATGACTGGGTGATCTGATCCCGTGCTATGATGAGATGCTATTACCTGAAGATGATTACTTCTCCCACGAAAATAAATTCTTCACCGGCTTCCACGCTCCTTTTTCAAATTTGTATAAAGTTGCCCCGCCATTTCCACAACTTGCGCCACATTGAAAGCTTACATATACAATGGCGAGTGTCCCATCCTTTGAAAAGATAGGTTGCGACACATCGTAATATCCTGCTCTATATGTTTTAAAATATGAGCTCCATGCTTTCACAGACTTCTTAAACGAAATTGCTGAATGTGGCGTTTTTGATGAAGGAACAATTTGCGCGTTCGGAATAGAATCAGCTGTCCAGGTATGTGGCTTGTAAGCATTCAACTGGGCAGTCATATAAACCAAATCTTCTTGTGTAATCAGTTTTTCTCTTTTGAGATCGGCCAGCATCATAGAATCCGATTCTGCATCGTAATAAATATGTGCGAGCACAGAATCACGCATTAAAAAAAACGTGTCGCTTGCGTTGGAGTTTTGTAAGGCAGCAGATAAAAGTGATTGTCGGGATTGAGCAGCGACGGTGAATGAGCCGATTGCAAAAAGTAAAATAAGAAGCTTTTTCATTAAAAATTTAATTGTTGGCAAAGGTAAGGAATATTAATGCGGTGAATATCCTGTCAAATAACGCCTGATCTTAAATAAGTTACACGACTCAACTTACTTTTTTTCAAAAACCTGACGTGTGCGTATGGAATTGCTCCTTGCTCCGCATCCTTATGCTGTAAACGGCAAATTCTATTTCTTAAAATAAATACCATGGACAAAGCAATTACCAAAAAAAGACTCTTCATCGGAACAGTAGCAATCTTATTGTTTACAGTTATTGCGTGGATGTATCCCGAAGGATATTACCAGCTCGCGATGGAAAATGAATTCATCAGATCGGTAAAAGAAAAACTTACGGCATACAACAAACAATTGCCGGAAGACCGCATTTATGTGCAAATGGATAAGCCCATGTATTCTCCCGGAGAAACGATGTGGCTTTCTGTTTTTGTACGCAATGGCCAAACGTTAAAGTCGTCTAAAAAAAGTGACATCGTTCATATTGAACTGATCAATCCAAAAGGCACAATCGAAAAAACACTCAATCTCATCGCAACGAATGGGGTTGCGGCGTGCGATTTTCCATTGGAGGAAGCAGCTGTGGGCGGACAATATAAAGTGCGTGCTTTTACGAATTGGATGAAGAATGAAGGCGTTGACAATAAATTTGAAAAAGAAATTACTGTACAGGAAATTATTCTTCCGAATTTAAAAATGAAGCTCGACTTCGAAAAGAAGGCGTTCGGTGCCGGTGATGAAGTGATCGCGAAGCTGAATTTAAATACGAATGAGAACAAGCCGCTTTCCAATTATTCGATCCGTTATGTAACCAGCATTGATGGCGATAAAATTATTGAGAAGGCCGAAATGACGGATGAGAATGGTGAAAAATATATTCACTTCAAACTTCCTGCTAACCTTACAAGCAATGATGGTCTTTTAAATGTAATGATCAATTATAACGGATCAACAGAAAGTATTTCACGTTCTATTCCGATTGTGATGAATAAAATATCGCTCGAACTTTTTCCTGAAGGAGGCGATCTTGTAAGCGGACTTGAAGGAACAGTTGCATTCCGCGCTTTAAATGAATTCGGAAAGCCTGCGGATATTGAGGGTGTTGTACTCACAGAAAAAGGTTCACAGGTTGCTGCTTTCTCCAGCTATCACATGGGGATGGGCGCATTTACGTTCAGCCCGCAACCCAATGAAAAATATCATGTGAAGATCACAAAACCGGAAGGTATCAAAGCCACGTACCCGCTTCCTGCTGCATTACCTGAAGGATATGTGATGAATATCGATAATGCAAAAAAAGGAGAAGTCGGTGTAAACATCAATGCATCAAAAGCAGAAGAGCTTTCTTTGATTGCGCAGATCCGTGGAAAAATTTATTACTCTACGATCATCAATGCGAATAAAGGAAAAAATAAAATCATATTTCCTACAGCAGCTTTCCCGGTAGGCGTAACACAAATAACGCTGTTCGATTCCAAAGGAGTTGCATGTGCAGAGCGCCTGGCATTTGTAAACAAAGAAAAACAAATGAATATTTCCATTACCACATCAAAAGACAAATACCTGCCAAGAGAAAAAGTTGTGATGACAATCAATGTAAAAGATGATCGCGGTCTTCCGATGCCTGCAAACCTTTCTATGGCGGTTGTAAATGATCAGTTGCTTTCATTCGCTGATGATAAACAGGGAAATATTCTCTCACAGCTTTTGCTGCAGGAAGATCTGAAAGTAAAAGTAGAAGAGCCTGCTTTCTATTTCGACAAAAACGAGCCGAAAGCGGATCTTGCTTTGGATTATTTATTGATGACTTCGGGCTGGAGAAGGTTTACATGGGAAAAAGTAATGACAGGCGGATTGCCATACATTGCTTATCAGGGCGAACGTGCAGTATTATCAGGAACTGTTCTTGATGCGTATACTGCCAAACCTGTTCCCAATGCAAAGGTTCAAATCAATAACGGAGTCGAATACCAGGCAGATGCCAATGGAAATTTCACCTTTACCCGTTTAGATCTTTCAAAACCGACAGCACTTACAATTGGTAATGAAAATTATAATCCGCAAACGATCATGATTTATAATTACGCGCAGGATCAAACTTATTACCTCTATCCCGAAGCACAACCTACTACCATTACATTGTCAGAAAATTCAGAGCCCGCTAATGTAATGTTGGCAGGGCAGCCGTCAAGGGTTTTTTGTGCACCTGCGGGAGTGAATGCGCAGGAAATGCAGATTAAACCATCGCGTTGGCAGGGAGATGGAATGGGCAAGGATAAGGATAAGGCCATCGTTCAGAAATCAGGACCGAAGCCATCCAAATCGCAACCTGATAATGCCCGTGCAGAAAATAAAAAGGCCGAAGCTCCGCAGGATCAGTTTGCGCAGAACGATGAAGATGCCCACAAGATACCCATGGCTGGTAAACAAGATGAAAAATTCCGCAGCAGGGATGATCGTGCAAACAGGTTTGGTTTTGCAGCAGATTCAATAAATGAAAATATAAATATTCCGGTTGCTTCACAGGTCTATTATCGCAAGCGCGAATTTTCTGCTCCTGTCTATGATAAAAAAGAAAATGTGGAAACAAGAACCGATTTCAGGAATACAATTTACTGGAACCCGAATATCGCGGTTGACAACACAGGAAAAAAAGTTGTTGAGTTTTACACTTCCGATGATGTGACTTCATTCCGCACAACCGTTGAAGGAGTAGGAACAAATGGTTCCGTTGGAAGAACAGAGAAAAATTTCTTCACACAGCTTCCGTTCGCGATGAGCACAAAAGTTCCGGTGGAAGTGGCAACAGAAGACCATGTTTCAATTCCATTGACATTAAAAAACAATACAGACGGACCTTTGGGTGGATTCCTTACCATTACTGCTCCTGATGCGATGAAGCCGCTGGTTGAAATTCCATCCGTACAAACGATCATGCCAGGAAAAGCAAAAGTGATTTACCTCGATTACGAAGTATTGAACACGATCGGAGAAGGTGAATTTACAATCAGCTTTAAATCCTGCGGACTCGGCGATGCATTCACACAAAAAATAAAAATAGCGCCGAAAGGATTTCCTGTTGCCGCTTCTTTTTCAGGACAGGAAAAAGAAAAAGAATTCCGGTTCACAACAAAGGGATTAGTAAAAGGATCCTTGAAAATTAATTTCACCGCGTTCCCGAATGTTGTCAGTGATCTGATGGCCGGCGTTGCAGGAATTTTGCGCGAGCCTTACGGTTGCTTCGAACAAACATCATGTTCCGCTTATCCGAATGCAATGGTGTTGGATTATTTACATACCACCGACAGCAAAGACGATGCAACTTTAGCAAAAGCAAATGATCTTTTAAATCGCGGGTACAAACGTCTCACCACCTTCGAAGCGCCTGATAAAGGTTATGAATGGTTCGGCGCAAATCCAGGTCACGAAGGATTGACAGCTTACGGCATCATGGAATTTACCGACATGAAAAAAGCAGGCGGCGAGGTGGATCAGAATATGATTGACCGCTCTGCAACCTGGCTAATGAGTCACCGCGATGGAAACGGCGGGTTCAAAAGAGAAGCACATGCGTATCACGATTTCGGAAGGATCTCTGATGATATTCTGAATGCATACATCGTATTCGCACTTGCTGAGTCAGGTTATACAGACATCAAAAAAGAATTTGATGCATCGTATAAAAAAGCAACTGAAACAAAAGATCCGTACATGCTTGCAATGATGTCGAATGCAGCTTATTCACTCGGTGATAATTCAAAAGGTGATGCAGCAATGAATTCGTTGATGGCTCAGCAGGCAAAAGACGGCAGCTGGACAGGCACGACACATTCAATCACTTATTCACAAGGTTTATCCTTGACAACTGAAACAACTTCACTTGCAATTTTAGCAATGATAAAATCGCCTTCAGGAAATGGTGCTGCTTTGACAAATGCAGTTCAGTATTTAGTTGGCTCACGAAGCGGGTCAGGTGTATTCAGCTCTACGCAGGGAACAATTCTAGCATTGAAAGCATTGACAGAATATGCGAAATTCAGCAAGAAGACTACAGAAGACGGAACCATTGAAGTGTATGTCGACAACAAAAAAGTAGAGACAAGAAATTACAAAGCCGGCGACAAAGGTGCAATTGAAATTGACAGTCTTGAAACAGCAGTTGTTGGCGAAGGCGAACACACGGTAAAAGTAAAATTCGTCGGAGTAAAAACACCGCTTCCATATTCAGTTGCCGTGAATTATAGCACAGCGCTCCCGAATTCAAATCAAGAATGTGCACTCGGACTCACCACAAAACTATCCACAACCAATGCTGCTGTTGGTGAAACTGTACGCATGAATTGCACGCTCACCAACAGGAAAAAAGAAACGATCCCAAGCACGATGGCAATCATCGGAATTCCCGCAGGGTTTACCGTTCAGCCATGGCAGCTGAAAGAAATGCAGGAGAAAAAAGTTTTTGACTATTACGAGATCAAAGGAAATAATCTCGCGATCTATTACCGTGGAATGGATGTAAGCGCTGTGAAAGAAATCAATCTTGATCTCAAAGCTGAAATTCCAGGTGAATACGATGCACCTGCTTCCTCCGCGTATTTGTATTACACGAATGAATTCAAAACATGGAGTTCAGTAGACAGGGTAACGATTAAGAAAAATGTCCAATAATGTTAACGCTTAACACATCTCGATCATCAAAGCGGCACAGGGGAAACTCCCTTGTGCCTGCTTTGTTTGTATTTATGATGTGTCTTACTTTTTCGATGGCTGTTCGAGCGGAGTCGGGAACATCTATTGAAAAAGACTCCTCCCTAGCAGTCAATGAAAAAACAATTGTTCCTGATACAGGAATTGTCAAGTACGATCTGAACGATCCAAGAAATCCGAATTGCCCTTGCCATGATGCGCAGAAAAAAGCGGATGAAGAGTACCGGAATTCACAAATGCAGCAGAAACAAAATCCGGTGGACAGAAATCCGGTCAATAATGATCGCAACAATGATGTGGTGAATAATGATCGCGGAAACAATGACAATACGGGAAACAGTAATTCCAATAATCCGGATGTCAACACAAACAAAACTACGTTTACCACAGGCAGTGGCGGTTCACAAAAACATTATTCAGCTTCTTATAAGTTTCAGAAAAAGATGAAGCGGTGGAGTAAGAAGGTGAACAGGAAATTGCATTCGAAAAATAAGGGGACGAAGGGTGGGAAGTTCAGGGTTGCGGATTGTTTTCATTGGGGGTAGTTGGATTTTGAAAGGAAATCCTACAGTAGTATAAGCGTAAAATATTGTCATCTTTATATTTTACAAAACCAAATATGACAAAGCTTTCTCTCTTCTCTATTTTGATTTTAGCTGTTTTTAATATCGGTTTAGTCACAGACGTTGAACCGGAATTGAAAAAAATCACAGAATTTCCAGCGAAAGAATATTCGAGATCGTATTCAGTTCTCAAAAATAGCCCCACCGTTCTACAAGGTGATTTCATTGAAACCTATAAAGGTGTTCAAATCACTCAGGGCACATATTACAACAATTTACCTGATGGTAATTGGATATTTCGCGGGCTAAATAATAAAGCAGAGCGTGTTCTTTCCTATGAAAAAGGGATCTTAAATGGAAATTCAATGCGATTTTACAAAACCGGCGATACATGCTCTGTCAGTTTTTATAAAATGGGACGTATTGAAGGCGAACAAAGAAGTTTCCATTTAAATGGGAAACCGCTGTCTTCGGGAACTTTTGCAGGTGGAAAGGCCGTGGGAAAATTTACTGAATGGTACGATAACGCGCAGATAAAATCCATTAAACATTATGAAAACAACAAGCTTCAGGGAGAATACCAATATTTTTCGGCATCGGGAATCTTACTTATTGAAGGCAATTATAAAGCAGGGCTTTTGGATGGAATTAACAGGGAATTTTATCCTGATGGAAAACTTCGTCTTGAAATGGAATACAAAAACGGCAATTGCTGGAATCTTATTCATCAATTAAAAAAGAATGGAAAAGAGAACAAAAAATCAGGCAAACTTGTTAATGGAAATGGCACAATCAATTTATATAATAATGATGAAGCCCTTGTAAACACAGAAACATTTTCTAACGGCTTATTGGAAGGAACAAGCACTCAATATTATAAAAACGGAAAAACCGAATCAATTGCTGAATATCATGCCGGCAGACGAAATGGCCTTTACGCTGATTACTATTCTAGTGGAGAAATTTACCGTAAAAGCTTTTACACTAATGACACTTTGAATGGCCACGAAATTCGGTACAGTGATAACAAAATCTTTAAAGAAGGTGATTACAAAATGGGAGAAAAAGTTCCAGGTACGTGGAAGGTTTACAGTCCCAATGGCTTTTCGCCCGAAGAGATACTAGAAAATACACCAGTAAAATCTGAAGAATTGCACTTTCCGGATGGCGATTTAAATGCCGAAGCTTTCAGCTTTGCAGAAGTAATGCCTGATTTTCTCGATGGTGAATTTCAATCTTTTCTTAAAGCAAATACAAAATATCCGGCAGAGGCAATGCATAACGGAATTCAGGGCACCTGCTATATCAGTTTTATAATTAATAAATTGGGTTTTGTGGAAGACGTGAAAGTGGCAAAAGGAACTTCCCCGCTCTTAGATGCGGAAGCGCTGCGTGTGATGAAAACACTCCCTCGTTGGACTCCCGGATATATTGGAGGCCAACCGGTAAGGATTGAGATGAAACAACCAGTAAGATTTGTTTTGAAATAAATTCCTTTATCACATTACGCCGCTTCAGTAAAGCCGTGAATTTTCAAAAACGTATCATATTCCTCAGCAAAGGTTTTATTTCTATGGTGCTCCTCTTGGTTTGCAATATATCGCCGTACATTTTCTATACCGGATTCACTAACTGACAAAGCAATATATTCTGTTTACCAGGAAAATCGTTCATCAATTAATTTTTGTTTGTTTACCCAAAAGGAAGATTCTCCTTTTATCAGCATGGCAATATCAGATATGGTTTGCTCTTTCCCCAATGAAATTAAAAGATGAATATGGTCTTCAACACAGTTTAACGTGTTAATATAGATTCCTTTTGTTTTAGCGTTTTCAATTATATGCGCTAATAGTTTTGGTTTTAATTTTTTTGTAATAATTGGTTTTCGGTTTTTTGTGGCCCAAATAAAATGGACCATAATTTTGGTATAGGGCATAATCTCGATATAAAATAAATAAAACTTAACTACGAATACTGATATATATAATTCCGGCAAATGTAATTTTTAATTGGAAATAGTAACAAATATTTTTAAAGGGGGTAATTACTGTTAAAAGGCATTGGGTGTTAATTCGGCTAAAACCGTAAAAAATAAAAATCTAATATCCACGGGCTGAAGCCCGCGGCTATTGATTTGATTATAAAAAATATTGCGATTGCCATGCATCCTTCCGGCAACAATTGAACTGATATATAGTTTCAATGTCTTCTTCATCTCAATAGCAATTAATCAGAAGATATTTTTTATTGCTATTGCTTCATCTTCCTGAAGCCATTAATTGGAAAAGCCCATTCACTTGCCATGGGCTTCAGCCCGTGGCAAGTGAATCAGAAAGATTTGGGCTTTAGCCTAAATAGCACCCAACAATTATTCTAAATAGAACCTACATATTCCTCCTATACTGCCCACCCACTTCAAACAACGCTTCCGTTATTTGACCAAGCGAGCAATACTTCACTGTCTCCATCAATTCCTCAAATACATTTCCGTTTTTAATCGCAACATCCTGCAAACGTTTCAGCATCTCTGGCGACTTATCCGCATTCGCTTTCTGCAGGCTATGCACCATTTCAATTTGATATTGTTTCTCTGCTTCCGTTGCACGGATCACTTCTTTCGGCAAAACAGTTGGCGAACCTTTTGAAGAGAGGAATGTATTCACACCGATCAACGGATATTCTCCGGTATGTTTTTGGTGTTCGTAGTACAACGATTCTTCCTGGATCTTTCCGCGTTGATACATTGTTTCCATCGCACCTAAAACTCCGCCGCGTTCGCTGATGCTGTCGAATTCTGAAAGCACTGCTTCTTCTACAAGATCTGTCAGCTCTTCTATGATGAAAGAACCTTGTAATGGATTTTCATTCTTCGCCAATCCTAATTCACGGTTGATGATCAATTGAATGGCCATTGCACGGCGAACACTTTCTTCTGTTGGTGTTGTGATTGCTTCGTCATAAGCATTTGTGTGAAGCGAATTACAGTTGTCATAGATCGCATACAATGCCTGCAATGTTGTGCGGATATCATTGAAATCAATTTCCTGCGCGTGAAGTGAGCGACCGGAAGTTTGAATATGATATTTCAGCATTTGCGAACGTTCGTTTCCGCCATATTTATGCTTCATCGCTTTCGACCAAATACGACGGGCTACACGACCGAGTACGGAATATTCCGGATCCATTCCATTCGAGAAGAAGAAAGAAAGGTTCGGGGCGAAATCATCAATATTCATTCCGCGCGACAAATAATATTCCACGAATGTAAATCCGTTGGAAATGGTCAGCGCTAATTGTGTGATTGGGTTTGCGCCTGCTTCTGCAATGTGATAGCCGGAAATGGAAACCGAATAAAAATTGCGGACTTTTTTGTCAATAAAATATTGCTGCACATCGCCCATTACGCGCAATGAAAATTCCGTTGAAAAAATGCAGGTGTTCTGCGCCTGGTCTTCTTTGAGAATATCCGCCTGCACGGTTCCACGCACTTGTGTCAGCGTGTGTGCTTTTATTTTCTGATAAACATCTTCTTGTAAAATTTTATCTCCGCTGGTGCCGAGCAATAATAACCCGAGACCATCATTTCCCTGCGGAAGATCGCCCTGGTATTTCGGACGCGCTATGCCACTCTTCTTCCAAAAGTCTGCAATTTTCTTTTCCGCTTCTTTTTCCAGGCCGTTCTCGTGAATGTATTTTTCACATTGCTGATCAATCGCAGCATTCATGAAAAATGCAGCGAGAATTGCAGCCGGTCCGTTGATGGTCATCGAAACAGAAGTGCGCGGATCGGCAAGATGAAAACCGGAATACAATTTCTTCGCATCATCCAAACAACAAATGCTTACACCGGAGTTGCCGACTTTACCATAAATATCAGGACGGAGATCCGGATCGCGGCCGTAAAGTGTAACGGAGTCGAATGCGGTCGAAAGACGTTTTGCAGGAAGTCCGAGTGAAACGTAATGGAAACGTTTGTTCGTGCGTTCCGGTCCGCCTTCTCCTGCAAACATGCGTGTCGGATCTTCGCCTTCGCGTTTGAACGGATAAATTCCGGAAGTGTAAGGAAATTCGCCCGGCACATTTTCCTGCATCATCCATTGGAGCAAATCGCCCCATGCCGAATAACGCGGTGTTGAAATTTTCGGGATTAAAGTATGTGAAAGCGATTCATAATGTGTTTCCACTTTGATCTCTTTATCACGCACTTTGAAAATGTAAAACTCATCTTTGTATTGCTTCACTTTCGCCGGCCATTCTTCGATCATTTTCAAATTCTTCGGATCGAGATCAAGCAGCAATTTTTGATATTTTGCTTCCAGGGTTTCTACTGCCTTGTTCTCGACTTCGCTCGAACCGACGGCAGAAAAAATTTCCATCGCTTTTTTCAACGCATACATATTCTGCGCAACAGCAGCTTGCCGGCGGACTTTTTTATCGTAACCGCGGTTATTTTCTGTGATCTCAGAAAGATAACGTGTACGTGCCGGCGGAATAATGTAAATCTTCTCCGACATTTCTTTTGTGATCTGGAAATCTGATTTCAGATCTGCTCCCGTTTTTTCGACGATCTTATCCATGATCATCTTGTAGAGGTGATTCATTCCCGGATCATTGAATTGCGAAGCGATGGTTCCTACTACAGGAAGCATTTCATCTTCAATATCCCAAAGTTTGTGATTGCGTTTGAATTGTTTTCTTACATCACGCAATGCATCGAGTGCGCCGCGTTTATCGAATTTGTTCAGCGCGATAAGGTCAGCGAAATCGAGCATATCGATTTTTTCAAGTTGTGTTGCTGCACCATATTCAGGTGTCATCACATACAGGCTGGCATTACTGTGCTCAATAATTTCTGTATCACTCTGGCCGATGCCGGAAGTTTCAAGAATGATCAGATCAAAATTCGCTGCTTTGAGAATTTCAACTGCCTCATTTACATATTTTGAAAGTGCGAGATTGCTCTGGCGTGTTGCAAGCGAACGCATATATACGCGCGGACTGTTGATCGCGTTCATTCGGATACGGTCACCGAGCAATGCGCCACCTGTTTTTCGTTTGGAAGGATCGACAGAAACAATGCCGACAGTTTTATCTTTAAAATCAACAAGAAACCTTCGCACGAGCTCATCAACAAGCGAAGATTTTCCTGCACCGCCAGTTCCTGTAATTCCCAGAACCGGCGTTTTAGATTTTTTTGCGAGCGCTTTGATCTCTGCAATTGCACCACTGTGCTTGTCGCCAAAATTTTCAGCAGCAGAAATTAAACGTGCAATGCCGATATGATCATTTGCATCTAAATGTTTTACTTCATCATTCAAAGAAAAGCCGGTTGCATAATCAGATTTCTCAAGCAGATCATTGATCATTCCCTGCAAACCCATTGAGCGTCCATCATCAGGATGATATAATCTGGCAATGCCGTATTCCTGCAGCTCTTTAATCTCTTCAGGTAAAATTGTTCCGCCGCCGCCGCCGAATATTTTAATCGTGCTGCACCCTCTTTCTTTCAGCAGGTCGTACATGTATTTAAAATATTCCATGTGACCGCCCTGGTAAGAAGTGATTGCAATTGCATTTGCATCTTCTTGTATAGCACAATTTACAATTTCGGATACGCTGCGGTCGTGCCCGAGGTGAATTACTTCAGCGCCGCTCGACTGAATAATGCGGCGCATGATGTTAATAGCAGCATCGTGCCCGTCGAAAAGGGAAGCGGCGGTAACAATGCGGATTTTATTTTTTGGAATGTATGGTGCTGCGTCTTGCATTTAATTTGCAAATTGTTTAAGTTTTTTATTCAGATGGAAGATTGCTGAACTGCAGAATGGCGTGAAACTATTATCTTTTTTAGTTTCAAGCCGAGAAATTTCATTTTCCAACATAGCCTTTGTCCAATTTTTATTCTTCTTGAATGACTTGTAAGCTACTTCAATTATAGTTGCACGTCCATTTTTTAAAGATGCTTCATTCAATCTCAAAATATCAATATCATGTTGAATTTTGGGGTTGTCAGATGAAATCTTTCCTCCTTTGTCATATTTTATTTGATCAACGATCATGAAATTTCTCGGATCAACATAAAAAGGTAGATTCGCCTTTTTATTACTACAATTGTTAGCATATTCTCCACAAGATGCAAGCAAATTCATATATTTAAGACTAAAATTATTGTGTTCTACTTGCGAATATGGGGACGTAATATGTTTAGTTTGTGGGATAAAGTGTTCAATGATTGTGTATTCCCGCCCTTCGTGGATACGTTGCATACAATAACAACAAATCGCTCCTTGTTCATCCCGGAGGCTGCTACGTAAACTATCTTTATCTGGATAATTTTCATAATTTGAATAAGCAATTTGCCCATGCTGAATCAAGCTTGGTGGGGCATTCCCGATATTTTTAGTTATGAATTTCATAAATCTTCTTTTGCGTCATTTAAGAAAAATTCAGCTCTTAATACCGCTGGATCGTTGTCGCCCCAAACTTCCTTTAATTGACTTATAAGTTCTTCGGCATCAGTTATTTTTTGATCTTCAAGTAAAGTATAAAAATCATCCAATTTTTTTTGATAAATAAAAGGGCGGCCTGAATCTCCAAATACATCAATTAGAATCGAATTTGAGTCTCGACCTTCATTGTATTTTGTAAAATGGTTAATTTGATAATTACTTAAAACGAATAACTCATTCCTTCTTATCGAACTTATTACTTGAGGAGAATGCGTCGTAACGATAAATTGAATTTTAGGAAAAGTTTTTGTTAGCTTTCCTAAAATCTCTCGTTGCCAAGCTGGATGTAGGTGCATATCAATTTCATCGATTAGTACTATCCCTCCCGTTTCTTGTAACGCATTTTTATCATGGTGTGGATTAAGTAATATACACTGAAAGGCTATTGTTATGCATGTTAATAACATGAATCTCTCTCCATCACTTAAATCATGTAAAGGTTTTCTTTCACCATTTTTTAGAAGCAAAACAAGTTGTTCAACTTCTGTATCGTAATATAATCGCTCGGCATTTGGATAAAAAGAAGATGTTGCTGTTCTTAAAAGTTCAAGTTGTGAAAAATCTTTACCTAGGTTCTGTCTGTCATTTTGAAATTCACTAATTTCCATTTTCTTAAACCAACTTTCAAAGATATAAGTAGCAGACTTACCATTCATTGAATTGAAATACCCCCGATATCTTTCTCCAATAGCAGGCTCTCCGTAGTCTTTTCTTTCTACCTTAAATCTATCAGCACCTAAATATAGAAGTGCTGGCAAATCAACTTTGTTCCCAGTTGATATATCTTTCTTTACCGATTTTGACCACTTTTTAATATCACCGGAAACGGAAAAACTCCATTTTACCTGCTTTGCTTTATTAAACGATCTTGAGTTTTTTAAATAGGGGGCATCAAACTCAAAGTCAATTACTGCTAAATCTTGCCGTTTATAATGCTTTGAATCGTAATCATATCTTAAGTCATAAGACATCAATGCTACTTGCTCATTTAACCTAAACGGCAAACCATTCAATACTGAAGCTATTGCAATTCGGCAGGCTTGTAGAAAGGCGGTTTTTCCAGCACCATTTACACCTACAATAACATTAAGGCGAGGATTTAAGTCTGCATCCAATTCTTTGAAACACCGGAAATCTTTGAGGTGAATTGACTTTAAATACATCGTAAATAAGATTTGTATGGTGCTGCGTCTTGCATGGTAAGTTTTGAGATCGCTTGTAAGATACGAATTAGCTCGTTTTTAGCGGGTCACAAATTTACAGTTAAACAGCCTTTTCACCAAGTGGAAAAAGAAAACGGGTTCAGAGTTCCGGGTTTCGGGTTCGTAGTTCCGGGCTATAATTCAGAACTACTTCACGAAACTTTTAACCCGGAACCCTAAACCCGAAACTCCTTAACCGTATTACTGACGAACGATCTTTGTCATAGAAACTTTATCAGCAGCGGTAAAGCGTACAAAATAAATTCCGGTTGAAAGATTTGCAGTAGAAATCTGCGCTGTGCCTGTAGAAGCATTCGCAATTACCTCTGTAGATACAACCTGTCCAAGTGTATTTAAAATTTCAATTGTAGCATCAGTCGGGTGATTCATTGCGTACTGAATGTTCAATTCATCATTCACAGGATTTGGGAATGCGTTCAGGCTTAATTCAAGTTCTTTATCATTGATACCAGTATTTCCGCCATTTGAATTTGTATTGGTGGTAACAGTGATATTGATTGAGCTTACTGTTGTAATTCCGCAGCTGTTCGTTACAGAATGATCAACTGTGTAAGTTCCTGCCGCTGCATAATTGTGAACAGGATTCGGAGAAACAGATGTTCCTGCATCACCGAAATTCCACGACCATGAAACTGCGTTTGTTGCAGTAGATGTAAATGCAACAGAAAGGTGTGTTGCAGCATAGCTGTAAGAAGAAACCGCCAATGGTTGTGTGAACATAGTGATCTGATTCGATACAACAGGCGTTGAAGATGCACAAGCTGCATTAGAAATCATTTCGCATGTAATAACATCACCATAAGCCCATGTTGAACCTGCATACGTGTTTGAAGTTGCAACCTGGATATTATTCTTTTTCCAAACGTAAGTTGGTGATGGTCCGCCATTGGCAGGAGTTGCGCTGAAATTCACAGTCTGGTTATAACAAACTGATGTTGCGCTTGCCGCAATTGTAACAGACGGGCTAACACCGGTAATTGTTATCGTTGTTGTTGCTGGTGCAGATGCACAAGTGGAAATCCAGCCTGAGTTTGTTTTTGTTCCACTTGCTGTGTATGATCCTGCGGTTGCGTAAGGATGATTTGGCGAAGCAAGTGTAGAAGTTCCTGCATCGCCGAAATTCCATGCGTAGGTTGGCGCAGTTGGACTAGCCCATGGGTAAGAATAAAAATCTGGTGTACTTGATTCGGATAAAGAGAAATTGATCGGTACACCGGCACATTCTGTTGTCGAAGAAGCTGAAATTGTTTGTGTAGGTGCATTATAAGAAATCTGCGGACGGATCAAAATGTCTATTTCACCACCTAAATCATTCTGAATATTGTAAAGCGTAGGGCTGTAATAGGTGTAAGAATATCCTGCCATATCCGGATCATTATGCGCCATTACAAAAACAGAATCTGTCGGATTGGTAGAATTTATTAAAACACCAACTGCAAAACCAAATGTTACTGCAGTTGCAGTTGTAAAATTTCCACCGTATTCTGTTGCAGTTGCGCTATTCACTGTTGCATCTACATGGGCAATATATCCGCCTGTCGGGTTACCATAAATATCCAATGCATATAATACAATACGCACCGGGCAATTTGCCCCAACTCTGCGCATAGATGCAAAACCGCCTGTAACTTGTCCTGTGAAACCAGGGTATTTCATCATCAAAATCGTCCAGCCATCAGTACCTCCCAAATAGAAATCCTGGTTCGCTTGTGGATTACGGTCAGCGTAAGTTACTTTATCTGTACACGTTACCATTTGTACATCCTGCGCTGGCTCAAAACCTGTTGCCTGGGGTGCAGTTGAAATGGTAGTGTTCAATGTTGAAGGCTGATTGACTGCAGGCCTTTGTGCTGCATTTTGCGCTGTCAGAAATGAAGAAACAAACAGGAACAATCCCGTTGCTACGCGTAAAGTTGTTTTCATGAAGAAATTGGTTTTTTGGGGGGGTTAGTTAAATTATTAATGCGCTGCTTGCGCGCCGCAAAAGTAAGCCAAATGGGCTTTCAATCTTGTTAAAAATGCTTGTTTTCTCGTGATAGTCCACTGAAATACATCATCTAAAGGAAAGAAAAAACAGTCTAATGACCGATGGTTGGTAAAAAAGACCTTTTAATTTCCCGGGTACTTCAGCTTCACGTTGAAAACGTATTTTCTCAAATCGCCTTTGTAAATGCTGAAATCCGATTCGAAGTCGTGTTGCTTTGCGCCGTAGCGTACATACTGCATAAAAAAAGCATTGCCCGAATTCCGGATTCTTTTTCCGAAGCGGGCTGGAAACGATACATCCATTTCTAACGGAAGTTGCACAGAATTAAACATAAAACTGAGCAGCATTTTTCTTTTTAATCCGGCCTTATATTTTTCGTCAGCATCCGCAGGAATTTTTTTATACATGCTATCCAATGTATGCGCACAGCTTAACATAAATTGTTCAAGCACTTCATCATCGTGACGTCCGTCTAAATATTCTTTCAGCTCCTGTGAATCCTTTCCATATTTTTTTTCCAGGAACCAGACCGCTCCTTTGTACCCGATAAAGCTGGCGAGGTTTTCATTAAAATCCACCTCGTCTTTTACAAATACAGTTCCATGTGTCAATTCATGAATGATCAATTCTGCAAGATCGCCTTCTTTATTTGCCAGCATTTGCGAAAGCACCGGATCTTTAAAATACCCCAGCGTCGACCAGCCCGATGCGCCGCCGATATTAGCATCTAATCCCTGTGCACGTAATTGCAAGGCCTGTAATTTTGCTTTTTCCGGATCAAAAAATCCTTTGTAAGGAACATCACCTAACAATGGAAAATGCCAGAGATGCGGCTCAAGCGCATAAGGCTCACACGCAGTGACAACATAGATCAACCGTTTCCCCTGCTGATCATAAAATGTAGTGTAGTTCTCATTCCGGTTCAATCCGATGCTGTCAAAAGCAAATTGCCTGATCTCTTCTATCAGCTGCAATTTCTTTTTCACAGAGTCCGCCACCGTTGCATCTTTCAATACTTCCGTCACCGGTCTTGCATTCATCACGATGGTCAGCTGTCCTTTCGCCATTCGTAAACCGTAACTAATAAGCGATACATTCCCGATGCAATAAACCAGCAGCGGCAAAAAAAATATGTCAGCAAGCAGGTTTCTGTAAAATCGGAATTTCATTTGATAAAGGTAAGGGGGAAAAAGATTAGTAGTTGATGGTGCCTGGTGATTAGTAATTAGCGCGTGTACTTGCAGTTCGCGTGTCTCGCTTACTACAAGTACCGGGCTATTCGCGCTACATGGTAGCCAGCTGCTATCCCTCACGCAAAATCGCAAGAAGAAACATCTCACCATTAAATAACGAAGCAACGCATACAACAATTATTTCCGCGTACCAGTCTCGCATCACAACAAATTTTTACAATCATCACCAACTTTTTACCAATCACTAATCACCTTTTCTTTGCCAATCACTATCTTCACCGCATGTTCTTCTTTCTCTCCAAAATTTTCGCTTTCCTGCTTATGCCGATGACCTGGTTTTTTATCCTGCTCATTTGGTCGTGGCGTGCGAAAGATGCGGGAAGGAAAAAACGACTTCGCATTGCAGCATTGGTGGTGCTTATTTTTTTCAGCAACCGGTTTATTTTCGATCGCACCATGCATGCATGGGAAATAAATACAACGCAGGAACCGGCAGCGGGAACTTATAATGCTATTATTGTATTGGGTGGAATGAGCACTTACGACCAGGAGTTTGACCGCATACAATTTTCGCGCGGAACCGATCGTCTTTTACAGGCCATTGCACTCTGGAAAAAAGGCGTTGCCCAAAAAATTGTTTTTACTGGCGGCTCTGGCAGCATTCGTAATCAGGAAATAAAAGAAGGCGAAAAGATCCGCGATTTCCTTCACAAAGCCGGCATCCCCGATTCTGTGATGGTGTATGAAACAGAATCGCGCAATACGCATGAAAATGCTGTATTTACAAAACCGGTATTGGCAAAAGAAGCGCCCGGAGGAAAATATTTATTGGTCACTTCTGCATTTCACATGCGCCGCTCACTCGCCTGTTTTGCAAAAGAAGGAATTCATGTTACACCCTATAGTACCGACCGTTACAGTGGCCCTTGGAAATTTGAATTCGACTACATGTTTTTGCCCACAGCAGAAACACTCGGCGACTGGAATATTCTCTTCCACGAATGGATCGGTTGCATCTCCTATAAATTCAGCGGGTACATTTGATGAGTGCGAATTACGAATGAAAACGAATATACAAATCGTCTATCCTGATTTACGTATCTCATGCTTTCGTATGTTCTTTTTCATTCTAAACCCGCCCCCCGGAACCGAAAGCAATTTACTTACTAACCGCGGTTACTATTTTTTATTATCTTGTCACACAAATACCTCAAACATCCTTTGTGACTGAATTTAATTGCTCTGCCGGCGGGCAGTACAGTGCCGGTAATTGTGTAGAAATCTGGCTGGAGGACGGCATTGTAAACGTACTCTACTTGGACAATGCAGAAGTTACTGTGGAGACTAAAAAAGAAATGTTCGAGGTTTACAAGGATATTACCAAAGGGAAAAAACATCCGTTTCTCTTCAGCGCTGCGGGTTCCATTTGGTTTACAAAAGAGGCAAGAGACTTTGCAAGTGAGATGGAATCCCTGCAGCCGTTTCTTGCTGTTGCGATGTTCGCTCCAACGTTAGGTTACAGGCTCATGGCAGAATTTTACGCAAAGTTTAACAAGCCTGCAATTCCGTATAAAGTATTTAAAGAAAAAGAAGATGCGATTCGCTGGCTGAAAACATTTTGATCAATCACTCAGTTTGATTTGGATTGTTTTTCAAATTCTTTTGCCAGGCTTTTATTTTCAGTCGCTTTGAACAATGCAGCCTGGTCATCGAACCTGATCTCATTATTATTTTGCTGTGCTTTTGATTTTATGAAAGTTGAAGGAGTAAAGCTTCCGACATTATAAGTGCCACCATCAAAAGGAAAATTTCCAGGTTCGTTGGGTAAAATTGCAACTGCATCTACATTCATTTGATTAAAATCTTCGCCTGAATATCCGGGATTCCAACGGTAGAATAAGGTTTTGTCTTTCACACAATATTCCAATTCAGGTGTAAACCTATTGTATAAATATTGTTCAAAAAACCAATGAAGATTCTTTCCGGTTTTACGGTTCACTGTTTCTTCAAACTGTTTCGAAGAAATTTCTTTCATCCTGTTTTCCATATAAAATGAATGCAGGATATCAAAGAAGAGGGAATCATTTGCAACTACGTGACGCAATGAATGCAACACCCATGCGCCTTTCATGTAGATGTCACCGTCTTTATAATTGAAATACCGTATTCCTTTTTCACCCACAAGCGGACGACGATTGACAATGTATGCACGGTAATTTCTCAAATAGCTGGTGTAAGCAATATAACCTCCTGTTTTTTCTACGTAAAGCGCTTCTGCATACGTTGCGAATCCTTCATGGAGCCAGCAATCAGCAAGATCGTTTGCGGTGACGGAATTCCCCCACCATTCATGCGCGGTTTCATGCAGGATAATATAATCACCCTGCAGCTGCAGATCATTTTGAAAACCATTTCCGTATGCAATGGCAGATTGATGTTCCATTCCTGCATAAGGTGATTCTACTAATTTATATCCGTCGCGGTACCACGGATAAGGACCAAATGTCGCTTCGTAAAAAGCGAGGTACTTTTTCACCTGTTTGAAATGTTCTTTCGCTTTATCATAATGCTGCTCGAGCACATAATGATTCAGCTGCAAGGTATCGTGCGTTACTTCGCTGTAGTAAGTATCGTGCAACAATTTGAAATTGCCAATGTAAAAGGTGATGTTGTAAATGTTGATGGGATAGGAAATATGCCAGTGAAACTCAGTCATTCCTCTTGGTTCATGGTCATTTTCAACAGGATAATTTTGTTCGCTGATAAGTTTTCCATTGCTGATTGCTTTTAAACCCGCAGGAACAGTGAAGAAAACATCAACACTATCCGGCTCATCATTCATCACATCTTTACACGGCCACCACAAACTTGCGCCTTCATTTTCACAGGCAACACCCCACCATGGTTTTTTCAGATCGTCTTCTGCGCGGACAAACCCGCCGGACCATGGCGCTTTTTTTGCTTCATTTGGCTCACCACTATATGCAACATCAAGAATAAACGATTCTCCTTTTTTTATTGCCTGTTTCATGATAACAAATACAGCTCCTTTGTTACGACAATAATGAAGAGAATCAATTATCGGAAATTTTTTCCCGCTGCCGGATACATAAATGGTTTCCAAATTCATGTTTTCAGCAAGATCAATTTGGAGTGTATCGAAATTACTTGTGGCCACACTTTTAATCGTAATCAATCCCGATATGTTTTTATTCTTCAATAAGTCATTCGGAAAATGGATTGATAAACGATACCACTTCACATCATAACAGGTTCTGTATTTCGATTCCTGGTTTCCCAGCAAAAGACGTGCATGCGTTTTCTTTGGATATTTTCCGGCGCGGCTTGGATTGTGAATTTTAAGATGTAAACCTATAAGGGAACATCCCGCCACTACAGAAAATAAAATAAAAAGCAGGGAGAGTTTTTTCATGAAAAGAAAAATTGGATTGCCACAAAGACACGAAGGCACAAAGTCTGACTTCGTGCCTTCATTTTTTAAGATTATAAACTTGCCAATTGTTCTTCCAATGCTTTGATTTTGGATTCCGCATCGGCTTGTTTGCGACGCTCAAGTTCGATCAATTCAGGTTTTGCGTTAGCAACGAACTTTTCATTCGCCAGCTTTTTCTGAACCGATTGCAAAAAACCTTTATTGTATTCGATGTCTTTTGTAAGACGTGCTTTTTCCTCTTCCGGATTTACATTGCTCGTAAGCGGAATAAAATATTCATTCGACTTCACCATAAATCCTTGTGCGCCGGCAGGTTTTTCGCTTACGTAATTTACTTTCGAAACACCTGCCAGTTTACAGATAATGGAATCAAATGAATTATCCGATGAAGAAGATTTTACCATCAGTTCCACTTGTTCTCTCGGGTGAACATTTTTCTGGTTGCGGATATTACGCACCTGCGCAACAACATCAATCGCGATGCCGAATTTTTCGAGGAATAAAGTGCTGTATGTTTTTACTTCCGGCCATTTGGCAACAACGCATGCATCGCCAAAAGTACGCTCGGCAATGCTGTGATACAATTCTTCCGTAATGAAGGGCATGAACGGATGAAGCATTTTCAGAATATTTTCGAAAAATGAAGTCGTGCACGAATACGTTGTTGAATCAACAGGTTTTGCTTTTCCGTCAACAAATTCCGGTTTGATCATTTCCAAATACCATGCGCAGAAATCATCCCACACCAATTTGTAAGTCGCCATTAATGCGTCCGACAAACGGAATTTGGTGAACAGATCATTGATCTCTGCAAGCTGCTGATTGAATTTTGCATCAAACCATTCAATGGCAATTTTCGACGATTCAGGTTGTTCAATGGATTCATCAACAACAAAACCCTGCACCAGGCGGTATGCGTTCCATATTTTATTCGAGAAATTTCTTCCCTGCTCACAAAGCGATTCATCAAACGGAAGATCGTTTCCCGCTGGAGAGCACAAAAGCATTCCCACACGCACGCCATCCGCACTGTGCTTTTTTATCAGGTCTAAGGGATCGGGAGAATTCCCCAATGACTTGGACATTTTCCTTCCCTGCTTATCGCGCACAATTCCGGTGAGATAAACATTACTGAAAGGTTTATCGCCTTTGTATTCATATCCGGCAATGATCATCCGCGCCACCCAGAAAAATAAAATTTCAGGTGCAGTAACAAGATCGTTTGTAGGGTAATAATAATTGATGTCCGGATTTCCTTTATACTCTTTTCCGCCACCAAAAACTTTCGGATCAAAAACAGAGATCGGCCAAAGCCAGGAAGAGAACCAGGTATCTACCACATCTTCATCTTGCCGTATCTGATTTAGGATGTACGATTTTTGATGTACGATTTGAAATTGTGCGATAGCTTCTTCTGCTGTTTTGGCTACAACGAAATTTCCTGATTCATCATACCAGGCAGGAATGCGTTGCCCCCACCAGAGCTGACGGGAAATGCACCAGTCGTGTACATTTTCCATCCAGTGACGATATGTATTAATGAATTTCTCGGGAATGAGTTTTATGTTTTCATTCATTACGTTTTCCAATGCCGGTTTTGAAATTTCTTTCATGGAAATAAACCACTGCAATGATAAACGCGGCTCAATAACTGCATTCGTTCTTTCGGAATAGCCTACATTATTTTTGATCTCTTCTACTTTAACAAGATGCCCTGCTTCCTCAAGATCTTTTACAATTTCTTTTCTTACCGCGAAACGATCTTTGCCGATGTATAATTTACCTGCATGCGAAATCGTTCCGTCCTGGTTAAAAATATCAATGGAATCAAGCTGGTGTTTTTTTCCTAATTCGTAATCATTACGATCATGCGCCGGAGTAACTTTCAAAGCGCCGGTTCCGAATTCTTTATCTACGTATTCATCGTAAATAATATTCACCGCACGGTTCAATAAAGGAACGATCACTTTTTTGCCGGCCAGCTTTGTGTAACGCTCATCTTCAGGATGAACACAAACAGCAGTATCGCCGAGAATTGTTTCAGGTCGTGTAGTTGCAATGGTCACCCATTCATCTTCCGTTCCTTCTATTTTATAACGCAGGTAATACAACTTTGAAGTTGCCTCTTTCATGATTACTTCTTCATCTGAAACGGCGGTCAAAGCCAAAACGTCCCAGTTCACCATGCGTGTTCCGCGGTAAATATGTCCTTTTTTATAGAGATCAATAAAAACGTCGACTACAGATTCGCTCAGTTCCTCTTCCATCGTAAAACGCGTGCGTTCCCAGTCACAGGAGGCGCCCAGTTTTTTCAGCTGCTCGAGGATAATTCCGCCATATTTTTCTTTCCATTCCCATGCATAAGTCAAAAACTCGTCGCGGGAAAGGTCTTTTTTGTTGATTCCTTTTTCTTTGAGCAGCGCAACTACCTTAGCCTCAGTAGCAATGGAAGCATGATCGGTACCCGGAACCCAACACGCATTTTTGCCCAGCATCCGCGCACGGCGAATCAAAACATCTTGGATCGTGTTATTTAACATGTGGCCCATGTGCAGCACGCCGGTAACGTTAGGTGGCGGAATTACAATGGTATACGGCTCACGATCGTCGGGAACAGAGCGGAAAAAGCCCTGATTATTCCAAAAGGCATACCAGCGCTCTTCGGCGGCAGAAAATTCAAAGTTTTTTGCGATTTCCATAAATAACTTATCTTCGGTACTTCCCTTGTTTTATAAGGGGTGTAAAGCTAATAATTTTCGCGGAGTCGTTAATTTCACGAAGTCCGACTATGGCATGATTTTAGCTGTTAAAAACCGAAATTCACTAGGTCATACACAACAAAAAAACGTTACAATGAAAAAATTGCTCCTCCTGCCGCTTTTCGTCCTCGGTTCTATGACCGTTTCTAAAGCGCAAGCTCCAGTAACTTCCGGAATGGAAACAAAAAATGGTCCGGTAATGACCTTTGAAGTGCTCGAATATAATTTCGGAGCCATCAAACAAGGTGAAATCGTTACCCGCGAATTCAAATTCAAAAATACAGGTCGCGAGCCGTTGATCATTAACAATGCTGTCGGATCATGCGGCTGCACTGTTCCTGATTATCCGAAAGAGCCGATCAAGCCAAATGGTTCAGGTGTTATTAAAGTAACATTCAACTCCGCAGGTAAAATGGGTCAGCAGGACAAAACCGTTACACTTACTTATGATACAGATAAAACCATTGTACTTCATATTAAAGGAAATGTAGAAGCTCCTGCTGCAACACCGGCAACAACTCCGGCAACACCACAACAAGGAACCACAACACCTGCTCCGAAAGCTACAACGGCTCCGGCAACTGCAAGTCCTTCGCCAGCTCCGAAAGCTGCAACAACAGCTTCTCCACGTCCGGGAGTAGCACCTGCAACTGTAAATGCTTCACCAGCTCCTGCTGAAACACCTAAAAACTAATCTTAAAACCCTTTTTCAAATGAAAAAGCTGCTCGCAATTTCTGCTCTTTGTTTCGGCTTTGCTGCTCTGAATGCACAAACCGCACAAAAACCTGCTGCTGATGCAACCAAACCTGCACCAACTGCAACAACCACCAAGCCTGCTGCAACTAAACCGGCACCAGCCGCGACGACAACAGCGACAACTACAACGGCTCAAACACCCGCTGCAGATCCTGGTTATAAGTTCGACAAAACAACCAACGATTATGGCACCCTCAAAAAAGGTGGTGAACCTAATTGTGAATTCCGCCTCACCAACACCAGCAAAGAAATGCTCGTGATTTCTGAAGCGCACGGTTCATGTGGTTGTACGGTTCCTACTTATCCGAAAGAACCGATCAAACCTGGTCAGACTGTTATAATCACCGTTCATTATGATACAAATCGTATCGGACCGTTCGAAAAACAGGTTACAATGACTTTCCAGGGCAAAGACACTCCTGCAGTTCTTCATATTAAAGGAATTGTTGAAGCGCCACCTTCAGAATCAGCATTCCCCGTACCAGGAGGTCAAACACCTGCAAACGGAGGAACACCTGTAAACAACTAAAATAAAAACCACAAACTCATGAAAAATGCTCTGTGTGCAGTACTATTGCTCGTTGCGTCCATGCGTTTGTCGGCTCAGGCACCGATTGTTGATGTAGATCCTAATGCTCCTGTTATCACGTTTCAGACAGAAATGATCGATTTCGGGAACATCATTTATGGCGCAGAAGCTATCCGTGTTTTTACATTTACGAATACAGGGAAAACTGCATTGATCATTACCAGCATTAAAGGACAATGCGGTTGTACTACTTTACCGGATGGTTACCCGAAAGATCCCATTCCTCCCGGAGGTACAGCTTCTTTCAGGGTGAAATACGATACCAATAACCGTATGGGAATGTTTGAAAAAAAGATCACCGTTCTCTCAAACGCATCTAATGGAAATGTAGAAGTAAAGATTAAAGGAAC
>JBDSHN010000055.1:0-97370 GCA_039918435.1 Bacteroidia bacterium | reverse complement strand
CGGTGGCGATGTGCTTTTCCAGGGAAGCATCGGCCGCAGCGATCTGCCCGGCGGCGATTATGAAACGTTATTAAAAAGCATTCGCGAAAAATTATTTCAACTGCCCGACGATGTTACTGTTTATTCCGGGCATGGAAGTCCTACGAAAATTGGAATAGAAAAGAAGACAAATCCGTTTGTGGGCGAAGGGAAATAATAATGTGCAGATGTGCTAATGGGTTAATGTGCTAATGCTTTTTATGGCATGTCCTGTGAAAGAAACACGAAGGGTGTTCCTTCACTGGTCGCGCTTCCGCCGCGGTGGACGTTGCAAGTCCTCACCTGCAGTTATGCTGCGCAAAACTTCAGGCTGCGGGCTTTCTCCCAATAGGGATCACTATGTGGCACTACTATCGCTCATGCAAAAATTTTGATTGAGAGCATTCGTTTCTCATCGCGTCGCCACTTATCTTTTCAAACCGACCACTTACCATTTGCTGTTGGTTTTTTCATGCGTTTTCCGCTTTTTATGTGGAATTGATCTTGTCGCCGCGTTCTATATACAGAACTCAGAAACAGAATTATCTAACCCATAAAAACCAATACAATGAAAACATTTTTCCAATACCTTCTGCTCAGCGCAGTGCTTCTCGCACCCTGCAGCATACAAGCACAAGACCTTACAACAGGCGATTTAAAAATTACCGTGCTCGATGAAAGAAGTCAGCCAATGGTTGGCGCAATTGTAAGCGTGGTTTCTTCTACCACGCCTCTTGGTGGCGCAACCGATCTCGACGGTGTGTGCACATTCCGCACTTTGAATCCCGGCACTTACAGCGTCGATGCAAAAATGACAGGTTATAAGCGCTACATCAAAACAGGTATCCAGGTAAATGCAGGTCAAACTGCTTATGCGGAATATACCATGCAGGTGTTGGTTATTGATGGTGATACTGTCTTTACTGTTTTTGCAGAAGCAGGCCCTATCGGCAAAGATTTTTCCACCATTCAGAATATTACGGCTGAACAATTGAAATTCAGTGCAGCGGGTCGTTCCAATTTGCTCAGCCTTATTGAAGGAAGCAATTCGCAGTTAAGCATCGGCGCCAATGGTCAGCTTGTTATGCGCGGATCACGTGAAGGTGCTTCCACCATGTACGTCGACGGCGAAAAAGTATATGGCAGCCCGGGCGTACCAGGTGGTTCTATACAAGGCGTAACCGTTCTCTCCGGTGGAATTCCTGCAGCATTCGGCGACATGACGGGCGGAGTTGTTATCATCACCACCAAAACTTTTGAAACCGGCTACATTGCTAAACAAGCCATGTACGACGAGAAAGCAGAAGCAGAACTCGCAGCCAAAAACGCTGCGCTTGAGAAATCAGGTCAGCTGATTGATAAGGACGGCACCATTATAGAAAAAGCGCCTGCGCCAACGCCCGTTCCCAATCCACCAGCGCCCGGCACGCCAGTGCCTGAAGCACCGAAACAGTAGTAAGTTTTCAGCAATCAGTACCGTTTAACTTTGACAACCGATAACTGATTGCTGAAAATTGATAACTGACAATGAATCAGCCTGTGGCCCCAACCGCAGGCTGATTTTATTATTAATGGGCAAAACGGCTTTTCAATGGTAAAGGAGCCGGATATAAAATTGCCTTCCAATGGGAAATCGTTTTATCTTGCGTCTCAAATCTTCCTCTATGAAACACATGAAATACATTTCTCTTTTCATCGCAGCATCCTTTTTGTTTTCATTCTGCGGCCAACCCGAAAAGCCTGTTGCAGCCGGCAAAGATGTTTTTGCAGGCAATGTGGATACCACCGTGAATCCCGCTGACGATTTTTTTCAGTTCGTAAACGGACAATGGTTCAAGAACAATCCTATTCCTGCTTCCGAAACAAACTGGGGAATCGGGAAAATGGTGAATGATGAAATTTATAACAAACTTAAATGTATCAACGAGGAAGCGGCTAAAGCAAATGCAGCCGAAGGATCTGATACAAAAAAAATCGGCGATTTCTGGTCGACAGGAATGGATTCTGCCAAAGCCGATAAGCTCGGAACACAGCCCTTGCAAAAAGAACTCGATATGATCTCTAATGCAAAAGATGTAAAAGACATTGTGCAAACGATGATCATGCTTGAGCCATTGCAATGCGGATTTTTCTACGGCGGATTTTATGTTTCGCAGGATGCAAAGAACAGCGAAGTGATGGCGGTTACCTTATGGCAGGGTGGTTTAGGTTTGCCCGACCGCGATTATTATTTCAATGAGGAAAAGGAAATTCGTGAGAACTATGTGCAGCATCTCACCAATATGCTTTCTATTCTTGGCGAAGCACCGGCTGATGCGAAGAAAAAAGCGGATGGCATCATGGCATTTGAAACCGGGCTTGCGATGAATTCACGTAAGCTCGAAGATCAGCGCGATCCTTACCTGAATTACAATAAAATGTCAATCGATGATGTAACGAAAGTGTTGACACCATCCATCAACTGGAGAACACTTGCAGCTACGCATGGCATTACTAAAATCGATTCTCTCATTGTTGGCCAGCCTGAATTTTTAGCCGGTCTCGAAAAATCATTGAAGGCAACGAATATTGAGATTCTGAAAGCCTATATGAAATTTCACCTGGCCAGCGCTTATGCATCTTATCTGTCAGCGGAGATCGACCATGAAGATTTTGATTTCTTCGGAAAAAAACTTTCCGGTGCAAAATCACAGCGTACACGCTGGAAGCGCGTTTTGGATGCTGAAGAAGATGCAATGGGAATGGTGTTAGGCAAATTATTCGTTGCTGAATATTTTCCTGAAAAAACCAAAAAGCGTTACGTCGATTTAGTTGAATCTATCCGCAATGTATATGCTGAGCGCATTAAAAAGCTGGATTGGATGAGCGACGCAACAAAAACAAAATCGCTCGACAAGCTTTCGAAAATGTCGAAAAAAGTTGGTTATCCTGATAAGTGGAAAGATTATTCAAAGCTACAGGTGGGCACAAATTCTTATTGTGAAAATGTAATGAATGCGCACCGCTGGCATTTTGCAGATATGGTTGCGAAGTATGGCAAACCGGTCGACCGCACCGAATGGGAAATGACGCCACAGACGTATAACGCATATTATAATCCTTCCAATAATGAGATCGTTCTTCCGGCTGCAATCTTCACCATTCCCGGTTATCCTGATTCGCTTGTTGATGACGCTGTTATTTATGGATACGCAGGTGCATCAACCATCGGTCACGAGATCACACATGGTTTTGATGATGAAGGAAGAAATTACGATGCTGCGGGAAATTTAGTCAGCTGGTGGACCTCGGAAGATTCTGCAAAATTTGAAGCACGCTCCTTCATGATGGTGCGCCAGTTCAACGAGTTCGAGCCAATTGCCGGAAAGCATATCAACGGAAAAGCTTCTTTAGGAGAAAACATCGCTGATTACGGCGGAGTGCTTTTGGGAATTGATGCATTCAAACAAACGGAGCAATACAAAAAAGGAGAAAAGATCGGCGGCTACACACCAATGCAGCGTTACTTCATGGGTTATGCATTAGGATGGATGACACATCAACGCCAGGAAGAACTCGCAAGACGATTGATGACCGACGTTCACGCTCCTGCAAAATGGCGCGTCATCGGACCATTCTCCAACACGCCTGAATTCTACGACGCTTTCGGAGTAAAAGAAGGAAATAAAATGTGGAGAGCCGACTCCCTCAGAGTTAGTATCTGGTAGAGGAAACAAAGGACTGGGTGTCCGCGGCGGCGGACACCAAACACCCAGTCACAAAAAAATGCCGATTGTCCAGGAAATCGTTAAGATTGACGCACTCACCAGCAGGCGAACGTAAATCTTTAGTTTTCCATACGGCTCACGGAATAAAACAAGCAACGATGCATCTGCAATGGCGGCGAAACAAGTTGCAGCCAAAATAATTCCGTGCGTATAATTTTCCTGAATGATGGCCGGTGCGGAAAGACCAAGAAAAAATGCCGGAATTGAATTCAGGAACGCGCCAACAATAGCAAAAAAACTGCCGATCATAAATCCTCCGAACAAATCTTTGCGCGTTTCTGTTTGATGCCGGATAATTGTGCGCCACATAAAAAATGCGAGACCAATAAGACGTGCTGCTATTGAAGTGATAAAAAAAGCAGCAAAACAAAAGGTTCCGGTTTCTAATCTTGCATGCATTTTTTTTCTCCCGGAATAATGTGAAACGCTTATGGATTAAATTCCCGGTCGCACGTTTGCTTCTTTGTGCAGGATCACCCAATTAAAACCAAGTCCTGCAGAAACACGTACTTCATTGAGCGAACGTGAAGGTCCTGCAGACGGCCGATATTTTCCCATGAGGTATTCGGCTTCAATAAAAAAATGAAATACATGTTGGCCGAATAAATTTACACCAACACGAGGCGCCCATACCGGATCAAAATGCCCCGGTACCGGGTACTCCTGTAATGTCACGCCATCGCCGCGCACAATATCTACCGGGTAAATCTGTTTATAGGAAATTCCGCCGGTTACACCAATGAAAGGATCAATGCCCATCCCTTTCAGGAAATGCCATGAAGCGCCAACCTGGATGGAATGGTTGTGTTTTAATCCGCCATTGGTTTTGTTTTTATTTACGAAATAGAAAGCATCACCACGTGTCGAGAAATGATCTGTCCAGTAATATTCAAGCGTGCCGTGCAGATAAATATTTGTTCGTCCGCCGGAAACAGATGCGGATGAATCTCCCGTTTTTCCTGTGATGCTCCATGCCGGTGTGATCGTGAGTTGTGTCCGCAATAATCCCTGGAGATCATGCATCGAAAAAGTATTGTCATCGGCAGGCGGTGCAGTCTGTGAAAACAGATTGCTCACTTTAAAAAGGAAAAGGAATAAAATTATACTGTTTCGCATTGGGTTGCGGTTTTTGCTGTGTTAAAAAATTATTGTTCAATATGATTTGGATTCTGGCCGTCAGGATCGGGAGCGGCTTTACCTGCACCACCTGTTTTTCCATGATCGCGCCAGAGATCAGCAATGCGGACATTAAGACTGAACGTTAGCAGCAAATGACCGTCAAGACCCGCGTTGTCTTCTAACGTAACGTGCAGAAAATGATCGCCATTACCGGCCACGCGTTCTTCTGTATTTATATCTTTTCCAAGGTGCATCATGTATTGCCCGGAAAAAGAAAGATCAACACGTTCGCTGAACGGAACATGAAACCCTAGTCCGCCCTGAACTGCAGAGCTCCATCGTGCAGCAGAAAAATCCTGCTGATAATAAAATGGATTATTTCCCTGCACACGCGTGTAATCAAAACAATGGCCAACAAGCAGGTAGGGCTTCGGCCGGTATTTTTTGAAGGACTTTTGTTTCGGTAAATAAAACATCACCGACCAGCCGATGTGGTAATCTGTTCGTGTGCCGAGTGTGCCATAGCTGGAAGTTAAATAATCTGCGAACCATTCCGAATTCAGGAAGTCATAAAAACGAATACGGAATTGTCCGCCGAAACCTGTTCCCGCGTTATTGCCATCGTCACTGAAAAGACTTACAGCGGAACGAACACCAAGAGAAAATTGTCCGCCTGCATTTCGGTTAGGCTTGCGGTTTTGCGCCTGCACAGCTAGGGCTGAAATCAAGCACAAACAAATAAGAAAACGTTTCATGGGAATCGGGGGATTGTAAGGGATGACTAAAATACAAAGAATTTACTGGTATAGTGGCGGTTGTTTTTTTTGAGAGTGATTGGAAGCAAAGTGATTGGTAATTAGTAAGAAGATGTGATTGTTAATAATAGCGTGGTTCATATAAAAGATGGTGGTTGATTATTGAGGAGTTTTATTTTTCACCAATCAACTCCGCTGCTGCGGACACCAATCACCAATCATGAGAAAATTGGCAGGCAATCCGTCGCGGCGGCAGGCGGCAGGCAGGAGTAATGTTTTTTTTACCAATTACCCCGCGGCAGCGGACACCAATCCCATAAATAAAACGCAACTGGCGGGAAATAGGTTGCTTCTGCTTAATTTCGTTTTTATGCGTGAGGGATTTGAAAAAAAGCAAACTGTTTATACGCAACACCAGGCGCTGGTGAAAGCGGAATCGTGGTGTGCTTACCAGGAGCGCAGCCAGCAGGAGGTGCGCGATAAAATTTATTCGTGGGGATTACATGCTGATGAAGTGGAAAATGTAATTGCTGAATTGATCTCGAAAAATTTTTTGAATGAAGAACGGTTTGCAAAAGCTTTCGCCGGCGGAAAATTCCGGATAAAAAAATGGGGAAGAGTGAAGATCCGCATGGAATTAAAACGAAAAAGAGTAAGCGAGTATTGTATTAAAAAAGGAATGGCTGAGATTGACGAAGATGATTACCGGAAAACGCTTAAGAAGCTGGCGGAAGAAAAAATGAATTCGCTTAAAGAAAGAGATTCGATGAAGAAGAATTATAAAGTGATGAGTTTTCTTGCTTCGAAAGGATATGAGAGTGAGTTGGTGAGAGAAGTTGTGAACGACCTGGAGTAAATAAAATTCTTAAGTAGCCCCGGTTGCAGCGGTTACCCCACAGCTTCAGTTAAAAATTTTTTTTGGGAAGAAAAAACGCGAGGAGTAAAAGCGAAAGACGGGAACAATGATGATGGGAAAGAAAATGCTTCCGCTTCTAATAACTCTTATTTCACTTCAGTAATTTTGCTTCTTTCATAACCGTCAGCGCTTGCTCCAGGCATTTTTCAGAATCATAAATTGGTAAGCGGCGCTTGCATTCTTTGCCTTTCGGACCTGCATAGTGAACGATAAAAAAATCGTAGCCTAAAAATCGTTTTTTATAATCGACGCCCACTATATCAGCAGTCATGATGGCTTTTGTAGATGTAAATCCTGCGGTGCGGATAAATGAAATAAGCAGCGTGAGCAATAAAAGTGATACTGTAAAGGTGACGACGTAATAATGGGTGATAAGCGTCATGATAAGAAAAAAAGCAAGAATCAGAATTCCTGAAATCTGTAATCCCAGTGTTGTATAATCAGGTTTGCCGGTGGGTTCGGGCATTTTTTGAGGTAGTTCCCGATTACCGATTATCAACCGGTCATTCAGCACGTGGCAATACTGCGCATCGGCTAAAACAAAATGCGCATGAGTGGGTTCATTCATGATGCAAAGATAATGGGGTTTGCCTTGAATGAAAGAAATCTTATTATCAGGAAGATATGTTTGGAAGGGAAGGAAAGGAGGAGGCAGGCGGCTGGAAAAAGAATAGAAAATTTCCCTGCCGCCTGCCTCCTCCTTTCCTTCCCCTTTTTCTTTTATCTTTGCTGCATGATAACTACAGACCAGGTTAAAGCACTGCTGGATCGCAAGGACGCGTTGAGGAGGCATCTTTGACATTGATGGAAAATTGCGCAAGATAGAGGAAGAAACAGCCATCACCGAAGTTCCCGGATTTTGGAACGATCCCAAAGCGGCAGAGAAGCTGCTTAAAGAAATCAAAAAAAGAAAAAACTGGACGGAATCATTTTTCGCTCTTGAGTCGGCTATAGACGATCTCGGGGTGATTTATGATTTTTTTAAATCCGGTGATGCTTCCGAAGAAGACATCGACACGGCTTATTCCGAGACGATGAAACTGGCGGAGGATCTCGAATTTAAAAATATGCTCAGCGGTAAGGAGGATCACCTCAGCGCAGTGCTCACCATCAACTCAGGCGCAGGCGGAACTGAAAGCTGCGATTGGGCGGCGATGATGATGCGCATGTATACCATGTGGGCTGATAAGCATGGCTTCAAAGTAAAAGAAGTTGACATCCAGGACGGTGAAACCGCGGGAATAAAACAATGCACACTGGAAATTGAAGGTGATTATTCTTTTGGTCATCTGAAAGGCGAAAATGGCGTGCATCGGTTGGTGCGCATTTCTCCATTCGATTCCAATGCGCGTCGTCACACTTCATTTGCTTCTGTTTATGTTTATCCATTGATCGATGATACGATTGAGATTGATGTAAACCCGGCAGAATGTGAATGGGAAACTTTCCGTTCGGGTGGTGCTGGCGGACAAAACGTAAATAAAGTGGAGACTGCCGTTCGTCTTTATCACATACCTTCCGGCATCGTGATCAAGAACCAGGAGTCGCGTTCCCAAATGACGAACCGTGATAATGCAATGCGTTTGCTGAAATCACAATTGTATGAAGCAGAGTTGCGCAAGAAGATGGAAACCGTTCAGGCTATTCGTGGCAATATGAAAAAGATAGAGTGGGGCAGCCAGATCCGCAATTACGTTTTACATCCGTACAAGCTGGTGAAAGACCTTCGTACTGATTTCGAAACATCCGACGCGCAAGGTGTACTCGATGGAAATCTCGATCCGTTTATAAAGCAGTATCTCATGGAATTCGGTCCGTCATGGAATGTGAACTAACAAGGGGTACGAATTACGAATGCTCCGAATAGTTACGAATAGGGTATCAATAAGAGTAACTGTAATTAGTAACTATTCGTGATATTCGTAATTCGTATCCAATAGAAAATATGGCAGCTAAAGAAAATATCACCATCTGGCATAAGACGTCTTGCAGTAAAAGCTGTGAGGTGATGAGCTTGTTGAAAGAACACAAGATCAAGCCGGATGTTTTTCTGTATACCGAAACGCCACCGACTGAAGAAGAGATAAAAAGCGTTTTAAAGAAGCTCGGAATAAAAGCCGAAGAATTGATCCGCAAGAAAGAAAAGATCTACAAGGAAAAGTTTGACGGCAAGAAGATGACGGAGGAAAAGTGGATCAAAGCAATGGTGAAATTTCCGGTGCTGATCGAGCGACCTATTGTGATTAAGGGGAATAAGGCAGTGATTGGGAGGCCGACGGAAAAAATTTTAGAAATACTTTGAAATGACTACTTTTCCTTATAGACCATTTATATGACAACGACAAAGATTGATAAACCACATCTCAAAAGTGTTATCTTAGAAGGGTACCGATCAATTCAACATGTTGAGACAGATTTTGCCTCTGGATTAAATATCATTATAGGAGTAAATGGTGCTGGAAAAACTAATTTTCTGTCATTTTTGGAAGAGGCTTTGGAAATGGAATACTATGAAAAACTTAATTTCAGGGCTGAATTTAAGTTAATAAAAGAAAAAAGTTCCCTCTCAATTATTGCTAACTCAACTAGTGATATAAACAAGGACGATTCCTTCGTCTCAGTAAATAGCATTAAATATTCCATTACTGATGATAAAGGCAAAAAAGAAGAAACTACAGATTCTACTGTAGTAAAAACCAAGATTTTCGGCGGAAACTTTTATTACTCTTCGGAATTTATAAAACATAGTTTACCTCTTCACTTTCCGTTGTTTACTGAATATTTTAGATTTTCAGTTGACTTTAAAAAAGGCGGTGTTTCTGATGAATTATTTGCAACACTTTTTAATAAAGATGCGCCGTATTTTATCCAAAGTGCTTTAGCGTCGACCTTCTTCGAATTACAAAGAAATTCTAAAAATTTAGAAGATTTTTTCGAAACGGAAGTTGAACTATTTCAAAAATCATTATTTGAATCATTCATAAAGCATACAAACTCCATATTAAATATTTTTACACCTATTACAGAGATTAGATTAAGTGATAAAATTAAAATATGGAAAGATGTTGAATTGAATAAAATGAATGTTGAAAATTTAGCCTTTGAATTCAAGGTTGGTAAAAATTGGTTGCCGTTTAGTCAATTGTCAGATGGAACAAAAAGACTTTTTTATATAATTAGCAATGTATCTGCGACAGACGATTATTATTTTACATCATTTGGATTTGGTGTAACTGTTGAACCAATTGAAAGAATAATTCTTATTGAAGAACCTGAACTTGGTATTCATCCACACCAGCTTCGCAAACTCATGGATTTCCTGAAGGAACAATCTCAGGACAAACAAATCATTATAACGACTCATTCTCCACAAGTACTTGATGTTTTAGGTTCCGAAGAACTTGACCGTATTATTCTTTGTGAATATGATAATGAGAAAGGAACTCAACTACGTCGTATGACAGTTGAGGAAAAGGAGAGTGCCGGGAAGTTTATGCAAAAAATGTATCTGAGCGATTTTTGGCGGTACACTGATTTTAATGATAAGTAATATGTTGAAAATTGGAATGATCGGCGAATCCGAATATGATCGGGACGCATTAAAAATTTTATTAAGTAAACATTACGAGAATCTTCAGTTTATCCCGCTTCTAAAAAAGGTAAATGGGACTCAGCTTGATCAACAAAAGACAATTGATATTTTAGAATTTGAATTGTTAGGTAAAAAGGTGGATGCACTAATTATTCAGCGTGATTTGGATGCGGATGTAAGCGATGCGAAAAGAACAGCTGAACGCGCCCTTTTTTTTGAGGGAATAAAAAATACATCCACTACCAAAAGTTTTTTTCTGCTTCATGTTCATACGTTAGAAGCATTAATTATTGCTGACCTCGATGGTTTTAATAAAAGATTCAAAGCAGAGGCTACTTTTCCCGGCAATCCAATGTTTCAGGAAAAACCTAAAAAATGGCTTCGTGACAGATGTAAAAACCCGCGCTACGAGGCAAAAGATAGCCCTGAATTATTTTCAAAATTAGATATTGATAAGCTAAAAACAAAAGTTCCTTATTTTAAAAATTTCATCACCGAATTAGAAGAATACATTAACAATAACAAAGCAGCATAATGAGCACAACCGCAAATTTCCGCATCGAAAAAGATACCATGGGCGAAGTAAAAGTTCCCGCTGATAAATATTGGGGCGCCCAGACTGAACGTTCAAGAAACAATTTCAAGATCGGACCTGAAGCAAGTATGCCGAAGGAAATTATTTATGCGTTCGCTTACCTGAAAAAAGCAGCGGCGCATGCAAATACTGATCTTGGAGTTTTAGATGTTGCGAAACGCGATATGATCTCCGAAGTCTGCGAAGAAATTCTTGCGGGCAAACTCGACGACCAGTTTCCATTGGTGATCTGGCAGACGGGTTCGGGCACGCAAAGCAATATGAATGCGAATGAAGTAATTGCTTATCGCGCTCATGTTATCAGCGGCGGAAAATTGACCGACGAGAAAAAAGTGTTGAATCCGAATGATGATGTGAATAAATCGCAATCATCGAATGATACGTTTCCGACGGCAATGCACATCGCTTCTTATAAATTAGTAACCGAATGTACAATTCCCGGCCTGGAACGTTTGCGTGATTCCTTAGATGCGAAAGCGAAAAAATTCAATCACATCGTCAAAACCGGCCGCACGCATTTTATGGATGCAACGCCATTGACGCTCGGACAGGAATTTTCCGGTTATGTGCAGCAGATCACGAACAGCATCCGCGCAGTGAAAAATGCGTTGGAAATGATCAGCGAACTTGCACTTGGCGGAACTGCAGTTGGAACCGGACTCAACACACCGAACGGATACGATGTGCTTGTTGCGAAAAAAATTGCTGAATTCACCGGCTTCCCATTTGTGACCGCACCGAATAAATTTGAAGCGCTTGCTGCACACGATGCGATGGTAGAATTATCAGGCGCGTTAAAGCGTTGCGCAGTTTCGTTGATGAAAGTAGCCAACGATATCCGCATGCTTAGCTCAGGACCGCGTTCTGGAATCGGCGAAATTATTATTCCTGATAATGAACCCGGCTCTTCTATTATGCCCGGCAAAGTAAATCCGACACAGCCTGAAGCATTGTCGATGGTTTGCGCACAAGTGATGGGGAATGATGTTGCTGTTTCCATCGGCGGATCAAACGGACATTTCGAATTAAATGTTTTTAAGCCAGTGATTGCAGCAAATGTTTTACAAAGTGCCCGGCTTCTCGGCGATGCATGTGTTTCATTCGCGGAAAAATGTTCGGATGGTATCGAACCGAATTTGCCAGTGATCAAAAAGCACATGGAAAATTCCTTGATGCTCGTTACCGCACTCAATACGCATATTGGCTATTACAAATCTGCCGAGATCGCGAAAAAAGCGCACAAGGAAAATAAAACGCTGAAAGAAGCTGCGATTGAATTGGGTTATGTGACTTCCGAACAATTTGATCTTTGGGTACGACCTGAAGATATGGTTGGGTCATTGAAATAATTCAAAATCCAAAATTCAAAATTAGTTTTGAAATTCCCCCGTCATGCTTCGGGGGAATTTTCGTTTAAATGTTTCTTTCCTGTAAGAAATACTGAATGTTGCATCTTAATCTTGAATGTTGAATTGGCAACTGGTAAGGTTTTCAATACAAGAGGCGGTTTCTGTCAGATGAAAAACGAATTTGCTTCTGTATCTTTACGTTGAACAGGGTAAATCAATGAAGCTGCTCCGGAATACTATTCTCATTTTATATTTTGTGCTTTGCTGCCCGCAGTTTTCTTTCGGTCAGGATACTGCTGTTTATAAACTACAGGAAAATTTTAAGCGCGAGATTATTATTAAGGACAAACGTTTCCGTGTTTACAATAATTGGTTCAGCGGCGGTGGTGGATTAGCATTGAACACAGGCACACCTTACCCACAAATAGTAATCGGAATAAATGAAAATTTTCATATCAGGCAATATTATTTCCGTATAGGTGGAATGATGTCGGGTGATTATTTCGGATCGTGGAATAATCTTCAGCTGCACCTGGGATGGATTGCGCGGCGCATTGAAACACAAAAATATAATCTTGCTTTATTAGCCGGCCCTTCTTACTCTACGGGATATGAATATGTTCGTCCGCCCCATCTTTACAGGAATGATCCTTATGCAGCGTTCGGCGGTTATGCAGAAATTCAATACATCAGGAAGATATTTTATGATGTAGGACTTGGTGGTGCATTCTTTGTCAATGTTGACAACAAGAATACGATTATTGGCATACGCGCCGATTTTTATTTGTCGGGCGCTTATAAAGGCTATGTCAAAGGAAAAGAGCCACCGCAACGGCAGTTCTGATTTTATTCATACTATTTTCTTTCCCACTGCGTTTTAAAAACATGAAACGGATTTCCCCCCTCACTTTTCTTTTCATCCTTCCTTTGTTCCTGCTTACAAATGCAGGCGACGAAGATGCGATTGCAAAGAAAAAAGCTGCTGATGATTATCGCCACAGTTTTGTTGCAACAGAAATTACCACTCCGGATCAATTAGGCTGGACCGGTAAAGGAACTTCCTGCAAAACCGGAAAGCTTTCCCCGCAGGCATATCAAAATGCATTGACGCGGATAAATTATTTCCGCCGCATTGCAGGAGTGTATGACCAGGTCATTTTGGATTCCGCGTGGTGTAAATATGCACAGGCAGCAGCGGTGATCATGAATGCAAATAATACATTGACGCATGCCCCTACTGCTGAGCTGAAATGTTATTCTGCCGATGGAAAGTTAGGCGCATCTACTTCTAATCTTTCTTCCATCGTTGACAAAAGTATTCGCCTGCTTATTGCGGATGAGATCCAGGACGGAGGCGTTTCAAATGTGGATTGTGGTCACAGGCGCTGGCTGTTGAATGCTGATGCTTACAAAATGGGTTATGGTGCAACTCCGGGTGCGTATGCCGTGCGTGCCTTTGCGCCGTATGGTGAAGTTCAAAAAGACACAGGAACTTTTCACGGAAAAGTTCCTGAATATTTCGGTTATCCTTTCCGTGGATTTGTTCCTTGCCAGGTTGTTTATCCGAAGTGGAGTTTTGCAATTCCCGGTGGCGCTGATTTTACTATTGCTACAGTGGAAGTAAAATCAGGAGAAAAAATTTTCCCATCAACCATTGTAAGCCGTGGCAAAAAGAATTATGGCGATCCGACGATCATTTGGACAATGAAAGGCCTGAAAGAGGATTATGAATATAATTACTATGATATGTCCGAGAAGAAAAAAGGATTTGAAGCTCTCGGAATGCTCAACAAAAAAATAACAGTAAAAATTTCAAATGTCAAAGTTGATGGGAAAGTGAAATCCTATTCCTATTCATTCACCATTTTCGATCCCGATGAAGTGCAATAATTTCCCGAAGAAATTTCTGCCGCCTGCCCCTCGTTTTTTCCTGCCCCTTTTCCTCAGACGTACTTATCTCCCTTGGAAATCTTCACGTCATTCACAAATGTGCGGATCTGTTGCTCGTCCTGTTTTCTGCAAATGAGAAGAATATTATCCGATTCCACAACGATATAATCGTCGAGCCCTTCTATCACCACCATTTTATCATTCGACATGTGTACAACGCAGTTTTTGGAATTATAAAGCATCACCTGTTTTCCAACAACCGCATTTCCATTCGTGTCTTTTTTGATGTGCGTATACAAGGAACCCCATGTGCCCAGATCTGACCAGCCGATGATGGAAGCGCGTACAAAAACATTCTTCGCTTTTTCCATGATCGCATAATCGATGGAAATATTTTTGCAGCGGCCATACGCATCTTTAAGAAACGCAGCCTCATCACTTGTATTCCATTTGCCTTTTCCTTCAGCGAAAATCTGCGCCATCTCGGGCATAAGATTTTCGAATGCATTCATGATGCTCTTTACGCTCCACACAAAAATGCCGGCATTCCAGAGAAAATCTCCGCTCTGCAGAAAAAATTTCGCCATGTCGAGGTCCGGCTTTTCTGTAAACGTTTTTACTTTTTTAATGCGTTTATCTTTTTGCGGCGGATCAGCTTCTACGTATTGAATGTAACCGTAACCGGTATCAGGACGCGTGGGACGGATTCCGATTGTGATAAGACAATCTTCCGTCGCAGCTTTCGTCATACACGAACGGATCGCTTTCACATACGTATCTTCTTTCGTGATCAGGTGATCAGAAGGAGCGACAACCATCACGGCATCCGGATTGCTGTCGTATATTTTCCATGCAGCATACGCAACACATGGCGCAGTATTTTTTCGTGTCGGCTCGCAGAGAATATTTTCATCCGGAATATCCGGCAATTGCTCTTTTACCAAAGAACGATAGCTTTCATTCGTAACGACGTAAATATTTTTCGGAGGACAAATATTCAGCGATCGAGAGAACGTGGATTGAAGCAGCGTTTGTCCGCTTCCCATAACATCAATAAATTGTTTTGGGTGCGCAGTGCGGCTCATGGGCCAGAACCTGGTTCCGACTCCACCGGCCATTATAACACAGTAACGATTATTTTTCATCAGGGTGCCGATCGGGGGATCAGGAAAGTTTTGCGAGAGCGTTGTTGAGGCTTCCGATAATTAATTTGACATCTTCCATCTTGCAGGTTCCGACAGAAAGACGGTACCAGTCAGAATCCGGAGATACGCCAAAAGCATAGAACGGCACAACCGCCAGCTTCGCTTCATCAAGAATGTATTTCGTTACATCCTTCGTTGTTTCTAAAGTTTTTCCGTCTTGTGTTTTCTGACCGTGTAAAGAAAATTGAATGGTAAGATAAATGGCAGCCTGCGGTGCAATGGAATTTACGCGGTAGCCTTTTGCTTTGAGCGATTGAAAACCTTCGTGAAAAGCAGCAAGACGATCGTGTACTTTGCTTCGCATGGTTTCAATGAAAGTATCGTATTGCTCCAGGTTGTCAAGATATTTTGCTGTTGCAACCTGCTCCGCTTTCGGAGCCCATGCGCCAACATGCGAGAGAATAGATTTCATGCTGTTGATGATTGACTTTGGTCCCAGTGCCCAGCCAACACGAACTCCTGTTGAAGCAAGTGATTTGGAAATGCCATCCACAAAAATGGTGTAATTGCGCATTTCCGGACGTAAGGAAACAGGATCATAATGTTTCACTTCGCCGAATGTCAATGCCCAATAGATCTGATCGTATAAAAGATAAAGTGGCTTTTCACCTGCACCGCGCCGTTTATTTTCTGCAAGAATAAGATCACAGATTTCTTCTAGGTTCTTTTTTGTAAAGGTTGTTCCTGTAGGATTTAAAGGCGAACACAATGCAACCATTGCGACTTCTGAAAGATGCGGCGCAATATCTTTTGCGGTCGGCATAAAATTATTTTCAGGAGTTGTTTCCACCAGCACTTGTTGTTCGTAATGGCCCGTGCTCAGGTGCGTGTAATGGTTGTTGTTCCAGGATGGAACAGGGAAAAGGATTTTATCCCCCGGATCGATCAGCGTTCTGTAGATCGCGTAGATCACAGGACGTGCGCCACCGGCAATAAGAATTTCGTTCGTTTCGTATTTTAATCCCTGGCGCTTTTCGATGAGGTTGGAAACAGCTTTACGCAATTCAAGCACACCGTCTGCAGCAGGATAATTTGTTTCATCGTTATTGTAAGCAGCGATAATTTCCTTTTTTAATTCAGCAGGAATAGGAAATATCTTCGGATTAAAATCGCCGATGGTAAGGTTAAAAACGGTTTCGCCATTGCGGATCTTTTCGTTGACTTCCGCAGCAAGCTTAATGATCTCAGAACCGATAAGTGTGCCGGCCATCTTACTTACAGGGAACTCGCGGGTATTTGATAAAACAGGATTGCTCATAATTAAAAACGGCTTTTTGCGACCGTTGTAAAGATATGAAAATGATAGGGTAAACAGGCTATTATATGAGGCCGGAAGCAATTGTTTTAAAACGGTCTTTTTACTGTGATAATGGTATCTCCCAAAGAAAATCATGTGATATTTAATTTATATCTTGGAACCGGGATTGATAAATTACAAATTGTAAATGAGCAAAAATTTTATTCTGCCTTACAGCGGTTCGCAGGCTGTCATGCCTGCTTACTTTTCTTGCAACTCAATGCTTTGCGCAGGGCACGTCTGATACAACACTGATCAGGCGTCCGCAATATTTCGAATCAAAGAGTATATCACTAGCCAACCTGAACCAAAACGCAACGACATGCAAGGGTTGTACCGCTTCGCTCTGCAAGTAATACCAGTATGTAAATTATGGTTCTTGGATGGTAAAAAAAGTGAAAATAAAACTGTTTCTAAACCGAATAGTAGGAGATGGATTCCACACTATAAAATATGCTGATGGAAAAACCAAAGAGTTTTATCAAATTGGGATCAGTGCAAACAAAACCGGAATCTCTGTCTATATACTTAATATTAAAGATAAGAAATGCTTAGTCCAGACACATTGAAAAAACTCGGCAAGGCGAGCGTGAGCGGATATCGCATTAAGTTTGAAACGCTGAAAGGTATAGACATTAACATTCTTGAAGTGGCAATACGATATGGCGTTGAGAACAATTAAACTTCTCAGGGCTAAAATAGCCTTGGATAAATACCATTCCCTATTCCTGTTTTTTTACGGTGCCTTACAAGTGCCAAATCCGAGCAAGGTCCCTTGTAGTTGTCAAGGAGTTCGTTCATATTTTTGGCCTGTAAGGGGCGAAAGGAGCAATTTTTTCACTCCTCTTTGCTTTTTAACTCTACACAGTTAATTAACTCTTTTTTTTCTGCAATTAAAATAAACAACAATTTCTGCAACTTATTTCTTCTGGGCTTGTCTAATTAACTAGATGCATTATAAAAATGAAAATAATTTTACCGACAAATACCTTATTGAAAAGGTATTGAGTGGAAATACAGATTCATTTTCGACCATTATTAAAAATACTGAAAGGTTAGTAGCGCAAATTGTTTTCAAAATGATCCCAAATGATGAGGACAGAGAAGACATTGCCCAGGATATCTATTTAAAGACGTTTAAGAAACTTGAGAGTTTTAAATTTCAATCAAAACTTTCCACCTGGATCGGTCAAATAGCTTATAATACCTGCTTAAATTATCTTGAAAAGAAAAAATTAATATTCGTGGAATATCGTTTTGATAATGAAACTCAAGACGAGGCTTTGGAAAATTTCAGCAAAAAAATAAACTTGGATAATGAAACTGAAAAACAACTTTTTCAAAAAGAGCTATCAGAAATTTTAATTATTGAAATAGAAAAACTTCAACCGATCTATAAAGTTTTAATCAACCTTTATCATAATGAAGAATTGAGTTATATAGAAATATCTCAGATGACTCAACTTCCGGAGGGAACTGTGAAGAATTATTTATTCAGAGCTAGAAAAACACTTAAAGAAAACTTATTACTCATACATAAGAAAGAAGAGTTATGAAAAACAAACATGTAAATGAAATGGAAATCCAACAATATGTATTGTGTAAAGATGATTGTGATGTCATTATAATTGAGCATATAAATCACTGCCAAAAATGCAAAGTTGAAGTTGAGATATATGAATTATTATTTGTTGCAATTAAGAAGGAACCAAATCCGGTTTTTGAATTTGACATTGCAAATTTGGTAATGCAACAGTTACCTGAAAAGCAAGAATTTTCAGTTGATAAATATTTAATTGCCCTATTGTCAAGCATTTCAACAATCCTCATGTCAATTTTGATTTATTTAACCAATACATATTTTCCAACCGTTTTTAATGGAATTTCTTCAATACAATTGTCATTGATTATGGTAACAATCCTTCTGATTTCTATTTTTATATATATTGATATGAATAAAAATTATAAAAATAAAATGGATTTTTCTTGATTTGTTTGCAACATTAATAAAAGTAAGCAGTCTAATGTATTATATCTAAAAGTTGAAAAATGAAAAAGACTTTCTTGACAATCATTGCCATTGCACCCACATTAGTGGCCAATGCAGAAAACAATAATATTTCAACTGTAGATAAGGATATCCTGGTAATGATTGGAATGTTAATTGTAATTGCCTTAATTTCATTTACAATTTTAACCATCATAAAACGTTGGATGGAATACCGGCTTAAAAACAAATTAATTGACAAGGAACTTTCTGAAAATGTAATTAATTCTATTTTACAAGATGGTACGAATAGAAACAAAAATTCGAATATTAAGTGGTTCGCTATTTTAGCGGGAGTGGGAACTGCTCTTACAATTATTAATTACACGCTTCCTTTAGGCATTCATTCAATAGCAATTATGACGTTTAGTGTATCCGCAAGTTTTCTTAGTTATTTTTTCTTTTTAAAATATACGGATAAACAAAAATAATTAAAATGGTATTTAATAAGGAATTCATTTTTTAGAATGGATCTCCTACGTACTATAATTTCACTGTAGTTTCCCTTTCTCTTAGAATATTTAATCAATTAAGATAATTAATTGCTATTAGATAATATTGGTATTCCCCAAAAATTATAAAAACATAAGAAGATTTTAATTATCGATGATCAGTTAATGTAATACACAGTTAAGATAATGGCTTGCAAGCATTCATTGGAAACTGCTCGAAATAAAAAACAGTGTAAATAGATATTGAATTAATTAAATAGAAATATGAAAAATACAACATCCAAGCCAATCGCAAAGACTATAGGCAGAACAATAAACTTAAAAAATATTTTATCTGTAATGTTTGTTTTTATAATCGCACTTACCTCTGCACAGAAAGCCACAAAAGAAAATATGATTGCTCCGGAAAAATTGTTGCGGGATTTTCAAATATTGAGAGCTGCTCTTGAAGAAGGATATCCGGGAATGAACAGGTATAATTCAAAAATATTTACCGACTCTTTATTTAATTCATCTGAAAAACAGCTTCAAAAAGAAATGCCTGAACGGGAATTTTATTTGTTCCTAAGTAAGATTGTTATGCAGCTTCGTGATGGACACATGGATGTTTATCCGACAAAAAACACTCGCGACAAATTAGCAAATAGAAAGTGTTCCATTCCTTTTCAGGCTTTTATTTCCGGGCAAAAAATGTATGTTCAAAAAAATTATTCAAATCTCAGTGACAAAGAATTATTAGGGGCAGAAATAATTTCAATTAACGGCCGGCCAGTTTCCTCTATCATTTCGGATTTTTTAAAAATCTCCAGTTCAGATGGTAACAATGAAACTAACAAATTCAAGCGACTTGAAAGCACCGGATTACTGACCCGATATTTATTTTACCTTCAGGGATATACGGAAAACTATAAAATAGAGTATGTGCCATTCGATGATTCAGTTATAAAAATCTCCACTTTAAATGGAATACAATTTGAAAACCTTCTAAAAATTCGTAAAAGCAAATATCCAGGCGTTGAGCTGTTACCAGCAGAATTTAAACTTCTTACTTCTTCGACCGCATACCTCAAAATAGAAAGTTTTAATGAAGCAGATTATGAGAATAATAAAATGGACTTCATTGCGTTATTGAAATCTTCATTTGATACAATTAACTCTAATGGAATTAAGAACCTCATTCTTGATCTAAGAGGCAATGGGGGAGGAACGGATGAGTATGGCAAAATTCTATTTTCATATTTTATAGATCATGAGTTTATGTATTATGATTCTTTAATTATTAATAAAGCTAAATTTAATTTTATGAAATATACAGACCATCCTGAGTTGAAAATTCCGGAGGATGCAATCAGAATTAACAATGCAGGAACTTATGATGTTATAGATCATCCCAACGTTGGGAAACAAAAAAACAGTACACCGTATTATTCAGGCAAACTATTTATTCTTATTGATGGTAACTGTTTTTCAACAACATCTGAATGCCTTTCCATGCTGCATAGCTACACTTCTGCTGTTTTCATCGGTGAAGAAAGTGGCGGAGGTTATTATGGAAACTGCTCTGGTTCCGTCGCTCAATTAACTCTGCCAAATTCATTGTTACAAATTGGGATCCCGCTAATGAAATATTCAATGGCTGTAAAAGAATATAAATACAAGGACCGTGGTGTTATTCCTGATTACAACATATTACCAACTATAAAAGACAAAATTTTGTGTCATGATCCGGAACTTGAATTTGCAAAGAAGCTTATTAATTAACTGACGAGTCCTAAATAAAAAATACAGATTATTAAAAAATTCTGTCCCTCACCATCTTCTTCACGTAATAGTCACTTATATGTTATTTTTTCCTGCGCCGCTTCTCTTTAATAATCAAGGATAATTCTCTTCCTGTTTGTCCTTTTACAGAAGTATTTTCCTGTGCGCGGCGTATTAAATAAGGCAGCACTTCTTTCACAGGCCCATAAGGCACATACTTTGCAACATTATATTTATCGCTCGAAAGATTGAAGCTGATGTGATCGCTCATGCCGAGTAATTGCGAAAAGAAAATATGCGGATGATTGTGCGGAACCTTTTTTTCATTCAACGCTTTTACAAGCAAGAGTGAACTTTCTTCATTGTGTGTTCCTGCGCAAACTGCAATACGATCGATATGCTCCACACAAAAAATCAATGCCGCATTATAATCTCGATCTGTATTTTCTTTTGTGTCTTGAATCGGCGAAGTATAATTCATTTTCAACGCACGCGCTCTTTCTTTCTCCATGTATGCGCCACGTACCAACTTTGCACCAAGAAGATAATTTTCACGTTGCGCTTTTTCGAAAGATGTTTTCAAATAAGAAAGCCGGTCTTTCCTGTACAACTGAAACGTATTGTAAACAATCGCTTTTTCTTTATTGAACTTCAACATCATTTCATCAGCAAGATCATCAATTGCCTGTTGAATCCAGCTTTCCTCTGCATCGATGAAAATAGGTTTGCCATGCTGATGTCCGGTGGCGCATATTTTTTCTACACGCAAACGCACGCGTTCGAATTCGGAAGTTTCTTCCTCCGACAAGTTTTCTTTTGCGCTGACTTTTTCGAGCAGGTCAAATCGTGCAAGCCCGGTAACTTTAAAAACGCAGAACGGAATGTGCACATCGTTTTTTGCGCGTTCAATAGTTGCAATTGTTTCTGCGCGGCAAGCATCAAAATCGTGTTCCGATTCTTTTCCTTCTACAGAATAATCGAGGATAGTGCCGATGTTGAACTTCCCGAGCGACGCAACAGTTTTGTTACATTCAGCGATGGTTTCACCGCCAACGAATTGTTTGAAAATTGTCGCCTTGATCATTCCCTTAATGGGGAGATGAAGCTTAAGCGCAAACGTTGTTAATGCTTTTCCGATCTTCACAAATGCCGGGCTGCCAATCATTCTGAAAAGCCAGAACGAGCGACGAAGATCAGCATTGGATTTACTGGAAAAAGCAATTTCAGTATTGTCGAAGGATACCATATTCTTGACGACAAAAATACGATTCAAAGGCATTCATCCGCCGCGACGGACAACATTCAAGATTCAAAATTACTGCATCAATAATCGTTTCGCACTTTTGAATCTCATTTTCAGGGTTCTGATCTTGCATATTGTCCGCCGCGGCGGATGAATGTTGAATTTTTGCATCTTTGTTAGCTATGGCAAGTCTGTTAAGCACCATTGCCGCACCCAATTATTCCATTCAAATCGGCGAGGCTGCACTTGATCAGCTCAGCGCTTTTCTGAAAAAGAATAAATTTTCGAAGATCTTCATCCTCGTGGATGAAAATTCCTTGCAGCATTGCGTGCCACAACTGGTTTCCCGCGTGAAAAAGCTGGCAGAAGCTGAAATCATCGAACTGGAAAGCGGCGAAAGAAATAAAACCATCGATGTTTGTGTCAATGTTTGGCGCGTGCTGGGCGAACTGGGTGCCGACCGTCACTCTTTACTGATCAATGTGGGCGGCGGCGTGATAACGGATATGGGCGGATTTATAGCAGCGACCTTCAAGCGTGGAATTGCTTTTGTGAATATGCCTACCACATTGCTCGCACAGATCGATGCAGCTGTCGGAGGAAAAACAGGTGTAGATCTCGATGGATTGAAAAATGAAATCGGAATGTTTGTTGATCCGAAAGAAATTTTTGTTTTCCCGGGTTTCCTTCGTTCACTTCCACGAAAACAAATGCTGTCCGGATTTGCTGAAGCACTCAAACATGGTTTGGTTGCCGATGCTGATTACTGGCAGAAGCTGATCACAGTAAATATTGCAGATGATGTTTCCTGGGATGAAATTATCCTTCGCTCTATCCGCATAAAATCCGATATTGTTCAAAACGACCCGTTTGAAACTGGTAGAAGAAAAATTTTGAATTTCGGTCACACCATCGGACATGCGCTGGAAAGTTTTTTTCTTGAACGTGGTGAAGCTTCGCTGTTGCATGGCGAGGCTGTTGTTGCAGGAATCATCTGCGAATCGTGGATGTCGAATCAACTTGGAGGCTTGAAAGAAAATGAGCTGGAAGAGATCACACACACGCTGCTGCAACTTTACGGCACAGTGAACGTAGACAGCATGGACGATCATCGCCTGATTGAGTTGATGCGCCACGATAAAAAAAATGAAAGCGGCTCAATTAATTTTACTCTTTTAGACGCCATTGGAAAGCCAATCATCAATAAAAAAGCCGCAGCCACTGATATTATTGAGGCATTAAATTATTACCGGAACATATCAGGACAAAAGAAGTTTTAGAGTTCCAGGTTAAAATAAGGTTGTTTCAAAAGTTTAAGCGTATTTCAATTTAAACCCAATCAAAACTCCGAACCTGAAACCTAAAACTCCAAACCCGAAACTCAGAACCCGAAACCCGGAACGAATATGCAGCCTTTTTCATTAAGCATCCCCAAAAAATTAAAAGGTGAAGTCAGGCTCCCGCTTTCAAAGAGTGAGTGCAATCGTTTACTTATCATTCGCGCAATTACCGGAACTGATTTCTGGATTCCGGAAATTTCAGATGCAGAAGACACCGTTTCATTGGGCAGAATTATTGAAGAATTAAAAACACATGCAGACGGCGATACCTATGATGTCGGCCCTGCGGGAACATCTATGCGTTTTCTTTCTGCGTTGCTTTCGTCTATGCCCGGCGTTTATCATCTTACAGGTTCCGACAGAATGAAAGAGCGACCGATCGGCATACTTGTGAAAGCGCTGGAAGCTATTGGCGCAGATATTGAATACACGGGCAAAGATGGATTCCCTCCTTTGAAAATTTTCGGCGGACCATTGAAGGGCGGCGAAATTGAAGTGGACGGAAGTGTAAGCAGCCAGTTTATTTCTGCGTTGCTTATGATTGCACCAACGATGCACAATGGACTCGTCATTCATTTCAAAGGCACAATTGTTTCACGTCCGTATATCGATATGACGGTCCGTATCATGGAACGTTTTCACGTTTATCCGCTTTGGGATGGAAATTCTTTAGCTGTAAGCAATCAACCTTATGTAATTGACGATCCTTTGAATCAATTCTGTGTGGAAGCAGATTGGAGTGCAGCTTCGTATTGGTATGCTATGGCCGCGCTATCTGATGAAGCAGATATTTTTCTTCCGGGATTATTAAAAACAAGTATGCAAGCCGACTCTGTCTGTGCGCTTGTATTTCCGTTTTTGGGAGTCACCACTACATTCGAAGAAGAAGGAGTCCGCATTAAAAAAAATCATTATCGTCCCGGCGCATTCGCATTCGATTTCCAGGATTGCCCCGATATCGTGCAGACTGTTGCAGTAGTAGCCGCCGCATTAAAAATTCCGACTTTACTTTGCGGATTAAATACTTTACGCATAAAAGAAACAGATCGTGTTGCAGCAATAAAAACGGAACTTGCAAAGATTGGTGTTACCTGCGAAGAACCTGCACGCGGACTTTTAGAAGTAAAACATTTTGATGGAAAAACGGATTCGGCTTTGCATATAAACACCTATCATGATCACCGTATGGCTATGTCGTTTGCACCTTTGGCAATTAAATATCCGGGCATGACGATTGAAGATCCGGAGGTTGTGAAAAAATCCTATCCTGGGTTCTGGGAGGAAGTGAAGAAGATTTCAGCTGCAAAATAATTCTGCGATCTACGTGTACGCTGCTATAGCGATTCATCAAGCAGATTCAAATGATTCTGCAGATTTATTAGCTGCAATTCCTTACGAAAAAAATTAACTGTTCGCAGGATTTTTCCATCCTTTATTCACGCGCTCTATCGTTCCTTTTATACGATCGGCTCTTGTTTCCTCGCGTTTCGCGGTGATGACCCATTCCACATATTCTTTTCTGCAGCTGTAAGAAAGCGCGTTGAAAGTGCTTGCTGCTTTTTTATTTTTTTCTAATGCAGCAGCAAGATCTTCCGGCAGGCGAACGGTTTTTGCTTTCGGGTCGATGTAGTCGAAGATCTCGCGCACTTTTGGTTGGGCGTCTTTCTTTTTATCGGTTTCGTTTTTCCACCGGCATGCGAATGTCGACCACGTCTCATCAAAGGAAATCAGGCTGATCCAATGCAGCGCTGGATTTTTAAGCAACGCATCCCAGCCTTTATCACGTGTAAGATCAGTCTGAATTTTTGAACTTCCTTTCGGATAATAAATCCAGAGAAAAACATCCGGCTTCAGCTTTTTTAAAATGCCGGGCAATTCTTTTTCCAATTGCTGTTTATTCAGTACAAACCAATGCAGCTGATTTGCAGCTGCTGTAGTTTCAACAATCTTCGCTTTCGAAGGCAGAGGCCCGAGATTTTTTTTGAATCCAGCCGGTGCGTTGATCGGGAAGAGTCCGTCACCTTCTTTTATTCTTAGTTTTTGTGCGAGCGTCGTAGCCATCCCCAAATATAATGAATACTTGATTTTTAATTTATATTGCCGAATGCAGGATATGGGTTAATTCAAAATTCTGCGTTTAATCGGAGGATTACCACGCTTTGTCTAATAATACATCGATGTAAACGAGCAAAAAACTACCTTCGTTACTGATGACGCCAAAGGAAAAAGTCGAAACAGAAAGCAAACGTATACCCCGCATTAAGGAGTTTAAGCTCAATGCGCTGCTGGAAGTGACGAAAGCCATTAACAGCAACGTATCGACAAAAGACCTGCTCGGTATTTTTGAGAATATTATCCGTGAAAAGTTAGGAATCGGAAAGCTGGTTCTTTTCAGTAACGATGGTGTAAACTGGAAATGCCTGCTTAGCTTCGGCGTTGACGAAGAGGTAAGTCATATTAATGTCGAAAAGGAATTTAAGCAGTTTAAAGAAATTTCCACCATCGATATTGATTCCACAAAAGGATCGCTCAATAAATCATTTGAAATTGTAATTCCTGTTTATCATAAAGACCAGCCGCTTGCTTATGTATTGATCGGCGATCTGAATGATGATGAAGGAATGAGCGCTTCGGTAAAACATCTTCCTTTTGTGCAGACGCTCACCAATCTCATTATCGTTGCGATTGAAAATAAAAAACTGGCCAAGGAAAATCTGCGTCGTGCTGCTATGCACCGCGAATTGGAATTAGCCTGGGAAGTGCAGCGCATGCTGTTTCCCGAAAAGCTTCCTTCCAATGAAAACATGGACATGGATGCGATCTATCTTCCGCACCAGCAAGTGGGAGGCGACTATTACGATTTCATTCAGATCAATGAAAATGAAGTTGCCTTTTGTGTTGCCGATGTTTCCGGTAAAGGAGTTCCTGCCGCTTTATTGATGTCAAATTTTCAGGCCAACCTGCGCATCCTGCTGCATCACATTCCAAACCTTCCCGATCTTGTGCGCGAGCTCAACAATAAAATTTCTGTCAATGCAAAAGGTGAAAAATTCATTACACTTTTCATTGCAAAATACAATATCGTTACACGTGTGCTCCATTACATCAACGCAGGTCACAATCCGCCGCTTGTTATCGATGAAGATGGTGCTAATCTTCTTACTGTTGGCTGCACCGGCCTGGGAATGTTTGATGAGCTCGTGAAAGTGCGCGAAGGAATTGTGAATATTGCACATGGTGCTTTGTTGATGTGCTACACCGACGGTCTTGTGGAAACCACGAATGAGAAGGAGGAAGATTTTACTTTAAAACGTGTTCAGCAAATAGCCATTGAAAACAGGCAAAAGTCGCCGCACGAATTAAATAAAATTATTATTGAAGCAGTGAATAAGCATAAAGGAGATATGTCTTATATCGATGATATTGCTTTAGTGACGTGCAGGTTGATTTGAGTATTTTACTTGTCGCATTGATACATTTTAGTGTAGGCTTTTTCTCTCCGATTTTTATTTCTTACGAAATTACTCTGTCAGACAAGCCGGAAATTTCCTTTGTATTCTGATTTCAGGAAAATCTCACATTTTTCAGACTGAGCGTTCTGGTTTTTTTTAATACGAAGTAGAATAGAAATCAATAAAACGGAATGTATCGAAGATAACAAGGCAGAATGTCTGCTTATAGAATTCTTTCTTCTTCAATTTCTTTCTTTGCAATATCTTCCTTCGATGGATACCACAAATCGGCTGCAACCAGCATGGCGGTGAATCCCCAGAATGGAATTGATGCTTTATCAGTATCAAGAAAATTATTCATCAGCCCGTGAATAAAATAAGTGAAGAGGCCAAGGAAAACCGCAACCATTACACCGCGGTGAACTCCTTTCGGCAATTTATAATACAACCGCCATGCCGTCCACACAATTGTACCACAAATAAGCAGGAACGTTAACGCGCCCAAAACACCTGATTCAGACAAAGGTCCGATGTATTCACTGTGTGCATTTCCTAAATCACCCGCATTGGTGCTGATGATCGTTTTTTCCTGTGAGAGCTGGAATGGTGCATAAACAAAACTATAGGTTCCGGGACCCCAGCCAAAAACAGGACGTTCGGCAAACATACGGAAGGCAGAATTCCACCTGTTGAGCCGTTCAAGATTCGAAGCATCTGTTGAGATGTTAGAAATAGATTGAAGATGCTCCTCCAGGTTATTCGATGTATCCTGCCGGTTCTGCTCCAGCTTCATGAGAATATCTCCCCAGGACATAATCAGGATAACAACACCAATCGCAAGCAGTCCGAGAATAATTCTGAAACGGATCCTGAAAACAAAGACAAGATAAAACAGCAATGCGCCTGCCAAACTTACCCATGCAGCGCGCGTGTAGGAAAAGATAAGCGCCAAAGTAAAAATGCCAAGAAGGATAAGCGCAATGACACGTATGTTGTTGGAGTAATCTTTATTGAACACAAACATAATGAGCGCAGGAAAAAACATCGCCAGCGCAGCTCCGTAAGCTGTATGGTCATTGTAAAAAGGAGACATTACCCAATGCGCCGCGTCTTCACTCCATCCGTATTGCCAGTGCCAGTAAAGCGTATAGCCAATTACAATGGTGAGTGGAAGACTGTACAGCCAGATGAAGCGTCGCACATTTCTGAAATCGCGGAACATTTCGGCGCAGATGAAATAGAAAGGAACAACGAACCAAAGCCGTGAAATAAAGAACTTGAAGGAGACCAGCGGTATTTCACTGGTGATGCAGGTGATAAAGATCCAGGCGAGGTTCAGCAGTATAGCAATGGTGACAGGATGACGCAGAAGACGATTTTCAAATTTCTGCTGATGCATAATGCGCAGCATGAATAAGAATAAAATTCCTGCAAGTATTGGTTCTACCGGCAAGCTTAAGCCGAGATGATCTTCTGCACTGGCGAGTGTAATGGAAAGGGGTGTAAGGAAAACGCAGAAGAGGATCAGCTTGTCGAGCGCGACAACAGCGAGCATAATGACAAGAAGAATGGGAGGCAATAAATTCAGCCAATAAAATTCATTGACCACACAGATCGCGTTTACAGCAAGAAAGAGCAAGCTGCAACCATAAACCCACCAAAGGGTTCTTTTATCAGGTCTGATCAGCGCCGGCATTTGAATTAGGTCTGCGGTCGAGAATTACAAACATCAGGAGTCCGAGAAGCAATCCTGAAAATGCTGAAATAATTACGATCAGCGAACGAATCGGGTAACATTTTGCATCAGCAGGAAATGGTTTGGTGATGACATTGGAATAAGTAAGCTCTTTTGTCAGATCACTTATTGCCCTGTCGTATTCCGTTTTAATATCATTATATGATTTACGCAAACCATCCAGCTGATCGGTCACGGATATTTGTGCCCCTCCTTTTTCTTCGAGATTGCGCAACAAGGAATCTACCTCGCGTCGTTTATCTTTCGATGCGCCACCGCTTACCAGTTTGAGATAAATTTTTGTAGCTTCTTTCGACTGCGATTTATAATCAAGCAAGCCGTAACGCACACGAAGCAGGTTGTTGATTTTCTCCAGTGAATCAATTTGAATTTGTTTTACTTCCAGCTGATCGCTGAAAATCTTGACTACTTCTTTGGTCTTTTCACGCTGAAGTAAACGTGCTTTTGTATCAACACATTCAATAAGTCCGTTCACCATGTTGCAGGCGGTGTCGGGATTTATATCTGTAATGTCGATTTTGATAGATTCAAATTCAGTTTTACGGACAAGAATGTTTTCATCGTAAGCGTTATTCAGCCGGGTAAGAGCAGCTTTGCTTTGCGGATCGATTTCGTAATGTTTGGCGAGATTAAACTGTTTTACCATTAAGCTGCGCACATCTGCTGAATGAAAAAGCTGGAGCAATTGTTCGGTAGGCGATTCCATTGAATAAGGAATGATATTTACCGGGTAAACGACTGCGGTCGATTTGAATTTTGGCTGGATAAAAGTTTCTCCTGAAAAAACGAAAGCCAGTACAACAGCAGCAACTACAATAATCAGTAAATGCAGTCTTCTGCGAAGCGCAATTTGAAAGATTTCAGAATTATTGATAGACGCCATAATTTCGATTACTGCTATTTTGCTCTGTACGGCGGACACTGGTTTTGTCCGTACTTTTTTAAACTCTTTAGTTTTTTCCTCCGGAACGTCCCCGGGAATTGTTATTGTTTTTTTCAGCGTATTGATTACCTCTTTAAGGATACCTGGTTTTGCTGTAGCTTTTGGCTGGCTATGTTTTGTCAGTCAGCTGACATCTTCAGGTTTCCTTATCTTCCTGATATTATCGAATAAGATAAGCATTAAAACCCCAAGCACTAATGAAGCAATAGTGCTCACTGCAACAATCAGCCAGCGCACGGGATAAGATTTACGTTCAGCCGGGAACGCACGATTTACGATAAATTTATACGTAAGGACTGCTTCGGCATCAATTTTCGCTTCCTCGTATTTTCTCTTTAATAAGCCAAGCTGCTCACGGGCAATATATAAATTCTCCCGCACCGACATGTATGCGCTGCCATATTGAGCAATGATCTTCAGCTGATCGCCAAGACGTTTGATCGAGGCAGCATCTCCTTTTGAAAGCGCAATTGCATATTGTTCGCTGGTCACTTCCGATTGCGATTCGTAATCGTAAATTCCAAGCTCATTGATGCGGTGAAGTGAATCAGTCATCAGATCAACATCTGCTTTTTTGCGGAAGTATTCGCTCGATACAATATCAAACGCCTGGTTCGCACGATCACGCTGCATTCTTGTTTTTGTAGAATCGAGCAGGTCGCCGATATCATTTGCGATAAATGCGGCAGTATCCGGTGATTCATCGAGTACTTCAATTTTTACCGACATGAATTCGGTGCGTTTGAAGCTGATATTGTCCGAATACATTTCATATAAGCGGGTGTTCTTGTATTTATCATTCGGATCGATGCGATAATGCTCCATGAGCTTATACTTATCACAGATCCTTGTACGAATTTCATCCGAGTTCAGAATCTGCAGCAATTGTTCGGCCTGCGCTTCTTCACCAAATTGAAGCACATCATTTTTACCGGACATGTCATCTGTTAAAAGTGCTTTCGAAATTGCATTCGATTGCACCGGGAACATGATCACCGTAGATTTAAAACGTTCGTGAATAAGGTAGGAAATGCCTGCCGAAAGAATCGCAGCTGCAAGACCGATAATAATCAGGGGTTTTCTCCAACGCCAGAAAAATTCAAAAAGGCTGGTAGAATCAAAATAATTTCCGGTACCGTTTTTATGGTCCATATTGTATTAAAGGTGCTTTAGAAAGGTCGGTAAAAGTAAGAAAAGGGAATGAGGAATGGCAAATGAAGTATGTTAAAGATTTAATTGTAACGTATTGATTTTAAGTAATATGCTCCATTTATTGCAACAATTGAGGCATCGCGCTTCATCTGCCGTAATTTATTTACCCATATTTCATGATCCTGAACATGCCTTTGATGCTGATCAGCCGGATCGCAAAAGCCCATGCAAGTGAAGCCGCACACATAACAAGGAACCCGATTGCCCATCCCGAAGTTGTGGCAGGGCGCAGGAAATAGGTATGTGCAACATTCGCCATTGCAACTACGCCCGCAACATACACAAGCAGCGTTGTGAGCAAGCGGTAATTTACGTTGAATTTAAATACACGGCGCACAATCAGGACTTGTGCAAATGCAGTCAGCACTTGAGTGGTAAGACTTGATATGGCAGTGCCGATAGCATCCATCTTGAATACTTCGATAAAAAGTAAATTAAGCGTGATGTTAATGACCATTCCGCAAAAGGCCATGATGTTCAGCTCACGAAGATTTCCATTCGCCGTGAGCAGCGATCCGAAAACGTATGTTGTTGAAATGGCAATGAAGCAGCTCATTAAAATAGGGAAAACGGTTGTCACCGACCCTAAATGCTCTTTGCCGTAAAGCATAATCATCATTTCATTGCGGTAAAAGACACATCCCACAGCCACCACAACAGCCACGGTTATTAATAAAGTAAACGAAAGTTTTGCCAGCTGCTCAACAGATTCCTTGTATTTCAGCATGCGCGAAAACATGGGGATCAGCAGCACTGAAAATAAATAAGCAATCATATTTGTTGCTTCAAGCATCCGGAATGCCTTTGCATAAATACCGGCCTGTTCGGGTCCTGTATGTTCAAGTTCCTTTTCTAAAGCAAGACGTTCTGCTTTTATATTTTCATTTTGTTGTAATGCAGGATCGCGTAATACTTTTAACCGTTCCGTTTGTGTTTCATTCCCACCCGGAAGCAAACGCTCAAGCATAACGGAATCGATGCGGTTGTAAAAAGTCATAAGCAAAACAAGCACCGCAAAAGGGTAACTTTTTTTCAGAATCATCAATGAAAACGGAAGGTTCCATTTGAGTCTCACCATTTTTGTATTGCTGATGACAGTAAAAAAAGCGATTACGGCAGTAAGGAAATAGCCTACGGTTTGTGCGTAAACAAAATCCATGATATCCATTCTGCCATTGAAGAAGCCAGTCCACAGCATTAACGAAACAATCGCGATCATTATAACGCGGTCGAGGACAGAAAGCAGTGCGTCGGTTTTGAAAAAATGCAGCGCCTGTAAATTTGAGCGCAGGTAAAGCACCAGAGAAATTAAAAACTGGTTGAAGCCGAGAATCAAAAGGAGTTTGGTGAGCCTTACATCATAACCGATCACTAATCCTACAATTACAGTCGCAAAAATATAGATTCCTGCAAGAATTAATTTGAGTACAAAGAGTCCGGAAAAATGTTTGGCAAGCAGGTGATTATTCTGCGCGATGTTTTTGTTGTTGAAATTCGTGATGCCGAAATCAAGCAGGATATTCAGAAGGAAAGAAAAAGCAGCGATCGAATAATATTCTCCGAAGGCGCCATTTCCTACAGTATTTTGCACATGCGGCTCAATGATCAATATCCAGAACGGCTTGATCAGCAGGTTCAGGCAAAGCAGGATCAATAAGTTGACAATGAATTTCTTCTGCATGCGTGTTGAGGGAAAGAGTGCGAAATTAAGAAATAACGGATACGAATATGATTCAATATTCAATATTCAATATTTCCTGCGATGGAACGAAAATAGCGCCTGAAAATTGTGTTCTGCAGTACTTTTAATTTTGTCCGGCATGATCCTTATACAGAATATTGAATGTTGAGTTTTGAAATCTTGAATATCTTCGCGCCATGGTAATTGTAGTGAATACACGTTTATTGGTTCACAACAAGCTCGATGGAATCGGTAGGTTCGGTTACGAGTCGCTGATACGCATTACCCGGAATCATCCTGAAGTACATTTTGTTTTTTTGTTCGACAGGGATGTGCATGAGGATTTTATTTTTTCTGAAAATATTACGCCGGTAAAATTAATGCCCCCGGCGCGCCGCCCCTGGCTGTGGAATTTATGGCTGAACATTTCCGTAAAAGGTGTGCTGCGCGATCTTTCCCCCGATCTTTTTCTTTCGATCGACGGCTATCTTCCGCTGAATGTAAAAACACCTTGCCTTCCTGTTATTCATGATCTGAATTTCGAACATTACCCGAAAGACATGCCCTCGCGTTATGCAAGATGGTACAGGAAAAAATTTCCGCTTTTTGCAAAACAGGCTACACGAATTGCTACGGTTTCGGAATTTTCTAAAAATGATATTGCGGAAAAATATGGCATTGCAAAAGATAAGATCGATGTTGTTTATAATGGATCAGCACTTGGTTTTATTCCGCTCACAGAAGAGCAGCAAATTCCTGTACGTGAAAAATTTTCAAAAGGAGAACCTTATTTTTTATACATCGGCGCACTTCATCCGAGAAAAAACCTGGAACGTTTAATCCGCGCATTCGGAGAATTCAAAAAGAAAACAAATTCCAACACGAAGCTCGTTCTTGCCGGTGGAAATTATTGGAAATACGAAGGATTGCGCATGGCATATCATGAATCGCAGCAGAAAGAAGAAATAATTTTCACTGGCCGTTTGTCAGAAGAAGAGTTGCATGCACTTACTGCATCAGCCCGTGCACTTGCTTATGTTCCTTATTTCGAAGGTTTCGGAATTCCGATCGTGGAAGCTATGTCGTGTGATGTTCCTGTCATCACTTCAAACATCACAGCAATGCCCGAAGTTGCCGGTGAAGCGGCTTTGTATGTTGATCCGTTTTCAGAAGAAAGCATTTGCTCTGCACTTATGCTTATGGATAAAGATGAAGCCCTCCGCAAAAAATTAATCGCAAATGCCAAAGCACAACGCAAGAAATTTTCCTGGGACAAAACTGCGGAAACTTTGTGGGAATGCATGATGAAGGCTATTGCCGGTAGTCGGTAGCCATCCGCTGCGGCGAAGTCTGGATTGGTAACGGTTTACTACTGACAGTTTTTTTGTTGAAAAGATTATTTTTCCTTCCAATGAGATAACCGTAAAATTGTCACCAGGAAATCACCATGTGGTGATTTCCAAATTCTTTTCCAGTTGCTTAAAAAATTCCTGAATAAAGATCGACTTGAAGCCGGCTGCGATGAAGCGGGAAGGGGTTGTCTTGCAGGGCCGGTTTTTGCAGCAGCAGTTATCCTTCCACCAAAATTCAAACATCCTTTTCTTAACGATTCAAAACAGTTAACCGATAAACAACGTCGTGAAATCCGTCCTTTCATCGAAGCAGAAGCGCTGGCATGGGCAGTCGGAAGCCTGAATGTGCAGGAGATCGATGAAATAAATATTCTGTGGGCATCATTTGCAGCGATGCATCGTGCCATTCAGCAGTTAAAAATTTCGCCGGAACATTTGCTTATCGATGGCAATCGTTTTAAAGCATACGAAGGAATTCCGCATACATGCATTGTTGAAGGTGATGCGAAATTCAAAAGTATCGCCGCTGCTTCCATTCTCGCAAAAACCTACCGCGACGACTACATGGATGCCTTGCACGATCAGTTTCCGCATTACCACTGGATCTCCAACAAAGGCTATGGAACTGAAAAGCACCGCAATGCGATCATGGAGTACGGAGTAACCGATCATCACCGCAAAAGTTTTCGCCAGTTTCCCGACCAGCTGAAAATGGATTTTATCCCTGCACTAGTTTAATGGTGTGATCATGAGTAAATCCTTGCTTATTGAACATTGAATATCGTTTAACATTGAAGATTTTTCCTGAGCACCGATTTCTCTCATACACGAAACAAATTATGTCAAATATTCAAAGAGCAATTAACACTATCATGACAACGCTCAACTTCCCATGACAAAATTACCAACGACAAACACTTTTGCCACCAACTTTTACTGATCAGGAAAATTTTCCTATCTTTTCAAACGTATAGAACGGCAAATTCTAAAACCAAACACATGAAAAAAAACTACACGAAAAGAATTATTCTTTTTGCAATCACCTGCATGACTTTTGCGGGACTGAATGCTCAATGCATACTTACCTGCGGCACCGGTGCTGATGGCGCCTATACGGCAACGAACAATACCACGCTGGTTGCAGGAACTTATAACTTCACATCATTCACAATAAATCCCGGTGTTGTTGTAACCGTAACCGGAAACCAACTGCTTGTGATTAAATGCACAGGAAATGTATTGGTCAGTGGTATACTTAACCTGAATGGCGGAGACGGTACAGATGGCGTAACCTTTGCCAGTGCGGGAATTGCAGGACAAGGAGTTGCAGGTGGAGCAAACGGAGGAAATGGCAGTTTTTCATCTAGCTCCGGACCCTTACCTGGTTCAAATGGAAGTGGTCTTGGTTATGGTGGACAAGGTATAGGCTGGTCGGGCGGTGGCGGTTCCGGATATGCTTTGGGCGGATACAGCGCAAGTTCAAGTCAAACGGATGGAGTAGGCGGTTCTCAATATGGTGATCCATTTATTTCCACTCCTGTCGGCGGCTCAGGTGGCGGCGGCGGTTCCGGCGGTTATGATTGTGGTGCCGGCGGCGGCGGCGCGGGCGGTGGTTATGTTTCCATTACTGCATGCGGTACAATTACCATTGCAGGATCAGGAAGCATTCTTGCAAACGGAGGTAACGGCGGATCAGACGGAACAGGAAACTGTGGCGGCGGCGGCGGTGGATCTGGTGGTTCCATTTTGCTTTTGACAAATTCTAATTTTGATCTGAGTGGTTTAGTTTCTGCGCTTGGTGGGGTTGGTGGTTCTTCTGAGGTTGCCGGATCTCCTTATTACGGAACAGGTGCAGACGGATCAGTTGGAAGGATCTACTTTCGATATACAAGCAATAGCGGAACAGGCTCTTCCAATCCGATTGCGACATCAGTAGTTGCACTTTTTGCTTCTGTTACACATACCGATGGATTATGTTCCGGATCGAATGACGGCACTGCAACAGCATTTGCCATTGGTGGCGTAGGGCCTTATAGTTATGTATGGGCTCCTTCAGGCGGAAACAGCGCTACAGCTACATGGCTCGTAGCCGGAACGTACACAGTAACCGTATCTGATAATAATGGTTGTTTTGCAACTGAAACTGTTACCATCACGCAACCGCCGCAATTAGCAAGCGCGGCATCAGCAACTTCAGTCAGCTGTTCCGGAAACTGCGATGGTACAATTTACGGAACAGTTTTCGGGGGAACACCAAATTATACCTACAATTGGATGCCGGGAAATACAAGCGGTTCTGTTGTATCCGGTGCATGTGCGGGAACCTATACGCTCACAGGAACAGATGCGAATGGTTGCACTACAACTTCAACAGTAACTGTTAATTCACCTGCACCTGTTGTGCTTACTGTTACCTCAACAAATCCGGGATGCAGCTGCGACGGATCAATTACTTCAAATGTCAGCGGTGGTACTGCGCCTTATTCTTATCAATGGTCAGATGGATCAACTACTTCATCTGTGAATGGTGCTTGTGCAGGATGTTACACATTGACAATTACCGATGCGAACGGTTGTACTACAACACAATCTGTTTGCCTTATTGGTTCGGCACCAATTGTTACAACGCTTGCACAGCAGGGGAATGCAACCTGCAACGGAAACTGTGATGGTTTTGCAACTGTGCTTGGCAGCGGTGGCACAGGCTCACTGACTTATACATGGTCGCCAACAGGCTGCAACCAACAAACTTGTACGGCGCTTTGTGCAGGAACCTATTCTGTCGTGGTTGCCGATTCAATAGGTTGTTCTTCCACACAAACGTTTACGATTACAGCACCAACTCCATTAAATGCAGTTACCACCAGCAATACTGTTATGTGTTTTGGTGATTGTACAGGAGTTTCGGTTGTGTCAGTTTTTGGGGGTACACCTAATTATACATTGCTGTGGATGCCTGGTGGTTCCACTCAAAATTCAGTTGGAAATCAATGCGCCGGAACCTATACTGTTACAGCAACAGATGCGAATGGTTGTACGATTACTTCAACGACAACCGTAACCGGACCAACGCAGCTCTTAGCAACTTCCACGCATACAGATGAATCGTCTGCTTCTGCCAATAACGGAACAGCTACTACTGCAGCAAGTGGAGGAGCGGGGGGCTACACGTATCTGTGGATGCCGTCCAATCAAACAACAGCAACTGCGGTAAATCTTGATGCGGGAACTTATACATGTACAGTTACTGATGCAAATGGTTGCACGACGACAACTACAACAACAGTAGGGACGCAAAATGGAATTGATGTTGTGAATACGACAACAGTTTCTGTCAGTCTTTTCCCAAATCCTGCGCAGGATCATATTATGTTGCAGATAGCAGCAGAGCAAAAAGGAAACACTAGCGTGGAACTGTTTAATGTTATAGGAGAAAAAATGGATGCAATTGATTTCGGAAATGTGAACAGTGTGAATTATGATTATGCTACATCAGATCTTGCGAATGGAATTTATTTCTTCCGGATTACTTCGGGAATGACGACAGTAACGAGGAAGGTTACTGTTTCGCATTAAGCAGAATCCAGTAATTGAAAAAGCCGTCTCGTATGAGGCGGCTTTTTTCTTTGTAGCATTAGGTGCATTCAGCCGGATTAAAAATTTCAGTGAAATTACCGGGTTTTATTTTGCAGGATGTATCGAACGCTAAAAAAAAATTAATCCTCCGGCGAAGAATACCACAAACGATAAAGCCGTTTGAAAAGTGTTTCAATTAACACGAGAAGAAGAATCCCACCTGCGAATTCGGCCATCATAAAATGTTGTGCTCTTTGCGCGTAAAATTTAACGAGCTCAACGTCGTTGAATACATACATATCCGATGCATAATATTGATTGTATTCATAATAAAGCGCAACACAGATCAAAGGAACGAATGCAGTCATCAGCACAAAAGCATTTAACGCAATTCCTGAAACAAGCGAGCGTTTTTTTGCTTTGAAAATAAGCATTGAAATGGTGACGAAAAGCGCAAAATAAAAGATCATCATCCATAAAATTCCTGTTTCACGTATGTTGATCACAGCTCCAACCAATCCGCTGAGGATGGAAAGCACTACAGCGAAAAGCAGGGAGAGGAAAAAAGTTTTGACAGTAGAATGACGAAAAGCAAATACCAGTAAGGTCAATGCCAGTGTAAAATAATAGGTGACACGGATAAAATCAGAGTAGTCAACTTCAAGCAACCTGTATTTTCTTTCAGCAATATGAAAGATTCCCATATCAGTGTCACTGAGGTTGTATTTTTCATTTATAGAATACCACGCACCGGATGAATTATCTCCATACGGTTCATTCCGGCTGTCTGGTGTGGAATATTTATAAAGCAGGTTTTGTAATTCGGTTTTTGCGGAGGCAGGCAATGGATTGTTATTCCGGTAGGCTGAATAATAAAGCTCTTTTGTTGTCCTGAGCTTAGTTGCAGATCTCCTGCCGATACGGTCCTCTTTTACAAAACGCAGCTCCATAAAATCATAGACGATCGCCAGATTGGGATTGATTATCCTTACACTGTCTGCGTAATTTATCCTGTAACTGAAATTGGCAGAATCAAGGTATTCACGTCCTTGCTGATACTCACCTGTAGGAATAATGTTTCTGTCGCTAACACGGAAAAGTGTATCCGCAATCCATTCATCCGGAATGCGATTTTGTTCAAACCTTACCACAAGTTCATTGATACGGTTGATGTCAACAGCCAGTTCTTCCGTATCATAAGCACGATCAGCGCGAATGCTTTCTACTACCGGTGGAATATAAACCACGAGCGACAACATGACGATCATGAAAAAATAAAGCAGAAATGTTTTTATCCTGTCACCCGGAAAAACAGTTCCGAATTGTTTAAATACATTGAAGCGCAATAAATAAACGATCCATACAATAAACCCGATCAATGCAAGCACACCAGCAGCCCCTGACCACAGTCCAAAATAGGACTTGGCGCGGTGATCTGTTGGAATGACAAAACAAATTGCAGTTAAAGCAAGCATGAACAGCAGGCAATAATAAATCAAGAGGTGAAATCGTGTCGACCATGTGTCTGGCCTGTTGAGCAGCAGTAAATTGTCCAGTCTGTTTAAAAATTTCGGCGCCAATGGTCTTTTATTCATAGGTAATAATGCTTTGATCGTTGCAGAAAAGTTCTTGATTTTAATCGTTAAAAAAATCGTTTTGTTGATTTCGAAATATCCCGGAAGTAAGAAACCGGAATGCCTGATTTTAATAATTCGCTGAGCATGGTATTCATATCGCCCTGCATGGATGAAACGGTGTAAAATCCGCCATTGAATTTTACCTGCGGATCAAAACGTTTCAGGGATTCAACTATTTCTTCTCGCCGGGAAGTGGTTTCGATTTCAAAAAACACTTCTGAACTGATAGACATGGATTCATCCGTGCGGAAAACACAAACTCCGTCTTTAATCAGTAAAACATTGTCGGCGACTTTTTCAACTTCGTGCAATTGTTGCGAAGTGAGAATAATGCCCATTGGATTAAACGCCGATTTTGTAAGAAAGCGCAGGTCTGTCAATAGAGTTTGTTGCGCATTGATGTCAAGATTTGCAAGCGGCTCATCGAGGATCAACACGCTTGGCTGCTGTAAAAGAATGCGTGCAATTTCAAATCGCGTGCGATAACCACTGCTGATCCTGTCCCACGTTAGATGTGCGTGACTGGTAAGCTGGTAACGCTCCAGCATAAATTCAACAAGCAGGTTATTCCATTCACCGGTATTTCCTGAAATGGAAGCGGAGAAATGCAGATTGTCTTTGAGCAATCCATACCATTTTGGAATCCTTTGCGGAATAAATACAATGTGATTTTTAATATCGTAATGATCCGGATTATCAAGCAAGGTATAGTCGATTAATCCATTGTCAATCGCGAGCTGACCCGCAATGCAGCGAAGCAATGTTGTTTTTCCATTTCCGTTTTGTCCAACCACACCCACTATTTTTCCCGATTCAATATCAATGCTTGTTGGTTTGAGACTGAAACTTCCTTTCGAATATTTTTTTGAAATGTCTTTAGCAGTCACCAGGATCTGCCCTGGTTTTCCACTCTGATCGCGCACACCGATTTTATTCAGCAGCTCCTGTGCCTGTCGTGCAACATTTTCATCCGAAAGCTTTTCAATTCCTGAATCAGGCAAAACATGATACCCTTTGCTGATCCGGATCGCTTCCCGCATCAATTGCTGATCTGCTGTGTCAAGCGTGAGATCGAGCAGGCGGCGGACAGCGAGTGAAGTGTCGCCGTGTTCGAAGAAAGATTGAATTTCAATTTGTGGGCTGGCAGACATAGGAAAGGAATTGATTGTTGACATTGTAATGATCGCATAATGTACAACAAGTCGGTGAGTGGTAAATGAAAGCGTTGATAAAAGATGTTAAGCCTGTTCCTAACGCGAAAAATGTATGACAGTGAAAGGCTTAAGCAGCTTTCTTAATGTTCTATTATAATTTTTGTCTTTCTGCTGCCTATCTCCAAAAAATAAATTCCATCAGTAAATCTGCTGATATCAATTGCATTTTCTCCCTGCACCATTTTATCTGACAACACAATTTCACCAAGCGAATTATACATCACCAGCATTTCATTTTCATTCGCATTTATTGTAAATGAATTGGACGCAGGATTCGGGTAAAGTGAAATCTGCGAATCGGAAAATTCCATTACACCGGTAGTCGTCAGCATTCCGACTTTCATTCCGTTTCCGAAACTTGTTACCCACATTTCTGACGGATTGAATGGATTAAAGAAAATACGTTCTGGCTGACGGAAGGGATATGATGCAACATTCACAAACGTTGGTGTTGCAGAATTAATAGTGCTGCTCGTCCATAACCCCTGCACTTCGGTGGTGATGTAAAGTTCATTCGCATTGTTCGGATTGAATGTACACGATGTAACGCGATCTAATGTTGTTCCTGTTAATCGTGTCCATGTTGTGCCGCGATTCGTGGTCTTGTATAATCCGCCCAGGCCATTTGGTGGTCCGCCCCAGCCGCTGAACACGCACGCGTACCAAGTGTTTTGTGTTGCATCATTCGGGTCGATCACTACATCTTTTGTCCAGTAAAACATTCCCGGATCAGAAACATCAGTCCATGAATTTGCTGCCGGATCATACATAAAAACGCCGGAGCTCGCGGTAAACTGATTTGTTCTTCTTCCCGAAAATGATGCAACAAGTTTTCCGTCATTCAGCACATTCAGAGAAGCGGGATGATGTTCTGTGCGCGGAGGAGCAGGAGTTAATGCCCAGGTGGATGCTGCGAGGTTATTCAGATCATTGCAACGATAAACACCTCCTGCCGGACTTGCATTTCCATTATCATGATCGATGACACTTGCATACGCACGGTTCGGATCATTCGGATCAAGCGCGAGCCAGAAAACGGGATGAGAGAAACTATGCAGTAGCGTCCATGTAGCGCCGTTATTGGTGGAATACAGAATTTTCCCTTGTGCATCATTCGCATCCAGCAGCGCATCTGTCAAGCGTGTACTCTGATACATGTCGTGAATGCCGGATGTGGCCATGTATAAAGTTCCGTTTGCTGCTTTTACAATGCGGTAAGAAGAGTTCGCTGTATGACCAGTATAATTGAACGACCACGCATTGCCGCCGTCCACGCTTCGTATGCCGCGAATATCAGAGTAGCAGGCCCACAGATTATTTGCGTCGATGAAATTGACCTGCCAGCAAGTTGTATTTTCAATTCCCACGCTGTGATACGGTTGACCCGTTGGCGTTGCCGCAGTTGCAGGATGTTGATCTGCGATATCGACATACGCTTGCTGCCACGAAATTCCGCCATTATTTGTTTTATGTACAAAACCAAAATCGCCGAAGATCACAATGTTTGCATTTGTTGCGCACACATCAAAACCAAAAGGACATTCTCCATAGCTCCACCCGCGATCACCGCCTTGTCCGCTCCATCCCGTGATGATGTTTTGATTATTCATCTTCTGAAAAACATGTCCCCAGTTTCCGCCGGCATTGGTGGTTTTCATTACAATCGGTTCTGTATTCGTATTGCTTCCTGCAATATAAACCGTGTTGATGTCATTTTCCGCCATGTCAATAAACATCGGATAATCTGTATTGAGGGCAATTCCGTTTGAAGCAGCTGTCCAGTTTGTGGTAAGATAATCGCAGGTGTAAACGTTGCGGTAAAATCCCCAATAATCAGAACCAACAACACCAACGTAAATATCATTTACATCAGCAGTAAGACAAAAGAAGCGCGTTACGCCAAGAGAAGATTTTCCTGCACAGAAGCTCCAGATTCTTTCCCCGGCAGGAATACCTGTGATTACTGCTGTTGCCCACGTTACTCCTGCATTTGCGGAAACCAACACGCCATCATTTGTGCCGATGTAAATATTCGCATTGTCGAAAAACGTTCCACCTGCAACATTGCCGGCATTATTATCATTGCAAGTATGAATTAAAGTAAATGTTGTGCCGCCGTTTGATGAAAAATAAATTTCACCATAATAGGATATTACAATGCGCAATGGATTATTATAATCAACATCAATCGTTTCAATAGCTGAACCCGGATCAGGATTCCCTGTGAGTAACGTCCATGTTACACCATTGTCAATGCTTTTTACCGGCGTTGCAATATCATTTATATACGACACGGAATAAAGCAGGTTGGGTGTAATGGTGTAACAAACTTTAGAGTGGTGCCCGCCATTGAATTGCGAAAAATGCACTTGTGAATACGATTGACCGAAATCCGTTGTGTGAAAAAGTTCGGACATGTCGCAGGCAAAATAATATTCATTCGGGTTTGCGGGATTAATACTCGGCGAAAACAAAGCACCGCCACCGCCAATGCCACGTGAATTCCATGAAGTTGGTTGTGCGGTTGCGGCAACAGAAATTAAAATCAGTAAAAGCGTGTAGATTTTTTTCATGGTTCGGTTTTTGTCAGAAGAAAGTTAAGGAATAAGTAATAGGTAATTGGTTTTGCCATTTAGATGAAGTTCTTTTTTAAAATGTGAAGAACCCTCAAAGGGTTCGAAACCCTTTGAGGGTTCTTCACATTTTAAAAAACGCGGCCTGATTAAACCTTACCTTACATTAAACGTCAAAAGTGTGAAGTAGTTCTGATTTTAAAACGTGTGTCATGAAAAAACTGATAATAATTTCCGCCATTTTCTTAGGATGCTCTTCAAATGCTGCCGCACAGGCCGATTCGCTTGGACTTCCCGGCGATGATCTTGATCTTTTCGGTGTGCTTGATATGTTTAAGCAATCGGCAACGCTGGAAGAATTTGAGAAGAAGCTGAATGATCCATCAAATGAAATAAATAACTTGGACCTGAACAGTGATGGAAATGTGGATTATATCCGCGTGATCGACAGAGTGGAAGGTGATGCGCATGCAATTGTGTTGCAGGTTCCGGTAAGCGCAACTGAATCACAGGATGTTGCGGCTATTGAACTTGAAAAATCCGGTGAAGCATCTGCTGACCTGCAAGTGGTAGGCGATGAAGAATTATATGGTGCAGATTATATTGTAGAAGCAAACGAGGAAGCAGACGCTGCAGATAAAAAGTGGCAGGAATTCAGCCCGGTAGTCGTTGTAAATGTCTGGATGTGGCCGGCGGTACGTTATGTTTATGCGCCTGCTTATGTGATTTGGGTTTCTCCTTATCGTTGGGCATATTATCCTGTCTATTGGAAACCATGGCGGCCGGTTGCATGGCGGGTTCATCATGCAAGAGTTGTGCGTTACCATGTGCATTATGTTTATGGTTATCATCACCGTATGGTACATGCCCATACTTGTTACCACGCACATCGCGTAGCATCACCCGCAGTTCATCAGCATTATGAAGGCAATCATCAACGTCATGATGCAAATCAGGGACAGCGAAATTCCGGGCAAAAAAACAGCGGGCAAAAAAGCGGTGCGCAAAAGACAAAAAATGATCGTACTCAAAACGGAAAGCAGCAACAAAATAAGCAGACACAACATAAACCGCGCGGAACGCAGAAAAAACAGAATGCCGCGCCCAAAGGTGGAAATAAGAGTGGTGGAAATAAAGGTGGCGGAAAAAAATCTCCCCGTTGAAGCGCAGTTTCATGCCCCACCACGCGGGCGCAGACAATGCAGATTAATTCGGGTTACATTGAATCGGCGGCTTTCGAAGGGCCGCCGTTTTTTTTGCCTGATTGCTACATACATGTTGTGCATTCGCAGGATGAAAATCAATGACATTTGGCATTAGGCAAAAATCAAATCCGCGATCTTATATTTTCAAAACCTGTCCTGCCTCCTGCTTCCTTTTTTGCCTGCTCCTTGTTGATATTCAAAGAAAATGGTCGATCCTGAAGCTTGGCACTTCATTTGCCTGTAATCAGTTAAAACCCGATATTTGCAATGAATAAACGCCCTATGAAAACCGGAAGAATATTTTTTTCAGCAGCACTTTTTGTTACTACACTTTTTATTTCCTGTCAGCCGGAAGAAGAACCATTGCCGGCGGATGCGCGAGATGTGTATGTGGCTTCGTGGGATCTGAATGAAAACAGCTCGCTTGTGGGGCAAAATCAATACGTTGTCCACATCAATAAAGTGACAGCTAATACCACACAGGTGGAAATGGAGAATTTTTACAATATCGGCTTTGGCTTTAAGGCGAAAGTAAATATCAATGGAAACTCGATGACCATTCCGCAGCAAACGTATAATGGAAATCAGCTGCACGGTAGCGGAACAAAAAACAGTGCAAATACGATCACTATGACCTATTACGTCAATAATGGTTCAACGATCGATACCTGCACCGCAACACTTTCGCGCCAATAATCACACTAGATTTTATTTCTCCTCATGATCAAAAACTCAACGGCAAAATGTTTGCTCGCTATAGCAGTCGCTTTCATTCTCTCTATTCCCGCGCTTGCACAATATTCCGCTTCTGAAGTCAAATCGATTGAAAAGGCAAGGGTATATTATGATAAACACAAATATGATAAAGCGATCGCAACGCTGAAAAAAGTGCAGCTAGCACATTTTTACGATAATGATCTTTGGGAATTACGTTGTTCTTATGAATATGATCGTTACCAGACGCAGCTGATTGATGACGTGACGAACATTATTAAAAAAGCGGCAAAAGGTACTGTCACATTTGATTACGATAAATTAAAATCCACAGCGTACCGTTCGGAATTGATCGTTGCATGTTCCACCAGTACGCTCATCTGCCCGAAGCAGGAAACTGCATCCTGGGTATTGAACGAATTATTTCTTGAGCCTTCTGTTGACACGGCTGTTGCTGATGAAGCAGAAGAAATTTTCAATAAAGCATCGGCTGATTATACCAGTAATAATTTCTCTGCTGCAATCCGCGCCTATGAAAAAGCGATCAGGGCGGATAGCAATTATTATGGGGCGAATTATAAAATTGCAATGTGCTATTACAAGGACGAAAAATTCGAAAAAGCAATTCCATATTTTGAGCGGGCAAGCCGCATTGAACCAAAAATGATTGATTCGTGGCAGAATCTTGTCAATTGTTACATCGGGCTGAAGCGCTGGCAGGATGCTTACACTGCATGTGTCGATGGAATTATTGTGTACCCGGATGTTCGTTTTTTCAGCAAGATGGAAGAGATCTGCGATAAGCTTGGAAAAACATTCAACCGTCACTGGATGGTGCGCGATTATATGCCAAGCATGATTACTTCAACAACACAATCTACCATTCCTGAGGAGCCATGGAGCTTTTACCGCCAGGCAAAAGAAAAAATAGCTGATTATTGCAATGACGGCGGAATAGTAAAAAAGACAATTGGGTTCACCGATCAGAAATATCTTGAAACCTACAGCTGGGAATTTATGCTTAAGAAATCTTCTGCTGATGATAAAGAATTCGGTTTTGCACGTGAAATGCAGAAAGCAGGTTACCTCGATTGTTATGTATTCGTAAGTATGTATCACATTGCTTTCTCGGAACAGTACGATGATTTTTCAAAAAACAATGCAGACCGTATTCGAACTTATATCAATTCGTACCTCGTAAAATAAATCAACGATTTTAAATGAAAAAGCCGTTCTTAATCAAGAGCGGCTTTTTAGTTATTGAGTTTTTGAATTTATTGTGCAGGAACGGCAACCATATTTACCGCTTCTACAGAAAGAATTTCAGGTGCGGCTTTACAGATTGCTTCTTCAATTCCTGCTTTGAAAGTCATGACATTCATAGAGCATGATTTGCATGCGCCGAGAAATTCAATCCTTGCGATTTTATCATCGGTGATTTCCAATAGCTTCACATCTCCACCATCTGCTTTGAGAAATGGACGGAGACTTTCAAGTGCGGCTTCAATTCGTGCTATTAATTCTGTTTGCATGGCTGATTTAAATCTTTTGCAAAGATACGCAAATCGCGTCAGGCAACGGGTTCTTTTACTATAGAGTTCCTGATAGCAACCTGTTGTGCGATATTTCCTGCCAATTCAAGAAATGCAAGTGCCTGCGGCGTCGTTTTCTGCAATACAGCAGGACGACCGGCATCTCCGGCTTCACAAATGCTCTGAACAAGAGGAATCTGCCCAAGCAATGGAATTTCAAGATTTTCTGCCAACCGGATTGCACCTTCTCTTCCGAAAATGTAGTATTTATTTTCCGGTAATTCTGCCGGAGTGAAATAAGCCATGTTTTCAATAATTCCAAGTACCGGAACATTGATCGCCGGCATTCGGAACATTGCAACTGCTTTTTTAGCATCGGCAAGTGCAACATTCTGTGGCGTGCTCACAATCACCGCGCCTGTGATCGGAACTGCAGCTACCAGCGAAAGGTGAATATCACCCGTTCCAGGAGGAAGATCAACGATCATGTAATCCAAATCGCCCCAGTCGGCTTCACTCAGCAATTGATTCAGCGCACGAACGGCAATCGGTCCGCGCCATACAATCGCCTGGTTCATATCCGCGAAAAACCCGATTGATAATAATTTGACGCCGTAACTTTCCACCGGTACCAGGAAACTTTTTCCGTTGATGTCGCGCAGCATTGGTTTTTCGTTCACCACATCAAACATGATCGGAACGGATGGACCATAAATATCAGCGTCAATAAGTCCGACGCGCGCACCCTGCATGGCTAATGCACAAGCGAGATTTGCTGCAACAGTAGATTTCCCGACGCCGCCTTTTCCGGAAGCAACAGCAATGATATTTTTCACATTAGGAAGCACATTTCCCTGGCGTTGTGTGGTTACGTTTGCCGTCATATTTACCAGCGGCACAGCATCCTTATCAACGTAATGAATGATTGCATTTTCGCAGGCTTTTTTAATCAGTTCTTTCATCGGGCAGGCAGGCGTGGTGAGCACAACAGTAAAAGAAACGTTGTTGCCGTCAATCACAATATCCTTTACCATGCCGAGGGTGACAAGGTCTTTTTTCAGATCGGGATCGTCTACGTGACGCAAAGCATCGATGACTTGTTCTTGGGTGATATTCATTGTGCAAAGGTAATTAGTAATCGGGAAAAAAGGTAATTGGTGATTGGGGAAAAGAGGTGGATATTGGATATTGAGTTGGGTGTATTGGGATTGAGGGTGCGAATATTAATTGACCAATCACCAATCACCAATCACCAATCACCTCCGCGGCGGCGGCCACCAATCATTCGCGCATGGCTTAATAATTGCTAATTTCAGCACATGAGACGAATACTGCTTTTTGCAATTTGCATTTTAATCGGAGGAGTTGCTTTTGCGCAAAAAAGCTACCTCATTCATCTTACAATTGATAAAATTTATTTAGGAAAAGATTCTGTTATTTTCAAAAACGGAAAAACATTTCTTGTAAATACAGAAAAACGTACCGAAAAAATAGAGATTGGGGAGCCCGGAAAAATTCCCATAGCGATTGAAATAAATATCCGCAAGATGAAAGTGGGTGATAAGATCAAATACCAGATTGGCTATGCGTTTTTTAAAAAGATAGACGGTACCTGGACATTGATTCGTGATTTTGGATATGTAGATCGTTACGAATTAAATGTACCGCCCGCAGGATTGGAAAAAGCAGGACAGAAAAAACCTGCGCATGAAGAATATCATTGCCAGAATGGAGTTCCGACGCAGTTTGAAGCTTTTTTCAGGATGGATGTTTATAAGAAATAAGGGGACGTTGGGACGGGGGACGGAAAGGGACGACCACCAACAACTAACAATTAACAACTGCCCACTGACTACAATTTCAATTCCTCATTCGGATCCCAAAAGTGATTTTTAAATCCGTCAATCTTATCCCGCTTTACTTTTATTCCTTCCTTTTCCAAAAGTTTCTGCATCATTTCCGGTGGACTAAAATGATTTTTTCCGGTGAGCATTCCTTCGCGGTTGACGACACGATGCGCTGGAACGGGCGAATGATGAGAATGGGATGCGTTCATGGCCCAGCCAACCATACGTGATGAACCTTTTGTGCCGAGGTATTTTGCAATAGCGCCGTAAGTGGTAACACGCCCTGGAGGAATGAGCCGCACAACTTCAAACACCATGTAAAAGAAATCGGAGCCGGGTTTACCTTTCATAATTTCTGGGTAAGGTTTGAAGAAAAGCGGAAAGCACTTTTGAATAAGCTACAGTATCATAATTATAAAAATCTTCATGCGCTGCCCCATCAAAAATATGCAGCGTCTTGCTGACTGATCCGATGGCTGCAAAAACATGCTGCTTTTCTTCGACAGGGATTTGTTGTTCTTTATTGCCGGATAAGTAAAGCACCGAACCTTTATACAAATGCATACGATCAAGCGGAGAGAGTTGTTCCGTTTCTGCGTCAATTTTTAATTCGGTAAAAAAATATGCCGGCCAGAATAAAAAGCGGTTGAATCCCGAATCAAACGTGCGGTGTGCAAAAGCATGATCGATATTGTCGTAGCTGGATTCCATCACCACAAAGCTGTAATCTGTTATGGAATCAAATGAATATGCAATTGCTGCTGCACCTAAAGAGCAACCATGCACCGCAATATTTTCATAGCCCTGCGCATGAAGCCAGCGATAACACGCAATAAGATCAAGCTTTTCATTCCAGCCAAAACTGATCACTTCGCCCTCGCTTCTGCCGGTTGCACGAAAATCAGGAAGCATCACGGAAAATCCCTCGCGGAGATAAAGGGCGGCCCTGTTGGTCATATTGCTGCTGTTGGCGCCAATGCCGGGCATCAAAATCACAACATCCTTTTTATTATTTCCAGCGATCCACGCATTGATCGTTAAGCTGTCGACGCTTTTTAAATTAAGTTGTGTTACTTTAAACGTATCGATCGTTGCAATCAGCGGATATTGCGAAGGCTTTGCACCTGTTACTACTCTTGAAAAAATATAACCAATGCTGATCCAGCAAATAATAAGGATTGGAAAAAAACAGAGCCAGAATTTGCGGCGGGGAAATTTCATATTTCAATCCTAATTTACGGGGAATAAATGGGATCGTATGTTTAATAATTGTGTTGAGTACACACGATGGTTTGATTATGAAATATAATTCCGGAATAAAATAGGAAAAACAGTTTCAAGAAAGCGTTGCGATTCTTTGCAAATAATATTATCAAGACGCCCGATTTCCATTACAAACAAACGGGCCAGCATTCTCCGGAAGAAATATATTTTCTTTCAATCATCTCTTCGATAAGTTAAAAATTAAAAGGGTGACATTCAGGAGTTGGAGATAATTTCTCCAACCCATTTCAAGAAATTATTGTATAATTATTAATGCGAAACAGCCAATCGCTGGCGATCTGTTATCTCTCCGTTTACCGAAATTGTGCATAAATATAATCCTGAAGCCAGACCTGATAAATCCAAATGGGATACTGTCCCACCACTAAGTAGTTGGGTATTGATTAGTTCTCCTTCTAAATTATAAATTGCGAACATTCCTGTTATTTTGGGATTCGATTGGTTAAAAATAAGTGTGGCTGATTCATTAGCAGGATTTGGAAAAACAGTGAGTGTGTTCATTGTTCCCGGGGTTTCATCGGCAGGCGAAGAAACATTACCCACCCGGGATTGCAATGTTGGAACTGCGGTGGAGAAAGTGCCACATAATTGCAAAGCAGTAATAAATTCTTCTTTAGGCATTTGCCCTGTCAAAACAAGATTTTCATTATTTGTAAGACAGATCCAATAGCTGACATAAGGTTGGTGAACAGTTTCAGCCCATGTTTGTATATCATAAAATAACACGAGCGCTAAATCTCTTTTACCTGCAGCACGATATGCCATTGCTTCATGCATGCTGGCAAAAAACCTTTTAACATAATCTCCGTTTGAAATGCCATCTTGTTTTTCATCTTGTTCAGCCTGGATCACTTGCATTGCCTGGGTAGAAAGTGAATCAGCCGGGATTTGATCGTTGTCCATTCCTGCGCCAAATGCATCGTGCATTTTCCGGAGACCTGTATTGCGCACATAAATATCACCATCAGATGGATTAGCATTCGGATACAAAAGGATTTCATTCAACAAACCTACGGCATTGGAATACCCATTTGGTACTGTTGTATCCATTTTTGAAATGGCTAAACGCGTAGCATCATTTGAAAGTGTATCAGAGAAACTTGTAGTGGAGATTGCATTACAGTCAGGGCAATTATCCAGTGGCGTTAATTGCTGTGGGGGTTGTATTGTAGGACAATACAAGAAATTTTGCTGAGATGGATCTGAAACCCGGATAAATCTTCCGCACGGAAATTCTACAAGTTGATTTGAACTAAGCGGTAAATCAAGATAATGAGAACTCGAGCTGGGTGGCCACGTTACGTTTTCATTGGATAAATTATTTTTCCAGTAATTATTATAAGCAGGAATCGTTTGCCAGGTATTGGATGGACATGACGAAATAATGCTTCCTTCGAATACTGTCGGGCATCCAATTCCAAGATTGTCACACCCCTGCGAGGATGATGCTTGTTTTAAATAATTGTAACCTCCGTTGAATTCAAATCCCCCGGCCTCATCAAAATATCCTGTTGAGCTTCCATTGAAACGCATATCATTGTATCCGCCGCCAAAAGTAGGATTGGCTGACACGATTCCGTTGTACCCGATGTAAACACCCCAATTCGTATTCTGCTTAATGTCATTACAACGAAGATTTACAGTGCTGCCATAAGACTCAATGCCCGCCTGGTAATTATTATTGGCAATGCAACCGCTGAAAAGAAATTCAACCGGGTTGTTATTCAGGTAAGCACCATCATAAACACAGTTAGTAAATGTAGTAGCGTCGGCAAGGCTCGGAAATGTGAGACCAGAGGCTACCAATCCATTTCCGCAATTATCAAATGTACAAGCGAGAATTTTAACACCCTTATCCACCACGTTTATTCCAGTACCGCAACCAGTAAACGTTGAGCTTGTAACTTTCAATGGGGTGCCCCAATAAAAATTAAGCGCGGTTAATCCTGTTTGCAGGTTAGTAAAGTGGCAACCCTGAACCACGTGAGATTGGCCGAATAAACAAACACCTTGTCCCATTGCAGGAGGTTGCGTTTCGAAATCGCTGAATTTTAAAACAACAGGAGAACCAATTGCCAGAATTGGGTTTGAAGTGACGCTTCCGAAAAATACTTTTCCGTTGATTACACTAAAAGTGGTCAGCCAGTCAGGAATCCACAAACCACTCTGATCAATTTCCAGCACTTTATCAGTACGGTTTAATCCAAGGAAATGGATGGAAGCAGAAGGTGGCGCTACAATCTGGTAGGTTGGGTCATTAATATCGTAAGGAACATACGAAGCACGGCTAAAGCGAACGTAACCGCTGACTGCATTCGGATAGGTGAATGTAAAGTCTGCATTTGCACCTAATTCGAGGATGCCTTTAATTTCAAGGACTGCATTATTGCCAAGCAATTCAATTTGGGCCCCTTGCTCATAAATGATTCTTGCTCCTTCTTCAATGATGAGTTTTGAACCGTCCCGGATGGTTAGCTTGCCACCATTTTCAATATGCAGAATGCTGCCTTTTAAAAAGTGAACTTCCCCTCTGTTATTTACACTCGGATCACCAACCTCCATTTTTCCTCCTTGTTGGATGTCAACAACTGCTCCACAGCCATTGGTATTAAGGATATGTAATGAATTTTGGGGAGGAACAGGACCGGTGCCGTATTCAATACTTTGATTTGAGTTCACTTTAAGAATGCCATTATTTACAATGGTAGTACTGTGTAATGTTTTTTTCCAAAGACCAAAATTATATGTATTATTCAAAATAACTCCAAGAGTATTTTGGGATAATAGTAAATCAGAAATTAGCCAATTTGTATTTTTACCAACTCCAACTTCAACAGTTACATGCAACTGATTTAAGCTAGCACCTCCAGTCCCACTTGTATTAGAAAAATAATCATCAAATGGGGAGTAATTTTTGATGTTCGGTGATGGATTAATATTTCCTCCGATATTGTAGAAGTAATTATTAGTATTATTTAAATCCAAAGAACTGATTGAAGGAATAAAACAGTACCTGCCGCTATTATAAACATTTATATGTCCATAGGTTGAATTTCCAATCTCTACATCCATATCAAATGCTTTCAATGCATCATCTACCCCACCAGGCGATCCATCGATTGGAGGAAGCGGGGAGCTTGTAAAATCTATTTCATGCCACTGCGTTAATGTGAAATTAGAAAAGTCCGCCAATTGTCCATAAAAAAGAACATTGTGATAGATGGACGTGTTATTATGTTCTGCATATATAACAGTGGACGCGCCTGGTGTTGCCCAGACATGCGCGTCCAGGTTGATAATTCCCGCATACATAGAATGGTGCCAGTCAACAAGAGGTGCACCACCGGTAAATCCCTGGTCAAGGGCGCTGTTGCTGCCATTGATCACCGACACTTTTCTCAGGTGCTGCGGGTAGCCAAGTGAATTCCTGTATGCAACATATTGACCACGTAACGGACTCGCAAGACCTGCATACCCGGAGTGGTACAATAAAAGCTCTTGTGCTCCATAGGTGTTTAACTGCGCCTGCGCACCTGCCGCATCCACACTAACGCTCGCCATAAAATCAATCATGAACTGGGCGCCAATCGGAACATTTGCTCCTTCGTGAGGGGAATCAAATGAAACATACTCACGCGTACAATGAGGCATGCCCTGCTGCTCCATTTTTGCAAGTGCAATAAGAGAAACCTGCCCACCCATGCTCGGCCCGACGACCACATTTTCATCCGCGTCAGCGCATTTCATTGCATTAATATGATTAATGATATTGATCAGAATATCGCTGAGGTCTTCTATCTTTCCCGCACCTTCATAAAAATCAACAAAAACAACATCATAGCCATTCTGCCACATTTGACCCAGCATTTGTGGACCCTGCGACAAGGCAGGATAATCCGTATTGTTTCCATTTAAAATATCCACGAATCCCAGGTCGCCGTTTTTAGCATAGTGTGATGTGCCGAAGTCGATACCATCAAGGAAAATCAGCGGCGATTTCAGGCACCCTCCCAGTGTGCTGTTGGTGCCGTATGTAATGGAAACAAGCGCTTTACCCTGGGGAATTGTATTGGAGAAGTTGCGCGGAACAAAAGAAGTTGCATCTGCATAATATTCATAAATGGCTGCAGTTGTTGAAGGCGGAATTGGAATTGTGCGAAAGGTGCCTGATGGTGAAGAGGAAGCCAGCGATAAAATATCAAGTGTTGATTTTGCTCTAAATGATAAGGTGTTGCTGTAAACAATTTGAATGGTTATCGTCTTTAACCCGGTCGAAGAATAGATAACCTGTATAGCGCTTTGACTTGAATTAGCATAGGATATGGGGTGCATTCCATTTCCGTCATCAAAATCCACGTTTACAGCCGAAATGCTGCTTTTAAAATTGGTGTGAATAAACTGTGGATCTATTAAAAACCGGACGTCACTGAAATTGCTTTTATTGGAAAACGGGCTCATCATAAACATCGACTTGCTTTCATATGGAGTGGCCTGCAGGGCATCTACAAAATGGCCAGCGTCATTTATGGTAACTAAACCATGCTCGTATGCTTCGTCGGTAAAACGGGCATAATCATAAGCAAGGATTTCAACCGGCATTATTCCCTGGTTGTATTGTGCAACGCTATTTTCATACAACTGGCCAGGGGTGATAAAACTGGTACGGTTGTAGGCTGCATTTCTTAATTCAAGGCATGCCTGCCGGATGTTTTTAAAATCAGCAACGGTATCCTTTTTCCCATCGTATTTCCCCATTAATGAAAAACAAACGGTTTTGTCCAGTAAAATCCCTCCGGGTATCCTGGAAGTATCCAATTCATTAAAGGCACTATCTATAAAGGGCTGTATAGCCCTGTTGTGATCATAGTTGCTTTGAAATGTTTGACTAAAAAGAAAAACTGATTGAATCAATAGAAAGATTCCGAGAAGGAGAGATTTACGCATCTTAGTAGGGTTAGAAATGGAAGGGATAAAGTCAATAAAGAATTTGGAAGTAAGTCGTATCGAAGGATGGGGTATAAATATTAACGTTTGTATCATTAGTTATTGTAAGTTATTCACTCTCCAATAAATATCACGTTAGCATTTCCATTAATTGCAAAGTCATAGTGCTGTCACCTGCATTAGGACTTTTGATGAAAATTAATAATCTATTTGATATGCAAGGGTATCAAATAGAGGGATATTAACAGCGGCATTAAAATGAGTAGTGTCATATAAACTATCAACAACTGTCCATTGCAGGTTAAGGAGTGTGTTTCCCTGCTCTTGAAAAGTGCTCGTTGTATCAACAATGCCATAATAATTAACTGAAAAGGGGATCGTAAGAAAAATCATATTGCTATGATGAATATTTCTTACACGAAGTTTTAACCAACCAGGTGGTGTTAGATAAATTTTTATTGTATTCGTTTTTCCAAGTGTTATTGACATTGGAGAACCACTTGATGTAGGGGGATAACCCGGCACATTCGAAAAAAACTCAACCGAATTGTGAGGAGAAATGTTATTCATCCCAATGACATAAATATCTCCATTGACTCCATCAAATTCATAATTAAAATTGCCATTGATATCGGAATTAAGGACTGCTATGGTTGTATAATTACCTGGGCCAAATCCACCATCCCTTCTACCTATAATTAACTGCTTATTTGCCAAAGGTTGGTTACTCCCATATTCCAAAACCGTTCCCTGAACAATTGTGTGCGGAGAAACATGATCTCTGCGGCAGGCAGCTAAAAAGACAGTAACTATCAGTAAAAGCAAAAAAGTGCTGCGTTTTAATTTCATTTTCATAGGGTTAAGCTAACTTACATAAATTGTCCCAATAAAGCAAGGTTTTGTAAATAATAATGAAAGAATGCGCACTCAGTGAACAATATTAAAATTCTCAAGTTCCCAAATTTCTCTATTGAACATTTCCCGTCTGAAATGTTTGACTAAAAAGAAAAGCTGATTGAATCAATAGAAAGATTCGGGGAAGGAGAGATTTACGCATCTTAGTAGGGTTAGAAATGGAAGGGAAAAGTCAATAACTTATATTATAGGAAATAGTGTCGAAGGAAGGAATATAAATATTTACAGTAGTATCATTAATTATTGTAGAGTTGCTCATTCTCCAATAAATATTTATGTTAGCATTTCCATTAAATTGCAAAATCATAGTGCTGTCAACCTGCACACCGGAGAAATAAACATTAGGAACAATATTGCCTCCCAATATTATCTGATCATATTGTTGTTGTACGTTTTCTACATGTAACTTAATCCAGCCGGGCGGCGAGAGAATAATATTAATCGGATTTAATTGCCCGACTGTGATCGTGTAATATTCGGAAGCAGAATAGGGAGAAACACTTGTGCAGGCCACGACATAAATGCTATTATCAACGCCATCAAATTCATAGTAATAATTTCCACCTGCATCTGAATTGAGAACCGCTACAGTTGCATAATTGCCCGGGCCAAAGCCGGCATCTCTTCGGCCAATAATCACTTGTTTATTTGCCAAAGGCTGGTTGCTTCCATATTCTAAAACCTTTCCCTGAACAATTGTGTGGGGAGGAACATGATCTTTACGGCAGGCAGTCAAAAAGACTGTAAGTATCAGTAAAACCAAAAAAGTGCGGCTTCTTAATTTCATTTTCATAGCGTTAAGCTAACTTACATAAATTATCCCAATAAAGCAAGGTTTTGTAAATAATAATGAAAGGATGCGCACTCAGTGAACAATATTAAAATTTTCAAGTTCCCATATTTCTCCATTGAACATTTCACGGCGAATCACGCCAATATTTCTGGCATAGTACTCTGTCTTTATCCAATTACCATATTCGGAAATGCTATTCGTGGTTTTAATAACGTTATAATAAATGTCACCGGAAGTGACTAATGCAAAAGAATCCAGTTTGGTTACTGCCATATTTGGAGGTAAAGTCAAGGCACCAGCTCCTGTATAATACAAACGGCCAGCAGCATAACCATTTCCTTGACCAAGGGAGTAAGTTTCTACCAATGCCCATTCATCTGGGTTTTGATAGGCAGGATTAAAAGGTTCCGCATAGAAGTGATGAATGCCAAAGCTATCATTTGAAGAAGCTATATATATAACTAATAGATAAAAATAAAAATCATCGGAACCATGGGATTTATCTTCGGAATAATAATTAACCCACGAACTATCCCTGTTATTTGATGCAAGTTCTTTATAAGTCCACCATGTCCCCTGATTATAGGCGCACCATGCTTTAAGTTCAGGGCTTAAAGCTTTGTATATCGGTTCAGGCCGCGGACGGCGACATGTACAGAAAACGAACGCTAAAAGAAATAAAAAAAAGATGTTACGGATATTTTTCATTGCAAAGCAAATTACGATTTCTTAAAACGGAAAGCAAATATTTACTGAACAATATTATAATTCTCAACTTCCCATATTTCTCCATTGAACATTTCACGACGAATTACACCAATATTTCGGGCATAATATTCAGTCTTGATCCAGTTGCTATAAGCGGAAACTGAATTGTTGATTTTATTAATAGTATAATACCGGTCTCCTGATCCTGAAAGATCGAATGAATCAAGTTGAATTACTGTAGTGTATGATTGCAAGGATAATGGTAAAGTAGTAGTAAAATAGAAACGACCCTCAGACAGTGTCCCCTGGTTGATATTATAATTCTCTCCAAAATTCCACTGTTTATTTCCATCCGGATAAATTGGCGCTCCGTTATAATAATGGGTTTCAAACGAATCATTAAGAGAAGAAACATGCATTGAAAGTTGATAGTAATAATAGTTTTCGGTGGGTAGATGTTTTTTATCCTCGGAGTAATAACTCACCCACATACTATCCCTGTTCGCAGACGAAATTTCTTTATAAGTCCACCAGCTTCCCGGTTTGTATGCACACCACGCTTTAAATTCGGCATTTAGAGGTGTGTATATTGGCTCGGTAGGCTGATCGCGATGGCAGGAACAGAAAGCAATTGCTAAACAAAATAAAAAAAAGGTGTTCTGAACATTTTTCATTGTAAAGCAAATTACGATTTCTTAAAACGGAAAGCGAATATTCACTGAACAATATTAAAATTTTCAACTTCCCCAATTTCTCTATTGAACATTTCCCGTCTGAAATGTTTGACTAAAAAGAATTGCTGATTGAATCAATAGAAAGATTCCGAGAAGGAGAAGTTTACGCGTCTTAGCAGGGTTAGAAATTTGGAAGAAATAAACTCAATAAAGAATTTGAAAGTTATTTGCAAAACACATGGTTTTTCTCTGCCTGTTTATCCTGATAACGATCCACTAAACGCAATTCAGTTGCCATCTGAATTCCAACTGAAACGAATCCGGAATAAATTAACACCTTGTATCAAACTTAACATGCCCTTAACGAAGCAGCAATATGAAGAAGATACTTTCGTCTCTGTGATTACCAATGGTATTGATTCATTAAAGGAAAGTCACAGGATCATGATTATTGATCCTGATGAACATATCCTGCTTTCTCTTAAAGGGATTTTAGAAAATGCCGGATTTAATGTTCTTTGCTCCGACAATGGCAAAGAGGCGATTGAGCTTGCGAAAAGATTTCTTCCCCAGCTTGTGCTCCTCGATATTGTAATTCCCGGTACGGATGGAATCGAGATCTGCCACGACCTGAAAGCAATTCCTGTGCTGCAGAAAACATTGATTGCATTTTATACCAGCAGAAGTGAAGATTATACGCAGATCGCTGCATTTTCAGCGGGCGCGGATGATTACATTATAAAACCAATTCGTGCCAATGTACTGGTGATGCGCGTTAAAGCAATTTTAAAACGCCATCGTACCAAAGAAGTAATACGCTCTGTGCAGGCAGGCGCTATCCGGATCGATCGCGAGCGTTATATCGTATTCCGCGACCAGGAAGAAATTGTTTTGCCACGGAAAGAATTCGAACTGCTTGCTTTTATGCTGGCATCACCACGAAAAGTTTTTACACGACATGAAATTTACCGTGAGATCTGGGGTGGTGAATTCGGAGAAAAGAATCGCACCATAGATGTGCATGTGCGCAAACTGCGTGAAAAGATCGGCGAACAATATATCAAAACCGTTAAAGGAATCGGGTATTGCTTCGAAATAAACAGTTGAGTTCCTGAATATAGTATCACGTTAATAAGAAAAGGTTGCCTGAATATCCAGGCAACCTTTTCTTATTCATTTCATTCGTGCGAATAGTTTTACAGTTGTAGAATTACCCTATTCCGGAAATGCAAAAGAGCCGTCCCTTACGGAACGACTCTTTTCTTTCTGCTATGCTGCGAAGCTTAGCTTTTTTATTAGCGGCTGATTACCACTTTCATTGTATTAACGGTATTGCCTGAAGTGACACGGATGAAATAAATTCCGTTCGACCAATTTGTTACATCGTAAGTCAATGTGGTTTTTCCTGTCGAAAGGTTTTTATTTTCATTTACAAGGATCTGTCCTGACATATCGTAAGCAAGAACCTGAACATCTGAATTATCATTCATGTTTAGTTCAAGATTCATATTGTCATTCGCAGGGTTCGGATAAAGTGTCATTGCATTTACAACACCTTGTTCCTGTACGCCTACACCAACACTAAGCACCTGTGTAGAAGTAGTTGAACAACCATTGCTTCCTGTTACGGTTAATGTTACCGTGTAAGAACCGCTTGTAAAATAAACGTGAGCAGGGTTTTGTGCAGTTGACTGTGTTGCATCACCGAAATCCCATGCATAGATCGTTCCGTTTGATGATGTGTTTGTGAATTGATATTGATTCACAACAGGAACGTTGTACGTGAAGGAAGATGTTGGAGCAGTAAGTGCAGTAACTGAAACACTTGAAGAAGGCCCGGTTCCGTTACATGCATTTGAATTTGTTGTCGTAACAAAGTATGTTCCTGCTGTGCTTACTGTGATGCTTTGTGTGGATTGCCCACCGGGAGCCCAGAGATAAGTATCTGCAGGTGATGAAGAAAGTGTTACTGCATCACCAGGACAAAGCGCTGTGTTTCCCTGGATGGTGATGGTTGGCGCTGGTGCGTTGCTTACAGAAACAGTAGTGGTGTTTGAAGTAGCAGAACATCCGTTTGCATTCGTGTAAGTAACATCATAAGAACCTGATGTCATTACAGTAATGGACTGTGATGTTGCATTCGTGCTCCACATGTTTCCTGTAACCTGGTTAGAAGAAAGGATAACGCTGTCTCCTGTGCAGAATGTTGTCGGACCGCTTGCTGTAACTGTTGGTGCAGATGGATTTGCATTTACTGTTACTGTTGTTGGTGCTGATGTTGAAGAACATCCGTTAGCATCTGTATATGTTACGTCGTAAGTTCCGGAAGAAGTAACATTGATAGAAGATGTAGTTGCGTTAGTCGACCATGTGATTCCGGAAACCTGGCTTGAAGTAAGCGTTACGTTTCCGCCATTGCAGAAAGTAATTGGTCCGCTTGCTGTAACTGCCGGAGCTGAAGGAGGAAGATTTACTGTTACGGCAATAGCATTTGAACTTGCAACACATCCGTTTGATTTGGTAACGGTTACACTATAAGTTCCGCTTGTTGTAACGCCTGTCGTTTGTGTTGTAGCGTTATTGCTCCAGAGATATGTTGCACCCGGGTAAGCACCTGCATCAAGTGTAACTGATCCGCCCTGGCAGAATGTTGTTGATCCACCTGCTGTTGCTGTTACTGCGAATGTGTTGTTTATTCCGCTTGTGTAAGGCTGGTTTTGCGGATCGAATTCTGTCCAGCAAGCTGCCCAATTGTTTGTTCCGTCAAATGCGCCGCGATAAGTAGTCGGTGTGAAGAAGGAATTTGAAAGGTTTGGGTTGGAGAATGACGCACCGGAAAGAAGCGGTGATCCTGGCATCAACATAAAATTCGGCGAAGTAAGACTTACATTGTTAAACATAAGACTGCTGATCGCTGCGAAATTTACATTATTAAAACCTGGTGTTCCGTACCATCCGTTATTTAAAGCAGCGTCACCGATGAAGAAGGTTCCATTTGAATTGTTTGGATTTGCAGCTGCTGATGCTGCAAGTGTATCACCACCGATTCCTGCCAAAACGTTATTGCGCCATTGAAGTTCGCCTGCTGTTGCATTTGCCTGTGTGGTGCTGCTTTCAATCAATAATCCGGTAGGGTAACCCATGAAAACGGAATTGTATGTGCATGTTTTTGTATTACGGCGAAGGTGCAATGCGCGTTTGTAAAGACTGTTGATATTGGAATTGAACGCAAGTGGTCCTACTACCGTCATGTTTGAGAATATCGGCTGTGTGATAGGTGTATTTCCTGTTCCTGTTGCATCGTTATCAGATTCAAAACCGTTTGAGCCGGATTGGTCAGCGATGTTTGGGTCACGGATCGAAATACCGAATTGAATGTGTCCGCGGTAACCGTTATCTGTATCGAATTCATCATCCCATCCGCGGTAAGCGATGAGCCATTTGCAGTTTACTGTGCCACCGAAAAACTCATAAGAGTCGTCGCCGGAATAGGAAACCTGTATGTGCTCGATCACTGTTTTGCTTCCCACACCGCCACAGGTAAGACCATTGATCTCACTGTTTGGCTGGAAAGCGATTCCTGCGTATTCTATTCGTACATAACGAAGAACACCGGAGCTGTCATTATCATTCGGAGTTGCGCCTCCGCCATAGATAGATCCAACGCCACCTTCAATTACAGCTTCACCCTGTACTGTTCCGAGTGATGCATTTGCAGGTGCGTTAACTGATGCACGTCCGCAAAGAATCACACCACCCCAGTCGCCATACGAACGTTGTCCGACAGATTTCTGTGATGTAAAGACGATAGGCTGATCTACTGTTCCGTCTGCGATAAGTTTTCCATCGCGTTCTACAATCAATGCGCCTTGTGATGCAAAATCTCCTTTAATAACTGTTCCGGCCTGGATCGTGACCGTAGCGCCTGCTTTTACATATACCCAACCGTTCAGGATGTAAACGTTGTTGTTGGTCCATGTTTCATTCGCCGTAATGTTTCCTGATTTGATGATCTGAGCGTTCATGCCGAAGAAGCATGCCACACTGAGAGCAGCGGAAAGTAAAAACTTTTTCATGTTTGTTTTTTTTGGTTTCATTTGTTGTGTATCGGGAACAAAACTACTTGTGCAGTATGATGGGCGTATGAAAACCAGTTTATCGAAATGTTAGGCTATTTATTCCGCATGTAAACAAAAATGAAAACCGGAACGAATTCCTTCCGTTCCGGTAATCTTTACATAACAATAAAAAAAGGTTGGACAGTTTCTTATAATATCCGGACCGTCACACCAAAGGTGAAATAGGTTCCTTTTTTATAATATTGCATACGCTGGTCGGTGGAACGATCTAATTTTCCATCCTCGTTTGCATCCTGAAGCAGCAATGTTTCCTGGTTTAAGAGATCAGTAATATTCAAACGAACATCAATATTATCCTTCGCGCCAAATGTTTTGATGATCGCTAAATCTATCTGGTGGCGTGGCATTTCATAAACTTCCGGAACACCGGGAACACCAACAATTACAATGCGCTGACCGATGACATTATATGTTGCATTCACACGGAAGCGAATGGAATCATTCTGGTAAAAAAGCCCCGCATTAATAATGTAAGGCGATTGCCCCATCATAGGACGCTTGTTTGAAGTCAGGCCATTATTTTCCTCTGCAAGTTTGATCTCACTTTTTATCAATGCTGCATTTGCAACAATGCTGAGATTGCGGATAAACGGAACATTAATGCCGTCGAGCTTCTTTCTCATCTCTATTTCCATTCCATAATTGATGGCAACAGGAGCATTTCCCCAGGTAAAACTTCTCGTTCCGCCTGACCCTACGCCGGGAATAAAGTAAACTTCGATCGGGTTGGTGAATTTTTTATAGAACGCACCGAATGTAATATTCTCTCCTGCCCGCGGATAAAATTCCCAGCGCAGATCATAGTTTTCAATCGAAGGTGTTTTCAGCGCAGGATTACCGCTGTTAATGGAATTAGTAAGGAAATCATAAAAATATAGTGGGGCAATTTCACGGAATTCCGGGCGGTTAAGGGTTTTTCCATAAGCAGCACGCATAAGCATTCTGTCACTGAAATTCCATGCAATATTTATTGAAGGCAAAACACTTAAAATATCGTTGTCGACAATCACCGTATCATTTTGAATCGTTTTGCTGTTTAATCGCTGTACATCATGCTCAAACCGCACACCTGTGCTTATGCGAACGCGTTCATGATCTTTTCCATCCGTTTTTCCTTTAAAGTTTCCCAAAGGAATAATTGCCATCAGGTAGCCGGCCTGCAAAGAATTGGATGCTACATATTGATCGGCTGCTTTTGTTGCATCTGCAATTTTAATTCCATCAGTGTCATTAATATTCTGAGGATTAAAAACCTCCGGAAGCGACATTGTTGCAATGTCCCAGTTAAATGTATTTACGTGAGCAAAAACATAGCCCAGGTTCCTGATGCTGTAGCTGCGTTCTTTTTGCTCAATGTAAACTCCTGTTTTGACTGTAAAGCTGTAACGTTTCTTTTTTGATAAAGAATCGCCGCCGATGAAAATTGCCTGTGAATAATTGGCAGCACCAGCAACAATATCCTCATGCATGTCAATGAAAATTCTTCCGAGGAAAGACGGTGAAGGACTGTTTGCGATATATAAATAATAAGGATCATCAGGAGTGGCCGAAATGTCTTTTGTATAGCGCGCTTTTCTCCAGTCGGGATCGCTTCGGCGTGAAAGCGAATATGCTGCCGTCCAGTCGATGACTGTGTTTTTATGATTGAATTCATGCAAGCCATTAATTTGTCCGGTATAAATTGAACGCTGCGTATACCGGTATGAATATTCTTTATGAAGTGTTCCTGATTCATGATTAATGCCGCCCCGCAATGTTGTTTCATTGTCACCCATCTGGTTAAAAAGATTCTTAACCGTGATCCGTTGTGATCCTTGTTTACCAAAACGGATTGCATTGTTCTGCACAATTGCCAGCCTTACAGAATTGGTATAAATGGAATCAGTAAAATGGAAAATAGTATCGCTCTTTTGATTTACTGCGTCGTATGTATTATAATCCAGTCGGTTTGAAACATAATTCAAGTACGTATTTGAATAATTCACAGCTGTGATATTTCCGAACTGGAAGCCTTTTTTACCTGCCGAATCCGGTTTGCTGTAACGATATTCCCATGCCGTATTAAAACGAATATCAGCAGGTGCATTTTTTGTAGTATATGCCCAATTATTGCTCAGTGATTTTCCTGCATCGGTTTGCGCCTGTGCAGTAAAGTCCGGACTATGTACCTGCGCAGTCGTCGGGAAAGTTGACGGTAAATTCCTGGAGCCTGAGCCGGCTGCAAAAAAATCTCCTTTCGCTCCTTCATTTATATTGAAACTGTTCAATGTTGTTCCGGAACGGAATCCGCCTGCAAATCCAACATGTAAAACATTGTGATCCGGAATGTCAGTAGTTGTAATGCGGATTACTCCACCGGCAAATTCACCCGGAAGATCAGGAGACGGAGATTTAAAAACCATAAAATTGTCAATCATTGAACTCGGAACAAGATCGAATGAAAATGATTTTACATCTGTTTCTGCAGAAGGTGCAAATACATTATTCAGCAAAACTGCATTGTAACGTTCGGAAAGTCCGCGCACAACAATAAACCTTCCATCCACAATTGTAACACCCGGGATTTTTTTCGCTACATCACTTGCGTTGACAGCAACTGATTCACTGATGCTTTTTTTATCCAATCCATCTGCCGATCCGTTTCCATTATGAATCGTGTCGAGAATTGCGCTGATCGTTCCTGTGGGACGCGTGTCATAAATTACAACAATCGAATCCAGCCTTGATGATAATATGAAATCAAGCGGTGTGTTCTTCCCGGCCGTTACGTTCACTTGCTTTACAGATACAGCCGCGTAACCGGTAAAATGGCATGTTATTGTATAAACGCCGGCAGGAATTTTAATGAGGTATTTTCCATCAAAATCTGTTACCGCACCATATTTAGGTAAGCTATCCACAATGACAACTGCACCTATTACCAATTCGCCATTTACTTCTTCGGTTATAGTTCCGGATAATGTACCGTTTTGGGAGAATCCACGTAAAACCAGTAAGAAAAGCGCTAAAATTGTAAGTCGGAAATTCATTTTTCGGAGGAGAATTTAGGTTGCCGCAAAGGAACTTTTTCCACGTGACGATTGAATTAAGCCAGGATGAACTTCATGTTAAATGAACCTTTTGGCTCCGCTTTGCGTTTATGTTAACTTAATCTTACGTTAACAGTGAGAGTTCGCCTGCAACACTACCTTTGTAATGCCCAAAGCAACTATATGACAACATTTTCCCATAAAATTTTAATTGTCGACGACGAGGAAGATATTCTCGAATTCCTTAGCTATAACCTGAAGAAAGAAGGTTACCAGGTTTTTACCGCTCCGAACGGCAATGAAGCAATTGCGCTTGCAAAAAAAGAATTACCGCACCTTGTATTGCTCGACGTGATGATGCCGGGTATTGACGGAATAGAAGTTTGCCGTGAATTGCGCGGTTCAACCGGAATGGATGATGTGATCATTGCATTTCTTACTGCCCGCAGCGAGGATTATTCTCATATCGCAGGTTTTGATGCCGGTGCAGACGATTACATTAATAAACCGATCAAACCGCGTGTGCTCATCAGCAGGATCAAAGCGTTGTTGCGCCGCACGCCGAACGAAAAGGATGTAGCAGCACTCGACATGGGTGGCCTGCGCATTGACAGAGAAAGTTATCTCGTGATCAAGGATGGTAAGGAAATCAATTTGCCTAGAAAAGAATTTGAGCTGATATCGCTCCTTGCATCAAAGCCCGGAAAAGTTTTTGCGCGTGAAGAAATACTCAACAGGGTTTGGGGTGATGAAGTGGTTGTCGGCGATCGCACCATCGATGTTCACATCCGTAAACTGCGTGAAAAGATCGGTGAAGAATTTATCCGCACGGTGAAAGGTGTGGGCTATAAATTTGAATTTTAACTTTGTCATTCTTCGGGAATCATTCTCATGGTTGGAGCGGCAGGCAAAAAAGGCGGCAGCGGCAGGGAAATATTTTGAGATGAAATATTTCTGGCAGTTGTAGGGGGCAGGCAAAAAAGGAGCAGGAGGCAGGGAAAATAATTATGATTTAAGTTATTAGGAGGATAGAGAAAAATGAGAAGCGACAACGGATGAGTTTAGTGCCAAAAGCTCTGCCTCCTGCCTCCTTTTTTTCCTGCTCCTTCGTGTGAGAATATTCTCCATTTTTGTATAAAGCCATCTACTGATAAAAAATGAAGCAGCTTTCTCTTCTCAAGCTCGCGCGTAATGCTGCACTTATCGTAGGGTCTGTTGTGGCCGCGATCATTTTGATTCTTGCATTCGTTTTTAAATCGCCCGTGAGCTGGATGCTTGCAGTAACGGGTGGTTTTGCGGCTGGATTGCTTAGCTGGTTTGTATTTCTTTATTACCTGCGCAATTTTGTAAGCAACAGGATTGTCACGCTTTATAAAACCATTTACAATTTAAAAGATACACATTCGCAAATCGAATCGGGCGGAGGTGAAGATCTTATGCTGAAGATGGAAAGGGAAGTTGCCGACCTGGTGAAAAACCGTTCTGCGGAAATTGAAGATCTTAAAAAACTGGAACGTTATCGCCGCGAATTTTTAGGAAATGTATCACACGAATTAAAAACGCCCATCTTCAATATCCAGGGTTATATCAGCACCTTGCTGGATGGTGGCCTGGAAGATGAAACGATTAACCGGAATTATCTTGAGCGTGCAGAAAACAGTGTGGAGCGAATGATAAATATTGTGGATGACCTTGAAGCGATCTCAAAGCTGGAAGCAGGTGAACTGATAATTGAAAATTACCCTTTTGATATTTATGAGTTGTTCATGGAAGTGCATTATTCCTTAGAACTGAAAACTAAAGCAGCAGGTATAAAATTGCGTTTTCGTGATCCGTATAAAGCAATTTATGTTTCAGCCGATAAAGACCGCATTCGCCAGGTGATCACAAACCTGATTTATAATTCCATTAAATACGGAAAGGGCGGTGGTGAAACAGAAGTCCGTTTTCAGGATGTGGAAGATCATATTCTAGTAGAAATTTCTGATAATGGAATCGGAATTTCAAAAGAACATCTTCCGAGAATTTTCGAACGTTTTTATCGTGTTGATAAAGGAAGAAGCAGGGAACAGGGCGGAACAGGGTTAGGGCTTGCCATTGTTAAGCATATTCTTGAAGCGCATGGACAGAATATTAACGTGAGAAGTGCGGAGGGTGTTGGTTCTACGTTTTCATTTACGTTGCCAAAGGTGGAGTAGGGGCGATCCGCCGCGGCGGAACGAATTGAAGGAGTTGGTACGAATGCTCTTCCGATTAATTTAGTTGGCGAAAGATAAATTACAGGCGCTTCTTCAACACTGTTTCGTGGAATTCTCTTTTGAAGGGTTACGACTGTTCTGTGAATAACTTTATCGGGAGTAAAGCGGATGAGTATTCCCAATTCCAATTTGGTAGCGGCTAACTATTTTTTCACATGGTCAAAATCTGCATTGAAATAGCTTCCCCGTTTAAGTTCAACAATGATTTTATTTTCGACTAAAAAATCTAATTTTCCGTAGCCAAGCATTTCTCCTTCAAAGAAAACTTCATGCTTTACCTCTTCTCTGATGCAAGACCCGCTTTGGTTAATGCGATCGACATAGCCTTTTGATAAATTTTTTCTAAATGACCTGCGCCTAATTGCTTAAAAACATTAAAAGCGCATCCGGTAATTTTATAACTTAATTCCGGATGCAGTAAATTATTACGTTCTAAAGTAGCTTTCATATTTATATCTAATTAAGAATTCAAAATTTTAAAAGAGATACAAATATGAACCTGATATTTTAATTACACGTAGCTAAAATAATAATCCCAAACGGTATTCGCCTAATCAATCATCAACTTTCGTATATTCGTTTTCAATCATAATTTGTTCCCTTCCTGCATTACAAAATTCTCATGAAAAAAATCTCCTCTCTGGTTCTGTTCCTTTGCATTTGTTTATTCTTAAATGCACAAGTTGCTGAACAATGCGCGACAATGCCCGTGTATAATCAGCAACAGCATGATCCCGCTACTGTTGCCAAACGTGCGGCTACGGAATCTGCTGCACGTGCATGGCTTGCACAACATCCTGATGCAGGCCATACGCGCAACTCGTTAGTACTTACTGTTCCGGTTGTTGTACACGTGGTTTATATTAATGCTGCACAGAATATTTCTGATCAGCAGATCTATTCGCAGATCGCAGTGCTTAACGCCGATTATCGTTTGCTCAATGCAGATACAATAAACCGTCCGACTGCTTTTGATTCACTTGCAGCTGATCTTGAAATCGAATTCTGTCTTGCTACGCTTGACCCGAATGGAAATCCGACAAATGGAATTACACGCACCTCTTCTGCCGGCGGAACTTTTGGCGCATTCTTTAATCCATTGACAGAAGATGTAAAAGCAACAACGAGCGGTGGAATTGATCCATGGCCTGCGGATGAATATTTGAATATATGGGTTTGTAATTTATTTCCCGGCTTATTGGGTTATGCGCAATTTCCGGGTGGTGCTCCGGCAACAGATGGCGTTGCGATCACTTATACTGCATTCGGAACAATGGGTACAGTAACTGCACCAAGCACATTGGGAAGAACTGCAAGTCACGAGTGCGGACATTATTTTGGATTGTATCACATCTGGGGCGACGACAGCGACTGCACTACAGGAAGTGATTCAATTGCTGACACACCAAATGCAACAGGAGCTTCTGCAAGCGACTGCATGGTGAATCGGAACTCATGCAGCAACGAAGACCCATATTGGGGTGCGAATGATCCGAATGATATGGTGCAGAATTATATGGATTATTCTCACGATTCGTGCATGAATATGTTTACGCGCGGACAAAAAGCAAGAATGATGTCGTTCCTTTTCAGCGATCCTGCACGCTTTGGTTTGTTCAGTTCGCCTGCAGGTTGCAATCCTGCTACAGTAAGAGATTTCACCTTCGACCAGTTCTTCAGCCTTCAGCCAAATCCGACAAACGGCGAAGTGATGGTTTCTTATTTCGGAAAATGGTCAGCCGGAATGAATATTGAAGTTTTAGATATTGCGGGAAGAACTGTAATGAAGCAGCAGGTAAATGCTTACAGCTACACGCTTGATCTTGGAAGTTTGCCTTCTGGAATTTACACTGTCCGTTTCCAGGGTGATGGTGGTGTGGCAATGAAAAAGGTAGTAAGGCAGTGATTATTTAGTTCCAAAGAGGCTCTGTCGCCCAGTCTGCCGGAAAGCCAAGTGCATTAACATCAATATTGGAATACTTTGCTAATAATTCTTTGAATCGTGTTGCAAATGTAGTACCCGGATTTGTTGTTTGCAGTAAAAAAAATAATCATACAGAGAATAAAATATGTTCTATCCTTTGGAATAGAAACATTTTTAAGAAATTGCTTCTTTGGAGTCAGAGGCATTTGTGGCGTAATTCTCATAGCACGATTCCAAAGCCTGGTATGATGTGCACATACATTTCTCAGGTATACAAGACTATGAAGCCATGTTTCAAAAACCTTGTCGGCTAAACCAAAGTGATGAGAAATATCTCTTTTTTCAAATCCAGGTTTTAAGTTTTTATATAACATGGATAAGGAGCCAAACGAAGTTATTTCCATTGTTATCCAGCTAGGTGGAAGCGGATTGGAGTATTTATTCTTGAATGCTTTGATGAATTCTTCATCACTGCGAGTGAATTCTTGACCAATTTTTGATAATGTATCAGCGTGGATGATTGGATTTGAAAACATTGCGGCGTCTTGAAACCAAAAAGCTCCTTTTGTTTTAGAAAGAGTATACGTTATTTTTGATCTTACCGCAACCTCAATTTTTTCTATTTCAGCCAACACTAATCTTCTTAGTTCGCGATCAAAGCAATAAATTTTAAAAGCATTTTCAAATTTTGCCTCAGATTTAAATACGTGTTTTTCTTTATCAGATAATAGTGGATACCAATATCCACTAAGGCGATAATAACTTAGATGCTCTAATAAGTGAAGAGCCTTGCCCTCATCATCTATAATCAGACCCCGGTCTTTTAAAAGGTTTAACTGATCAGAATAGCTAAGGAATGTTTTGGAGAAAGGAATCTTCGCCATAGGGAAATAAAAAGCTCACCCTAAGCGCGCTGTTCTGAAGGGAAGCGGGGTGAGCCTGTTAGGACAAATGTAAATTAAAATGAATGCGTCCCGATTGACAAAATGGCAGAATGTTGTAGTTGCCTGATTCACAAAGCAGTCTTCAAAGAAAAAGTTGTTAAAAAATGTTAATCAGTGCATTTAATTATTAACAGATTTTGCTTGTGCATTATTTTGAAAAAATAATTTTCACCCTTTTCTCCAGCGCTTTCTGATCAGAATAAACACCGAATAAATTAATGTGGTGAAACGCATTGATCGCTTCACGAAGGTTGAATTTATTTTGTGTTTGCATTACTACATTGTTTTGTGCTGCATGATATTCAGCGAGATATTCCTGTTCAGTTTGCCCGGGAGTCGGCACAACGATGGGCGAAACATTCAATGCCGAAAGATCACACAACGTAGAATAGCCGGAACGCGAAACAATATAATGTGTGCTTAGAATTTCTTCCTGCATTTCTTTGTCTTCGAGATGATCCACCATCGTCACATGCGGATAAGGATGCGAAGTTTTACCAGCTCCATCCGTGATTCCGCGAATGATCAGCGCATCTTCTGTATGCTTCGCAAGCTCTTCAACAACTATCTTTTCAAAGATGGAACGCTGAGGTTCGGGTCCGCTAAGCAATACTACCATCCACCATTTTCGCGGACGTGAATTTAAAAGATCGGCCTGTGGGAAACGTGTCAATGGTCCAATATACCGGAGGGATGTTTCTGTAATCGCATTATGACCAAGTTCACCGCTGAGATTTGTATTTCCTTCCGCATCCGGCACCCAGATCTCGTCAAATTTTTCGTAAAACTTTTTGTGTAATACGCTTGCTGATTTTTCTGCAAAAGATGATTTTACATTTAGCTGATGTGTAATATAAACATTGTACGTTTTATCCGTGCGGCACTCAAAGCGGTTGTCGGAAATAATAATATCAATAGCATATTCCTGCACCAGCAATTCAATCGCTTTTTTTTCTGCTTTAATTTTTTTTGAAATTGAAGGCGAATGAAACAACAAATGCAATCCAAGCATACCATGTTTCGGATACGTAATTCCATAACCGGGCAAACGTACCAGCTGAAGTTGGGGAAATTCTTTTTCAAGAAATGAAAACGCTCTTCCATCTGTAGCAAGAATTACTTCTGCTCCCTGCAAAAGCAATTCTCGGATAATAGGGACGCAACGGGTAGCATGACCCAATCCCCAATCAAGCGGTGCAACAAGAACTCGTTTTTTCTGTGAAAGAAGCATTAAGAGAGGACGAATTAAGATGACATATACGATCCGCTGCGGCGGAACGAATGGGACGAATAGTTGCGTATTAGGATGATTGGGTTGATGGTAAATTTAATATTATCCCAAAGAATATTCAAAATTTCCGGATTTTCACCGTTAGCGTAGTTTATTCCTTTAAAAATACGACGAATGCCGTATTGGGCGTACGGTAGCATAGGCCATAGTTTTGGACTTGTAAACCAATATACGTTATGAAAAGAAAATTACTCTTTTTTGCACTGCTTATTACTTGTGCTCAGCTTAATTCCCAGAACAATGTTCAGTACAAAATCCTGGAAGATAATCCTTTGCGCGCCTGTAATTTCGCCATGGGAATAGAGGTGGGGCAGATGGATTTCGGCCTGAAGAACATTGATGGTTTAGCATTCAGCACAGGTGTGTGGGGCTTTGCAGACTATAAACACCTGTTGGGAGCTGACTATATATTAAGATATGGCTACCTGACATTTGGAAAATCATTTGGTGATAAAGAAAACCTGAAAGCGCATCGCCAGATCGAAATTGGTGGTTACCTCAATCTTACAAAAGGAATGTTCAACCGTACTAATAAAGTAGTGCTTAAAGTAGAAAGCAGCACTGCTAAAAATGGTAACGAGATTGAAACAACAACTTTCGTAATGGTTCCAAGTACACAATATATTACACGGGGAGTTCGTGCAGGTCTTATGGATTACGGTGGATGCCTTACCATGCCGGATGAAGTTGAAGTGTATGGCGATCCGGATATTGTGAACTATAATGTATTTGGATTTTATGCAGGAATTTTCCAGGAAAAATTAAGAAGCCTTTTAATTTCTACTGATGCTTATGGTAAGAAAGGAGTCTCCTTACACTCGCGCGTTTACCTTGATGCGCTCATTATGCCTGTCAGTAAAGTGAGCTACATGGAAATGGATTATAAATCTTCTTTCAAAACATCTCCTGTTGGTGGTCGCCTCGGAATTGCATGGTATCCTGTGCTCACACGAAAAGAAGCACGTCCCGATTTTAAAGGAAGACGTTTTCTTTTTCAGACTGAAGTGGGTTACCGACGTTACGATGGACTTTACCTGACTGTTGCAATTTCTATTCCGATCTGTAAACATCTTTCCAGGTTGTCGGATGGAAGTGACAAGTCAACAATACAAAAAGAAACAGAATAATCTTTTCATGAAAGCACTCCGTTTTTTATTCGCATGGTGCATGCTGTTCCCTTCGTTTTTGTTTGCGCAATATCAAAAAGAAAACCTGGGTTCGCTTGTAAATTCAAAGTACGCTGAACTTTCACCATCCATTTCACCCGATGGGAAAAAGCTGTTTTTCATTCGGACAGATCATCCTGATAATACGTTATATCCACAACCGGGAACACAGGATATCTGGATGTCGAAGCTAGACAGCACGGGAAAATGGACAGCCGCGCGTCATCTGAAAGCACCTTTCAATGATGAGAATTACAACGCAATAGAAGGATTCAGTGCAGACGGAAATACGCGTTATATAAAAGGATATTATGTGCACGGTAAGTATGATGGAATGGGATTTTCGTATTTCGAACTTACTAAAGACGGATGGGAAGGTCCGAAAGGGTTGAAAGTTAAAGGGTATCAATCAGGCATTAAACCTGAAGACCGCTCGATCAGCAGCTGCATGCATTCCGACAATCAGACGTTGCTCATGAGTTTTGTTCCCGATCAGCGGAGAAAATCAGATCACGATCTGTATGTGAGTTTCAGGAAAGACAATGGAGATTTTTCGGAACCAATGTTGCTTCCTGTTGTCAGCTCGCCGTATGATGAGATCGGGCCGTTCCTAGCTTCGGATGGTGTGACATTATATTTCGCAAGCAACAGGCCGGGCGGTTATGGAAGTCATGACATCTGGATGTCGAGGCGCTTGGATGATACCTGGAAAAATTGGTCGGAGCCTGTGAATTTAGGTCCGGAAATAAATACGAAAGAGTGGGATGCATATTACTCTGTTGCTGCTTCAGGCGATGTAGCATATATGGTTTCGTCGTCCGGTGGTTTTGGCAAATCGGATATTGTAAAAATCACCTTGAAGGAAGAAGTGCGTCCGAATCCTGTTGTACTTGTTTCGGGAAAAGTGCTTGATCAGAAAACCGGAAAACCTGTTGAAACAACAATCACTTATTTTTCAATTGCAGATAATATTGAAGCTGGTACAGCGCGTTCTTCCCCGGGCACTGGCGAATACAGCATCGTATTGCCTTATGGAAAAACATACGGTTTCCGTGCGCAGGCAGATGGATATTATGCAGTGAGTGAAAATCTTGATCTCACAGGTTTAAAAGCTTATGCAGAAATAAAGCGAAATCTTTTTCTCGTACCCATAGAAGTGGGGCAGGTGATCAGGTTGAATAATATCTTTTTTGAATCCGGGAAAGCAGCTTTAAAACCGGAATCATTCCAGGAGCTTGATCGCGTGGTAAAACTATTGACAGATAATCCTACAATGGAAATTGATCTTGCCGGTCATACGGATAATGTAGGAACGGCAGAAGCAAATCAACTGCTTTCAGATGAGCGTTCGAAGGCCGTTTATGATTATTTCATCACTAAAGGAATTCTTGCTTCGCGTTTATCGACAAAAGGATTTGGTGAAACAAAACCAGTCGATTCAAATGATTCCGAAGAAGGCCGCGCACAGAACCGGAGAGTAGAATTTACTATTCGTAAACGGTGAAAATTCGAGATTCAAAATTCAAAATTCAGGATTGAAGTTAGCCTCTTATTCAATCTGATCCTGAACTACTTTCCGATACCTGATTTTGAATCTTGATTATTGAATTACCTTTGCCGCATGAAGATGAACAAGCTGCAGCGGTTTGCTGAAATGAAGGAAATGCCGAATGTGGTTCAGTTCGGATTTCGTGATGTTGAAAAAGTGGGATTGCATCCGTTGCGTGGAAAGTGGAAGAAAGAATTTTTCAAAAATGATAATCCGCTGGTGCTGGAATTAGGGTGCGGCAAAGGAGAATATACGGTCGGACTTGCAGAGCGTTTTCAGGAACAGAATTTTATCGGGGTGGATGTGAAAGGTGCGCGGATGCATCGTGGTGCGCGGATTGCAATCAGCAAAGGATTCAGCAATGCAGCATTTCTTCGGACACGCATCGATTTTATCAATGCTGTTTTTGATGAAGGTGAAGTGGATGAGATCTGGCTGACATTTTCTGATCCGCAAAAAGAAAAACCACGCAAGCGTTTAACTTCTCCATTATTTCTTGTTCGCTACGCACATTTGCTAAAGCCTGATGGAATTATTCATTTGAAAACCGACAGTGTATTGCTGCATGAATATACATTGGAAGTGATTGCGGAAGAAGGACATAAAATCCTGAGTTGCAGTAATGATATTTATGGCGACGGCTCAAAAGATGAAATGCTCACCACTATTCAAACTGCTTACGAAAAAAAATTTCTCGGTGAAGGAATAAAGATCACGCACATTGCATTTCAGCTGAAAGAAGGATATGGTGCAGATGCAAAGATTTTCCCTTTGACGGAGATTGAATAATTCAGGACTTTAGCAGCCACATTCTCCTTAAAAAATTTTCGTAATTGTATTGCCGCCCTTATCCGTGAGTTTGATCGTTCCGGATTTCAGGGAAGTTTCATCGCCGTTGCGTTCACCGTCTTTAATTTCAATCATCATTTCGTAATCGTTGCTTGTATACCATTCGGTGAGTATTTTCTTTCCTGTTTGCGATGATTTTGTTTGTGTGAATTTTATAAACGCGCCATTGATTCTGATAAATGAAGTTTTACCATAATCGTACGCGTAAATGTATTCGTGCTTTTCGAATCCGCTCTTGTCATTTGAAAAATAGCACGAGCATCCTTCAATTTCAGGCGGGAACTCAGTGAACGTTTCAATAATAAACGCGGGCTCCGCAGCTTCTTGCGCAACAGGATTTGCAGGCGGCTGTGGTTCTGATTTTTTTTTTGTTTCGGTTGCTGTACTTGCAGTGGGAGGTTCTGCTTTGGTTTTTTCAAGTGTGCAGGCAGAAGAAAAAACGAACAGGTAAATTGACAGAAAGCCCAATAATGATTTAGTAATATTCATTTTCTTAATTGTTATGGTGAGTTAATTTTTCGTCTTCCTGTTTTCCTGCCGCCTGCCCCTTTTCGCCTGCCCCTTAGCTTATTTTAGGCAATGACCATCCAAAATGTACAGCAAGCATTCTGATCGTAATCACGGTTATGATTCCTGCGAATGCGCTGATGTGAATGTTTACCTGGAAATGATTCAGCAGGACATACAACGCTGCGCCCGCTAAACACGCTGTTGCATAAATTTCTTTCCGGAAGATGAGTGGAATTTCATTCAGCAATGTATCTCTGAGCACACCACCGAAAACGGCGGAGAACATTCCCATTATTATTGCCGCCAAAGGATTAACACCAACCGCAAGAGAAATCTGCACACCGAGGATCGTATACAATGCAATGCCAACCGAATCAAAAACCAGCATCGTGCGCGGAAGTTTTGCTAAAATTTTTCCCATCAACATAGAAATAATCACGCCTGCACCGATTACAATCAGGAAATTTGAATCTGAGATCCATTTCAACGGATGAATGCCGAGCATAATATCACGCAGGCTTCCTCCTCCGATCGCTGTGACAAATCCCATAAATGCAACGCCGAAATAATCGCGGTAAACTCTTTTATCAGCCGCCGCCTGCGCCCCTGACATCGCAAAGAAAAAAATGCCCGCAAGATCGATCCAATAGGGAATGTTCAGCATAAATAAAATGTTATTGAACAATCACCAGCTTCGTTCGTACTGAAATAGTGCCCGCATTGATTTCAACAAAATAAATTGCAGGAGGAAGATTTTCCAGCAACAATGTTTTTTCAGTCGTGCTTTTTTCTAAAACAAGATTTCCTTCTAACGAATAAAATTTCACTGTAGCCGGTCCGCCAGGTAATTTAATTGACACGTTGCCGTCAGAAGGGTTTGGGAAAACAAGTAGTGCAGTCGCATTATTTTCTGTTGCGCCGACAGTTGCAGGATTAATCAGCATGCAGAATGTATCAGTGCGGCAGCCATTTGAAGCTGCAAGACAAATCGTATAATTGTTTGCAGCCGGGTAGGTAAATGTTTCAGATGCATTTCCTGCTATAAAACCATTTCCGGTTCCATCATCCCACGACAACGAAACAGCGGAAGGATAATCTGCATTTACATTCACTGAATTAATTCCGGCTTGTGTAACACCGAATGAAGCATCGGGATAATAAATTTCAGTGTTCCATGTTGCGATTGAATCAAGCACCGTAGTGCCGGCGATAGTTTGCAAAAATAAAGCATCCGATTGTGTTAGTCCGCCGTAATAATTCAAGCCAGCAGGACTTTGACGATATATTGTTGCATACAAAACGCATGCACCCAGGTAAGTTCCATAAATGCTTGGATGACTTTCATCCGGAGAATACAAATCGAAAGCCGGATTGGTTGCAATAACATTCCGCCATGCTTCACCAACCGGCGCAACGATCGCATGATTATCCTGCGCCATCTGCACATATCGTCCGCGCAATTGATCCTGCATTCCTGTGTAAGTGCACACAGGCGGATACTGCGAACAATAAGAAGCGTCACCATTTTTTCTTCCCCATGTCATGAAAAAAATGGTTTGTGTGCAGGAATCATTTTCGTGTATGAGGCTATCGAGCAATGTTGCATAGGGAAAAACATTTGCTTCGACATAAGCCGTATCTATTGCAGGCTCCTGGCTTTGTCCCTGTAGGATCACATAATTCCATGTGCGCTGATTGATCGCAGCAAGCGTATTATTATCCTGCGAATGCATTTGAAAAGTGTAACCACCCGGTGTGCTTGAATTATGTACAATAGTATCACCACCTGCAAGTGCCAGCCTGTATAACATATCCGGAAGGTTATTTGTGTAGGTATAGCTGTTGCCAATGAAGAGTATATCCGTTTGCTGCGCGTGTAGCTGCTGGATAAGAAGAAAAATCAACAGGTATTTTTTCATGATTGTAAGAAGCCAAATTTAAGTGCTTTTGCCCTGTATTGCTGCAAATGACAGACGAAATCAGGCTGTTAATTCACCGTTAACTATATTTCGTCAAGTAACACAATCATAACATTGGGGTAACACAAATCGTGATTTGACAAAATACATTTGCTGCATTAAAACTAAGTTAACTTTAAATTAACCGTAATGGCTAATAAGCGAAACATTTTATTAACGACGATTGCCGCTTTCTCCCTCATCTGCAGCGTAACTTTAAAAGCACAGGAAGTTCCGGAAACTCCTTTTGATACACTCGCAAGAAATGTTCAAAGCCTAGCGGATGATCTGAATAAAATGAAACGTTTAAAGATCACCGGTTATATTCAACCACAATGGCAATATATTGATTCTGCCGGAGCGCCATCAGTTGCCGGCGGTGATTTTGTGAATGGTACAAGCCCGTATTTCAGTCGTTTTACCATGCGTCGCGGCCGTTTTAAATTCACTTACGATTTTGAAAACGTAAAACTCGTGATCAATACAGATGTAACGGAAAAAGGACTTGGGATGCGTGAGACCTACCTGAAGATTACAGATCCCAAATACAAAATGTTCAGCATTACAATGGGTTTATTGCAGGACCAGTTTGGTTTTGAACTCACACAATCTTCCAGCGACCGTGAAACACCTGAACGTGCCCGTTACAATCAAAGCCTTTTTCCGTCAGAACGAGATCTTGGCGTTTTCGGCTCGATTGAAATTCCAAAATCATCAAAATTGACGGGTTTGAAATTTGATGCAGCTGTGATGAATGGCTCTGCTGGTGTTACTCCTGAATTTGACAGCCATAAAGATTTTACCGGCCGCATACGTTACACAAGAACAAACAAAAGTGAAAAGATCGCTTATGGTATCGGAATGTCCTATTATAATGGCGGATACAGGATCGGTGCGGTGAGAGATTATGAGCTTGCAACATTATCCAATGGAGATGAAAGTTTTGTTTTTGCGCAGGACACTGCTGATTATAATCGCGTGGCAAGAAGAATTTACACGGGAGCTGATGCGCAATTCTCTGTTATCTGGCGCGCGGGTACAACAACGCTGCGTGCAGAATATATTCAGGGCGAACAACCAGGAACGGATAAAGCATCAAAAAGCGCTGGCGGTCCGCCGGTAGCAGCAATTTATCACCGCAATTTTAACGGAGCGTATTTTTACCTCGTGCAAAGTATCGGACAAAGCAAGTTCCAGGCTGTAGTGAAATATGACTGGTATGATCCGAATGCAAAAGTTTCAGGACAGGAAATCGGTAAAGCGGGTACGAATACCAAAATCGGCGACATACGGTTTGATACATTCGGATTTGGAATTATCTACCACATGAATCAACATGTGAAACTGGTTACTTATTATGACCTTGTTATGAATGAAGGCACATTGATTCCCGGTTACACAAAAGACATTAAGGATAATGTTGTGACTATCCGTGTCCAATTCAGATTTTAAAACGCAGGTCAATTAATAGATCAATCAAAAAAAGAATCATGAAAAAATTAACTGTTTTATTAGCACTTGCTTTACTTTCTACAGCAGGCTTTGCACAAAAGATCAAGGGCAGCGATACCATGCTTCCGCTTTCACAAAAAGCAGCAGAAGCATTTATGAAAGTGAACCCGACAGCAAAAGTTACGATCACAGGCGGAGGATCAGGAGTCGGAATTTCTGCTCTTATCGATGGCTCAACAGATATCGCGATGTCGTCACGTTCAATGAAAATGGATGAGAAATTAAAAATGCAGGATGCCGGCCGCGCTTACAAAGAAGTAGTGGTAGGTTATGATGCTCTTTCTGTTATTGTTAATCCCGCGAATAAAGTAACACAGCTCACACGTGAGCAACTGGAAGGAATTTTTACCGGCAAAATCAAAAACTGGAAAGAAGTCGGCGGTGATGATATGATTATCATTGTTTATTCACGGGAAACCTCTTCCGGTACTTATGAGTTTTTCAAGGAGCATGTGATGGCAAGAAAAAATTATGCTCCTACAGTACTGAGCATGGCTTCGACGGGTGCAGTGGTGCAAAGTGTTGGCCAGACAAAAGGCGCTATCGGCTACATTGGTATGGCGTATGATAATGCTTCTACCAAATCGCTGAAAGTTTCATTCGACAAGGGCAAAACATTTATTGCACCTTCTATGGAAACCGCAAAGAATAAAACATATCCAATTACACGCCCTCTGTTTTATTATTACCTCACCGCGAAAGAAAACCTGGTGAAGCCATATATTGACTTTATTCTTTCTGCCGCTGGCCAGGCTGTTGTTAAGCAAACTGGTTACGTTCCCTTAAACTAACCTTAACATTGAATTCGGTTTTGTACCCGAATTTTGTCCCGTCCGGCTAAACTGCGACGGGACATTACTTTTTAATCTACTCCAAATGAAAAACAGGATATTATTTCTCGCCATGGCTTTTGCTTTTGTTTCCTGTGGCAATGATGCTAAACAAGACGAAAATCAAAAAGCAACTGTAAAAAAAACATTTACGGTTAAAGGCAGTGATACTATGCTTCCGCTTTCTCAACAAGAAGCTGAAAGTTTTATGAAGACTGATTCCTTATTCTCTGTCAGCATTGTCGGCGGTGGATCGGGTGTTGGTATTTCTGCGTTGATTGACGGAACTACGGATCTCGCAATGTCATCGCGTGATCTGAAAATGGATGAAAAACTGAAGCTCGAAGAAAAAAAGTTCAGGCTTGTTGAAACTGTTGTTGGCTTCGATGCACTTTCAGTTATTGTTAATCCGGCAAATAAAGTCGGGCAACTCACTCGCGAGCAGCTGGAGGAAATATTCACCGGCAAAATCAAAAACTGGAAAGAAGTTGGTGGCGCAGATGAAAAGATCATTGTTTACTCACGCGAAAGCTCTTCGGGAACTTATGAGTTTTTCAAGGAGCATGTGATGGGCAAAAAAAATTATGCCGGCAATGTATTAAGCCTTTCATCCACCGGCGCGATTATTCAAAGTGTTGCTCAAACTTCCGGTGCTATTGGTTATGTGGGAATGGCGTATGCCGATAAAAGTGTGAAAACAGTAGGCGTTTCTTACGACCAGGGAAAAACGTTTGTGCTCCCATCGCTTGCAACTGCTATTGATAAAACTTACCCGGTATCCCGACCGCTTTATTATTTCTACGATGAGAATAAAGCAGCGCTGGTAAAGCCCTTTGTGGATTACGTGCTTTCTGAGGAAGGACAAAAAGTTTTGAGCAAAGTGGGATACGTTCCTGTTAAATAATCTACAGGTCGACACGTTAACATTGAATTAACATTGGAGAACATTGAGTTAACATTAGAGCGCGACCTTCGGGGCATTGAAAGACGATAAAATAAAAATCCCCTTCGTAACCGCGTGAAATTCCTGCGAAAATTTACCGAAAAGCTCATTGAAGGTTTGCTGCTGATCAGCGGCGGACTTACATCACTTATCGTTGTTTTAATTGTCTTATTTCTTTTCCGCGAAGGACTTGGCGTTTTTGGCTCTCCGTCAATGGAAAACAGCGCTGTGCTTGCAGTCAATAAAAGTAATCCTGTGAAATCGCTTACTGCGGCACAGGTAAAAAATATCTTTGACCAAAAGATCACGCACTGGAATGAAGTTGGCGGAACAAAAGATACGATCATCCTTTTTTACATCGATGATATCAGCGTTTATTATAGTGATGAACAGATTGGAAGTCTCGACAGTGTTCCGGCGCGCTTAAGCGATCTCATTGACAGCATTCCAAACATGCTCGCTTTTTTTCCGCGTAAACAATTAGCGGAGAATTTTAAAGGACGTTTGCTTCCAACCGAACAGATCACTCCTGGAAATTTTCTTGGAGGAAAAGAATGGCTTCCGACTGCGGAACCTGCTGCGCAATTAGGTGTACTTCCGCTGATACTCGGTACACTTTTAGTCAGCCTAGTTGCGATCCTGATTGCACTTCCGCTCGGACTGGCAACAGCAATTTACATGGGAGAAATTGCAAACGAAAAAGTACGTCGTGTAATGAAACCGATAATCGAATTGCTTGCAGGAATTCCTTCAGTTGTTTATGGATTTTTCGGACTCGTGGTAATTGTTCCGCTGATCAAAGAAACGTTCGGACTTGATGTAGGTGAAACAGCATTGTCGGGAAGCATTATTCTTGCGATCATGGCATTGCCAACCATTATTACTATTTCGGAAGATGCGATGCGCAATACGCCGCGTGCAATGAAAGAAGCAAGTCTTGCATTGGGCGCAACGCAATGGCAAACTATTTATAAAGTAGTCATTCCTTATTCTGCATCCGGAATTACTGCTGCTGCAATTCTCGGTATCGGACGCGCTGTAGGAGAAACAATGGCTGTTTTGATGGTGACAGGTAATGCAAGTGTCATTCCGCATTCCATTCTTGAACCGGTCAGAACAATTCCTGCAACGATTGCCGCAGAACTAGGTGAAGCGCCTCAGGGTGGATTGCATTACAAAGCATTGTTCGCATTAGGCTGCATTTTATTTATCATCACATTGCTCATTAATCTTTCTGTTGAATCAATTTCCAAACGAAAGAAAGGACATCGCAATTAATGGAAACTGCTCACGATAAAATAGCACGCTCAAAACGAGTAAGACAAAATGCCGCCTTCTGGACATTCCGGATACTGAGTATTGGAATTGCAGGAATCCTGTTCTGGATACTTGGCTTTATTGTTCTTCATGGAATAAAGGCAATCTCCTGGGATTTCCTTACTAAAATGCCAACGGAAGGAATGACAAAAGGCGGAATCATGCCTGCAATTGTAGGGACACTTACACTGGTTGCCGGCAGTATGGTCTTCGCTTTTCCATTGGGAATCATGGCAGGGATTTACATGAATGAATATGCGAAGGAAGGTTTTCTAAAAAGATTCATACAGGTGATGACAAATAATTTAGCAGGTATTCCTTCCATTGTATTCGGACTTTTCGGAATGTCGCTTTTTGTAAATAAAATGCATTTCGGCGATTCTATTCTTGCAGGATCTTTAACACTTGGAATTCTTGTTTTGCCGATCGTTATCCGCACAACGGAAGAAGCGTTAAAAGCGGTTGATGATTCTTTCCGTATCGGTAGTCTTGCATTAGGCGCAACAAAATGGCAAACCACGAGCCGTGTCATTCTTCCTTCAGCATTTCCGAATATCATTACAGGACTGATTCTTTCTATCGGCCGCGTATCGGGAGAAACAGCTCCGATCTTATTTACATGTGCAGCTTATTTTCTGCCAAAGCTTCCGCACAGTATTTTCGATCAAGTGATGGCGCTTCCTTATCACTTGTACGTGATTGCAACAAGCGGAACGAATATCGAAGAATCAAGACCGATTGCTTATGGAACTGCATTGGTGCTCATCGCAATTGTATTGATCATGAATATTCTTGCCAATGTGCTGCGCAGGTATTTTGGCAAAAAAGTAAAAACAAATTGATATGCTGAACATGGAAGAGCAAATTGGAAATACAGCAGTACCAGAGATTCCGCGACAGCTGGTTCCGGAAACACGGCTTATGGAATCGAAAGTGAAAATTCAGACGAAAGGTGTGAATTTACACTATGGAGATTTCCACGCGCTCAAAGGAATTACGATGACAATGCCGGAAAAAACAGTTACAGCGCTCATTGGCCCATCCGGCTGTGGCAAGTCGACTTACCTGCGTTTGTTTAATCGCATGAATGATTTAATTCCGAAAGTGCGGATTGAAGGTTATGTGATGGTTGATGGAAAGGATATTTATGAGCGTGGCGTGCATGTAGATGAATTACGCAAAAACGTGGGCATGGTTTTTCAAAAGCCGAACCCGTTTCCGAAAACGATTTTTGAAAATGTAGCGTATGGTTTGCGTGTAAACGGAATTACAGATAAAAATTTAATTACTGAAAGAGTTGAGCGTTCGCTGGAGCAAGCTGCATTGTGGGATGAGGTGAAAGACAAATTAAAAAAGTCGGCGTTTGAATTATCCGGCGGGCAGCAGCAACGTTTATGCATTGCACGTGCGCTGGCTGTTGAACCTTCTGTTGTCTTGATGGATGAACCGGCATCTGCGCTTGACCCTATTTCATCTGCGAAAATTGAAGAGCTCATTTACGAATTGAAAAATAAATACACCATCATCATCGTTACGCATAATATGCAGCAAGCTGGTCGTGTAAGCGATAACACCGCGTTTTTTTACATGGGTGAGCTGATCGAAGTAAATACTACGAAAGAAATTTTCACCAACCCGCAGAATGTCCGTACGCAGAATTATATTACCGGAAGATTTGGGTAGGAGGAAAAATTACGATGTATGAATCATGATTTTAAATAGTCGCATTTCAACATTGGTAATTCGTGAAAATCAAAAATCAAATCTTGATTCTTATATAATAATTCGTACATCCACTATGTCGCACTTAGATACTGAACTTAATCTTTTAAAAGAGCAGCTGATAGAAATGCAGCAGCTAGTGCGCTCTCAACTGAGCAAAAGCAAAACTGCGCTTACTACTTTTGATGCAGATCTGGTGCGCGAAGTTTTATTCAATGAAAAACGGGTCAACGCGCTGGAGCTGAAAATAGATCGCGATTGTGAAAATATTCTTGCGTTGTTTAACCCGGTTGCAGTTGATTTGAGATTTGTGCTTGCCACTTTAAAGATCAATGCAAATCTCGAACGCATAGGAGATAATGCGGAAGGAATTGCACGCTATGTGCGGGATGTTGGCGCTGCTTTTCCGGAAGAGCTGCTTAATGAATATCGTGTCGATGACGCTTTTAATATGGCCGTTTCTATGATGGACGATGCGCTGAATGCTTTTATAAAAGAAGATACTTCGCTGGCACGAAAAGTTTTTCTGAAAGATGATACGCTTGATGAGATCAACCGTGCTGCCACACAAGTTACATTACGTTATATCAGGGAAAATAAAGAAGAACCGTTGCATTATCTCAATGCACTTTCTATCATCAGGAAATTTGAAAGGGTAGGAGATCAGACAAAAAATATCGCCGAAGAAATCATTTTCTTCATCGAGGCGAAAGTATTAAAACACGTCAAAAAGAACCCGTAAATCCGTTTGAAGCGGTTTAATTGGATCCCTGATGTTTGCGGCAGCGTTAAATAACTGATAGTCAGTTTTTTGCTTCGTAACAATTTCTTAATAATGGAAATCCAATCATTGACTTTACATTTGCGGCTAGAATCATTAACGTAAATTTAACATCATGGGAATTCTCCAATATCTTCTTCCAAAAGACCGCAAATTTTTTCCTCTTTTCAAGCAAGCGACAGAAAACCTTGTGCGGGGATCAAAAGTATTGGTGGAGCTTGTAAATGCCCCGGTAGAAAAACGCAAGGAGCTGATTCACGAGATTGAGCAGATCGAACATACGGGAGATAATATCACACACATGATCTTTAATGAGCTGGGAAGAAATTTCATAACTCCTTTTGATCGTGAGGACATTCATGCGCTTACATCTGCCATCGATGATATTCTTGACCTGATCAATGGAACAGCGAAAAGACTTGAAATGTATAAAGTGACAGAGATCACAGAGCCGATGATCATGCTTTCTGAAATTATCCTGAAAGGTTCGATCGAGCTGAATGTTGCTGTGACAAACCTCGAAGGAATGAAACGCATCGACGAGATCAAAGAAGCTTGTGTACGCATCAACAGTCTTGAAAATAATGCAGATGATGTTTTTAATCTTGCGATCGGAAGGTTATTTGATGAAGAGAAAGATGCTGTGAAGCTCATCAAGATCAAAGAAATTCTGCAGGCGCTGGAAACAGCAACGGATAAATGTGAAGACGCAGCGAATGTCATCGAGTCGATCATTATCAAATATGCTTAATCTTTCGCAGCCTCCGGTTCTCCTCCTTAATGCACACTAAGATTTCCGCATGACACTTTTAATCATCATCATTGTTCTTGCTCTCATTTTTGATTATATCAATGGTTTTCATGATGCAGCAAATTCGATTGCAACTGTTGTTTCTACAAAAGTGCTTACACCTTTCCAGGCTGTTATCTGGGCGGCACTTTTTAATTTCCTTGCATTTTTCATTTTCAAAGATCACGGAGTTGCCAATACGGTTGCAAAAACAGTTCATAAGGAATTTGTAACGCTTCCTGTTATCATTTCGGGATTAATAGGTTCGATCACATGGAACCTTATTACCTGGTGGAAGGGAATTCCTTCTTCTTCTTCGCATACACTCATTGGTGGATTTGCCGGTGCCGCAATTGCACATGGAGGTTTTGAATCAATTGAGCAAAGCCTGATTCTTAAAACAGCCAGCTTTATTGTGCTTGCTCCGTTGATCGGAATGGTGATGGCATTTATTATTTCACTTTGGTTTTTAAATTCATTCCGCAAGAGCATTGTCCCTAAATTATTTTCTTTATTGGTCATTGTCCTTGTCTGTTGGTTTGTTGTTTCAAAACTGGAATTCAAAAAAGATTTCAACGGAGGAAGCACTTACACGCTTGTACTTGATGAAAAAACAAACAAGGACGATCTGAAGAAAACGCTGACCTTCACAGATGAAAATGAAAAAGAATATGCGCCTGTATTGAAGGCAGGAAAAGATTCATTGGGTAATGCGGATAAAACAGGAACTGTTTACCTTTTAAAAACTTCCTATCTTAAAACTGCTGATGCATCAGGTGAGAATGAAAAGCTTACTGCTGCCGTTCTTGGATCGATTGAAAAAACGGGTGTGCACGCAACGATAAAAGAAACGCACAGAATCAGTGAAGCATCGCCGGACAGGTTTGATGATTCGAATCTGAAAGCCAACTTTGAAAATTATTATTTAAAAGTACTTTTCCACGGTTCAAATTTCAAGTGGATTCTGCTTGGATTTATCCTGACGGTAATCGCGATCTTCACTTTATTCATGAGCTCATTGAATAATGCAAGATCAGCAGTCTGGTTCAAACGTTTGCAACTTGTATCTTCTGCAGCATTCAGCATTGGTCATGGAGGAAATGATGCACAGAAAGTAATGGGAATTATTACCGCAGCTTTAATTGCAGGCGGGAGTATCGGTTCATTTGAAGAAATGCCGACATGGGTTCCGCTGGCGTGTTATACCGTAATTGGTTTAGGAACATTAAGCGGCGGATGGAAAATTGTAAAAACGATGGGAACAAAGATTACAAAAGTTACTCCATTCGAAGGTGTTGCTGCTGAAACTGCTGGCGCAATCACTTTATTTCTTGCCGAAGGTTTGAAAATTCCCGTGAGTACAACGCATACGATTGCTGGTTCGATCATGGGTGTAGGTGCTACCAAGCGGTTAAGTGCAGTGCGTTGGGGAGTAACCATTAATCTTCTCTGGGCATGGATTCTTACTATTCCGGTAACAGGAATATTAAGCGCACTCATCTATTACGTGTTTATGTTTTTCTATAAGCCATAACCGCTGCTGCGATTTCACTTTTTTTAATCTGCGCAATCCGCGTAATCTGTGGCAACTTCTATAGCCACAGATTACGCAGATTACACAGATTTGAATTCCTTTCATGATCTTTACAAAATGAACGGAGAGCAATTACGCGAACATATTTTTTCAGTAACCGAAAAAGATTTCGATTCACTCGCTCTGGAAATCTTTCGTTTCCAGTTTGATCACAATCCTGTTTATGCTGCATTTGCAAAAGGAATTGGCAGAACGCCGAATCAGGTAAATGACATTTCTGAAATTCCATTTCTTCCTGTAGAGCTTTTTAAAACGCACAAAATTTATGCTTCGGATAAAGAGCCTGAAATTGTTTTTACGAGCAGTGGAACGACGGGGCAGGTTACAAGTCGCCATGAAGTTGCAGATGTTTCGCTTTACACGAATAGTTTTCTAAAAGCATTTAATAATTTTTACGGTCCGGTAAGCGAATGGAATGTTCTTGCACTGTTGCCTTCATATCTCGGGCGGGACGGATCTTCATTGGTGTTTATGGCCAATACGCTGATTGATGAAAGTAAAAAAGAGAATTCCGGGTTTTATCTTCATAATTACGAAGCACTTTCCGAAAAACTTACTGCATTAAATGATGGCGGAGAGAAAATTCTGCTGCTCGGTGTGACGTATGCACTTCTTGATCTTGCTGAAAAATTTCCCCGGCGACTTGAAAATTGCATAATCATGGAAACCGGCGGAATGAAAGGCAAGCGAAAAGAAATGGTTCGTGAAGAAGTGCATTCCATTCTCAAAAATACTTTTGGCGCAAATGAAATCCATTCCGAATATGGCATGACAGAATTATTATCGCAAGCGTATTCAAAAGGAAACGGAATTTTTAATTGTCCGCCGTGGATGAAAATAAAAATCCGTGAAATGAATGATCCGCTTTCTTATGCAGCAACAGGGAAAACCGGTGGCGTAAACATTATCGATCTCGCCAACCTTTACAGCTGTAGCTTCATCTCCACTTCCGATTTAGGAAAACTGCATGCGGATGAAAGTTTTGAAATTCTCGGAAGATTCGACAACAGCGACGTAAGAGGCTGCAATTTAATGGTGGAATAGCATAAAAACCGGCGTGCAAAAAGAAAGTAACTTTGTTTATGGAATTAGATGAAATTGTAGAATTCAGTTCATCACTGGCAATGCGGGAAAAGCTGGCTGAATATGGCTTTACAAGAGTATTTTCTCCTGATGACGTTATTCTCAATGAAAATACATTCATCAAAGCCATTCCTATTGTTACAAATGGCAGCATCCGTGTAATGCGCACCGATGAAGATGGCAGGGAAATTTTACTTTACTACATTAAGGCAGGCGAAAGTTGCATCATGTCTTTCCTGGGTGGCATACATCACGACACAAGTAAAGTGAAAGCGATTGCTGAAGAAGAGACGGAAATTCTTTTTATTCCTATTGACAAAGTAAGCCAGCTCATTAAAGAGTTCCCGGAATGGCTTGACTATATTTTCCGCTTATATCACAAGCGGTTTGAGGAATTACTTGAAGTGGTGAATGCCGTTGCGTTTAAGAAAATGGACGAGCGACTGTTGGATTTCATCAGGAAGAAATGTGAAATAACCCAAAGTCACACACTGCATTTAACGCATGAACAAATTGCCAATGAGCTTGGAACTGCCCGCGTTGTTGTTTCCCGCCTTCTTAAACAAATGGAAGACGAAGGACTTGTTAAGCTCGGAAGAAATAAAGTTTCGCTTGAGTAACAAAAGTGACAGTGTAGCCGGTTTGATTGATTGAGCTTTGTAACGAAATCTGTTACACGATCCGGAAAGAACCGCGGAAATTTCCAAAACATTACAGGCAAAACTATTTCCTTTCCGGCGAAAACAGCGGATGGGGTGACATTCATCATAAACAGTTGTGACGACAGTCGTTTTGTATTCTCTTGTTTGATGTCACATTTGTATAAAGAAAACTTTAAATAACATTCCAATGAAAAATAACATGGGCGCTGCCGATAAGATCATTCGGATACTTATCGCCATAATAATCACGATACTGTATTTTACACATGTAATTTCAGGAACAATTGCCATCGTATTACTCATCGTTGCAGGCGTATTTATTCTTACGAGCTTCATCAGCTTTTGTCCGTTGTACTGGCCTTTTGGAATTTCCACAAGAAAAAAGGAGCAATAATATGGATTGGCAAAGCGCAATTATTATTGCATTAATTGGTGCAGTTGCCGGATTGCTTGGCGGTTTGTTTGGGCTTGGCGGCGCCATTATCATCATTCCAGCTTTGGTGATGCTACTGGGATTTTCGCAACAGATGGCGCAGGGAACAGCTTTAATAATGATGGTCTTGCCGGTTGGTGCCTTAGCTGCATACCAATATTACAAGGAAGGATTTGTGGATGTAAAAGCCGCGGTGATACTGGCCGTTTTCTTTTTTGTTGGCGGATATTTTGGCGGAAAATTCGCCATGCACATTCCACAAGAGATCATGCGCAAGAGTTTTGCCGTACTAATTGTTGCCATTGCATTGAAAATGTGGTTTCAGAAATAAAATTCGTTGTGTAACAAAAGTGACTGTACACACGCTGGTAAATATTGACCTTTGCATCATCAAATAACGAACAGGTTATGGAGATCAAACAATTTGAAGACAAAAATTTAGCGCACTATTCCTATGCTATTTTAAGCAAGGGAGAGATTGCCCTTGTAGATCCTGCGAGAGATCCGCAGCCCTATTACGATTTTGCAAAACAGCATAACGCCAGAATTACTGCGGTAATAGAAACTCATCCGCATGCTGATTTTGTGAGCAGTCATTTAGAAATTCACAAAACCACCGGGGCAATTATTTATGTAAGCAAACTTTTAGGCGCTGAATATGAACACCGGGCTTTTGATGAAGGTGATGCAATTGTTTTAGGGCAGATCACGCTCAAGGCTTTGAATACACCCGGACATTCGCCAGACAGTATTAGTATTGTTGCCATTGATGAAAACGGTAAAGAAAAAGCGGTTTTCACCGGCGACACTTTGTTTATTGGCGATTGTGGAAGACCTGATTTACGCGAAAATGCCGGCGCAATTACTGCGACCCGTGAAGAGCTTGCAAAACAAATGTTCCATTCGCTCCGCAACAAATTGATGACTTTGCCGGGTGATGTACTTGTTTATCCTGCACATGGTGCGGGCAGCTTATGCGGAAAAGGGTTAAGCGAACAAAACAGGAGCACGATCGGCGCAGAAAAAACAAGTAACTGGAGCCTGCGAAAAATGAACGAGGTTGAGTTTGTAAAAAAATTGTTAGCCGGTCAGCCTTTTATTCCGAAATATTTTCCTTTTGATGTAGCCGTAAATAAAAAAGGCGCGGCTGATTATTCAACAAGCATTTCAGCAGTACAAAAAAGAGAACTTGTTACCTGTAAATCCTGTGCGAATTCACTTAATCCTGCAATATTAATTATTGATACAAGGCCACAGGAGCAATTCAGGAAATCGCATTTAAAAGGCGCCTTCAACCTGATAAATGATACGAAATTTGAAACGTGGTTAGGCAGTATTGTAAGTCCCGAAGAAAAATTTCACCTCGTTGCTGAAAATGAGCTTGTATTAAACCAGCTTATTGAACGCATTGCAAAGATCGGCTATGAAAAACAAATTGAGCTTACGTTTGTTGGAGAATATGGAAACGAAACAATGGATTCCATTGATCCGTCGGAATTAAAACACAACGAAAACAATTTCACGATCATCGATGTACGGAATTTTTCGGAAGTGAAGGAAGGAAAGATCTTCCCGGATTCCATACACATTCCGCTGTATGAATTAAGAGAGCGGATAGATGAAATCCCTCTTGATAAACCAATTTTGGTGCATTGTGCAGCAGGTTACAGGAGCGCAGCGGGTAGTTCTATTGTCAAGTCCGTACTGGATTGTAAATACAGCGTATATGACCTTGGTGAAGCTGTAAAACATTTTGGAAATGCACTTGTTAAAAACTAAGTGTCGCTACAGGGATTATTAACCGGTTATTTCATAATAAAGCAGGATATGAATATCGAAAAGATCATCAAAGAAAAGCAAGGAACAATCGTTGATGTGCGGAGTCGTGGTGAATTTATGAGTGGGAATGTTCCGGGCTCCATCAACATTCCTCTACCCGAATTGGAGAAACAAATAAGGGAGATTAAAATGCTTAAAATGCCCTTGGTGCTGTGTTGTGCATCGGGCGGAAGAAGCGGGCAGGCGCATGGTTATCTCGCCCAACAAGGCATCGAATGTTACAATGGCGGCTCCTGGATGGATGTAAATTATTATCACGATCAAACAATAAATACAAATGATAAACACAATTAAAAAATTATTCGGTTTAGGTCCGAAAGTGGATTATGTTCAACTGATGAAGAACGGTGCGATAATTATAGATGTTCGTACAAGGGCAGAATTCCAGGACGGGCATATCAGAGGCTCAGTAAATATTCCTTTGCAGGGTCTTGAAAGTAACTTGTCAAAAATAAAAAAGGACAAACCTGTGATCATTTGTTGTGCATCGGGAATGCGCAGCGCTTCTGCAAAAAGCATTTTAAAATCAAAAGGTTTTTCGGAAGTATACAATGGTGGTGGCTGGAACAATTTACAGTATAAAATTCAATAAGATGGAAACGCATTATTATAATGTGAATGTAAACTGGAACAAGGATCGGAAAGGTGTTATTTGTTCACCGGAATTAAACCGCGATAGAGACAATTGCATCGAGGTAGCAACACCGCCTGAGTTTACGAAAGGAATAGCAGGTATTTGGTCACCCGAACATTTATTTACCGCAGCAGTAAACAGTTGCCTGATGACCACTTTTTTGGCGATCGCAGAAAATTCTAAGTTGTGCTTTTCTCAGTTCAACTGCAAAGCAAAAGGCAAGCTCGAACAAGTTGACGGAAAATTCCTGATAACGGAAATCATTCTCGAGCCTACCGTTACGATCGAAGATGAAAATGACCGGGCGAAGGCCGAACGTGTTTTATTGAAATCTGAAGCAGCTTGCTTGATTTCGAACTCAATAAAATCAAAGGTCATCATGAATTCAACCATCTTGATACATTCGGAAGTCAACTAAAACCCAAATCGGGCTCGACAGAACAAAGAGCAAAGAACTTGCAGCAAGGCTGAATAACCTTTTTGGCCAACTACTTGTTGTTTGGATGTATCCTCTTATTTAAATAAATCAAAATGAAAAACAGAATTTTAACTGGCTGGACATTACGGAGAGGGTTTTACCTGGCCGCTGGAATTTTCCTGTTGATCCAATCGATCATGGATCACGAATGGCTGATTGCTTTACCGGGAATTTATTTTGCGTCTATGGGGATATTTGCTTTCGGGTGCGCTTCTGGAAATTGTGGAACACGTCTGCAAAAACCAGGTACGCCCCGCCAACCTTTATAGCTCCATCTCCACTTCAGATGCAGGAGAACGTGGATATAACATCAGGGTCGCATAACACTGTGCAAATTTTCAAATGAGCAGGATAAAAGCTACTTGCTTTAATTAACTCATTTGAAAATTTGCACATTGTTCCATCTGACAATAATATCTTACCACTTATATATTCGTGCGATAACCTTTTGAATTTCCCGCCGTATACTTGCACATGCTTCGTATCGCTGCGATTTCAGTCTTTATTCTTTTACTGTTCGGGAATTGTCATAAAGAAGATCCCGACCATAAAATTTCTTACGGTGTAAAAGAAACTTCTATGGATTCGCCAACATTCAGCATCAGCTACACGTCTGATAAGTCAGGCGCTACTACAATTGGAAGCTCTTCTTCCGCTTCATGGGAGTCTGGCACAATTGAACTCAAGCGTGAGCAATTTATTTCGCTGAAAGTAGATTGTAATGCGCCGCTTTTTGACTTTGTGCTTTCTGTTTATGTTGACGGACATTTGTGGGATCGAAAGGAAATGCACAATCCGACTTCCTCTATGACAATTTCGGGAAAGCCATGAGTTGCACGATTGAAGTTCAGATAAATGGTATTAAAAACCGAAACCTATAAACGGTTTCAGGGAAATCAATATCCCATCACTTCTCTCGTGCGCGCAAGTATTGGTGCAGCGATAGCACGGGCTTTATCTTCTCCTTTTTTCAATTCCGATTTCAATAAACCTTTGTCATTCATGTAACGGGCATAAGCGTCACGTTCATTTTTAAAACGATCAAGTATCAATTCAAATAAAGCAGTTTTCGCATGACCGTAACCGAAATTTCCGGCAAGGTATTTTTTACGCAGCTCTTCTGTTTGTTCGGGAGTGGCGATGACTTTATACAAAGCAAACGGAATGTCATTGTCCGGATTTTTTGGCGCTTCGAGCGGTGTTGAATCTGTTTCAATTCCCATCACGACTTTTTTCAATTCTTTTTCAGGAAGAAAAATGTCAATGAAGTTCTTATATGACTTACTCATCTTCCGGATATTGCCATCCTTGTCGCGATCCGTTCCGGGCACCGACATGGTGAGTTCGTCCACTCTTCCTTCCGGAACAACAAACAGATCCTGCTGATAATGATGATTGATTTTCTCCGCAAGATCGCGCGTGAATTCCAAATGCTGCATCTGGTCTTTTCCAACCGGAACAATATTGGTGTCATATAACAGAATATCAGCAGCCATCAAAACAGGATAAGTGAAAAGTCCTGCGTTTACATCTGAAAGATTATCCGCTTTGTCTTTGAAAGAAGTAGCCAGCTGCAAACGTTTATAGGACATGAAGCAATTCAGGTACCACGTAAGTTCCGTCACTTCCGGAACATCGCTTTGCGCGAAGAGTATATTTTTTTCAGTATCCAAACCAAAAGCGAGCCAGGTTGCAGCAACTGCCTGTGTTTTTTCCCTGAGATATTGCGGGTCTTTAACCGAAGTGAGCGTATGTAAATTGGCAATAAAAAAAATGCTGTTGTTCTCCGATGCTTTCGAGAAACGGATTGCCGGAACAATTGCGCCAAGAAGATTTCCGAGATGAGGAATATTTGTTGCCTGGATGCCTGTTAGAATACGTGCCATAAGTGAATCTTGTAGGACGAAATTACTCTTTGGGCGCGGAATGTGCTAATTTGCTAATGGGTTAATGTGCTAATACGTAAAGGAACCTTTTATTACCACATTAACCCATTAGCAAATTAGCACATTAGCCCTCCGGCAAGCTATCTTTACAGGATAATGCTTCATTACTTCGGAATAATCCCTCGTGCGCTTTGGAAAATATTTTTCATCCTGAATTTCGTGCTTGGGCTTCTTCTGCTATATCCCGTTTTCGCAATTCTGTTATCAAACCGGAAAACATTTCATAGCGCTTTCCGTCTGATGCGTTTTTGGGCAAGATGGATATTGCTTGTTCCCGGAGTTTTTGTGAAAGTGAAAAGAGAAATTGCTTCTGAAGATCTTCCTGTTCCCTGCGTGTATGTCGCGAATCATTCTTCGTACCTCGATATTGTTATCAGCTATATCGTAGTACCGAAATACATGATTTACATGGGAAAAATGGAAATAGAGAAAGCACCACTCTTCCGGATATTTTTCCGCGATATGAATATTTATGTCGACAGGAAAAGCCGGAGTGGGTCGTATAAAGCTTTTCAGACGGCTTCGGAACGTTTGCAGAATGGCGAGAGTATTTTTCTTTTTCCGGAAGGAACGATCGAATCTAAAGGCCAGCTGAAACCATTTAAGAATGGAGCTTTCCGCCTTGCCATTGAAAGCCAGGTACCAATTGTTCCGGTAACGTTTCTTGACAATTGGAAGCTGTTGCAGAATGGTGGTTTTTTCAAATCGCATGGCCGTCCCGGAATTTCTCATTGTGTGCTTCACAAGCCGGTTCCGACAAAAGGGATGAAGGAAGAAGATTTAATATCTTTGCGGCATACTGTTCGCGAAACAATTCTGAAAACATTACACAATGAGCATCGATAGCCAAACCGTAAAAAGCACCGCCCATCTTGCACGCCTCGAATTTGAGAACGAAGAAGAAGCAAAAATGATCGTGAGTATGAACCGCATGATCGGCTTTGTGGAAAAGCTCAATGAATTGAATACGGAAAATATCGAACCATTGATTTACATGACGGATGAAGTGAATAATTTACGTGAAGATGAAGTGAAGCCGCCGTTGTCGCAGAAAGATGTTTTATCAAATGCTCCAAAACACGATTCGGATTATTTCAAAGTGCCGAAAGTGGTGGAGAATAAGAAGTAGCTGAAGGTCAATTGTCCGTTTTCAGTTAAATGGATGCAACGATTGTAAAAATAAAAAGAGGCTAACGTTTTGTTAAGCCTCTTTTTATTTCTTGACAATTGTCAATTGACAACTGACTTTTCGCCCGGCAGAATTCTGTGATTAAATTTTCACAACACGATACATGCTTACTTTTTCATTTGCTGTGATGCGAATGAAATAAACACCGACAGGCTGAACTGTCATATCAAGTGTGATGATTTTTGAATGCTGTTTGTTTTCGCTTGTGAGTAATTTTCCATCTGCAGAATAAACTTCAACAACGACATCGCTGCTTAAATCAGCAGTTGTTATAATGTTGAGAGCACCATTCGTTGGATTCGGGAATAGACTCCATGCTGTTGTTACGCCAGTTTCAATTCCGCTGCAGAGATCAACAAAGATGCTGTCGACTGCGCTTGCTGAACAACCATTTGCATCGGTGAAGGTGTAGGTGATGTAATGATTTCCAACTCCGGCTGCAGATGGATCGAAGGTATTTCCGCTTACCGTACTCCCGCTCCAAATTCCCCCTGCTGGTGATTCCCCTGAAAGTGTAATTGTACCAGACGTGCCTCCGCATGCAGTGTCGATTGGTAATGAAACTGTCACTATCGGCGCACCGGGATCATTAACAAAAGCGCTTGTAATAGCAGTACATCCGTTTGCATCTGTAACGGTAACGTTGTAAGAACCCGCAGCGATGTTTGTGAGATCTTCGTTTGTGTCATTGTTGCTCCACAAGAACGAATAAGAAGTTGTTCCGCCAATTACATCGATGTCGATAGAACCATCAGTTCCGCTGCAAGTTGTTGGATTAACTGTTGCATTCACAGAGACAGATAATACATCTGGTTCTGTAATCGTAACTGACGTAGAGTTTGAGCAACCATTTGCATCAGTTACAGTGTAAGAATAATTTCCTGCAACTTCAGTAAATGTTCCTTCACCTGTGTAAGGGAAAGTTCCACCAGAAGCAGTAACTGTTACTGTTGCGTTTCCGCCATTACAAAGAATTGAACTTGCTGTTGATGTGGAAGCAAGAACAGTTGGTTCTGTAATCGTAACGGAAGTTGAACTCGTGCAACCATTGTTATCTGTAACAGTGTAAGAATAATTTCCTGCAACTTCAGTAAATGTTCCTTCGCCAGTGTAAGGCGAAGTTCCACCCGAAGCAGTAACTGTCACTGTTGCATTTCCACCATTGCAAAGAATTGAAGTTGCTGTTGATGTGGAAGCAAGAACAGTTGGTTCAGGAATTGTGACAGACGTTGTAGTCAAACAACCATTGTTATCTGTAACAGTGTAAGAGTAGTTTCCTGCAACTTCGGTGAATGTTCCTTCGCCTGTGTAAGGTGAAGTTCCGCCAGAAGCAGTAACTGTCACTGTTGCATTTCCACCATTGCAAATAATTGCTGTTGCTGTTGAAGTGGAAGCAAGAACAGTTGGTTCTGTAATCGTAACGGAAGTTGAACTCGTGCAACCATTGTTATCTGTAACAGTGTAAGAATAATTTCCTGCAACTTCAGTAAATGTTCCTTCGCCAGTGTAAGGTGAAGTTCCACCCGAAGCAGTAACTGTTACTGTTGCGTTTCCGCCATTACAAAGAATTGAACTTGCTGTTGAAGTGGAAGCAAGAACAGTTGGTTCAGTGATCGTAACTGATGTTGTGCTTATGCAACCGTTTGCATCTGTAACTGTATAAGAATAATTACCTGCAACTTCTGTGAATGTTCCTTCACCTGTGTAAGGGAAAGTTCCACCGGAAGCAGTTACTGTCACTGTTGCACTTCCGCCATTACAAAGTATTGGAGAAGCAGAAGAAGCAGAACTAAGCGCAGATGAAGGTTGTGTAACAGTGAACGCGTTTGTTGCAGTGCAACCATTTGCGTCAGTCGTTGTTACTGTCCATGTTCCTGTTGTTAATCCGGTAACAGAAATAGTTCCGTCACCAGCGGGATTGCCGGGAGTCCAGTTGTATGTAAACCCACCTGCACCACCGGTTGCTGCGTTGATTGAAGCTGCGCCAGTGTTGCCGCCAAAACAGGAAACATTTGTTTGCGCAGATGCGGTAACAGAAATTGCAGATGGTTGTGTAACTGTGAATGCATTTGTTGCAGTGCAACCATTCAAATCGGTGATTTGTACAGAATATGTTCCTGCTGTAAGACCTGTGCGATCTTCCGTTGTCGGACCTGAAGGTAGCCAATTGAAAGTATAAGGACCTGTTCCGCCAGTTGGTGTAAGGTTGATGGTTCCGTTTGAACCTCCGAAGCAGGAAACGTTTGTTACAACTGTTGTACCTGAAACAGGTGAAGTTGGCTGTGTTACTGTTGCTGTTACTGTTCCTGTACAACCATTATTGTCTGTGATGATGACTGTATAAGTTCCAGCAGTAAGACCCGTGCGATCCTCAGTTGTTGGACCTGAAGGTAACCAGTTGAATGTGTAAGGACCTGTTCCTCCTGTTGGGGTAAGGTTAATAGCACCATTTGATCCACCGAAACAAGAAACGTTTGTCACAACTGTCGTTCCTGAAACAGGAGAGGTTGGTTGTGTTACTGTTGCTGTAACAGTTCCTGTACAACCGTTGATATCTGTAATTTGTACAGAATAAGTTCCTGCTACAAGTCCGGTTCTGTCTTCTGTAGTCGGACCTGAAGGAAGCCAGTTAAATGTGTAAG
>JBDSHN010000054.1:0-10672 GCA_039918435.1 Bacteroidia bacterium | reverse complement strand
AATCAGCTTTTTTTCATTGGCAAGAAACGTAGTGGGATTTGCATAGCGCACGTTTTTTTTCAGGCGCGTGTGATAATAAAATTTATTCCGCTCAAATTCGCCCGAACAGACGCGCACGAATGCAATCCTGTCGCGGTGATTCGGATCGAGGTTGGCGTGAATTTTAAAAACGAATCCTGTAAATGGTTTTTCGGTTGCTAAAACTTCACGCTCCTCTGCCTGTCGTGATGCGGGCGGTGGCGCAATTTCTAAAAATGTATCCAGCAATTCCTGCACACCGAATGTGTTGATGGCACTTCCGAAAAATAATGGAGCCAGCAATCCATCGCGGTACAATCCTGCATCAAATGGCTCAAATACGCCGTCGATCAGCTTTACATCTTCGCGCAATTTTAATACAAGATCTTCATTGACGTATTTCAAAATTTCGTCACCGAAAACATCATTGATCTTAATTCCCGGTTCCGACTTTGCCGTTTTATGCGGTGTGAAAATATTCAACTCTTTATGATGCAGGTTATAAACACCACGGAACGAACTTCCTTTTGAAATCGGCCACGAAAGCGGAGAAACAGCAATTTTTAATTTTTCTTCAATCTCTTCAATCAGGTCAAACGGATCTTGTCCTTCACGGTCGAGCTTATTCACAAATATCATGACAGGAGTATTGCGCATGCGGCACACATCCATCAGCTTCTGCGTTTGTTCCTCAACACCTTTTACGCTATCCACAACAAGAATTACAGAATCGACCGCTGTCAATGTGCGATACGTATCTTCCGCAAAATCTTTGTGACCCGGCGTATCGAGAATATTTATTCGTTTACCGCCATATTCAAAAGCCATCACCGAAGTAGAAACCGAAATTCCACGCTGCTTTTCAATCTCCATAAAATCGGAAGTAGCGGTCTTTTTGATCTTGTTGCTTTTCACCGCACCTGCTGTCTGGATTGCGCCACCGAAGAGGAGGAGCTTTTCAGTAAGCGTGGTTTTCCCTGCATCAGGGTGGCTGATAATGGCAAATGTCCTTCTGCGTTCTATTTCCTGCTGTGGCGTCATGCTTTAATTGGCGTTATTCTTTGAGGCGGCAAATTTAGTTAATTAAAATGTGCTAATGGGTTAATCCCCGAATCAGGCAGTGTATCAGTTTCATTTTTTGCTTTGTCTTCGGTCAGTTTTTTCAATACTTGTTTCTTGCGCATGATTTTGAGGAAAACCATTATCTTACAGCAATAGTTTTCGCCCTAAACATATATCACATGAAAAAATTCTACCACTTTCTGCTGAGCGTTATATTCCTTTCCGCAAGCGCCGTTCAATTGTCTTCACAAATCACCTGCAATCCGGGGGGTAATCTTTGGGTGTATACCAACTACGATGGTGGTGTACTCAACATCAATGTGGATGTGAACATTCCCAACATCAAGATCGGAATATGTACGTACGAGCCAACAACGATCAATATTACGGGTGCTTATGCAGGCAATGTAACCGAGGTGCGGTACGCAGGATTCGTGAGCACGACTAATCATCACTGCTCCAATTCGCCGACAACAACAACCATTAATTCGCCATCAGGAACTACTTCGGTGAATTTTCTTCCGCCGAGCACGCTGACCAATCCGAACGGATCCAACAGCATTGTGTGCGCGTATTCCTGCAGCACCACTTCGAACCAGGGCGGATGTAATACCGCAGATCAGATCAAAGCGTATTTCCAGTCTACGACAGGAGGAACGCTCGTAAGCTACTTCACACAATATGGATGCTGGAGCTCAATTCCATACAACCTTGGCGCTGGCGGAAATTGCTGCAACGCTGTGTCTTCCTGCTTCATTGCAGCAAGCGCAGGATCAGACCTGCAGATCTGTGCAGGCGATCAAACAACACTGAACGGTTCTGCAACGGGTGGCGCATCTGTTTACAGCTGGACGCCAACAGCAGGATTGAGCACTCCGAACAGCGCAGTTACAGTCGCATCACCAACAATAACTACAACGTACGTACTCACTGCGGGTGATGGCGCAAGCTGCTCTGATATGGACACGATTGTTGTAACCGTAAACCCGCTTCCGATAGTTGTGTTAGGTGCAGACACCACGCTGTGCGGCGGAACAATTCTACTGAATGCAGGAAATGCAGGAATGAATTTCCTCTGGAGCGATAACAGCAGCGCGCAGACACTGAACGTAACAGTTTCGGGAACTTACGATGTCAGCGTGACCAACACAGTAACAGGATGCACGAATGCAGATAACATTGTAGTAACGATCAACACGCCGCCTACTGTGAACATCGGTATCGACACAACTCTCTGCGGGAATAGTCTTTTGCTTGATGCGGGAAATCCGGGAATGACCTATCTGTGGAGCAACAGCACTTCGCAACAAACGCTCACCGCATTCGCCTCCGGCACGTATTCGGTTACGGTAACCGATGCAAATGGATGCACCGCAGCGGCCACCATCAACATTACATTCAACTCTATTCCTGCGGTCACATTCACTGCTGCTGTACCGATTATTTGCCTGGGCGATCAGCTGTTCCCGCTCACAACAGGGTCGCCAACAGGCGGAACATATTCAGGAACCGGTGTTACAGCAGGAAATTTTGATCCGCAATCGGCCGGCATCGGAACATACGCCATCACGTACACATTTACCGACAGCGTTGGATGCACATCATCAGCAACAGATTCGGTAATGGTAGATGCATGTATGGGCACAAATGGAATTTCGGGAATGATTACTTCTGTTTTTCCGAATCCATCAGGCGGAAACTTCCAGGTAAATGTTTCACACGCATGCAAGGCTGAGCTAACAAACGGCCTCGGACAGATCGTAGAAACGAAAATGCTTGTGCAGGGCAGCAACACAATGGGGAATGATCAGCTGGCAGAAGGGACGTACACGCTGCGTTTGACAGGAGATAAGCAGAAGCAAGTTATGCGCGTAGTAATTCAGCGATAACAGAATGACATTGCAAAGAGAAGGCGGGCTGTTTTTATTCCGGCCCGGCTTTTCTTTTTGTGAATTGAGAAATTGGAAAAACACCAACTATTTTGGGCACCATTAACGGAAAAAAGAAATTGAGAAATTCACGCATAGGCGCCTATAGCAAAATCAATTGGTATATTTTTAATTTGATAAAAATCCGCAAGTTCTTACAGATTAATTTATACTTCTTTCAAACTCATTTTCGCTTTTTCCAATCCGCCTCTTCTAAGTATTAAGGTACTCCCGCCAGTTTCTGGCATCGCTCAGCTATAGAAACAGCTAATATAACCTTCGGATTTTTGGTTAATATGCTATGACTTTGCGTGGATTATAGATTTTATCCGGTAACCTTTTTTATCAGCACATTAGCAAATTTGCACATTAGCATATTAACTTCGCACCATGAAAATCGCCTTGCTCGGATATGGAAAAATGGGTAAAACCATTGAAGCCATCGCACTCAAACGCGGACACACCATTGTTTTAAAGTTGAATAAAGAAACGGCCGCAACAACCACGGATTCAGAATTAAAAGCAGCTGATGTAGCCATTGAATTCAGCACCCCTGATACAGCCGTGCCGAACATTCTCCGTTGTTTTTGTAATAGCATTCCCGTTGTTGCAGGAACTACGGGATGGCTTGGGCGAATGGAAAATGTAAAGACGGAATGTGCCGAAAAAGAAGGCGGCTTTTTTTATGCTTCTAATTTCAGCATTGGCGTAAATTTATTTTTTCACCTCAATCAAAAGCTGGCAAAGTTGATGAGCCGTTATCCGGAATATCGCGCATCAATGGAAGAAATTCATCACATTCACAAACTCGATTCGCCGAGCGGTACTGCCATTTCACTCGCCAAAGAAATTCTTTCCAATAATCATAACCTGAAAAATTACAAAGATTATCCCGGCGAATTTCCAGCTGAATTTCCAGCTGATGAATTGCCGGTTCATTCCAAACGCATTGGCGAAGTTCCAGGTACACATTCTGTCAATTACACTTCTGCCGTTGATAAAATCACCATTACGCATGAAGCATTCAATCGCGAAGGTTTTGCAATGGGCGCTGTTTTAGCTGCTGAATTTATGGTTGGGAAAAAAGGTGTTTATGGAATGGAAGATCTCCTGGGATAGTCAGTTATCGGTTGTCAATATGCTGCATTAGAGGATCAATTTATTATACTAACTTCTGATAACCGATAACTAACATCTCACAACTTCTTTTAACAGTTTTTTGCGGCGTGTTACTGATGAACGGTGATTTTTTCTGACAACAAATAACTGACAAGTGCTTTTCCTCTTACCTTTCGCTCTCCAAATTTAACCTATGCGCCCAATACATATTTTCCTGCTCGTTTCAGCAGCGCTGATGCTGATCGGACTTTACAAAACATTTGAGAAGGCCGGTGAAAAAGGCTGGAAAGCGTTTGTTCCCGTTTACAATTTTCTCATTTGGCTGAAGATCATTCAAAAACCATGGTGGTGGATCTTCTTAGTAATGATTCCTACAGTTGGTTTTTATATGCTTGCAGTAATGATTGTGCTGCTTTCAAATTGTTTCGGCAAGAGAAAATTCATTCATCATGTTCTCGCAGTGCTCGGTTATTTCATTTGGCTTCCTTATCTCGGATTTTCCAAAGACGTGAAATTCCAGGGAGTTCCGCCGGAAGAGAAAAAGAAACATTGGCTGAAAGAGTGGGGCGAAGCCGGCATTTTCGCTGTTGTAGCCGCAACACTTATCCGCACATTTTTCTTCGAAGCATTTGTAATTCCTTCTTCTTCCATGGAAGGAACTTTACTTGTCGGCGATTATTTATTCGTGAGCAAAATGAGCTACGGTGCAAAAGTCCCTGCTATTCCGCTTACTATTCCATTCACGCACAATACAATTCCGGGAACAGAAACAACACGTTCTTATCTCGACTGGATAGAACTTCCTTTTATGCGCTTGCCGGGATTCGGAAAAGTAGAACGCAACGATATTGTTGTGTTTAATTTTCCTGAAGGTGATACGGTTTGGATTGGAGACAGGAATAGAAGCTATTACGGTTACCTCCGTATGCAGGCATTACTGCACAGTTCAGTTATAAATGATGAAACCGTTGACAAGGAACGTAAAATATTGGTTCCGGATTCAATCGTTGTACACCCGGTTGACAAAGAAGACAACTATGTAAAACGTTGTGTAGCAATTGCAGGTGATAAAATAGAGATCCGTAATCGAGTGCTGTATGTAAACGGAACAATTTCTATGCAGCCTGAACATTTACAGTTCAGCTATGAAGTAGACGGTGATCTGTCGCAGGAATTATTTGACGATGCAGGAATTGAAGTACAGGGCACAAGCCGCAAGGGTTACAGGGCAAAGATCCTTGCCAATGAAAAACAGATGAGGCAGCTGAATTCACATTTTTCGAAAGTGCGACCTTCTCTTGATTCACTCGAAGATTTCAAAACAAGGTATGCACTTTTTAAGGCAGGTGCACAGTCGAATGATACCTGGGAAGTGTATTATGAAATGCACAATCTTTTTCCTCACGCGCCTGATGTTTTTCAGTGGACAAGAGATAATTTCGGTCCGCTTGTTATTCCCAAAAAAGGAATGACCGTTCATTTGTCGCACGATAGTCTTCCATTATGGGAACGTATTATCCGCGTTTATGAAAATAATACGTTAGTAGAAAAAGACGGAAAGTTTTTTATCAATGGTCAGCCTGCAACTACCTATACATTCAAGCAGGATTATTTCTGGCTGATGGGAGATAACCGTCACAACTCGCTCGACTCACGTTATTGGGGATATGTGCCTGCCGACCATGTTGTAGGAAAACCTGTATTTGTGTGGATGTCGAAAGGTGAAAAATCAGGAATGCGTCCTGAACGGATGATGTCATTTGTTTCCAAAGAAGGATTATCAAAATCTTACCTCTGGTGGGTGATCGGTGGAATTGTTGTTATCATCGCTTACAATCAATTCAAGAACCGCGGGAAAGGAAAAGGCAAAGACGAAAAATTAAAAGTCCAGACCAAAAAGAAATAATTCAAATAATTCAAATTTCAGTATTCAGAATTTTTTAGCGATAACCTTTCACTATTTTGCTCGTATTATAGTAAAGAACCTAAACCAGATTTTGAAATATTGAAGTTTGAATGTTGAATGTTGAATTTTTCCCATGGAAGAAGAAAAATTTCCTGTCGATGAGCTTTCCGATAATCCGGAGCTGATCAATGATGGAAATGATGACCCTTCTGCGGATTATGAAATCACAGCACCTGAAATAATCCCGCCTGAACAGGAATCCGCTGTGGAAATTCCCGAAAAAAAGAATACAACACGCCGAAGAAAATCTCCGGTACGCGAATGGCTTGAGGCGCTTGCATTTGCTTTTGTCGGTGTGCTGTTCGTTAAAGCATTCATCTTCGAACCTTTTGCAATTCCATCCGATTCGATGGACAATACTTTGCTCGCCGGTGATTATATCGTTGTCAACAAACTTGCTTATGGTGCGCGCATTCCCATAACCCCGTTGAGTTTTCCATTCTCACACCAGACGATCGGCGGATATCACGCTTACCTCGAATGGTGGAACTGGGGCTATCACCGTGTTCCGGGTTATTCGGATATTAAAAACAATGATGTGCTTGTTTTTAACTTTCCTGCCGAAGATCTTTTTCCATTGACAGGCAAGCCAACAAATTATCCTGTTGATCACCGCACACATTTTATAAAGCGTTGTGTCGGACTTCCCGGCGATACGTTTAAAATTGTGGACCGTGAAGTTTTTATCAATGGAAAGGCGCTTCCTTATCCGGAACAAGTTGTTTTTAATTATGTGGTGAAAATCGATTCCACGAAAAAAGACAGTGTAAAGCTTACCAGGCTCGGCATGATACGTGAAAGTCAGCAGGGAAAATATTTCATTTATACATTACCACTTCTTCCATCACAAGCCGATAGCTTACGTCTAATCCGGCAGGTGATTTCTGTTGAGCCCGAACTTTCCCGTGCAGGTTTATTTGATGAACAATTATTTCCTCACACACAGAAATTTCCGTGGAACCTCGATAATTATGGTTCAATCGTGATTCCGAAAAAAGATGCAACAGTAAAGCTGACCATTGACAGTCTTCCTTTGTACGAACGCATCATTGTCAACTACGAGCATAATGTAATCGTCGTGCGTAATGATTCTATTTTTATCAATAATAAATACGCGACCGAATACACGTTCAAGATGAATTATTATTTCGTGATGGGAGATAACCGACATTATTCGATGGATTCGCGCTATTGGGGATTTGTTCCTGAAGATCATATTGTAGGAAAAGCCACAATGATTTTATTTTCTTATGATAAAGTGAGCGGGCATGTGCGTTGGGGAAGATGTTTTAATCGTATTAAATAATTCAAAAAACCTTGTGGTCGTTTCCGGACTCATCGTGAAATTCGCCTTGGACATTTTTCAAAATGATAACTTCAAAACAAATTATTCTGCCATCCTTTTATCTTGCACCCGTTCAATGGTATTCGAAATTATTTCAGGCCAGTGAAATCATTGTAGAGCAGCATGAACATTACGTTAAACAAACTTGGCGCAATCGTACTCGCATTGTTGGAGCAAATGGAATTCAGGATCTGATCATTCCTGTTCATGCGCCTAATCATACACGTATGTGCGATGTGAAAATTAATTACGAAGAAGCCTGGCAACGACAGCACTGGCAATCTATTCGTTCTGCTTATGGGAATTCTCCTTTTTTTAATTTTTATGCCGATCATTTTTCTCCTTTCTATGAAAAGAAGGAGCATTCTCTTTTATTGAATTATACTACTGAATTGCTAAAGCTCACCCTGAAGTTGCTGAAGCTGGATAAAAAAATAATTTTGACCGAAACGTTTAGCGCACCTGAAAATAAAATGGATTTTCGATTGCTCATCTCGCCAAAAGTCCCAATAGAAAAAGATCCGGCCTTTCATCCGAAACGTTACTTGCAGGTTTTTGAAGAACGCCATGAATTTATTCCCAATTTAAGCATCATCGATTTATTATGTTGCGTTGGCCCTGCTTCCGGAGGAATTTTAATAGCGTAAGACTAACACTTTTACCCCTGTGGTTTGCAATTATTAATCCGCACATCATTCATCATTCCTTCTTTTCCTTCTTATATTTATTCTCAATGAAAAGAATACTTCCATTTTTAATTCTGCTGCTTTTAATCGCCTCCTGTAAAAAAGATCCGGAATCGATTCCGCAAGCCAGTACTTTTATCCATAATTATGGGACGGCTGGCGATGAAACCGGCAGGCAGGTTAAAGTGGCTGATAACGGAGATATTGTTGTTTGCGGGTATGGCGCGGGTCCGAATGGAGGAACTGATTTTTTCCTGCTGCGCACCGATCATGATGGTAATCAGCGCTGGATAAAATATTTTGGCGGCGCAGGAAATGAAGTCACCTGGTCGTTTGATAAAGCTGCTGATGGCGGATTTGTAATTGGAGGATACACCAATAGTTTCGGGGCAGGCGGCGACGATTTTTATATTGTAAAAACAGATGCAGATGGAAATGTAATATGGACAAAAACTTACGGCGGTTTATACAATGACGATGCAATAAATATCTTGACTGTTGAAAATGGATATTTGGTTTCAGGAATTTCCAACAGCGGCAATGATGATAACGCATGGATTTTACGTTTGAATACTACCGGCGATTCGCTTTGGTCGCATAATTTTGGTGGAGCAGGAGCAGACGGTGCAATGTCGGCGTGCAGGAATCAGAATGGAACTTATGCGGTTATCGGGTACACGTACAGCACATTTACGAATTCGGCAGATGGTTTTCTATTGCTGTTGAACGACAGCGGTCGGCAAACGCAATTTTATAACTACGGAACATCAGGATACGATGAGCCGCATGCAGTAGTGCGCGCAATAAACGGAAATGGCTGGGTTATTTCCGGCCATCAGGGACTTGTTTCACCACTCACAACGCACAATGTTTTTCTTCGTGCAATCGGCAATGACGGTACAGAATTATGGAATTATACCTATGGCGGAGTAGAGCATGACGGAAGCGAAGATATGTGCGTGTGTGGAACTACTTATGGAATTGTTGCAAGAAGCAATTCAAGACCGGATTATGGCGAGGATGTTTATTTGCTCCAGGTAAATGAAAACGGCAACATTCACAAACAAAGATGGCTCGGCACAAGTTCAGATGATGCGGGATATGGAATTGCATCCGATCACGGAAGTATTATTGTGAGTGGCTACTCGCGCGGTGGAAGTTTTGGCGGAAAAGATATTTATTTGGAACGGGTGAGATAATTTATTTTGTTGTTTTTCTCCGGGTTCCATTGCACGCCATCATCAATCACTTCTTCTTTCTCGCCTTAGGAACCTTTCCAATCCTGACATCACCCTTTAAAATCAAATCACAGATCTTATCTGCTGAGCTTTCAAAATCAATTGCATCTGCCGGAATCATTTGCCAGCCTGTTTCTCCTTTGCCGCCGGAAAGAATGTATATGGATTGTAAAGAAGGAAATTCTTTTTTCAAAGAAGCATGATGTTCCTTCGAAGTAGCAATCCATATACCATTTACATCTTCATGATCCTCCCGCTCGCGCAGTACGAACATGATTTTTTCGCGCACGTACACTGCGTGACTTCCGAACATCGGTTTTGTTTCGGGCTGAAGCGAAAACAGTCGGTCAAGAATAAATGGAAAAGGAATTTTTTGTGTCATGTAATTTACCTGGATGATAAATTTAAAAAGAAAAATGAGCTATAAGAAACTGGTCTTATAGCTCATTTTTCCATTGACATATTACGAATAGTTTATCCTGCAATTACTTCGTCAAGCGCTGGCAAACCGCCGAAACGTTTTAATGTGGTGATGTGCGAGCGGAAAGCCTGAGCGAATGTGCCGCTTTCAAGATAAGGCACGCCGTATTCTTCAGCGGTTTCTTTTACAATGTGCGCAATTTCGGGATAATGCACATGACAGATTTTCGGAAATAAATGATGCTCCACCTGGAAATTTAATCCGCCGACATACCATGAGATCAATTTACTGTCGCGCGCGAAATTTACGGTGGTATTCATCTGGTGAACGGCCCATGTATTCTCAATCGTTCCATGTTCGTCGGGCACAGGATGAGAAGTGTGTTCTACAGTATGCGCCATTTGAAACACGACAGAAAGAATAACACCTGCAATAAAATGCATGGTTACAAATCCGGTAATAATTTGCCATGCCGGAATTTCAAGTAAATAGATCGGCAAAAAAAGCGTTACGAAAAAGTAGCAAAGCTTGTTGATAATGATCTTCAGCAAAAAAGTAGTATTCTCTTTTTTTGAATTAGGATTTACGCCGTTACGGGTATAACGAATGTATTGGACGAAATCTTTCAGCGAAACCCAGTAGAGGGTAATGATCCCGTAAAATAAAAATGCATACAGAAATTGAAGCTTTTGAAAACCGCGTTGTTTGGTATGCGGAGAAAAGCGCATGCCGAGCTTCTCATCAATATCATCATCAAGACCGGCGATATTGGTGTAGGTATGATGCATGATATTATGCTGCAGCTTCCAGTTATGAGAAGAGCCGCCCAAAAGATTAAGCGAATAGCCGATAAACGTATTGATCTTTTTATCGTTTGTATAAGCGCCGT
>JBDSHN010000053.1:0-32274 GCA_039918435.1 Bacteroidia bacterium | reverse complement strand
AGTGGAATGAAATTAGCAGCATGAAAATTTGCTACCGGTACAACGCAAATAAATGCGTTATGAAATAATTGATGAAGTGAAATTCAGGAAGTCCGTGTGAAAAACGAAGTTTTTTCACAGCCTGACGTTTTGGCGCTTGGCGAAGAAGCGGATTTCGAAGCACAAAACTGTCAACCCAGCACAAAATTTGATACGAGGTAGAATGCTCAATTACCACTGAACCCGCTTTTTTGCCAAACGCTTGTTATGCGGTCGTGCTTTCATTTTTCGTTTGGGTTTACTAATTCAATCATATTGTAAATTACTCCTGCGCTGTCTACTGGAACATTGCACCTGTATTTGTCCGCTAAACTAATGTCAAGCATAGGTCTTTCAAATTTCATTGCATCTTGTCCTTTTATGTCGGCACGAATATATATTTTGTTGTCTTTTTGGTAAAAGTGAAAATTATAGTTGTGTTGGTGTCTGCGATTAAACTTAAACTGTCGGAAAGAGAAATAATATTTATTGTCGTATGTGATTAAGAAATCATTCTCTCCATAGTCATTAATCATTTCGTCTTTGGTTTTACCGTCATACAGGACTGCATATTTTTCTCGTCTTTGAAAAAGGTCGGTGTCTGTCGAACGATTAATAGTGTTAACGCTAATACCAAATTCAATTTTCACTTTGTCTGGTGTCAATGGGTTGTCAGTTGTCACCTTGATAGAATTACTGTTCCATAGAAGCAAAAAGTCTTTGTTGAACTTCCAAAGTCCAAGTCCACCTGCAACAAGAAGTAACAGTCCCAATATGATTATTTTATTTCGTCTTTTCACTTTACGTTCGGTTTTTTTAGCATGCCGCATAACGTTTTGCAGCTACCCGAAGGGCGGGATTTTTACCACTAAACTTCATTCGGAGAACTGAACTTTCGGCTACCACAAATGTGTCTGCGAAGCACGAAACCCCGCCTTTTGGGTAGGTGCTGTTAGCGGTTCGTTGTTCTTTTCTGTCCAATGTCAGTCGCTTATTATTTACTACTGCACTCATTCCAGCAACGGTTTTGACAGTCGTGCCAACAGTCGGTGTGTTCGTCACGAGAGATTGGTTCACCGAAAGTTTGTAGATAAAGTTCTTTGGTTTTTAGAAATGAATTGTCCAAGTCAATTTTGTCCTGTTCGCCTCTCATTCCAAAGTAAGGGAAGTGGTGCAAATAATGTCCAAATACACTATCGCAGTCTTTGATGTAAGCTCTTGTGTCCAAGATGTGGTAATGCCAAAACTTGTCCATTATTTTATTTGGAACAATGCCTTTGCCAATAACAAAACACAAATGCAAATAACGTTTGTATTCTATTTCTGCACTGTCGCATTGCTCAAAAGTCCAACCTTCGCCTTCTTCTGTTTCTCGGAGTTTCATTTTAATCATCTCCAAGTCAAGCTCGGCAACTTTTGGGTCAATTTTTTTGTCGTTGATTAGGAGAGAAATTCTTTCAATGCTAATCGGGTCTGGGTAAGTGAGGATTGCTGTGTCCATTTTGATTTGATTTTAATTGTTGTTATTTATTTGATTTGCTGATAGCCAAAATCTTTTTAGGAAGCGGTCTTTACTTCCGTCAATTGGTGTCCTACCGTGAAAAACTCTGTGGTTGTCCACGATGAGAATATCCTTGTCTTTTAAATTCAAACGCACGGGTTCAGTTTCTCTTATTAGTTTTTGAAAAATAAGCAATGCTTCATTTTGTTTGTCCTCATTCTTTACAAGCCAAAATGAGTAATAAAATTTTCTGTTTCCGTTGTTGTCAATTGCTACAAAAGGATAACTCTCTTTGTCGTCAGGGAATACTTTGTGTTCAAAAAGTTCAATTGTCTTTAATTGGTCTTGTCGGTCGGCTGAAAGTTGCTGAAATATTTTTTCTGCGTCCATTAAAATACTGTCGCCACCGCTGTCGGTTTGCTTGATGCAATACCATAAAATATATTTTGCGTTGTGGTGGTCGGTATGAAAGTCCAGTCCCTTTGCAGATGTTACCATTCCCTTGCCGTCTGGTTTTACAACTACATCAGTCGTCATAATTACTTGTCCAAGAGAGTTGAGAATGTCGTTGAGTTGCTCCTCCGTTTTGTTTGACAGATGAAGCCAACCGTTGTCTTTCAACTTGGTCGTTAATTGTTCTATGTCGTTTGTTACTGTTGTCATTTTCTACTATCATTTTTCGTTGCACTGTCGGTCGTTACAATGACCGCTAACGGTTTTCGGCTTGGCGCAGGCGGGGATTTTACCACCAAACTTTCTACGAAGCCGAATATTCAAATTTACAAAAAACTGTCATACGAAGCACGTCAGCCCCGCTTGCGCCAAACCGCTGTTAGGCGTAGTTATTTCTGTCCGTTGTCGAGCGTAATGGTCAACTTGTTTTTCTCTACTTGAATTTTGACACGTTCTCCTTCTTTGAATCCCACTTCTTCCAACCATCTTCCCTCAAGTCTGATTTCAGGCACAGTAGTATTGTCCCACCGTCTGGTGCGGAACTTACTATGAATTTTTAATTTCCTGAATAGGTTCATTGCATTGTGTTCGCTAATCCGAACACAAGGTAAAAATAATATTTGGATATTCGCTATAGTGAACACGAAAGAAGAAAAATATTTTAAGAAATTAGGTGTCAAGATTAAGGAATTGAGGGAAGAAAAGGGACTTGATCAAAAAGCCTTTGCCTTTGATTGCGAGATTGGTCGGACTCAATTGCACATGATTGAAAACGGCAAAACAAATCCTCGTTTAGGCACTCTACTGAAAATTGCTACCGCTTTGGAAATTTCTCTGTCCAAGCTGGTTGATCTATCTTGATAAGACTTTTTTCACCAGTCGGATGTCGGCTTTGGAATTATTGTTTCAAGTCTTTTAGTCAATTCATTTGTCAAATCGGTATAACCTTGTTCATTTGGCAAATATTTTAATGCTCTATGATGACCAAGGTCAGAAGGGACATCGTCAAATGATTGCGTTATAGGAATAACTGTCTTGCCAAGAGTGTGAGCAATACCAACTTCGTAAAATACATTTGGATTTTTTCCTGTGAAGTCAGCAACAACAACTTTAGAAGTAAATATAAGTTCAAAAATGTCCTGAATAAAAGTTGCATTTTCCCAAATGTCGTCAGCCTTTTTACATTCCAATCCTAATTTGTCGCAAGCTGATTTTACGGCAGCGAATGAAGCTTGCAGTTTAAATGGTAACATAACTGTAACCAATTTTTCGTTTTGAGGTTTTATTGGAATTTCAAAAACTTGTGGCGAAAAGGTTATCATTTTTTTTGGTGTCTCGATATGCGCTGTCGATATAAACTCAGAAACAATTGGTGTCGAATATTTGTCAGAAATAAAGTGTTTGAGTTCTTGAAAATTTTTAGAATCCTGTTTAATAATTGAAGTCAACACCTCGAGAATATTACCTTCATAATCATCGTCACCAAAACTCAAACTTCTCAAAAGTCTGCCATGTCCTTCAATTATGTCATAACAACCAAGGGAATAACCCAAGTCTAACCAGTCAGATTTCGTGAATTGTCTCGCTATCTGGTTTTTAATCTCAATTATTTCTTTTCCCTGTTCTTTGTCCATGAATATAATTGCTGTCTGTGTATAATTACGCCTAACGGTTTGCGCACTGGCGACAGTTGTGCATTTTTGGAACACAAAACTGTCTGCCAATACTAATGATAAATATAAAGAAAAAGTTTGAAGAGAACTAAAATGTGCACAATTGCGCCAGTGCGCTGTTAGGCGTAGTTATTTCTGTCCGTTGTCAAGCCTGATGGTCAGCTTATTTTGTTCCTGTTCAATTATAACTATTTGTCCTTGTTTAAAACCAAGTTCGTCAAGCCATTTGCCCTCAAGTCGAATTTCAGGAATAGTTGTGTTGTCCCACCTTCTGGTGCGAAACTTACTATGTATTTTCAACTTCCTAAATCGGCTCATTTTGTCGTGTTCGGAATAACGAACAAAAGGTAGAGATAAATTTTGGATATTCGCTATAGTGAACACGAAAGATGAAAAATATTTTAAAAAATTAGGTGTCAAAATAAAGGCATTGAGAGAAGAGAAAGGTCTCGATCAAAAAGCATTTGCCTTTGATTGTGAGATTGGTCGGACCCAATTGCACATGATTGAAAATGGCAAAACCAATCCGCGTTTACTCACTTTAATGAAAATTGCTAATGCTTTGGAAATTTCACTTTCAAAGCTTGTTGATTTGTCTTGATTAATCCAACAATGCAAATTTGAAGTTGAGTGTCTGATTATTATTGTGCCAGCCCCAAAGTCTGACTTGGTTAATCAAAATTGGCTGTCCTTTAACTACTAATCCACTTTCATTAATTCTCTCATAAATGTATTCTACGAATTCGTAATGTTTTTTTCCTGGTCTGCCAACTCTGTACACTCTTTCTGAAGAATAAACATTTTTGAGAGCAAGAGCTGTAGCAAAACCAATCCATTTATGATCACCTTGGTCAGTTTTTATTGAAACATAAGTAACGAATTCTTGTTCGATTGTTGTCTGGTCGACAATAAGGATGAACTTTGTGTGTGTGGTAATCTTATGGTCGCACTCAATATTAATCGCTTTATTGTCGTGAAGTTGCCGAGAAATAAAACTAACCTTTGATTTATCTATTCTATCAAGTTCGGATGCGCTTTGTTTTAATTTATTGGCGGTTTTTTCTTTAACCTCCTTTTCCCAATTAACTTTTGCCATCCTGACTTGTTTCTCGGTAATTTTATTTGTTAACGCAATGCCTTCTCTATGCGCCAAATCGTGGTCGTTAGGGCAAAGGACAGCGAGGTTATCGTACTTGTTGTCTTTGGTTTTAGAGTAGGGAACGATATGATGAATGATATATGCGTCACTTTTATTTCCTTTGCAAATGCAGCATGAGAAGTAGCTGTTTTCTAAAAGTTGCTGAATTATTTCATCTGCGATTGGTTTTCTTTTCACGCAGTCTTTTACGAATGCTGCAACTGAAGATTCAAGATCATAATTGGTGATTAAGGCTTTCAAAGAAGTCTTAAGAACTTTCGTTTTAGTGAGTCCTTTGTTTTCAAGTTCGCGGGCTATTTCGTCCGATACTCCATATTTAATGAATGTCTGTGAAATACTCATGTGCCCATATTTATTTGCTTTCAGTTATGTTATTTTTTTGCGTTTTTAACCATTCGTCAAACGTTTCGGCTTGAACTCTGAACAAAACACTACTAAATTTACCTTTGTCACTAAGGTATAAGCAATGTCTAATCATCGTGTACGGATTTAAATAGTTTGCTGGAGATTTAGTTACTATTTCACCGTTGTAACTTTTTACTTTGTCCAAGTTGTTTTTTAAGCTTTCCGAAAGTTCCTTTTGCGTCAAGTCAGATTTAAGATTAATAAGTTCGTGTACGAATCCGTCTGCTTTGTATGATAAAAACTGATATGTTGGAAAACTCTGGCTTGCTGTAGTTAAGAAGGTTAGAACATTTATAGGTTCGTTAGGCTTGCTTTCAGTCTTAGCCTTTTCTTCAAAATCAGTTGTCCCAACTTTAATATTGAAAAATTCATCATCAGCAATTTCAAATAAGGCCGCAAGTCTATTTATTCTTCTCTTTAAGTCGGGTGGGATACTTTTTTTGTACTTAATTTTATGGTCAAGAACTGACCACGCGTCTTGAATTATAGTCCTTATTTGAACTTCAAACCTAAAGTCTGCAAATTTTTTAAATTCGGGCAATTTATTTCGAGAATCATTTAGTTTTAAGTCAATATGAAGGCTCTTGTATCCAAATTGGTTTTCAGTACTGTCAAGACTTTTTATTTTGTCCGTTACTTCAACAACTTTAAAATTCTCATTTAAAACATCCTGAATTTTTGTTATTTCGGTTTCATAAAGACAAACAATTCTTAGCCCAATTAGGTCAGTTATCGCATCTTTTATTTGATAAGGTTTTCCTTCCTGTTCAATCTTTTCAAGGTATTTTCTTTTGAATTTGCTTACACACTCTTCTTTGTCTTTGACCCGATAAGTAATCGATTGAATTTCGCAATCGTCACTTATCAAGGAATTAAGAAGAGAACGAAAATATTCGGCCGCCTTTTCAAATGTCTTGTAGTTGTCAAGATAATATTTATAAAAATTTTCTACTTCTTGTTCAAGATCCTTTGTCGCCATGCTTGTTTTTTTAATTTATGATGTCGTTATAATTACGCCTAACGTTTTGCGCCTTTGCACAGTGGCACAGGAAAAAACTTTCCTTTTTAAAATTAATCTTTCCTGCGCCATTGTGCAAAGGCGCTGTTAGGCGACGTTATTCTTTTCTTTTGTAGAGGTACGAGTTTGTCTGATCATTTCTTGTCAAAATGAGGTATGTTGAATCCAGGCGTGAAATTTCAAGTATACCTGATTCACCTTTTTCCCCATCAGCATCATATTCCACTAAAGCTCTTTGCAAATAATTCAGTTTGTATTTGCAATGAGAAATGTAGTCACTATGATTGTCAATACAATCTCCATTTTTATTGAGAGTCATCAACGCGGTACTAGTTTCTGATGGATCAATTGGGTAAATTTTAAAACATTCGATTTCGCTTGCTTTTCCATCACAAATTCCAATTGGGATCCATAAACCAACAATATCTCCATTATTTATATTCCTTACTTGATAGCAGTTTTTCGGTAATGGGCTTTCTGCTTTTTTTTTCATTGAGTCAGGAATATTTCCAAAATTAATCACAGTTCTTTTATTTTCTGGAATACAGCCAGAACAGAGTAGAGTGAATGATAAAATAAAATGGCCAAATGTTTTTTTCATTCTTAAATGTCGCCTAACTAGCTTATACCCGCTATAATCTATCGCCTAATATACCAAATCAGCAGGCTTGGCGCAACTCCGTTTCGTTTTACCAAATATCCAAACTATCAGCTGGCGAAACAATTTTACTTATGGCATGCGTACTCACATGCGTATAGATCTGCGTCGTCTTCGGACTGCTATGCCCCAGCAATTCCTGGATGTAACGCAAGTCTGTGCCCGATTCTAATAAATGTGTTGCATAACTATGCCTCAGCCAATGCAGCGAAACAGGTTTATTGATCTTTGCCAATCGCACACTTTTTTTCAAAACAAGTTCAATGCTTCGTTCCGAATATTGCTCCCCCGGATTTTGCCCTTCGAATAAATAAATCTTCGGTCTGAACGCCACATAATAACTACGCAGAAAGCAAATAATTTTTTCCGATACAGGAACAATCCTGTCTTTTTTTCCCTTCCCGCCTTTTATATTCAGGATCATGCGTGTCGATTCAATATGAGCAGGTTTGAGATTCAACAGTTCTCCTCGCCGTAGTCCGCAATTGTAAATCAACAGCAGCATGGCCCGGTGTTTTATATTTTGGGTAACCTTAATAATTTCTTCAACTTCTCTCTTCGAAAGAACATTCGGCAACGGATTTCCTTTTCGCGGACGAACCAGCTCTCCCGGATCCAGATTCAATTTCAGGATTTCAGAACAGAATTTCTTCAATGAATTCACAAATTGATTCTGGTACGAAGCAGAAAGATTCCGCCCGAGAATGTAGCTGCTGTTAAAATCATGAACATCCTGCGAAGTAATTTCTTCCGGCAATTTTCCATTTGTCCATCGTAAAAAAACAATCAGCGTTTCCTTATAAACCGAAATCGTCTGCTCACTGAAGCGACGGATACGCATGTGCTCAACATATTTTTCAATATGCGGAAGATAAAATCCGGAAAGTAATGGAAGATCAGGAACAGGGGAGGAGATCGCTTTTTCTTTTTCAGATTGCCGCAGCGGATTGATCTTTTCCGGAAGCTGAAACAGGTTCTCTATATGCAGAACCGCTCCGGGGCTATCAGGAATCAACCAGCATTTTAATTCTTTATCCCAAAATGCACGGCGAATTTGCTTTATCCGTGAAATTAATTCTTTGTCAAATGGAAATTTCAACGACAGGAAGCTATCGTTTTTTATTTGTATTCGCGTGATGAGGGTAGCATAATTCATAAACTCAAAACATTACTGTCCGGAATATTTCCTGCTGAATTCTTAACGGCAAACCCGCTGAGGCCGGCACTTTCATTAAATGTATCGTGAATCCAATTTAGTTTATTCCGGACAGTAGTGAATTCAAAATAAATAAACAACGGCATTATAAAATACTCAGGCGCTAAAAATAATCACGGAGTTTTTCTTGCCGCAGAGCTGCATCAATATAGATCTCCCCATTTTGTTTTGTCATGCTGAGTGTCCCGCCAAATTAATCTGTGTTTTTTTACTGCAATATTCAATTTGACAGGATGTATCGAAGCATGACAAAACAAAAACGCCCCAACCTCTTTCCGGAAACTGAAAGAGATTAGGACGTTATGTAGTTGGAAGCAGCGTTGCTCAGCAGAGGTTTTTAGGGACTTGCTAAACCTTATTTGTCATATCTAAAAATGTCAAATAAGAAAGGCAATTTCACGCAGCTTCAACATGTTGAAAGAACGGACCCGTCGTTCCTTGGGCAGCGGAGGCACCGGTGCTGGCAGACAAGATCCGTTCTGTTTGGTTCGAAGAGCATTCCGGCACGCGCTCCGTTGACCTTACGGGGTCACGCTCTTCGAATGATAATGAGTTTTGTGATGCTACCTGCCCGCCTGAATTATTCATAATTGAGTCATTCAGGCGGGCGTTCGGGATAGTTCCGTCCGCGGGAGGAAAAGGGTTGCCATTAAGGACGCTAAGAGGCATAATAACCTGGGAAATCAACTGGCCGATATGCATGGCCTGGTTCGTTCTTGTGGATAAATTCATCTAATTGCTCCTCCCAATTTTAAATCTGTATTATTAACTTTGCTTATAGTTGCTCATATAAAAGCAGCATCACATGACAAAAATATAGCTAAGCTTAATATAATCCAAATATTTTTATTAAGTTTGTGCCATAAACGAACCAAATGACACTAGCACAGCGAATTAAAATTATCCGGAAACAACTTGGCATGAGCCAGACGGAATTTGCCAACGACATCGGCATTACGCAAACTTCGCTCTCCCAATTAGAAGGAGAGAAGAATGGAATTTCTTACGACGTATATAAAGCCATCGTCGCAAAATTTAATGTCGATCCGCTTTGGCTCATGGACGGCAAAGGTGAAATGTACATCTCAAACGAAGCCAAGAAAAATTCCGGCGCGCTTCCTTTGGTAGTGCAGATCTCCAACGACGATGAAGAAAATATCGTTATGGTCGATCGTAAAGCTGCTGCAGGTTATTTGCAGGGGCAATCAGATCCTGATTATATCGCAAAGCTTCCTTCATTTCGTCTGCCCGGCTTTTACGGAAAAACATTCCGCGCATTCGAGATCACCGGCGATAGTATGCTTCCCGGCATTCATCCCGGAGATATGCTTGTTGGCGGCTATGTCGAGGAATTGGCGCACATTAAAAAAGGCAATGTTTATATCGTTGTCATGCACGATGGAAGCATTGTTTCAAAACGCGTTTTTCCATTGGGGAATAATGTTTTTGAATTGCGTTCCGACAACGAAGCGTACGATGCTTATGCAGTGAAAGCCGAAGAAATCGGCCAGGTGTGGCAGGTAGAAGCACGCATCACAAAAGATATTCCAAAGCCCGACGATAATCGTTTGATGGCGCTCGAAATGCGTTTGAAAGACCTGGAAAAGAAAATGAAGTAGGAGGGCGCGCCTAAAGGTCGGGCTATCCGCTTTTACTCCTCGCAATTTTTTCTCTAAAATAACTTTTTCGTAAGCTGTGGGGTAACCGCTACTATCCCTCACGCAAAAAGGAACTTACTAATTAATTATCTATTAATTACTCATTATTAATTTTTAAACCCATGAACATCTACGTCTCTCAACTCAAAAAAAGCATCTCACAGAAATTAGAAAATGTAAACGATGCAGATTATCTCGCAACATTAGATGCGATTCTTACTTACGAAACAATGTCAGGCAATGGAAGAATGCCAAATCCTGTAGAGAAAAAAACGCCATGGGTTAAAAAATTTATGCCGTATATATTTTTCTGAGCAGCCTTCCTTATTTGTCCGCCTTCGATACATTTTCACTTTTGGAAATTGCACCAGAGCTTAACCAGGAAAAGTGAAACACGCAATCTGACAAACAGTTAAATCTTTCTCTTGTCAGATTGTCCCGTCAAAGAAATTATTTCTCAGAAAATACAATGCTGTATTTGACGGATGTATCGAAAGCGGACAAGCTGAAGACTGAAAGTAATACGGATAAGGAATTGATTTAATTTGAGAGGATGTATCGAAGGCCTAATTCAACTTCCAATTCGCTTCCGGCACCAACGCATCCAATTCATTAAACATTTCATTCTCCGCTTTCACCCGTATCTTCCTCGAAGGCAGTTCAATCTTCATATTTTCCGCAGTATCCATTACCGTGAATTTCAACTGTGCGCCTGTTGCGCCTCCAGGATATTTGGAAACAATCGTTTGCACCCGTGAAATTAATTCATCACTCACTGCGGTAAGCGGTAATTGAATCGTAAAACTCTTTACACGCTTCTCAAGAATTTCGCTGAGCAATTCCATACTCTTTACTTTAAGTTCAAGATTGTCCTCCTGGCCGAAACGTGCTTGTACGGTTCCTTTTATCAATACAAAAAGTCCGGCGGTGAGAATGTATTTTTTGTATTCCACGTAATCATTTCCGAACAATGCGAATTCATGCGATTCATTGTAATCTTCTAAATAAAATGTTCCGAATGGCTTTCCTGTCTTCGTCATTTTATGCTGCACGCTCGTGATCATTCCACCAACAACCAACTCGTGACCTTTCCATTTCGGAAGATCTTTTAACTCCGTGATCTTATGCTTGCAGAAATTGGTCATCTCCACTTTGTAATCGTCGAGCGGGTGACCAGACAAATAAATTCCAATCGCATCTTTTTCTGCGCGCAGCTTATCCATTCTTCCCCATTCTTCTACGAATGGAATTGCAGGTTCAGGCATTTCAATTCCACCATCGTCACCCATAACATCGAACAAAGAAACCTGCGAAGAATTTTTCCCGTCCTGGTGCGCTTGTCCGAAGCGGATAATTTTTTCAAGAAACGTCGTAGTGCCATCACCCTCATTCTTGAAATACGTTGCACGGTGAAGCGTGGTAAATGAATCCATTCCGCCGCCGTAAACTAAATTCTCCAGTGTTTTTTTAGAAGCTGCACGTAAATTCACACGGCGCACTAAATCAAAAACAGATTTATACGAACCATTTTCTTTTCGCTCAGAAATAATTGCCAGCGCTGCATTCTCACCCACACCTTTGATCGCACCCATGCCAAAACGGATCTGCCCGCTTTTATTTACCGAGAAATGAATTTCAGATTCATTCACATCCGGACCTAAAACGGGAACACCCATACGACGCGCTTCTTCCATGAAGAATGTGATCTTGTCGATATTTCCAAGATTATGCGTGAGCACCGACGCCATGTATTCACCAGGGTAATGCGTTTTTAAATAGGCGGTTTGATACGCAACAAATGCATAACAGGTAGAATGCGACTTGTTGAATGCATATTGTGCAAACGCTTCCCAATCCGTCCAGATCTTTTCGCACACTTTAATATCAAAACCTTTTGCTTTGGTTCCGTCAATGAATTTACTTTTCATTTTATCAAGCGTGGCTTTGTCTTTTTTTCCCATCGCTTTACGCAGTACATCGGCATCGCCTTTCGTAAATCCTGCGAGCTTCTGGGAAAGCAACATTACCTGCTCTTGATAAACCGTAATTCCATACGTGTCTTTCAAATATTCTTCCATCTCGGGAAGATCATACGTAATTGATTTTCTTCCGTGTTTGCGCAGAATAAATTCCGGAATATATTCAATCGGACCCGGGCGATACAACGCGTTCATCGCAATGAGATCTTCGAATTTATCCGGCTTTAATTCACGGAGATATTTTTGCATGCCAACGGATTCAAACTGGAAAGTTCCGTTAGCTTCACCGCGCTGGTACAATTCAAATGTTTTCTGATCGTCGAGCGGAATGGTGTCAATGTCAATATCAATTCCGTGATTTTCTTTGATCATGCGCAACGCATCACGGATAATGGTGAGCGTTTTCAGACCAAGAAAATCCATTTTGATTACGCCGGCATCTTCAATTACTTTTCCGTCATATTGCGTGAGCCAGAGTGCGGAGTCTTTAGAAACTGCAACCGGAATTAAATCTGTCAGATCTCTCGGTGCGATAATAATTCCTGCAGCATGAACGCCGACACCGCGCACCGAACCTTCGAGCACGAGCGCTTCTTTTAATACAGTTGCAGCAAGATCTTTTCCGGCAAAAATTGCGCGAAGTTTTTTAATATTTTCAAGATCATCGCCACCAAAACCTTCTACTTCTTTCAGCGATTTTGGTCCTTCCATCGGTGCATTTAAAACACGGCCAAGCTCGGTGCCCGGTTTATCAGGAACAAGCTTCGTGAGCATGAGCGATTGATCGAGCGGAAGATCCATCACACGCGCAACATCTTTGATCGACATCTTCGCGGCCATCGTTCCATAAGTTACGATTTGCGCAACCTGGTTCTTGCCATATTTTTCTACAACGTAATCAATTACTTTTTGCCGTCCTTCATCATCAAAATCCGTATCAATATCGGGCATCGACTTACGATCGGGATTTAAGAAACGCTCAAAAAGTAAATTGTATTTGATCGGATCGATGTTCGTTATTCCGGTGCAATACGCAACAACAGAACCCGCAGCAGAACCACGGCCCGGACCAATAAGAACGCCGATGTCTTTTCCATGATTGATAAAATCCTGCGTGATGAGAAAGTAGCCGCTGAATCCCATGGTTTTGATCGTGAACAATTCGAAGTTGATGCGCTCTTCAATTTCCGCAGTCATTTCCGAATAACGTTCAGATGCGCCTTTCCAGGTTAAATGCTTGAGATATTCATCCTGGTCTAAAAAGCCTTCCGGAATTTTATAATTAGGAAGAAGAATATCACGCTTCAGCTTCAGCGTTTCAACTTTATCAACGATCTCATTTGTATTGTCAATCGCTTCCGGAACATCGGCGAAAAGATGGGTCATCTCTTCGGTTGTCTTAAAATAGAACTGGTCGTTCCAGAAAGCAAATCGTTTTCCTTTCGACGACATGTCATCGTCGGTCATTTCTTTCATCGTCGGCGTGCTTTGTTTTTCGCCGGTGTTGATGCAAAGAAGAATATCATGCGCATTGGAATCTTCCACATTCACGTAATGAGAATCGTTGGAAGCAATCGTTTTTACATTGTATTTCACCGCCCAGCGCAGCAGCACTTCATTCACAACGTCCTGCTCAGGAATGCTGTGACGCTGTAATTCGATGTAATAATCTTCGCCGAAAAGATCGAGCCACCATTTGAACGTTTTTTCTGCTTCCGCTTCTCCTTTGCGAATGATCATCTTAGGAACTTCGGCACCAAGACAACAGGTTGTTGCAATCAATCCTTTATGATATTTCAGAACAAGCTCTTTATCAATACGCGGATATTTTCCATACATACCTTCCGTGTAGCCGAGCGAACAAAGCTTTACGAGATTGGCATAACCTTCTGCATTTTTAGCAAGAAAAAGCTGGTGAAAACGAATGTCTTTTTCGTCGCGCGTGAAAGCTCTTTTATGGCGGTCTTCCACCAGATAAAATTCACAGCCTACAATTGGTTTGATCGTATTCGGATTTTCAGCCGTGTTGTGTTTCTGCGCTTCAGCAACGAATTTAAAAGCGCCAAACATATTACCATGATCTGTAATGGCAATGCCGCGCATTTTATCTTTGACCGCTTTTTTATAAAGCCCGGAAATGCTTGCCGCGCCATCGAGGAGCGAAAATTGCGTGTGAACGTGAAGGTGATTGAACTGCACAGCGAAATATTAAAAAAATGAAATTGAGATGCAAAGTTTTTTGCTGCATAAAGTTAAGAAGCAAGCAGCAAAATATCAGGCTTGTTAATAAATTGTAGAACTAAATCTGAAACATGGAATTCAATTGATAATTCTTTGATAATTTTGAAAAAAACAAAAAGATGAAAAAAGTTCTCCTCGCGCTTTTTACCCTTGTGGCACTTTCTGCACAGGCGCAATATGCAGATTTGAAAGGATTGACATTTCAGGCAACTACCTATTACCTTACTGATGAAGGCGCTTCCAAAGCAAAAGTATGCAATGAAATTTTTGACATTTCTTTTTCTGATGGTTTTATGGTTCATAATATCCTGACAGACGACGGAAAGATTGACCAGGCCCAGTTTTATAAGATTTCGGATCTGCGCCGTTCTTCTGAAGATGGAATCAGCATGTTCAAGTTTCAGGCAATTTCAGGAATAACCGGAAATTCTTACAAATACTGGGTGAAAATAAATGCGGATGGCATTGCTACCATTTCTCTTATTTCTTCCGATGTGGATATTACATACAAAGGCGGCACATACAACCTCAAAACCTACGATCAGAATCCGTAGCCTAAAGGTTATTCCCTGACCTTCAATTTCTTGCCTTTGCTTTTCTCCGTACATCAAATAAGGTGAATGGTAATTTGTATTTTCCTTTTTCGTACTTTTCGCCTCATGAAGTCACCCTTACTCAGCATTGCACTTTGCCTTGGATTTTTACCGGCAATCTCTCAAATCACCATTAATCAGAATGATATGCCTTCGCAGGGAGATACACTCCATGTGAGCATTGCCGCCACTGTGGGCTCAATTGATCATACGCTCAGCGGTCCCAATTACTTATGGGATTTTTCTACCTTGAATCCTTACGCACAAGACCTTTATCGCTTCGACGCGCCCAGTGCTATTCCTTTTAATTTCCTTTCTTCGGTCGCTGTTTTAAACCCAAGCCCTGATTCATTGCCTGTTATAGGCGGAATTCCATCCAACTTCACCGATTATTTTAAAAATGGATCCAGTGGTTATCGCCAGAACGGAATGACCTTTCAATACCTGACGCTCACGACATTCCAGATTCCGGTTGTTTATACACAAAGCGATTATGTTTACCGTTTTCCATTGAATTACGGTGACTTGGATACTTCTGACGGTGCTTATGCTATTAATTTTCCGCCATTACCTTACATAGGAGAAACCATTCACCGCGAAAGCAATGTCGATGGCTGGGGAACACTTATTACTCCGTTTGGCACTTTTATGGCGCTCCGCGTGGTTTCTCATATCCAGCGAATCGATACAATTTCGTTAGACAGCGTTACCGGTTTTAGCATTCCCCGTCCGATGGAAATTGAATACAAATGGCTTGCAAACGGTATTCCGATCCCGGTATTGGAAATTGATGCACAGGAGCTTTTTAATACAGAAGTGATCACAAGCATTGTTTACCGTGACGTTTATCGTGATAACCTTCCACAGGTAGGGATCAATGAACAGCAGCAGCTTATTTCCGCTTCATCCGTTTTTCCGAATCCATCTGACGAAAATTGTTATGTGACATTCACAATGACAGGTGTTGCACCCGTTGAAATGATTTTAACAGATATTACCGGCCGTGAGGTAAAGCGCTTCGGAAAAGAAATGTCAATGTCAGGTGTCAACAGCCGTTTGCTCGATTTAAATGGAATTCCTGCCGGAAGCTATATGATAAATATCAGGTCAGGGGAGTTCAGCCTGTGCCAAAAGATGGTTATTATGCATTGATCGTTAGAATCTTAGCATTCATCACCACTCCTTTTAATTTATGTTCTTTTCGTAACCCTGTGCAGCCAAATTGAGTATAAAGGCACGTGTATCCCCTCAACACCCTTGGTATGTCAATAAAATTAATTGAACAAATTTGGTCGGTTCTTTCCGGCAGAATCATCACACCCGCATTATTGCCGGTAAAAATAAACCGTAGCAATAAACGGACATTTTAAGCTTAACCACTACCACATTACTAGAAAACTTCAAATGAAGAGAATCCTTACACTTCTCGCCTTCGCGACCATTTTTTCAAGTGCTGCACTGGCACAAAATGACCTTTCAGTAATCAGTATTACTGCTCCGGTCGATGGTTGTGCACTTACTTCCACTGAAAGTGTGACTATCAAGGTATTCAATTTCGGGAATACACTTCCTGCAGGAACGAGCTTTAATGTTTCCTATACCATCAATGCAGGCGCTCCGGTAACAGAATTAGTGACGCTCGGAGTGACGCTTCTTTCTAATTCCACCTTGAATTATACTTTTACCACGCAAGCCAATCTTTCCACGGCCGGTACATATAATTTCGACGCAACTGTTTCACTCGCAGGCGATATCAATCCTACAAATAATGCATTCAACGGTTACATGGTTACGAATACTGCTCCCAGCGTGGGCGGTTCAGTGGCAGGCGGAACCAATGTTTGTATTACCACTAATTCCGGGGTATTAACCTTATCAGGTCATACAGGAAGTATTCTCCGCTGGGAATATTCAACCGACGGAGGTTCAACCTGGGTGAATATCAGTAATACAACCACCACACAGTCTTATAATAACCTTACTGTTCCGACACTTTATCGTGCTGTAGTACAGAACGGAACATGCTCAATTGCAAATTCCGCAGTTGCCAGCATGACCATCAATCCTGCAACAATTGGCGGATCTGTTACTCCGAGCGCGACGGTTTGCAGCGGTGGAAACAGCGGAACATTATCATTGACCGGCAGAACAGGAAGCGTTGTGCGCTGGGAGCGTTCTATCGACGGCGGTATCACCTGGATCGCTATCGCAAATACTACAGCAAGTCAGTCTTACCTGAATCTTACTGTTACCACAAGATACCGCGCCCTGGTTCAAAGCGGCGCCTGTTCCTCTGCATTTTCATCCGTTGCAATTATTACTGTTAATCCGGCTTCTGTAGGAGGTAATATTACACCGGCAGTTTCAACAGTATGCAGCGGAAGCAATGCGGGCACACTCACCTTAGGCGGAAGAACAGGTAATGTGATCCGTTGGGAATTCTCCAACGACGGTGGTGTAACCTGGATCAACGTTGCAAATACAACAGCTACGCAGAGTTACGTTAACCTCCCTACCACACGCTTATATCGTGCACGTGTACAAAGCTCGCCTTGTTCTGTGGTTTATTCAGATACAGCAACTGTAAACGTTGTTACGGCAACCGTAGGCGGAACGCTTTCTCCTGCTTCTTCTTCAGTTTGTACCGGAATAAATGCTGGTACAATTACGCTGAGCGGTAGCAATGGCACAGTTTCGCAATGGGAATTTTCTATCGACGGCGGACTTACCTGGACCATTATTGCCAATACAACATCAAGCAATAATTATTCGAATCTTACGCAGACAACCATGTACCGCGCATTGTCGCAAAACTCGGGCTGCACGTCCGCTTATTCTTCAACAGCAACTGTAACAGTTGATCAGACATCTGTTGGAGGAACAATTTCAGGCGGCGCTACCGTATGCGCTGCAGGTAACAGCGGAACACTAACGCTCAGCGGAGAAACCGGCACTGTTTTAGGTTGGGAATCTACCACTGATCACCTTACATGGACACCAATAGCTAATACGACAAATACAGAATCGTATAATAACCTTCCTGTAACAACCTATTATCATGCAATTGTGCAAAGCGGTGTTTGTTCAAACGATACATCAATGGAAGATACAGTTGTAGTTGATCCGTTTACAGTTGGCGGAACAATCAATCCGTCCAGCTCAACAGTTTGCAGCGGAATCAATTCGGGCACATTAACGCTTGTTGGTAATGTCGGAAATGTGATCCAGTGGGAATATTCTACAGATAATGGCATCACCTGGATTACTATTATCAATACAACTACCACGCAAGCTTATAATAATATTACAACTGCAACGATCTATCGCGCACTTGTAAGAAGTGGCTTGTGTGTACAGGCTTATTCTGCACAGGCAACAATCAGCGTAAACCCACAGGCAAATGGCGGAACGTTGTATTCTGATGCAACGGTCTGTAGTGGTGCTAATAACGGTACGCTTACACTCGTGGGTTTCAGCGGTTCAATCACACAATGGGAAACATCGGTTGATAATGGTGTAACATGGTCATCGATTGCAAATACGACCAACAACCTTAATTACCTCAACCTTATCGATACTACCTTGTATCGCGTTATTGTTGCGAGCGGCGTTTGTCCTGTAGATACTTCTACAAGCGTTACTATCACCGTTGATGCACCTTCAGCAGGCGGAGCAGTAACAGTAGATGATACAGTTTGTGCTTCATCGAATGCTGGTGTTCTTACTTTGAGTGGTCAGACAGGTAATGTTGTCGGCTGGGAATATTCAGTGGACGGCGGAACAACCTGGATCAATATTTCAAATACAACAATATCGCAGGCTTACACGAATCTTTCTGTAACCACCATGTACCGTGCACGTGTCGGAAACGGCGTTTGTGCAGCAGTCGCTTCAATACCGGCAACAATCACTGTTGATCCGATGGTAATGGGCGGAACAATTTCAGGCAGCGCGACTGTTTGTGCCACAGGAAACAGCGGTACACTTACGCTTGGTTCTTATTCAGGAACCATTACTACATGGGAGTTGTCAACTGATGGCGGTGCAACATGGATTTCGGATTCAAATACAACCGCAACAGAAAATTACAGCAACTTAACGGATACAACATGGTACCGCGCAATCGTTACAAGCGGAGCCTGCGGAGGAGATACTTCTAATGTGGCTGTGATCATTGTTGATCCTGCTACAGCAGGAGGAACTACATCAGCAAGCACAACAGTTTGTTCTGGTGCCAATGGAGGAACAATTTATCTCACAGGTGATACCGGCGTTGTTCAGCGCTGGGAATTCTCTGTCGATGGCGGAAATAACTGGATGGCATTATCCAATACTTCTGATTCAATTGTTTATGTGAACCTTACACAAACAACAATGTACCGCGCAATTGTTTTGAGCGGCGTTTGTGCACCGGCGCAATATTCATCGGTCGATACCATTACAGTGAATCCTGTTTCCAATGCAGGTTCAATTTCAGGTGCTGCTCCAACATGCGAAGGAACAGGAAGCGGAACATTGACGTTGACAGGTTACACAGGAACAATTTCCGACTGGCTCATTTCGACCGACGCAGGAATTACATGGACATCCACCGGAAATACAACAGCTGCACAAAACTGGAGCAATCCTGTAATGACAACCTGGTATATTGCGGTTGTACAAAGCGGCGTTTGTTCTGCTGATACAAGCGCACCGGTTGTATTGACAGTTTATCCGAAACCTGTTGCAAGCTTCACAGCGCTGACAGTGTGTAACGGAATGCCAACAGTATTTACAAGTACATCAACCATTGCATCGGGCGGTATCATGTTCTACAACTGGAACTTTGCTGATAACGATGCTTCAGTTGCAGCTAACCCGGTTCACACGTATGTAAATGCAAACACATATAATGTTTCGTTGATCGTTGTATCGAATAATAATTGTTCTGATACAATTACTCAAGCGGTTATAGTAAATGCATTGCCATCATCAGTAATCACTTCTTCGCAAAATCTTTCTATCTGTACAGGTGACAGCGTAGGACTGAGCGTTCTATCAGCTCCGCAAAATCATTACCTCTGGAGCAACGGTTCAATCCTGAATTCGATTTATGCTACTTCAACAGGAAATTATCTGATCACCGTAACAGATACAATCACAGGATGTATGTCAATGGATTCTGCAGATGTTACAGTATTGCCGGGACCAGTTGCAAGTGCAGGTGCTGATACTTCTGTTAGCGCAGGTGGTTCAATTGTGCTGCAGGGAAATGGTGGTTCATTCTATTCCTGGTCACCAACAGTTGGATTGGATGATCCGAATTCTTCTAATCCGACAGCAACACCTCCGTACACTGTTACTTACACATTAACCGTAACAGGATTTAACGGATGTACAGATACAGATGCAGTAAAAGTCACTTTCAATAAAGATTTCAATGTGATCATTTCAAACATCATCACGCTTAACGGCGATGGTTATAATGATGTATGGAATATTCAGAACATTGAATTTTATCCTGAGAACAAAGTTTCTGTATACAACCGTAATGGTATGCTGGTGTTCGAACAGGAAGCCTACAACAACAGCTGGAACGGAACATTCAATGATGTCCAGCTTCCTGATGGAACATATTATTACGTGCTCCAGTTTACCGAAGGCGGAGAGTCCGTTAAAGGTGCCGTAACAATCATCAGCGAGAAAAAATAATCCTACATGAACAATCGTAAGCCAACCTATATGAAAAAGCTGCTTCTCACAGGTCTTGTTATCGGAGCGATCACAGGAACATTAAGCGCGCAACAGCTGCCCTTATACAGCCAGTATTATTTCAATCCTTTTCTGTACAATCCGGCAGCTACCGGACTTTCCAATGAGACGAATGCCTTCCTTGTGCATCGTTCACAGTTTTCCGGCATTCCCGGCGGACCTGTAACGAATGCATTTACGATCGATGGATTTATGGACGATAAAAATGTCGGCCTTGGATTTTCTGTCTTCAATGATGTGCAGGATATCACTGAGCGTTTAGGCATTTATACATCTTACGCATATCGACTGAAGATCAACGAAGACCAGGCTGTACGCTTCGGACTTTCTGTTGGCTTCCTTGATAACCGCATTGATTTTTCGAAAGCCGTTGTTAAGGATGCAAGCGATCCGATGTTGATGGGGCAACTTTCACGCAAATCTGCGCTGGATGCAAACGTAGGTGTAAGCTACAACTGGAAAGAATTACGCATTGGTTTTTCTGTTCCGCAATTGATCGGTCAACGTGTGAAGTTTTCTGATTATAATGCAAATACTTATTACCAGCTCAACCGTCATTACATGGCGAGTGTGAATTACAAATGGGTATTTAACGAAGAGCAACAACTTGCACTTGAGCCAATGGCATTAGTGCGTTTTATGCCGCACACTCCTGCACAGTATGATGTTAATGCGCTTGTATCATGGAAAAGTACAGTTTGGCTTGGAGTTTCTTACCGCAGCAATTACGCTGTTGGAGTTTCTGCACGTGTAAAACTGTTCGGAAATCTTTCAGCAGGATATGCATACGATATTATCACCACACCATTGAAAACTTCTGCAGGAATAAGTCATGAATTCATGTTAGGTTATAAATTTGGCGCAATGTCATCAGGCGGATCAACTTCTTCGGGACACGAGCGCGGAAAATACGACTAAAAAAAAATGTCAGTGGCCAGTTTTTGATTTTCGGTAGTCAGTCATAATATGTTGAAAACCGAAAATCAAAAACCGGCCACTAGTAACTGACAACTGATTAACCGATATCTTTTTCGTTAAAAATATTTCAGTGAACGCTAAGCAAATTTTCATCCGGATCTTTACTGCCGCAATTCTGATTGCGGGTCTGCCGCATTTTGTTTTTGCGCAGGCGCCCAACGAGAAAGCAATGGTTTCGCATGCCGACCAGCTTTTTGATAAACGTGAATTCGAACAAGCGTATGGTTATTACAATAAGCTGAGAACACTTCATCCTGAAAATAACGTGTTCACTTACCGTGCAGGCGTTTGTGCTATTTATACTGGCGATGCTGAAAATGCAATGTCGCTGATCAAAACCAGCTATGAAAAAGATCCGACGCTTCCGAATGTGAATTTTTACCTGGGAAGAGCTTACCTGCTGAATGGATTATACGATGACGCATCGCTCCAGTTCAATTTACAAATCGCAAAGGAGCCGGACGACTCACAAAAACCGCGTTTGCAGCAATACGTTATAAATTGCCAAGCCGCGAAAGAACTTTCCGGAAAACCAACCAATAACCTTGTCAATAATGCCGGACGTCCGCTGAATTCGCCGGGTGAGGAGTTTGCGCCGATTCTCATTAATAACGACTCAACACTTATTTTCACTTACAAAGGACCAGAAAGCACAGGTGGAAAAACCTACACATTCGGAAAATCGGATTCTGCAGGAATTTACCATGAAGACATTTTCCAATCGCAGCTTTCACGCTCCGGCTGGTTTGCACCACAAAGTATCAGCTCAAATCTGAACAGCAAACGTCATGATGCAGGAACAGCATTATCACCCGATAGATTGATACTTTACATTTTCCGGGCATCGTCAACGGATGGCGGAGATATTTACATGTCGAGAAAAGCCGGCAGCGACTGGACTATTCCTGTAAAGCTGGGTGGAGACATTAACCGACCTGATTCGTGGGAAGGAAGTGTTACGGTTACAAAAGACGGCCGCACCATTTATTTCTCAAGCGATCGCGCCGGTGGATTTGGCGGAAAAGATATTTACAGCGCCACACTCGTTGGTGATTCTGCATTCAGCAATGTGATCAACCTCGGCGCTAATGTGAATACTCCTTTTGATGATGACGCGCCGTATTTAGGAAATAATGAAAATACGTTATACTACAGCTCACGCGGGCACAACAGCATGGGCGGCTACGATATATTTTTCAGCACGCTTTCTTCAGATGGCCGCTCATGGGAACTTGCGCAGAACATGGGCTCGCCTGTAAACAGCACTTCGGATGATATTTATTACCAGCCTGCAAAAGATGGTTACAGTGCAGTTTATTCTTCCAACCGCGCAGGCGGAAACGGATTGATGGATCTTTATTTTTCCACACCCGGCGTTCCTGCTACAGAATTGGTGGTGATCAAAGGAATGGTAACGCTGGATGATAAGCCGGTGGGTGCAACAGTGACCGTTACTTACACGAATAAAACGGATATCCAGGGTGATTATAATACAAGTGCCGACAATGGAAAATACACCATCAATTTACCCGAAGGGCAGAATTACAAATTGTTTTTCCTTGTAAGCGGGCAAGATGATTTTTCAAAAGAGTTTGATGCAACCCAGATAAAATCATACACCACTAATGAGATCAACGTGGAGTTTTATTCTGATGAATATAAAATGCAGCATCCGGAGAAATTCGGAAGGATGAGTAAAGAAGATTCGCTGCGTATTGCACGTGAAAAAGGGTCACAGAATATTGACATCAAAACCAATATCCGCACCGTGAATGATTCGAGCTCGCATTTTACAATGGAAGATAATTCCACACCGGTCGATCCTGGTTTTTATATTGTCATTGGTTCTTTCAAAAACCTGGAGTACGCAAAACGCATGCAGACTAAAGTAGCGATGAAGCCGCAGTATCCGAAAGTGCAGATCGTTTACAATAAAGTCAATGGTTTCACTTACGTAACGGTTGGCCATCCTGAGTCGTTGGAAGAATCCATCAAGCTCGCGAAAATAGCAAGGAAAGAGTACAAGGATGCCTGGGTGCAGAATCTGAAGTAAAATAATTATCGATTACGACAGTATTACCAATTACCAATTTTTTGAGGTTGACTGTGGCTGATGTTGGATGAAACAATCAATTGATGATTTTTCTGGGAGCGGTCCCCAAAAATTTTCACTTTGTTCTCCTTTTATTAAATCTGTAATCTTGTAATCGGTCATCTGTAATTACCTGCTGAAATCCTTCTCATAACTACAAACATTCCCCACCTTATCCGTCACCTTAATCAACAAAGTATGTTTCCCTTTTCCGCAATGCTCATCAAACGTATACCAGATTAATTTTCCTTTCGGCTCGTATTCCATCAATACCCATTTCCCGTCAATGAATGCATTAAATGATCCAATGCCGGAAAAATTATCGCTCATCTTAAACTGAATTTTTTTCAGCGATGATAAATCAGTTTGTTTCGCTCCTTTCAAATCAAAATTAGTGGGTGTAACGATAGGTGCGGTAGTATCAACCGTTACCGTGTACGAACCAAATTCTTTTATTTCACCCGTTACACCCTTTCCATTCCAGCTTCCTCCGGCGTAACTTCTTCCACCGTTTTTATTTACCAATGCAAGAGCAGCTTTACTTTTTAATGTATCAGGAACCGCTGCAAAAACCGTAAGCGTGCAGGCTTTCTGAATAGGAATTAAATCGTTGAAATTAATTTTCGGCGAGTAGCTTTTTTCTTTTGCCGGATCAACTGTAAAAGAAAAAAGCTCATTTCTGTAAAAAGCATCAGCCGGAGTTTCAAAACGAAAATCAGTCTCTTCAATGAGATTTGTTGTGTCCCACGCCAGCACGCGATACATTGGGACGTACACATTATTCGAACGAACCAGCGGCGATTTGGAAAGTGATTTCACATTAAAATTTACTGTCGATGAATTTCCATACACATCATAAAGCGTATAGGAAAAACGATGCAGCATATCGGTCGGGAAAAAGCAGTAGCCGTTATTTACCGTCGTATCATAAACAGGAAGCTGATTATTCGGAAGTAAAAAACTCTGCTGATAAAAGTGATTGTGTTTTTGATTTTCTTCATAATTAATAAAACAATTAATGAAACGTGATTTGTCGAATGGAATTCTGTCGAGCTGATGTGAATAAATGGTTTGTCCGTCGCAGTTCAGGCGTATTCCATAAACACCGTTTTTCCCTGTCGGATTTGATTCTTTGTCGTACGCTTCAATGGCGAAACCTACTTTCCCATAAACGGTGATGCTTTCAGCTGCATTGGCAAAAACATACTTGCTTCCGCTTTGTTTCAACGCAATTTTTTTCAATGCATTCACACCATTGATTGTTGCATTATTGTCTGCGGGAATAATTACAAGCGTAACCGCAGTAGGCGCAACATTATCTTTTACTGCAAAGCCAAACAAAAGCGGGTTGAGCGCTTCCTCCGTTTTAGCATCACGGATCTCGAAATGAAGATGTGGTCCGCCGGAGCTTCCGGTATTTCCCGAATACGCGATAATTTCTCCTTGCTTCACCGGGAATTGCGCAGGCAAAAGATTAATATCAATCTCGAAATTTTGTCCTGCATATTGATTAGTTTTTGAAAACGCAGCCAATGCAGTATTAAAACGGGAAAGATGCCCATAAACCGTAGTGTAACCATTCGGATGCGTAACATACAGCACGTGTCCATACCCCCACGGACCAATTTTTATCCTGGAAACGTAACCATCGGCAGCAGCTTTTACAGGAATGCCTTCGACGTTGTGCGTGGTAATATCAATTCCGGTGTGAAAATGATCCGGACGTAATTCGCCAAAGTTTCCTGAAAGATCGAGCGGAACTTCCATTGGTGCTATGAAATAGTTCTTCGGGTAAGCAATGGATTGTGCCGACAGAGCGTTTGTATACAATAAAAAAGCAAGCAGCACATTTTTCATAATCATTGCGAATGTTACAAAAGTAAGATAGGAGAAGGGCGTATTTCTTCTTATTTTTGATAAGTGTTAACCCCCGTTTGTTAATTGACGCAAATATTTTTCCCGAATGAACTTTCTCATTGCTATACAAAACAAGAAGTATGCCGCTAAACTATGCCGTGTACTCAGTTTATTTATCGTTTGTGTTTTTTTATCAGCCCCGCTTTCTGCACAAACAAAAAAGAAAGGAAAGGTGACCACTGAATATGCAAACGGAAAAAAAGAATCGTCGGGTAAAGTAAAAAATTATAAAAAGCAGGGCGTTTGGAAATACTGGTCGGAAACTGGTGTATTGGTTAAAACAATTACCTGGAAAGATGATGCAAAACAGGGAATTTGCACAGCGTATTACGCAGATGGGAAAAAATCTGAAGAAGGTTTTTATTCCGGAAATCTCAAAACCGGAACATGGAACTCCTGGTACAGCGATGGGAAATTATCTGCAAAGCTGAATTATACTACTGATTTTTTAAGCAAGACCGGTGATGTTTATAATGGTGTTCAGCAATGGTGGTATGAAAATGGTCAGCTTCGCGAGCAATCCGACTATGAGGATGGAAAGCTTGTTTACAAGAATACATTCTACAGCAACGGAAAAAAACGCGCGATAGAAAATTACAACGACGGAGAAAAAAACGGAACCTGGAGAACTTATCCTGAACCTGCAGAGGCGACAGATTCACTTCCATCTTCAGTTGATAATTATGTGAATGGAAAAAAGGACGGCGTTCATCTTGGTTATTTTCGCGGACGTCTTTCAGAAGAATTTTATTACAAAGATGATAAGCTGGACGGAACATATAAGAAATGGGATGCAAATAGCCAGCTTGGTGTTTTTGAAAATTACCTGAATGGAAAGCGCGATGGTTTGTGTAAGTATTTTAACTACGGAAAATGCATTCGCGAGGTAACGTATGAAAAAGACAGGATCAACGGAGAAGAAAAAGAGTATGAATTAACGGGGCAGCTGTTTCGCATTTCGTGGTATAAAAAAGGATTGATCGATTCCTGCTATACGTATCATAAGAACGCAAAGCTTGCCACTTCAAGAACGTATAACTATTATCCCGGATTTGTTTACACAGAAGAATTTTCGGAGTATAAAGAATGGGATGAAGCAGGCGTTTTATTGCTTCGTGGTACATACCATTTTGAAAACAAGGATAAAGAATGGACAACGTATTATGCAAATGGAAAAGTGAAATCCATTACGCCATTCTCGGGAGGAAAAATTAAGGGTGTTTACAGAAAATGGTATGCGAACGAAAAAAAAATGTTGGAGATGGAATGTGACGGACAGTATACTGTTTCACCTCCTAAAGTGTGGGATGAAAAAGGCAAAGCGTTGAAGCAGGGAACAAAAGGGTATGATGAAATTGTGGAAGGAAACAAACCGGGAGAAATTTATAATGATCCGGGAAAGTATAAGCAAAACAGGACAGAAGAGCCGACCGTTAGAGAAACAGACTCAGGGTCCTTGGAAAACGAGAAATTAATGGATTTGGTGGAGCAAGACCAGAGCATTGTTCCTGAAATGGATGTTCCGCCGATAGCAGAGGCTGAAGATCCTGTTTTTACGTTTGCAGAAATAATGCCTGAGTTTCCGGGCGCACCGGGAGCTATGACAAAATTCATAAACGACAATCTCAGGTATCCATTAATTGAACGTGAGCAAGGTATACAAGGAACAGTTTATATCGGTTGTATTATTGAGAAGGATGGTTCGGTTACTCATATTAAAGAACTCAAAGGAGTGGCCGGGGCACCTGGTATGACTAAAGAAGCTATTCGTGTGGTTTCAATATTCCCGAAATTTTCTCCGGGTAAAATGAACGGCATGGAAGTTCGGTGTGAATACAACGTACCGGTAAAATTTAGATTGCAATAATCTCAAAAATAACCCCTGATGAAAAATAAAATTATCCTTGTTACAATTCTGCTTCTCTTCGTAATTTATGGACATGCACAGGATACCATTCCTGTGGCTGACACAAATAAAGTATTGCCTGAATTCCGTGGTGGTGACGTTGCTTACAATAAGTATAGCGTAAAGCAAGTTAAATATCCACAGGAAGCAAAAGAGAAAGCTCATCAGGGAACTGTTATTGTAGCATTCACAGTAGAAGCAGATGGCTCAATTACCCATGTTCATGCTGTAAAAGAGGTTGAAGGTGCGCCTGAATTGACTGTAGAAGCTATCCGATTTATTTCTGCCATGCCCCTGTGGCAACCGGGTACAATAAACGGAAAACCAACCAGTATGGAATCGGCAAAGGGATTGCATTTCAGATTGCAATAGTAAACCGGTTCGCTGTGAATTTACTTTGCCAATCAGCTTTGCTTAAACTCAAACCAAACAAGCCAACCGGTTAAAAATAAGTCCAATCCCAATTTATGTAGAACAAAAACTCTCCCTCATGAAAAACAAAATTCTCCCCCTTGGCATTTCAGTTTTCATTTCGCTGTGTGGCTTTGCTCAAACGCAATCATCCATGCAGGATTCCACCGCATCAAAAAAAGATACGGTACGTTTTTTTACCTCCACCCAATCTCCGCAATTTAAAGGTGACGGTGGCTTACCCGATTATCTTTCTTCCAACCTGAATTATCCAAAGGAAGAAATGATATTGGGAATCCAGGGAAAGGTTTACGTGAATTTTATTGTGGAGCTGGATGGTTCGGTTTCCAATGTGAGAATTAAACAAGGAGTTCCTGATGGTCCGGGATTGGATAAAGAAGCGATGCGTGTAATCTACCAGATGCCGGCATGGAAGCCCGGGATGCTGAATGGTCAGCCTGCGCGGATTGAAATGACGCAGCCGATTACTTTTTCATTGAAGAATAACAAACGAATACGATAATAAAAAATACAATGAAGTATAAAATTCTACTTTCGGTTTTTGTTTTGATTTCCTTCTGTGGAATTGCGCAAACCAAACTTGCACCTTCTGAAGTAATGTGTAAGCCAAGTTCCGTTGATCATAAATTTGCGATGAACCCAGGCATACTTCCCGAGTTTATTGGAGGAGATTCTTTACTGCAGGAATATATTGCAAAAAACCTGGTGCTTAATAATAAGTTGCATAAAGAAGCTTCTGGTCTAATAATTAAGGTGAGTTTTGATATTGATACGCTTGGGAAGATTTATAATGTTAAATTGATTAACAGGGAAAAGAATAATAACAAAATTGAGGAGACTGTAATAAATCTTGTATGTGGAATGCCTGATTGGAAACCCGGCGTTTGTCAATATGCTGATGATTCACTTGATTACCCTGCCGCTGTTATAATGTATGCGGATGTTCATTTTTGGAAAATGGAGGATGGAAAAGAAAAGCCTGCCTATATTGATGTGATGAAATGGCCAAAATCAAACCGGAATAAGCCTAAACCACATACTGGTGAAGGAGAGGTTTTTACTTTTGCTGAGGTGATGCCTTCGTTTGAATATGGAAAGGAAAAATTCATCAAAGAAAATCTTAAATACCCTGCTGAATACAAAGACAAAGAAATTAGCGGGACAGTATATATTGCTATGGTAGTTGAAAAAGATGGTTCAATTACAAACATCCAGGTAGTAAGATCAATTCCGGGGTTCCCGCTTTTTGATGCAGAAGCAATACGTGTCATTTCATTAATGCCGAAATGGACACCGGCAACTTTGGGTGGCAAGCCAATAAGAGTTGAATTGAAAATTCCTGTAAAATTCGGATATCAATAATTACTTACGCGCCTTTTTATCCAACTTCCATTTATTTCTCCGGGACCAAACCCTCAAAGGTCGCAGCCGCACATCCCCGCGGAGACCATTGAGGGTTACTTTTAACCACCAACCTTTCTACCACCAACCAATTTCCCTTTCCTCAATTTCCTACTTTCATCTTTTTCCCTACCTTAGTAACCCCCTGATCCCCAAAGAATCAGGACACTTTATGAAAAGTATTGCTTCCATCATAAAAGGGCTCAAAGCCAAGACTGAAAAAATGTTACATTTGCAGGAAGCCCTGCAGAATGATAATGCTCAGTTGAAGCTGAAAATTAACAAGTTACAGAGCAGGGTGGAAGAGCTGGAAACGTCCAAAGGCAAGCTTGAAGATTCATATAAAACACTTCAGCTCGCTCAGAATATTTCCGGAGACAACGATAAGAATCTTGCAATTAAACTCAAGATAAACGAGCTGGTGCGGGAAATTGACAAGTGCATTGCACAGCTTAACAGGTGAAGACAGGATCAACACAAGGAATCGAAACATGGGCGAAAAGTCCGTCAAAATAACCATTGCAGGCCGTACCTACCCGATAAAGGTAGATGCAGCTGAGGAAGCATTTGTTCACGATGCCGCTAAAAGCATCAATGAACGTGTGGATCAGCTTGAAAAAGGCTTTGTAGTGAAAGACAAGCAAGACCTGCTTGCACTGACGGCGTTACAGATAGCTACCCAACACCTCGAAACGCAAACAAAAGTAGTCGACGATAAAGACGGCATCATGGCCAGCCTTACTGAAATCGACGAGCTATTGGATGCGCACCTTGCAAAGTCCCGGTAAGCAGCATGTATTCTACGGAATATTTCTGCACACATTCAATTGTTAACGAATTCCCGCAACACGTTCGAAATCTTCGGGCCGAATGCGGGATTTTTGTTAACCTGAATTATTAACCTCCGCTACGGCGGAATAAAAACTACCCTTATGCCACCGATCGTCATCACGATCATTGCCGGAGTTGGGGCGCTTCTCCTCGGAATCATTGTCACCGCTACCGTTTTACGAAATGCTGTGACAAGAAAAGCGACTGACAAATTAACCTTGGCGGAAGTCGAAGGTGAAAGGCTCAAAAAAGAGAAGATGCTCCAGGCGAAAGAAAAGTTTCTGCAATTGAAGCAGGAACATGAAAAAGCCGTCAATGAAAAGAACAACCAGATCATGCAGGCCGAAACACGCGCCAAACAAAAAGAAACAACGCTGAATCAGAAGCTCGAAGAAACAAAACGTAAAGATTCGGAGCTTGAAAAACGCAGAAAAGATCTTGAGCAACAGCTTGAAATTAATAAAGCTAAAGAAGATGCAATTGAAAAATTGCACCGCAGCAAAGTAGAGCAGCTCGAAAAAGTTGCTGGTATTTCTGCTGATGATGCAAAGGTTGAAATCGTTGAATCGTTGAAAGCGGAAGCGCGCACCGATGCAATGTCGTTCATCAAAGAAATTATGGATGAAGCGAAAATGACTGCAAGCAAAGAAGCAAAACGGATCGTTATTCAAACCATTCAGCGTGTTGCAACTGAACATGCAATTGAAAATTCCGTTTCTGTTTTTCATATTGAGAATGATGAAATGAAAGGCCGTATCATTGGTCGTGAGGGAAGAAATATACGCACACTCGAATCGGCTACCGGAATTGAAATTATTGTGGATGATACACCGGAAGCAATTATTCTTTCCGGCTTCGATCCGATCCGTCGTGAAATTGCACGTCTTGCGTTGCATCAATTAGTAACCGACGGACGTATTCACCCTGCGCGTATCGAAGAGATCGTGGAGAAAGTGAAGAAGCAGGTAGAAGAAGAAATTATTGAAACCGGAAAACGCACCACCATCGATCTTGGTATTCACGGATTACATCCTGAATTGATTCGTATGGTTGGTCGTATGAAATACCGTTCTTCTTACGGACAGAATTTGCTGCAGCACAGTCGCGAAGTAGCGAACCTTTGCGCGATCATGGCCGGTGAATTAGGCCTTGATGTGAAAGCAGCAAAACGTGCAGGTCTCTTGCATGACATTGGAAAAGTTCCTGATGATCAGCCGGAATTGCCTCACGCGATTTTAGGAATGAAGCTCGCGGAGAAGTTCAAAGAGCGTCCTGAAATTTGCAACGCGATCGGCGCCCATCATGATGAAGTAGAAATGACTTCGATGATTTCACCAATCATCCAGGTGTGTGATGCCATTTCCGGCGCACGTCCCGGCGCACGACGAGAGATCGTTGAGCAATACATCAAACGTCTGAAAGATCTTGAAGCGCTTGCAATGTCTTATCCCGGAGTAGATAAAACCTACGCGATTCAGGCAGGAAGAGAATTGCGCGTGATCGTTCAGTCGGAAAAAATTTCTGACAAAGAAGCAGAAAAGCTCGCAACAGATATTTCAATGAAAATTCAAACTGAAATGACGTACCCCGGGCAAGTGAAGGTTACGGTCATTCGTGAAACACGGGCGGTTTCTTACGCGAAATAACAAAGAGTGTTTAGTTCGGAGTTTTTAATTCGGAGATAATTGTATAGAAGATTTTTTCTCCGTACTAAATTCTCCCTGCTAAACACTCCGAACTCCAAACTAACAAATGAGTAGACAGCGAACAGTAATAGATCCCGAACACAGTGGTGCAAGCTACTGGAAAGACCTCTGGGCATACCGGGGGCTTTTCCGTTTTCTTGCGTGGCGTGATCTGTTGGTGCGGTACAAACAAACTGTGATTGGTGTTGCATGGGCAGTTATTCGTCCGTTGCTGACGATTGTGGTGTTTTCTTTTTTCGCCAGTCTGATGAATAAAGGTGTCGAAAACCCTTTGCCACTTATTTTATTAGTCACCGCTGCAACATTACCAATGCAACTATTTTCCGCAGCGTTGAATGATGCAAGCAACTCGCTTATTGCAAATTCAAACCTGATAACAAAAGTTTATTTTCCACGATTAATTGTTCCATTAAGTACTGTCATCGTTTGCCTTATTGATTTTCTAATAGCATTTGTTATCTTGATTGCTTTAATGGTTTATTACGGTAAATTTCCGGGAAGCAATGTGATTTTTCTTCCTTTGTTTTTACTACTTGCTTTATTCGCGTCAATGGGGGCAGGCGTTTTTCTTTCAGCATTAAATGTCAAATACCGCGATTTCCGCTATGTTGTTCCGTTTGTAGTTCAGCTTAGTCTTTACGTTTCTCCGGTCGCATTCAGTAGCGCTCAACTTTATGCGAATCCGGAT
>JBDSHN010000052.1:0-36169 GCA_039918435.1 Bacteroidia bacterium | reverse complement strand
TCTTCTTGGCTTTGCAACGATCACGCAGAAAATTACTCTTACAGAAAATGCAGTTCTTGATTTTCAACTTGAGCCTTCAATAACTGAAAATGTTGGTGTGGTGATCACAGGTCAATCCTCTTCATCGGATCCGAAACATACGCCTGCGCCGATAACGGTTGTAACAAATACGCAGCTGCAACAAAACAGCGCAACAAATATTATTGACGCTGTAGCAAAGCTTCCCGGAATTTCTCAATTGGGAACAGGGCCGGGGATTTCAAAACCTGTTATACGCGGGCTTGGTTATAATCGCGTTGTAGTTGTGCATGATGGAATTCGCCAGGAAGGACAACAATGGGGCGATGAACATGGAATTGAAATTGATGATAACTCCGTTAATAGAATTGAAATTCTTAAAGGTCCGGCCAGTTTAAGTTACGGCTCGGATGCAATGGCGGGCGTGATCAATTTAATGTCGGCACCTACTTTACCGTCGGGAACAATTAAAGGAACTGTTTTTTCGAATTATCAATCGAATAACGGGATGATTGCGAATTCTGTTAATTGTGCAGGCAATTTAAATGGAATTATCTGGGATGCGCGTTACAGCAACAAGATGGCGCATGATTATAAAAACCGATATGACGGTGGTGTTTTTGATTCGCGCTACAAAGAAGAAAATTTCAGCGGACTGATCGGCATCAATAAAGCGTGGGGCTATTCGCATCTCAGCTTCAGTTCTTATCACATGCTTGCCGGAATTGTAGAAGGTGCACGCGACAGCTTAACAGGAAGATTTGTAAAGGAAATCAGGGTAAATGATACAGTTGCTGCACCTGGGTATGCAAACGATAAAGATTTTATTTCTTATCAAATGGCAACGCCGCACCAGGACATCCGGCATTATAAAGCAACCTGGAATAATTGTTTTATCATAAACAGCACATTACTGAAAACAACACTCGCATTTCAACAGAATCAGCGCAAGGAATTCGGTGATGTTTTAAACCCGGAACAATTCGGTTTATATTTTCTGCTGAACACGATAAATTATGACGTGCGATTTATTTTCCAGGAAAAAAATCATTCCCAGATTTCTACAGGCATCAACGGTATGCAGCAGCATTCACAAAATAAGGGAGAAGAATTTCTTGTTCCGGAATATAACCTGTTTGATATCGGCGGATTCGTCATCGCGAAAAAATCGTGGAAGAAGCTTGATCTCAGTGGAGGAATCCGTTATGATATCCGCATGCAAAAATCGCAAAACCTTTTCCTTGATTCGAATGGAATTAAAACTGAAAATGCGGATGCAGGAACCTTCTCCCGGTTTACCGCTTTTAATTCCACGTTCCAGGGAATTTCAGGCAGCATTGGATTCGCTTACCAGCATTCAGAAAAAATTTATTCCAAGCTGAATTTATCGCGTGGTTACCGTGCACCGAATATTGCCGAGCTGGGTGCGAACGGCGAGCATGAAGGAACCTTGCGCTACGAAATCGGAAATGAAAACCTGAAAGCAGAAACAAGCACACAAATTGATCTCGCCTTAGGTTTTGATTACGACCATTTATCGGGTGAGATCGATGCTTTTGGAAATGACATTCAGCATTTTATTTTTCTTGAAAAGCTCAATTCTACAAACGGAAGCGATTCTTTGTCAGGAGGCCTGCCTGTTTTTAAATTTGTTTCCGGCCACGCACAATTGATTGGCGGTGAAGCAACTTTTGATTTTCATCCGCATCCGTTCGACTTTTTACATTTTGAAAATACATTCGGTTTTGTGCTCGCGCATCAATTGAATGCATCGGACTCCACAAAATACCTTCCTTATACACCGGCGCCTGTTTTACGTTCAGAACTTCGCGCGAATATGAACAAGCAATGGAAATTTTTCCGCAACGGATATATAAAGATAGAGGCGGAAAATTATTTTATGCAGAACCGCATTTATGCAGCGCTTGGAACAGAAACAGAAACCCCTGGATATTTCCTCCTGAATATCGGGGCAGGAACAGAGCTGATCCGGAAAGGCATAATGGTTTGTTCGCTTAATTTAGCTGTAAATAACCTGGCAGATATTGGTTACCAGAATCACCTCAGCCGATTAAAATACAGCGATCCCAATTATGTAACGGGAAGAAACGGCGTTTACAATATGGGAAGAAATATAAGCATCAAGCTTACTATTCCATTGTATATTAAGAAATCCAAATAAGAAACAGAATGGTACAAGTGAGGCGAAATACCTCATTTGTACCAGGTTTTAATCTGCCTTCTTAACATCTTTTTCCCTTCAGACTTCGTACCTTTAATTAGAAAATAAATTATGGCTATTAACTCATTCGCTGCGCGCAAAAGCGTTTTTATTTTTTCCTGCGTGCTGATTCTTGCGACAATTAGCTATACCGGTTGCAAGCGCGATGTTCCTGCGATTGATCTTGCAGCGGCAAAATACCCTGAGAAGATCGGAACAATTATTCTGACGCAATGCGCCGTTTCCGGCTGTCACAATCAGCAAAGTAAAGATGCAGCCGCAGGACTTGATCTTACTTCATGGAGCACAATGATGGAAGGCGACCGCAATGGTGCAGTATGCATTCCCTATTCGGCCGATTACAGCACCATGTTTTTATTTACAAATACCTATAGTGATCTCGGTGGAACAGCAGCACCAACGATGCCGAATAACGCAGACCCGCTTTCACGTGAGCAGGTGCGCACCCTGCGCGATTGGATAAATGCAGGCGCACCGAATGCGGATGGTTTTGTAAAATGGTCGGATGATTTAAACCGGCAGAAATATTATGTGACGCTGCAAGGTTGCGATGTAGTTTGTGCTGTTGATGCGCTGACAAAATTGCAGATGCGTTATATTCCTGTAGGCGCAACTTCATCAGTTGAATCGCCGCACAACATAAAAATCTCTCCCGACGGTCAATATTGGTATTGCTCGTTTACATTGGGTAATTACCTGGAAAAACATCGTACAAGCGACGATGCGCTTGTTGCAAGAATTCTTTTAGGCCCGACAGATTCAGCAGCAGTAGGTAGCTGGAATACACTTTCTATTTCTCCCGATTCGCGCTATGCGTATGTGGTTGACTGGAGTCCGGACGGGCGAGTTGCACGCATTAATCTGCAAACCAATCATTGGGAACAAACTTACCAGGGAAGCAATTTATTTGTGCAGCCGCATGGTTCGGCAATTACCCCTGACGGACATTATCTTTACCTCACCTGTTTACAGGGAAATTATGTTTACCGCGTCGACATTTCTATTCCTCAATTACCTGATGTGGAAAAGATGGTTATTGATGGATCGGGCGTTCCGAATAACAATAGCTTCACGGGAGAAAATACGCATGATATTTTATTCAGTCCCGACGGAACAAAATATTTTGTCACTTGCCAGAATACAAACCTTGTGCGCATTATGGACGCGACTACCGATCCAAATACTTTGATAGCAACAATTCCTGTAGGCACTTATCCGCAGGAAATGGCCGTGTCGGAAGATTTTTCAACGCCGTATTTATATGTAACGTGCATGGAAGATCAGAATACATATCCCGGCTATCGCGGTTCCGTTGCAGTGATCAATTGGGTTACGGGTGCGTTGTTAACTACAGTGAATACCGGTTACCAGCCGCACGGAGTTACAATTGATGATGGCCGGAATATTGCTTTTGTTACAAACAGGAACAGCACTATCGGCGGGCCTGCGCCACATCACAGCACAAGTTGCGGCGGAAGGAATGGTTATTTTTCGCTTATCGATATGAATACGAATACGCTTATACCGGGGAGCAAAACAGAATTAATTGTAGATCCTTACAGCGCAGTTTTCAGACGATGAGCGAAAATTATGGTATAGTTTTATTTGATGGCGTATGCAATTTCTGCAACGATCGCATCAATTTTATTATTAAGCATGATAAAAAAAATTATTTCCGCTTCGCCGCGCTTCAATCCGATACCGGAAAAAAAATTCTTGCCGATCACGGAATTCACATGCCCGATCCCGACACATTTATTTTAGTAGAAAACGGGAAAACGTACGACCGCACAACAGCTGCCTTACGAATTGTAAAACATTTAAATGGCTTGTGGCCGCTGATGTATGCGTTTATTATTGTACCGCCTTTCCTTCGCGATATTGTTTACCGCATAGTCGCAAAAAACCGATACAAATGGTGGGGCGAAAGAGAATCATGCATGATTCCTACTCCTGAAGTAAGAAAGAAGTTTTTGTAGGTTTTTGGTATTGCGTAGTGGGTATTTAGTATTGCGTACTTCCAAACTTCTTTCAAAAGACTCAATAGTACTTCCTCTTAGCAGCTTTCTTTTTCGTCACTTTTTTCTTTTTCGTCACTTTTTTCTTCTTCACCACTTTCTTCTTCACCGGCAAAGTTAAACTCAGCGTTTTTTTGCTGTAGTCGATTACCGCTTTATATTGTTGCATAATATCACTACCCACCACCGCATCAATTGGCTTGAATCCAATCATTTCATACGTTTGATTCACATGGCTCAGGTCAAGCACGACAGCGGTGTAATTCTCAATTTCCAGTTTCCCTATTGAAATTTTATTCAGCAACACCAAATGACTTTCCATTGAAGTGGTTCCTAACCCGGTCGACTTGCTATCATGCACAGAAAGTTTTTCAAGATTCAGAAAACTATCAATACGCGTTTTATCAAAAACTGTTTTAGATGCTCCGGTATCAACAATCGCGTTCGCAACTTTGCCGTTGATCTTGATTTTAACCTGGAGGTGAAAACCATCGCCTTCAATTTTGAGCAAACGAATCGGAATTTTAATTGCCATGATAATTAATGTGCTGATTAATAATTGAAAATTTTGTGGTGTGCCCACTGAAGGAAACATGAAGGATGTTCCCTCAGTGGTCGCGCTTTCGGTAGTTGCTTTTTTCTTTTTGAAATTTAATTTACCCTCAAAGTTTTTGAACCCTTTGAGCGTAAATTAAATTTCAAAAAACAAAAGAGCTCCAACACTACCTCAATCGCTCACACAAAAAAAATGCTGACCAATAACTCCATGCACTCAGAATTATTAATCAGCACATTATGCGTTATTAATACTAATTAAGCAGTAATCTTCATGCCATCGAGCACGCTCATTACTTCTTTAACCGCTTTCGCCGAATCTTCTAGCAGTTTTTTCTCTTCTGCATTCAGTTTCAGTTCAATGATCCTTTCAATTCCGTTTTTGCCAAGCACAACAGGAACGCCGAGATAAATATCTTTCATTCCATATTCGCCGTTAAGCATTGCACAAACCGGGAAAATTCTTTTCTGATCGCGTACAATTGCTTCTACCATTTGTGCAGCTGCAGCGCCCGGTGCATACCATGCCGATGTTCCGAGCAGGTTCACAATTTCTCCGCCGCCTTTTTTAGTACGCTCTATAATTGCATCAAGCTTGTCTTTTTCAATTAATTCAGTTACCGGAATTCCGCCAACAGTTGTATAGCGTGGAAGCGGCACCATTGTATCGCCATGTCCGCCCATCAAAACAGCCTGGATATCTTTTGGAGAACAATCCAGTTCTTCAGCAAGGAACGCGCGGTAACGGGCAGTATCGAGAATGCCGGCCATACCAAATACTTTGGAAGAAGGCATTTTTGCAGTCAGGTAAGCACAATAAGTCATTACATCGAGCGGATTTGAAACGATGATAATGATGGCTTTTGGCGAATGCTTGACAATATTTTCGGTTACCGATTTAACAATTGCCGCGTTGGTTGAAATTAAATCGTCGCGGCTCATGCCTGGTTTACGTGGCAGGCCCGATGTAATTACAACTACATCCGAATCAGCAGTTTTGGAATAATCGTCGGTTGAACCTTTTACGCGGGTATCATAAAGGTTGATCGGGGAAGTCTGCCAAATGTCGAGCGCCTTTCCTTCAGCAAAATTCGGCTTTATGTCTACAAGAATCAGCTCATTGCAAAGTTCCTTGTGTGCGATCACATCAGCACAGGTTGCACCTACATTTCCTGCGCCTACTACGGTAACTTTCATGGTGTCGTTTTTATCGGTTGAATGAGAATTTTAGCCTGGGTATTTAATCGGGCTCAAAATTAGAAATTGCCTGACACGAAAAGCGTTTTTCCCAATAATTTTATCCTCCTTTTATACCTCTTCTTCCGTTATGTGAACTCACACTACCACTGGCACGGTTTTTCCTACCACTTATCAATCTCTGAAAACTTTATTTTTCTTTCACGTATATTTATAACGCATGAAATCTCCCCGATTCCAGCATTTTACTTTACTGTGCAGTTCGTTGTTTGTGTGTGGGTTCAGTCTCTTTTCACAAAATCCAACGAACCAGGACTGTCTGAATGCTATTCCGATCTGTCAAAACGTATATTCCACCACGGCTTCTTATAGTGGTTCAGGCTCATTTCCGAATGAAATCAACAGCGGCTCGTCCTGCCTTGGATCAGGAGAGTTGAATGACGTTTGGTACACATTTACTGTACAATCAAGCGGAAATCTCAATTTCATGATCACACCGAATAATCCACAGGATGATTATGACTGGTCAGTTTATAACCTGACCAATAATAACTGCAGTGATATTTTCAGCCATCCCGGCCTGGAAGTAAGCTGCAATTTCTCTGGAGATCCCGGCAATACAGGCCCGAATGGCGGATCTTCCATGAGTTCTCAGCCGGCTTCGGGAACACCATTCAACCAGGTAGTTCCAGTGATTGCCGGACAAACCTATGTCGTAAATGTGAGTAATTTCTCTTCCTCACAGAATGGCTACACCATTAATTTTGGCGCTTCAACCGCTAATATTTTTGACAATATTCCACCGCAGATGATCTCCGTTCTTAATCCGGGCTGCGGAGGAAATACATTAACAGTTACTTTTTCAGAAAATATTCTGTGCAATACCGTTCAGGCTTCCGATTTCAGCTTCACCGGACCGGGCGGACCGTATACAGTTACTAATGTGTCTTCTAACGGGTGCAATCAGGGTGCGCAATACGATAACATCTATACATTTACCATTTCGCCTTCGATTACACAGGCCGGCACCTACAGCGCGAATCTGGTGGGACCGGTAACTGATCTCTGCGGTAATATTGCAATTTATCCTGCTTCTTTACCATTCAATGTAGGTTCATTTACCTATTCACATTCCACTACACCTGCTACATGTACTTCACTTAACGGAACCGCTACAGTAAATACGGTTGGTGCCGGACCATTCAGCTATTCCTGGAATCCGAATGTATCTAATACAAATTCAGCAAGCGGACTCGGACCCGGAACTTACACTGTTACCATTACTGACCAGTCGAATGGATGTATCGCAGCAGATACGATGCATATTGTGGCCAACAATTTGTTGAATGTAAATTCTGCGTGGAGTGATTCCATCTGTCCCGGACAATCCTCCACCATGATCGCTAACGTCATTGCAGGTACTCCGCCAATCCTTTATAACTGGAGTGGCGGACTATTGAACCAGTTCAGCAATACTGTCACACCAGCAGCAAACATTACCTACACATTGAATATTATTGACGGTAATGGCTGTACCGCAGGACCACTTCTTTTCCCGATCGTTATAGCAGGGCCGGTTGGCGTTACTGCTTCAGGCGCAAGTCCCATTTGTATCGGAGGTGGAACAAGTCTCACCGCAACAGGAAATGGTGGAGATGGAACATATACATATAACTGGATGCCAGGAAACATCAATGGCCAAACAGTAACAGTTACTCCACCAGCGACCACTACATATACAGTTACTGCTACCGATGGCTGCGGACAGACTTCGACCCAAACGGTTCAGATTGTGGTGCAGCAAGTTCCGGCTTTAAGCTTTACCGCAGATACTACCCATGGCTGTAGTCCGCTGCTGGTAAATTTCACCATTGACACAACAGGATTCGGAGGTGCGGCGTTCCTGTGGAATTTTGATGATAACGGAACAACCTCGACAGGCGTAAATCCTGCACATTCATTTACAACTCCAGGATGTCATGATGTAAGTCTTACTGTAACTGTTCCACCGGGTTGTGCAGTAACACAATTTTATCCATGCATGATCCGCACACTTCCTCATCCAGGCGCATCGTTTGTAGCCACTCCTGTAATTACAGACATACTGAATCCTACCATTGAGCTGGACAATACTTCTTCAGGTGGCAATGATTGGTTCTGGACGTATGGCGACAGCACTTCAAGCGTTCTTTATGAGCAGGATCATACGTATGAAGTACCGGGAAATTATCCGATCTACCTGATTGCAATGAACGATTCAGGCTGTACAGATACGGCAAGGATTGATATTATCGTTCGCGATTATCATACCTTCTATGTTCCAAATGCATTTACACCCGATGGGAATGGGAGGAATGAAGTTTTCCAGCCTGAATTCACAAATATTCTTGAGAGTGGTTACACCATGATGATCTTTGACCGGTGGGGAAATCTTGTTTTCGATACACATGATGTCAAGGAAGGATGGAATGGCCAGGCAAAAAATTCAGGAAAGCAAATGGAGATTGGCGTTTATGTATATAAAATAAGTTTTACTGACAATATGGATCGGGTACATCAATTGATGGGGCATGTGAGCCTGCTCAGGTAATTAAATTTTAAAACACCTGGGATTAGGCTCGCTGATTTTTAAAACTCTTCATCATTACGAAGAGTTTTTTTTATTTAAATAATTCATATACTAAAAGAATGTGAATGCTGAAACATATCTTTGAGAAACTACCCACATTAAAATAATTTCAGATGAAAAAAGTTTACTTCGCTATTATTTCATTATTTCTCATTACCCATTCAGCGTTTGCTCAACCTGTACTTGCGTGGGAACAGCATTACAACGGCCCAGGTGATCAGGGAGACGAAGCTGTTTCTATCGCTGTGGATGCTTCAGGTAATTCTTATGTAACTGGTTCCGCCTTTGCATTAAACGGAACGCTTGATTTTGTTACCATAAAATACAGTCCTTCCGGGCAGCAACTATGGCTACAGAGTTATAACGGAACAGCAAGCGATAATGACCAGGGTTTGAAATTGGTTCTCGATGCAGCTGCAAATGTTTATGTAACCGGCTACAGCAAAGGTTCCGGTACAGGGAATGATATTACAACGATTAAATATAGTTCTGCCGGTGCACAACAATGGGTTGCGATCTACAATGGAGCTTTCAACGGACAAGACGAGGGTGCATCAGTTGCTGTTGATGCCAGCGGAAATGTTTTTGTGACGGGTTTTGAAACCACTTCGAATTTTTACTATTCTGACCTTGTTACCATCATGTATAACGCAGCCGGATCACAGGTTTGGGTGGATATTTACGACGGCCCAGGAAATGCAAATGATTACGGAGTTGACGTGGTGAATGATGGCGCTGGCAATACCTATGTTGTTGGCACTTCAGACACCTTGTACATGTCGCAACCGAATAATGACATTGTGGTATTAAAATACAACAACGCAGGTACGCGTGTATGGCGACGGGTATACTGGAGCCCAACTTACAGCTATGATATTGCAAGAAAAATGTGCCTTGATAACAATGGAAACATTCTCATTTGTGGTTACGGCGGTTTGCCCAACCAGGGAAACAATTATTACACGATTAAATACGATCCTGCAGGAGCCTGTTTATGGTCGCAATTTTATAACTATGCGGTAAATACTTATGAGCAACCCTGGGGCATTGTAGCGGATTCATTGGGTAATGTAATTGTAACAGGGCAAGGTGTTACATCCGTCGCTACAGCTACTAATGATTATGTGACTGTAAAATATAATGCCGCGGGTGTTTTCCAATGGGTTTCACGCTTTAATGGTACGGGCAATGCAAATGATTACGCCTATGCATTGGCGTTGGATGACTCACTGAATATTTTTGTAACAGGCACGTCACAAATAAATGCAACCAGCTACAATATCGCAACAGTAAAATATGACGCTGCCGGAAATCAAATATATGTTCTGAATTATAATGGCGCTGCCAACTTGAATGACCAGGGAAATGCGATAGTTGTAAAAAACACAGACATCTATGTTGCCGGAAAAAGCGCCACTGCTGTTAACGATGATTACCTAACGTTGCGTTACAGCTATTCCGCAGTAGGTATTGATGAACAAAATGCAATCCCCCTTTCATTGGAAATATTTCCGAATCCTTCCACAGATTATTTTCATATTATTATTCCAGGGGAAACAAATGTTTATGGAATGAATTACAGCTATATAATTTCCAATATTACAGGTCAACATGTTAAACAAGGCGTCGCATTACCAGAAGAATCCACGGGCACAAAAACCGCTTTTGGTATTAATGCAGCCGGACTTGATGCAGGAGTTTATTTTGTCGCGATATATGCTGAAGGTGAAATAGCAGGCGAAGCAAAATTTGTTGTAAGATAGGAGATGTGAATTTCAAAATTATTCAGGGCAGGTTGTTGTCGTAATGTCTTAAAACAATCGGAGCCTAAGATTTACGCACACTTTACACCAGGGAAAAATATTTTGGTTTACAATTCACAAATGGTTAATTTTGAGTTAATCTGGAGGAGTCGGCAAACCCTTCTGCACATTTAAATTGACCCAATGAAACATCTCTTACGAATATTTGGCATCTTCATTTGCCTTTTTTCATTGTTGTCCGTCTACGCACAGGCACCTACTGTTTGTGGTTTTGGACCAAACCCCGGAACATACGCCGGAGTCGATCAAACCATTTGCGCACCCAACTGTGCGACTCTAACAGGAACATTTGTACCGACCGGAACGACCACAACCTATGCAATGAGCACTGTTCCTTATGCGCCTGATCCTTACAATGTAGGAACTGCTGTTTCGCTTGGGGATGATGGATTCACCGGCGGAATTGCTCTGCCGTTTACCTTTTGCTTTTTCGGCAACTTTTATAATACTTGTTATATTGGCTCCAACGGAATAATTTCTTTTAATCCTGCAAATAACAGTGCCGGTTGTGCATGGGTAATCAACGCTGCACTTCCAAATGCCTCAACACCGACAACCAGGAATTCAATTTGCGGTTCCTGGCAAGATCTGTACCCTCCGGGAGGCGGAACCATCAAGTACACAACTTACGGTGCGGCTCCCTGCCGCCGGTTTGTTGTAAGCTGGAACGCAATGGCTATGTTTTCGTGTACCTCAACTCTTTGCACACAACAGATTGTGATATACGAAACCACTAATGTTATTGAAAATTTTATCCAATCAAAACCACTTTGTACCAATTGGAACGGCGGATATGCAATTCAGGCAATTCAGAACCAGGCCGGCACAATTGCATACGTCCAGCCCAGCAGAAATTATCCAACCCAATGGACTGCAAATAATGATGGTAAACGCTGGCAACCGATCGGCGCAACTCCTTACCAGATTGCTTGGTACCAGGGCGTAACATTGATTTCCAATACAGCAACAACAGTCGTTTGTCCGACAGTAACAACGGTTTACACCTTCCAGCTGACGTATACCAATTGCAATAACACTACTGTAATACTAACCGACAATGTTACAGTATTCGTAAACACACTTCCTGTTTCAGCAGGTCCCGATCAGAATATCTGTACCGGCGGCTGCGCTAGTATTACAGCGGTCGCTGTAGGAGCCACAAGCTATTCATGGGTCACAATTCCCGGGAATGTCCCCGCCGGGAATACGGCAACCATAGCCCCCTGCCCCACTGTTACCACAACGTATGTGGTCACGGCAACCGATCCAACTTGTTCCGGTAAGGATACCGTTGTGGTAAACGTCACAGCAATGACAACGGCTAATGCTGGCTCGGATGATTCCATTTGCACCGGAAACTGTACAACATTGCAGGGAAGCGGCGGAGTTTCTTATTCGTGGGCGCCTGCCGGTTCAATTAGCGGCTCTTCTACAATTGCAAACCCTTCCGCTTGTCCGACAGTCACCACACAATATACAGTCACGGTTACTGATGCGAATGGTTGTGTTGGTTTGGATAGCTGCACCGTTTATGTAGCACCAACGGTGTTGGCTTTAAACCTGACAACAAGCAATCCGTCCTGTTTTGGATATTGTAATGGTTCTGGTATAGGAAATGCATCAGGTGGATTCCCACCTTACACTTATTTGTGGTCGAATACCAATACAACTTCTATTGCAACCGGCCTTTGTAATGGAGCGATCAGCCTTACAGTTACTGATGCAATCGGATGTACCGCCACAGCATCTGCAACACTTGTGCAGCCAACTGCAATTCAGATTATCGCAACTAATATTACCACTGCCAACTGCGGACAAAATGATGGCAGCGTTACGATAACGGTATCAGGCGGTACTCCCGGCCCTGGTTACATTATTCTCTGGCCGGCTTCTGGAAATTCTGGTTTAACAGAATCCAATCTTGCTTCCGGTCAAGTATGTGTTTATGTATATGATGCAAACGGATGCGGGGATACATTATGCATTACTGTGCCGAATACACCTGGAGCTACCGTGAACATCACAAGCTTTACCAATGTGACCTGTAATGGCGCGTGCGACGGAACTGCTGTTGCAGACGGCGTTGGCGGAACTGCTCCGTATGCGTATATCTGGAATTCAACTCCTAACCAGGCAAACGACACGGCTTCGAATTTATGTCCCGGCAACTATACAGTAACCATGTTTGATGCAAACGGATGTACAAATACCGCATCTGTAACAATTACCGAACCTGTTGTGCTTACAAATAATGCCGGCGGATCTTCCACAATCTGTATTGGCCAAAGCGCTAACCTGACAGATATTGGTGTTGGCGGAACTATGCCTTATGCGTATAGCTGGACAGACGGAACAACCAATTGGGCTACTGCAAACATCACGGTTTCACCAATAGTAACAACTACTTATACCGTATTTGTAACAGATGCGAACGGATGCGTTTCAGCGAATCAAACCGTAACGGTTACTGTAAATCCTCCGCTGACAGTTCAGGCAATGCCTGGAATTACAGTATGCGCAAACACGATTGTTAATCTTACAGCAGTTGGAAATGGAGGAAGCGGAACATATACTTACACCTGGCTACCTACTTTACAGAGCGGGAATAGTGTAAATACCAATGTGGTTGTGACCACCACTTATACAGTTGTACTAACAGACAACTGCGGCACGGCACCCGACAGCAGCACTATTACTGTTACTGTCAACCCACAACCAATTGTCTTTATCGCGGCAACAAACGCGACCTCGGGTTGTTTGCCATTATGTGTTGACTTTACAAATACAACGCCGAATACCGCGTCTATTCTCTGGACGTTTGGAAATGGAGCTGGTACTTCTACATTACCTAATCCTACTTACTGTTTTGGCACAAGCGGAACTTTTGATGTAAGTGCTGTAGTAACAGATATTATCGGTTGTACAGGAACTGCAATACTGGCGAATTATGTAACTGTGTATCCGCTGCCAACTGCTGCTTTTTCCGCCTCACCACAACCGGCTACCGAGCTGAATAACCAGGTAACATTTACCGATCTTTCATTAGGCGCAATTTCATGGATTTGGAGTTTTGGCGCTGATGATTCGGCTTCGGTATTACAGAACCCGATCTATACTTTTCAGGATACAGGTACATTCAACGTGCAACTTATCGTAACAAACCAATACGGTTGCCAGGATGATGTCACAATTCCATTAAGGGTTGATCCTGATTATGCCTTGTTTATTCCGAATACGTTTACTCCAAACGGCGATGGATTAAATGATCTGTTCTTCCCGCAAGGCGTAGGAGTCAATATGAACAAATTCACCATGTATGTTTTTGACCGTTGGGGTAATCTGATTTACAAAACAGAAACATGGCCTGCCGGCTGGGACGGTACAGTGCAGGGAACTTCCCGACCTTGCCAGCAAGATACTTATGTGTATAAAATAACGACAATGAATCCGGAAGGATCCCGAAAAGTCTATATCGGACATGTAAATCTTATACGCTAATCACTAACATCACTCAAAAAACCCTTCTTATTCGGGAAGGGTTTTTTTTGATCTATTGTCAGCCCTAAAAGTTGTTCTTTTTTGCAATCAGTAATTCGGGTTCATGCTTAGGCATTAATAAAACGTACAAACAGTAAATCAAATTTGTTTTTCTCAAAAAAAATTATAAGTTTGTTCTACACAATTCCAAACCAGCCCCATGATAAAGTTTTACAGAGTAGTTGCAGCCGCAGCTTTTTGCTGGATCGGCCTTTCGGAGGTATTAACGGCACAGAATAACGTAGGTATCGGAACCACAACCCCCGATGCTTCTTCTATTCTTGAAATGCAATCCACTACACAAGGTGTGCTTGTTCCAAGAATGCAGGCGGTAGCAAGAATTGCAATTGCAGCTCCGGCAAACGGGCTGTTAGTGTATGATCTTGACTCCATGTGCTTCTTCTATTACAAAGCAGGAATATGGACAAATCTCTGCGGAGGTGGTGGATCAGGAACCGGACCTACCGGTGCAACAGGTGCGGCGGGTCCTGCGGGTGCAGCTGGCCCGACAGGTGTTGCAGGTACGAATGGTGCGAATGGTGCAACCGGCATTCACTGCTGGGATTTGAACGGAAATAATATCAATGATGCTTCAGAAGATATAAACCTTGACGGAAACTGGGATGCCCTGGATTGTATAGGTGCGACGGGTAACGCAGGAGTGAATGGTGCTACAGGTGCAGCCGGACCAACAGGAGTTACAGGAATAAATGGATCAACTGGCACAACAGGTGCAACCGGTCTCACTGGAAACAATGGAGCAACTGGTGTTACAGGTGCGGCCGGTCCAACTGGTGCGGCCGGTATAAATGGAACGAATGGAGTAACAGGCGCAACCGGTCCTGCAGGTCCGACAGGTGCAACAGGTTTTGGAATAGGGCCAACTGGTCCTACCGGCGCTAACGGTTCAACAGGTGCGGCCGGTACAAACGGAACAAATGGAGCAACAGGTGCTGCCGGGCCAACAGGCACAGCTGGTGCAACAGGTGCGGCCGGGCCAACAGGTGTAACAGGTACAGCTGGCGCAACCGGTTCAACAGGTGCAGTCGGCACGGCGGGTGCTAATGGCGCAACCGGAGCAACAGGTGCAAATGGGACTAACGGAACAAACGGTGCTACCGGAGCAACAGGTGCAGCGGGCGCGGCGGGTGCTAATGGCGCAACCGGACCAACAGGTGCTGCAGGTGCAACCGGAACCGCTGGTGCTGCAGGTGCAACAGGCCCGACCGGACCAACATGGACCTTAACAACACCCACATTCAACGCTAACGGTACATTAACTGTAAACGGAACAGCCGGTTCAGGCGGACCGGTAACGACAACCACTCAGGCATGGCTTGTAGGCGGAAATACACTTGCAGGCACAGGAGCATTTGGAACCATTTCAAATAATCACGTTGATCTTATTTCAAATAACCTTGTTCGTGGCCGTCTCTCTAATCTTGGAGAATTTTTTATAGGAACTACAAACACCACTCTTGCAGGTGATCTTATGAATGGTGTTAGCAACGCGACTTTCCCTTGGGCAGTAAATGGTTATTCTGGTTTTAATGGTGGCGGCGTTTATGGATCAATTACGGGAGGCACAACAGCATTTGCAGGTGTACAGGGCGAATACAACTCTCCTTCGGTCGTTGTTTTTAATACCGCCGCTGTACGTGGTCTCAATGCCACTGCTTCACCCGGAACCGGATTCCGGAATCTTGCCGCTACGGGCCCGCAAACAGGCATTAATGGCAGTACAACAGCAGGAGCCGGATCTTTTATGTTTGGTGTATATGGCTCGTATAGTTCAGGTTCGATTCGGTGCGGTGCGGTTTTCGGAGATGATTTCGGTGTTGCTGCCGGAGCTTTGGGTTATTATGCATCAACAGCCGTGGATTATGGTGTGTATGGTTTCGGATCGGCTTATCAGACCGGTACATTCGCAGGACGACTTAGTAATAACAATGATCCGTTCTCAGCAGGAGTTACTGAAGGATGGGACGGACAAAACAACAACACCATCGGCTTCGGTTCTTATGGTGGTGTAATGGGCGGTTGGGTCCGTGGTATGGCTTATGGTATGAATGTAAAAGGCGTACGCTATTCTATGTATGTTGACGGATATTCATATACCAATAAGCCAACTGCACAACTCATCAACCCTGACAATGGTTCTACAGACCGCATCCCGGCTTATACCAGCACTTCAATGACTTCTGATGTTTCATCAAGAGGAAAAGTGCAAATGATAAACGGAGAAGCCCATGTTGCTTTCGATGCGAATTTCTCGGCAATCATTACCGATCCTTCTGATCTTGTCATCACTGTAACTCCTACCGGAAATTCAAATGGCGTCTATGTTTCATCCGTAGACGCAAATGGGTTTGTTGTGAAAGAAAACAACAATGGATCTGCTTCGGTACAACTTTCCTGGACAGCCATTGCAACCATCAAAGGACAAGAGCAACTTACAGTCCCATCTGAAGTTCTCGCCACCGACTTCGATGGCAAAATGCAAGGTGTGATGTTCAACGATAACAATACTACTGATACCCCGCAACCGTTATGGTGGGATGGAACACAAATTCGTTTTGATGCACCACCGGCCAAACAACCCAATTCTGATGCTGTAGCAAACGCCCGCCCGCAAACCGAAGTTCCGGAAACAACAGAAACACCGGCACAGCGCAATACCAATCTGCCACAGCAGTCTGCTCCTGTTCCACAACGCACTCCACAACCAAATCCTGTTCCTCGTGCAACTCAGCCTGCACCGGCACAAGCTCCGGCTAACAGACCGCGCTAAACTCTTAATTGTTTAATTAAATCCCGTCCTGTTTAACTACAGGACGGGATTTGTTTTTGAGCGCAATTGTCCTATTTTTGTTAACCGATCCAAAACCCATTTTCCACCAACCTACATTATGAAAAAATTAATAGCGCTTTGTGCGATTATTTTTCTTTCCCTGATCAGTCTTAATGCACAGAATAACGTAGGTATCGGAACCACAACCCCCGACGCTTCTTCTATTCTTGAAATGCAATCCACTACACAAGGTGTGCTTGTTCCAAGAATGCAGGCGGTAGCAAGAATTGCAATTGCAGCTCCGGCAAACGGACTGTTGGTTTACGATCTTGATTCCATGTGCTTCTTTTATTACAAAGCAGGAACCTGGACAAATCTCTGCGGAGGTGGTGGTTCAGGAACCGGACCTACCGGTCCAACAGGTGTGGCGGGTCCAACAGGTGTTGCAGGAACGAACGGTGCAACGGGTAACGCAGGAGCGAACGGAGCTACAGGGGCTACAGGATCAAATGGTGCAACCGGTCCAACAGGAAACAATGGTGCAACTGGTATTACAGGTGCAGCCGGTCCGACAGGTGCGGCCGGAATAAACGGAACGAATGGAGTAACAGGCGCAACCGGCCCTGCTGGTCCGACAGGGGCAACAGGTTTTGGAATAGGGCCAACAGGTCCTACGGGAGCTAACGGTTCAACTGGCGCTACTGGTGCTGCCGGAACAAACGGAGCAAATGGTGCGACAGGTGCAAATGGAGCTACAGGAGCCACTGGAGCTGCAGGAACAAACGGTTCAGCCGGACCAACGGGTGCAACAGGCATAGCTGGTGCTACCGGTGCAAATGGTACCAATGGAACGAATGGTGCTACAGGTGCGGCGGGTGCGGCAGGCCCAACAGGTGTGACTGGAACAGCCGGAGCTAACGGAGCAAATGGTGCAACAGGATCTACCGGTGCTAATGGGGCAACAGGCGCAGCGGGCGCGGCAGGACCAACTGGATCTGCTGGTGCTGCCGGGGCAACAGGGGCAACAGGCCCGACATGGACATTGACAACTCCTGCATACAATGCCAATGGAACATTTGTAGTAAACGGAACTGCCGGCTCAGGCGGACCAGTAACTTCTACATTAGGCGCGTGGCTTACAACAGGAAATACAGGAACAGTTCCTGCAACAAATTATATCGGAACAAATGATGTGCAGGATTTCGCAACACGAACAGGCGGGGCAGCTGCAACGAATGAGCGTATGCGTGTTACTGCTGCGGGTTATGTGGTAGTAAATAACGTTGGCGTCGGACTTAACACGACGGATGTTTTTGGTGCTTATGGTGCGTCATCAACTAACGGAACAACACTTGCAACGAGTAATGCAATCGGAGCATTTGGTGTTAATGGATATTCTGCCACGAATGGCGCTGCGGGTGTATACGGTGAGAACCAGATTTCAGCTTCAAATGCTTATGGCATGTGGGGAACTGTAAACGGGGCACTGGGAACCGGTGTGATCGGAACAACTGCTGCGGCTTCTACTACAGCGAATGGTGTGTGGGGAAATTATGGTGGAATAACGCTTGGCGGAGTTGGTGTAAGAGGGCAGGCAACTACTCCGGGTTCTGCAGGTACAGGTGTTGCGGGATACAGCGTTTCAGGTGGTTTAGGTGGATATTTTCAAAATACGGGTACTGGATTTGGGGTTCAGGCAGTTGCTACATTAGGTACGGGATATGGCATTTATGCCTGGAATCTTGGTGGCGGGCGGGCGATAGTAGGTGATGCGATAACAGGTAGCGGAACTGCTATTATTGGTTTCACAAATGCTGCAACTAATTTTAGTGTTTGGGGAATTAATCAGAATACTAATGGAACAGGTGTTGCAGGATCAGGAAATAATCTTGGTACTGTTTATCTTCCAACAGGTTCCGGAGGAGCTTTCACAGGACGTGATGTTGGGGTTTTTGGAATGGCACGAAATCCAACTACAGGTATTGCTGGTCCGAATGGTGGTGGTTATTTCAGAGATTCTGTCAACGCAGCAAATAATTGCTACACTTACGCAGCAACTTTCAATTTAGGAACTGCATATAAAGTTGTCGGTAACGGTGCTGCATCTACAGTTATCCAGGATCAAAGCGGAACTGATCGCGTGATGTTCTGCCCAGAAGCGCCAGAAGTTTTATTTGAAGATTATGGTGTCGGACAATTATCAAACGGAAGTGTTTACATTAAGCTCGATCCGATTTTCGCCCTGAATGTAAAAATTGATGAGCAGCATCCAATGAAAGTTTTTATCCAGCTTGAAGGCGAATGCAATGGTGTATTTGTGGATTTAAAAACTGCTGAAGGATTCCAGGTGAAAGAACTTGCGCATGGTCAATCCAATGTTAATTTTAGCTGGCATGTAGTTGCTAATCGCGCTGATAGTAAGGTCAACGGACAGATTTCTTCGCTTTACCAGGATGTTCGTTTACCTGAGTTTATGGGAGGCCTGAATTCTCCTATGGCAAAAGGCCAATCAAATCAAGCAACACCAGAACAACCTAAGCCACAACAACCACTTCCTGCACCGGTGGAGAAACCAAAAAATTAAATCATCTCGATTTCTATTATAGAAAATCCTCCGCTTAACTCCGGGGGATTTTTTTTATCCCTGCAATACCTCTGCATTTGCTGAACAACTGTTGTGATCCATAGGCCTGATTGCAGTGGAAAGCCTCCCGTCAAAGAAAAAAATAATTTTATTGAACGATTGATTTGACGGGAGACTTGCAACGGAAAGCAGGAGCGCAGATCATTTATTGCTCCGGTGATGCCCTCCTGCTTCATCTGTTCAGTCCGTCGGTTGTCAGTGGCCAAATCATCCAGTCATGAAATCCCATTAAACGCAAAAGCCGCCCTCACAAGGAGAAGCGGCTTTCACTAAAACGGGGAGATTATGCGTCTACGCGGGCGTATTTGGCATTCTTCTCAATAAATTCCCTGCGAGGCGGAACATCGTCGCCCATGAGCATGGAGAAAATACGATCGGCTTCGGCTGCTGAATCGATTGTAACAAGACGAAGCGTGCGTTTTTCAGGATTTAAGGTGGTTTGCCACAATTGCTCAGCATTCATTTCACCAAGTCCTTTGTAACGCTGAATTCCGACAGCACTTTCTTTGCCTTCGCCTGCCAATTCTTTTACGTTTGCTTTGCGTTCTTCTTCATTCCAGCAATAGCGTTCTTCTTTTCCTTTTTTCACAAGATAAAGTGGCGGAGCAGCAATGTAAATATGTCCGCGCTCTACCAATTCTTTCATGTGACGGAAAAAGAAAGTGAGAATAAGTGTTGTAATGTGTGATCCATCAACGTCGGCATCGCACATGATAACAACTTTGTGGTACCGCAGTTTGTCAATGTTCAGCGCGCGATCATCTTCAAGTGTTCCACGGAAAACGCCCAGCGCGGTGAAAATGTTTTTGATCTCTTCGTTGTCGTAAATTTTATGTTCCATCGCTTTCTCAACGTTGAGGATTTTTCCGCGCAATGGAAGAATGGCTTGGAACGCCCTGTTTCTGCCTTGTTTAGCTGTCCCTCCCGCAGAATCTCCCTCAACGAGGAACAATTCGCATTTGGATGGATCGCTTTCTGCACAATCTGCAAGTTTGCCCGGAAGCCCGCCGCCGGTGAGGGCACCTTTACGCTGTACCAGCTCTCTCGCTTTACGTGCAGCATGACGCGCAGTAGCAGCAAGAATAACTTTGTCGACGATCATACGCGCCTGCTTCGGGTTTTCTTCGAGGTAATTTGTAAGCATGTCGCTTACCGCACCGGAAACAGCGCCATCCACATCAGAATTTCCAAGCTTGGTTTTTGTCTGGCCTTCGAACTGTGGTTCCTGCACTTTTACTGAAATAACAGCGGTCAGTCCTTCACGGAAATCATCACCATTGATCTCGAATTTTACTTTCGTGAACAATCCTGTTTTTTCGGCGTATGTTTTGAGTGTGCGTGTAAGTCCGCGACGGAAACCAGCAACGTGTGTTCCGCCTTCGTGTGTGTTGATATTGTTTACATACGAATGCAGATTTTCGCTGAATGTGTTGTTGTATTGCATGGCAACTTCAACAGGAATTCCGTTGCGTTCGCCTTCCATGTAAATAACACTTTCGCTTAATTTCTCACGGTTTGCATCGAGGTATTCAACAAATTCTTTCAAGCCGCCCTGCGAATGAAACGTTTCGGAAAAAAAAGTTCCGTCTTCATTCTTCTTACGCTCATCGGTAAGTATAATGCTGACTCCTTTGTTGAGATAAGAAAGTTCACGCATACGGGAAGCAAGCGTGTCGTAATTGTATTCGCCTGTAGTGAAGATGGAAAGATCTGGCTTGAAATGTACTTCTGTTCCATGCTCATCGCTCGTACCAACTTCTTTCACAGGGTAAAGTGGTTTACCAATGCTGTATTCCTGCTCATACATTTTTCCGTTCATGCGAACTGTTACTTTCAAATGAGAAGAAAGTGCATTCACACACGAAACGCCGACGCCATGAAGTCCGCCTGAAACTTTGTAGGAATCTTTATCAAATTTTCCACCCGCATGCAATACAGTCATTACAACTTCAAGCGCAGAGCGGTTTTCTTTTACGTGCAGATCAACGGGAATTCCGCGACCATCATCTTTTACAGAGACCGAATTATCAGGATGAATGTTGACGGTGATGACTTTGCAATGACCGGCAAGCGCTTCATCGATGGAATTATCTACTACTTCATAAACAAGATGATGCAATCCGCGAACGCCCACATCACCGATATACATTGCCGGTCTTTTTCGTACTGCTTCGAGACCTTCGAGAACGGTGATGCTGGCGGCTGAATATTCATTGGCTGGCGATGCTTTCACAATTTCTTCCATATACTTTTTCCGAGGAGATTTTAAGGTTTTTAATGTGATACAAATATAATGAATTTTAGCCTTTTTTCTTTGTATTTCTCTATATTAAAACGCTTTGTTTTGTTAATATATTGTTCATAAAAGATGGTGGAAAAAGGGGCGAAAGCCGGGGCATTGGATAGTGTCAAAAATCTTACTTGTTCACGACCATGATAATTACGAAAGTATGAGGTCTGTTTTCAAAGATAAGTTTCCTTGCAGGGGATTGAAAAAGAAAGGGGAAAGCAGGAGAAGGTAAATAAGGCAATGCTACGGGTCAATAATTTCCAATCACCCAGTCAACAGATCTTTCGCCACTAATATGCTGGATCCGATAACTGAAATGATCAGAATGTATAAGTAAGTCCGCCCAGCAGGTTGAATTTCTGCGTTGGATAGGCGTACCAGCGCTCGTAACGCTGCCCTGCGAGGTTATTCAGATTCAGGAAGACGGAAAGGAATTTCGTGTAACGGTACTCGAATCCTAAATTCACGTCAACAAGTCCTTTCATATTCACAACCGTAGTAGAAGAGCCGTCAATGAGCTTTGCGTACTGTCCGTTGAGATAATACACTTCTGCATGGGCAAGGATCTTGTCCCTGAGATTGTATTGTGCAAGTAAGCTCAGGCGAAGTGTTGGTGTATGCCACGGGTGATCTTCGTGCGTCATGTTGTATCGGTACCAATCGCCGGATGCGGTGATGTGCACCTTTTCAAAATGATGCCAGCCTAATTGTCCGTGCACATTTGCAACATCTGCTGTATCATAAATGACAGCGAATTTATTCCTGAACAGATCCTGCTGCTCAGTTGTATTTACGAAGAACGGCGCATTGACCAATTGTACACGATTGAAACGCACATCATACACGAGCTCTGCGGTCAGGCTTCCGCGCAATCCCAGGCTCAGATCGTATTTGTGCTGTGTATTTCTCAGCGTAAATGCATCGGCAGGAAGCATGAATGGATTACTCATTGTAAGGCTGCGGTAGCTGTTGCGTTCTAAATATCCGCCAAGCGTGATGTAGGGCACGATGATCTGGTTGACGATGTCGTAACTGAAGCTGGCTTGCGGATAAAAATAAGCGAATGTTTCATCGCCCGCATCGAGACTGATATTCATCCCGATAGCGGCTTTGAATTTTTTTCCTCCTGCGCTGAAAACCGGTTGAAATTTAATGATGGTATTATTCGTGCTGTCGCTGGCTGATGATGTGTGATTGAAATCTACACCAAAATCCACATCCAGCTTTTCAGTACGTATAAAACGGCCGGCGCTTGCATTGAGCACAAAATTATTTTCATTTGTCTTAAAACGATCACCCAAATGATAATAGCGAATAAACTCATGATGATTTAACGCTTCTGAATCCGGGAAATGAGAAATGAGATCGGCATTCACGGCGTAATAATTATAGAACTGCCTGCTCGATGATTTGTTATAATCACTCATTGGTGCAGCGGATCCATAATTATAAATCACGTCACGATCATAATCCAATCCGCCGTAGAGAATATGCTTTTTGAAAAAATGCTTCCCGAAAATATTTACATCCTGCTGAGAAAATCCGGAAAAATCACCTTCCACATCTTTCGGACCTGTGCCGGCTGAAAAATGTTTTGCATGTGCGCCCCATGCGTTTGATTTGGAACGCAGGCTGCCAACAGAAAACTCACCCATGAACGTGGCGTAATTTCCAACACCCAGCTTTGCATAAGTGCGGTATAATTTCGGCAAAGGTTCAGGGCCGATTTTCGCTGCACGAATCGTGTCGAGCTTTACTGTTGTGAGATAACGTTTCGTTTGCAGATTGTATGTAAACGAAGGCGGCGGCAGAATTGTATCTTTTGTTTTCGCAGGATCATTTATTTTCTGCACATGATCAAGCATGATCGGCGTCGCATCATTCGTAGCGATGATGGTTCCCGAGCTTTGTGCATGAGCAAACACAGCAGCAAACAATGCAAGCAATATGAAATTCAGCTTTTTCATTGTCCGCCTCCCTGGTTTGGTTCGTTTTCCATATTTTTTCCCGGATTTCCCAACGGCACAATGAGATCTTCGGTTTTGCGCAATGTTCCTTTGTTCTGCATCACATCGATTAAAGCCAGCTTTTCTTTTGCCTGCTGAATCAATGCAGGAACATCGCCATTGTCAATATAAGTCTGCAATGCATATTTCGCCTGGAAGGTATCTTTCAATGCGAGATAATTATCAGAGAGCAGTAACCAGCCTTTTCCGCTCCATTCCGAAAAGCCTGCGTACTCGGTGATCTCTTTTAATATTGCTTTCTCTGCATTTTTATAATCTTTATTCTGGTATTTGATCAGGCAAAGAGTATAACGTGCTTCGGCAGCATAATCAGTATTCGGAACGGCTTTTTCTGTTTCTCTAAACTGTTTTTCCGCCTCTGTTCTATCGCCTTTTGCCATTGCAGATTTTCCGAGCAGGTAATGTGCCTGACCATAAATCTCTCCTGACAAATGCGGAATTACTATCACTTTAGCAGCATATATAGCAGCTGAATCATAACTTTCCAGGAATAAGAACGAACGCATGAGATTGATACGCGCATTATTCTGTACTTCTCCATTCTGCGATTCACGCTCCAGCCTTCCGAACATTTTTGATGCATTTAAATAATCTTCCTGCTTATAATAGATCAGCGATGTTTGTGCAAGACTGCGTTCGGTATGTTTTGTGCGGCCTTTTTCAAGCACAGCATTGTAGCTTATCAATGCTGCAACGAGATCATTATTCTTATAAGAACATTCTGCACGCATAAAATGCACTTCGGTTATATAATTTCCAGCCGGAAATTTCTGAAGATATTTAGCAGCTTGTGCCAACACTTCAGCACATTTTCCTTCGCTGTAATATTTTGCCGTTACCACGTAAGCTGTGCTGTCGGCAACCGACTGAGATTCTGAATAACCCATGTTTGCAGCATAGGTTTCCCATTGATCAAGCTGATTTTTGGAAAGATAAATCTCTTTGATCTCCGACATAAGATTCGGGAAATCGGATGTTTTATTCCCCTTCACCATGTCCACCGCTTTTTTATACTGAATCAATGCATTTTCAGGATCATTTTTCGAGCGGTAGATCAATCCCATTTTTTGCAGCGCTTCCACAGCAAACGGACCTGTGGGATTGCTATTATAAATATTCCTGTATGCTTCCAATGCGAGGTCGTACATACCGAGATCATGTAAGGTGCGTGCTTCTTCAATTCGGGAGGAGGCAAGAAAATTTGAATTCGGATATGTTTCACGCATACGTTTCAACATGTCTGCTTTTTCTTTTTTCTTTCCCTGGTAGCCATACGCCATCGCCTGCTGATACATGGCATAATCTTTCATGTAATTATCCGCTTTCGGAACGTCAATTGCTTTGCCGTAAAATTCTGCAGAGTTCAGGTAGTCGCGCATACGCAGGTAACCATCACCGAGTCGGAGGTTGGCGTCAAAAACTCTTTCGTTGGAATCGAATGTTGTTTTATTTGCCAAATATTTTCTGAACGACAACATCGAAGACGACCATTGTCTTTGTTGAAAATAACAATAGCCGATATTATAATTTGCTGTATTGTAATTCGGCAGAATGGTTGCGCCGGGCGTTACCTGGAATACCTGGTATTCGTTGATCGCTTTCGGATAAGAGAGTGAATCTTTCCCCGATTCCGCTTTTGCATACCACGATTCCGCTTTCCAATAATGTGATTGCGAATTCAGTTCACGGCTTATCGGGAATTTCAATGCTTTATCAAACATGGCAACTGCCGCGTCGTATTCTTTATTCCCATACAACTGAATTCCGCGGTTGTACGCAACTTTCTGATAAGTAGGCTGCATCACAGGCCCGATGGTTTTCAGCTGCTCGATCGATTCAAGTGCTTCTTTGTAATGATTCGTGCTGAGATATACATTCGTCAGCAAGGTATAAGCTTCATCGTGACGCGGCGTATTGGGAAATTCTTTCAGGTATTCATTGAGCGAAACGATTGCTTCATTGAACGGAGAAAAATCCAGCTCATACGAAAGCCGTGCAGAATTGAACAAAGCATCTTCACGGATAACAGGATCGAATTTCATCTGCGAAGCTTTCACAAATGCATTTCGCGCCTGCAGTTTGTCGCCCGATTTCAGGTAACAATCGGCAAGGTGATACCATGCGTTTTGTGCAATGGCATCTGTAGAATCTGAAATTGCTTTCTGAAAATATCCAATTGCATCTGCATAGTTATCCGCTTTATAATGAGCGTAACCCAATTCATAGGCATCATCGCGCGTGTAATTGTTTGCGCCAGCTTCGTATTTTTTCAGAAAGGGAATCGCTTCTTTATAGCGGCTTGTACGGTAATAGGAAGCGCCGATCAGGTGTGCAATCTCAGGCGCACGTTTTGCGGAATCGAGCAAAGGAGGCGCGTAGGCAATTACTTCATTATACCTGGTTTGCCAGAAATAAATCTGCGCAATGTAATAGGGCACGACAGGCCCGAATGTTTCATTGCCGGATAATTTCTGAAATCCCTGTAATGCGGTTTCATAATTCCCCTGCATATAGGAAATGTGTGCATAATAATAAGTTGCCGCAGGAGAATATTTTGCATCAATATCCTTGATCTCATAAAAATCGACCTTCGCTGAATCAATTTTTCCAAGCTCATAACGGGAATAACCGCGTTTGAAATAATATTCGGCTAGCTCTTCCTTTTGCAGATCATAAATTTCTACCTGCCGGAACCAGACCAGCGCTTCCTCGTAATTTTTTTTGCGGTAATTATAACGGCCGAGCTGGAATTTTATCTTTCTGCATTTTGGTGATTCAGGATGAGAGACAAGAAATTGTTTCAGGCGGATCTCTGCATCTTTATGAAAAAGCTCCATGGCGCTGAGTGCAGCATAATATTCCGCATCAATGACTATAAGATCATTTTTATCTTTTGCATTAAAAACAATTTTATCAAAAGCATCCTGTGCTTCTGCATATTTTTGTTTTTCGAAAAGTTCGTAAGCATTCCGGTACGAAGCATCAGGCGCTACATACACTTGCGTTTGCTGCGCCACAATTGAAGTGGATAACAGCATCGCGAAAAAAATAACAATTGATTTGACCACCGCGTTTGCGAACATTTTTGCCGCTAGTATTAGACTATAAAATTAGTACGGGTCGGTCGATAGAACGTTTTAGTTTAGTCTTAGTTATTAACGCCGGTTTGTTGACATTATTACATTGTGATGCTTACAGCAGACCGGTTATATTTCATCTGCCATAAGCAGAACAAATGATAATTAACAAATTTTAGCGCGATGCCTTTGTCGCATAAAGCAAGATTAGAATTTGCTTAGAAACACTCGTAACTATTCGCTGTGTGCACATCCTTAGTTCCTGTATTTTATTTACGTTTGTACCCATGGCCGTTGATTCCATTATCCGTCTCGAAAAAGTCTCCATATTCCAAAAGCACAACATGGTGCTTACCAACGTGAATTTTGCACTTGACAAAGGAGAATTTGTTTATCTGCTTGGGAAAACCGGAAGCGGTAAAAGTTCTTTGATGAAAACACTTTACGTGGATATTCCGCTTGCAAACGGCGAAATGTTTATTGCAGGTTATGACCTGACGAAAATCAAACGCAAAGAAATTCCATTCCTGCGCAGAAAGATCGGCATCGTGTTCCAGGATTTTCAATTGTTGTATGATCGCAGCGTAAATGAAAATTTATTTTTCGTGATGCGTGCGACGCAGTGGAAAGACAAAAAGAAAATGACAGAGCGTGCGCAGGAAGTGCTGGACAAAGTAGGTCTTGCCACCAAAAGCCATAAAATGCCGCATGAACTTTCGGGTGGCGAACAGCAGCGTGTTTCAATCGCGCGTGCTTTGCTGAATAATCCGGAAGTAATTCTTGCCGATGAGCCAACAGGAAATTTAGATCCTGAAACATCGGAAGGAATCATTCGTTTGCTGAGTGATATTTCCAAAACAGGAACTGCGGTGATCATCGCAACGCATGATATGCATGTGGTGAATAGTTTTCCGAGTCGTATTTTGAGGTGTGAGAATGGTGAAGTGGTTGATTCACCCGCGGTAGAAATTTAGCTTTCGTTAATTTAATTCCGGATTTTTTATGGAGGATAAAATTCAAGCTAAAAAAAACGGATCACTTCAAGCTTTAAAAGCTATTTCAGCCGGATTTCTTGTGGCTTATATTTTAATGGCGTTCTTCGAGCACGATGCATTGTGGCTCTTTGGGTATGAATATGCTTTGATTCTTGTTTTTGGAATTCTCATCACGTTTGCTTCCGGCTTTTTATTCGGGGGAATGGCAGGAGTTGCAATTCTGATTAATAAAAGAAATGCGCTGCTAACGGGAATTGCGTATGGTTTTCTGACTGTCTGGACTTCCACTTTTCTTACAAGCTTATTCGGATTGTTTATGGAAGGAATTGGAACGGAAGATGTATTTATTAATTATATCTGGAAACCTTTGTGGCTGGTGACAATGTTCGGGAGTTTGCCGATTTTATTTGTGGGACTTTGGTTTGGGAGTTCGATGAAGGCAGCGGGAAACGGGAAAGTTTAATATTTTTTACTGTGCCTTTGTGCCTCTGCGGCAGTTTAACGTTCAATGAGTCACAGGGCAAGGTAAATTATTTCACAACCATTATTTCTCTAATAATCGATGCGTACAAAAACAGGAAAGAAAAATACATCCACAGCAGCGAAAACAAAATATGAATTCTTGTTTCAAATTTTTTTCCTTTCCACAAATCAGGTGAATAGACGAAAAACTGCACATACAAACGTGCAAGCCAGAAAATTCCAAAGCCCAATGTAACTTTTCTTCCAAGCGGATTTCCGACTAATTCATCCGCGCACGTTAGGCATAAAACACCCATCAGGAAAACTGTAAGTGCAAGAAAGAACGTATGCACATACATCATTTGCCTGTTGAGCAAACTCATATTCTCACACTCCTTTTTCCATTCAAATCTTTTCGGAAACCAGAAATGAAAGATGGCAAGAAGCATGAATACAAAGCCGGTTACCTGGAATTGAAGTTGCATTACTTTTTGAGTATAAATAGGGAGAGAAAAGGAGTGTGTTTTGTTTCTGATTCAATTTGCAAAACCGATGCAGCAAACGTTTTTTTCCAGGTTGCATTAGAGAAAAAATGAAAAAATCCGAAATTGTATGCGAAAAAATTATTGAAGTCGCGTTGATGTTCGATCACAACAACTTTCCCTTCCGGTTTTAATACATTTTTCAGCTGACGGAAAAAAATTACACGCTCTTCATCATCGCGGATCTCATGTGCAGCAAGAATTAAAAAAATAAAATCTATTGAATTCTCCTGCAATGGAACTGTGCTCGTTTGAATTTGCTGCGTTCCTTGAAATGGTGGATATGCTTTTCGTGCACGCTCAATTGAAACTTCCGTGTGCTTTGCCGGATCATAAAAATCGAAAACAACTAAAGTCGCTTCCGGGTATTTTTGTTGTATAAGCGCGCTGGTTTCATCAAAGCCTGCATTGATGTTTACAAGTTTTGCGCCGGGTGGAATATTGAACGCGTCTAGAAATTGCAGGAAATACAAATCTGATTTATCGTAGACATACCAAGATACCAACAGAGAAATAAATATTCCCAAAAATGCAGCAAAAGCAAACACCAAAACGTATTGATCAACAGTCGGATTCAGAAATCTTCGCCCTGTAATTGCTGCAACAAGCAATGCCAATGCAAGTGCATAAAAATGCCAGTTGAAGCGCACGATATTACTTACTCCCTGCAACGGTTTGCGTTTTACGGTTTCCATATTTCCTTTCTTCCCTTTTTCCAATAGTAGGGAATCTGCTCAACAATAAATGCATTCGCAAGAACGATTTTTTTGAACGATTTCTCTTTCAGAAAACCAATATCGCATTTCAGCACTTCAACAGGTTTGGGCATCCAGTCTTCACGCACACCTTCAATGATCAGCACTTCATTTTTTTCGCGATTTGCTGTAAACGTAAATGGAAGCGGGCCTGCAAAACGTCTTGCTTCTTTCCATGTTTTAAAAGGCGATTGATCCGGCAAAGCAATTTCATCATCACCGGTTCTTACAGCTACATTCAATCCCGAATTTTCGGAGACAATTGTTGTCACATCATTTGCTTTTGTCAGCTGGATATCTGTAGTGGTATAATTATAATGCGTGAATATATTTCCAAAGAAGGACATCTTCTTTTTATCTGTTTCAGATTTGAGAATATATAATCCGCGCAGGTTTTTTCCGCGTGCGTCTTTATAACGAACGAAAATCCTGTAACCGGTAAGAAAAAAATTGTTTCCCATAAATGCAGGAAAACCTTTCGGACGAAGTTTTTTTGTGGACACCATAGCAGCTGCAACGAACCCCCATTTATTTTCGAACGTGTCCACTTCCAAGCAAGGTGGCAAAAGTATTTTCAATTCCTCCATCGGCACAGCGAAAGTTAGAACGATGGAGCTTTCAAAAAAGGCTTCAACAGCGAATGGATGATCTTTCAGTGCCATGATTTCGTTTTTTTACCAGTTATGGATTCATTATAAAAGATCACGGCAATAAAAAACAGCGCTACCAATGAATTGAATTTTCCGAATAGCAAAAGGTCCGGGGCAAGAAAAAATTCGATTGTATTCATTGCTGCAATAATACAGACTTGGGCGAGGGCACAAAAACGCGGCTTAATCCGGCTGATGATCCAGAGCGCCATTAAAATTTCTGAAATGCCAATGAGTTTCGTGAAAAGAAAAGCGTGCTGATGTCCGAGAATACGTGCTACAATTTCTTCATGTCGCGGAACGAGATTCAACACTTTGCAAAATAATCCATTGATGAGCCAGACTAAAAAAATGAAAATTGTGAGAATAGTTCTGACCTGCAGAATTTTGTTGCTTGTCGTGCTATTCGTTTTCATTTTATTCTTCAGATAAGCTCCACGATCTTCTCCGCATTACTTTTATTCGAAAATTTTTCAGCAAGCAGCTGTTTACGCTTTTCAATTTCTTCTTCTTTAAAATCTTCCCGGAATAATTTCAGCAATTGCGATTTGAATGCCGGTGCCGTTTCACCAAGTACACAAACGGATTCCAGTCCTGTATTGGCCACCATCGGTGAGTTCACCAGTGCAAATCTTCCACGAAATAAAGCAGCGAGCAATTTCAACTTGATTCCTGTTGCCTGAAATGTTGGCAGAATATTTACATGTGCATCTGCAATCAGCTGATCGATCTCCGCAGTAGAAATATTTGCTTTGAGCGTAATATTCGTGTTTTCTTTTGACAACTTTTTTAGTTCTTCCGATGGATTATTGCCTGCGATGACCAATGGAATATCAAGTGAATTAAATACTTCTTTCACAAGAAATAACGCCGCGAGATTGTTCTCCCCTACTTCCAGGTTTCCATGATACAATGCAAATTTACCGCGTCCCGGCTGAATGATCACTTCCTGGTACGGATGAAAAGCCATAACATGATGTACATTTTTATAGCGGGAAGAAAGGCACTTTGCATCGGCAGGAGAAATCGCCAGCACAGCATCCGCGAGGGAAAGTTTTTTCTCAAAGCATTCCAGTTTTTTTGCTTCACGCCTAAAATAAAAGCGTTTGATCATCCGTGATTCGACATCAGCAAGCGAGCGGTAATAATCATGTTCGATGTTATGTGTGCGAACGATTTTTTTCTTTCCTTTCAATTGCGGTGCATCCAGGTAAGCGCAGCAATGAAGTCCTTCAAATAAAACCGGTGAATTGTCCTTTGAAAGATTATTTAATAATTCATCCGAACGCCGTGATGCAATAATATAAGGCAGGGAAGAGAACAAAAGCGCATTGCTCATTTGTCGCGGATAATAATTTACGGAAGCGCAGATTTTATCCAGTTCAGCCGACTTCTCTCTTCCGTACATAAAACAATGCAGGTGCACATCTATGCCGGCTTCTTTCAGCGCCTTGATCTTATAATAAACATCGATCACGCCGCCATAGCTCGGAGGAAACGGAACATCGAATGAAACAATATGAAGTGATTTTTGCAAAAGTTGATGTACGAATTGTGAGGTACGAGGTACGATTTAAGCGGGTCCTGAATCGCCTGCAAATTTAAGAATCGGCGGTTAAGATGAGCCAATTTATGGATGCGAATTGCAACTAATCAGCGGAAATCTGACCGGAATTGTGAATTCACACGCTCCATTACAAAAAACGGGAATAAACGGCTTTGATCTTTTCCTCTTCCTTTTCCCAGGTCAACGCTTCCGCTGCGGTTTTTGTATTGGCTTTCCATGTTGCGTATTCAGCTCCTGAAAGCATTTCATTGATAATTTTCGCAATCGTTTTGGGATGGTGATCAGGAGTAACTCTTCCGATGTTATAATTCTCTACGATACGTTTAACTTCTACAAGATCGGAAGCAAGCACTGGAATTCCTGCATGGATATAATCGAAAATTTTATTCGGAAGGCTGAACCGATAATTGATATTGGTGTCTTTATCCAGTGTAAGACCAATATCTGCCAGTTTTGTCCACGCGCGTAATTCATCAGGAGGAAGTTTATTGACGAAAATAATTTTACCATCGAGATGCTCCTTTTCTGCCATCTCTTTCAATTGATGAATCACATCTCCTCCGCCAATAATAAGCAGCACCGCATTCTCAATAAACTGCATCGCTTCCACTGCTTCTTCCGCACCACGGTGAACATTTATCCCGGCGCCCTGGAGCAAAATGATCTTCTTGTTTTCAGGCAGATGAACTTCCTTCCTTGTCAACTGACGTGTTAATCCATTGTTTTTTCTGGGAATATTCCGTACTACTACAGGACGTATTCCATATTCTCTTTCGTACCAGTCTGCAATCGATTCGTTAACTGTAAAAACATATTTCAGCTTCGGAAAAATCCTTCGTTCAAGTTTTTTCCATGCATTCTGTTTTGATTTTCTGCTTACCAATTCAGGCACTTCAGTAAAAATTTCGTGTGTATCGTATACCAATGGTTTTTTACGCCATTTTGAAACGATGTAATTCGGCCAAAGCGTATCGAGATCATTTGAAACATAAACGTCTGCTTTATTTCTCCACAAAAACCAGAATAAATTCCACTGGAAAGTAATATAAAACCAAACTCCTTTTTCCACCGGAAGTTTCATGCGGTGAGTAGAATAAATCCGTTCAGTCAGTGGCAGACTATCATGTTTCGTCCGCCCAACAAGGAGCACATTAAACCCCATTTCCTTCAACGTTGTACATGTTTTATGCACACGCTGATCGGTAACAAGATCATTTATGACGGAGACGATGGCTTTCTTCAAATGAAGGTACGAATTACGAATGGGTACGAATATACGAATGGATTATTGAAGATTTCTTTGGTCGTTTAAACCATTCGTATTTCGTAATTTCGTGCGATTCATAATTCGTACCCGTCATAAATGCTGATTAAAGAAAACATTTCTCTTAAACTGCTCAATACGTTTGGTATGGATGTATCGGCGCGATGGTTTGCGGAATTAAAAGAAAAATCTCAGCTCGATGAATTATTCGCTTCGGCGGATTGGAAAAATAAACCGCGATTTATACTTGGTGGTGGCAGCAATATTCTTTTTACGAAAGATGTGAATGCGTTGGTGGTGCGGAATGAATTGAAGGGAATTGAAGTTGTAAAAGAAGATGTTGATTTTATTTACGTGCGATCGGGTGCGGGGGAGGTGTGGCATGAATTTGTGATGGATTGCATCCGGAATAATCGTGCGGGCGTTGAAAACCTTTCGCTTATTCCTGGGAGTGTTGGCGCGGGGCCGATGCAGAATATCGGTGCGTATGGTGTGGAATTGAAAGATGTTTTTCATGAGCTGGAAGCGTATCATATTGCGGAAGGCTATACACGAAATTTTTCTGCGGAGGAATGTAAATTCGGTTACCGTGAAAGTGTGTTTAAGCATGAAGTGAAAAATCAGTTCTTCATTACTTCGGTTACCTTTCGTCTGAAGAAAAAACCGGTGTTAAATACAAGCTACGGTGCGATTGAGAAAGAATTGGAAGCGATGGGTGTAAAAGAGCTTTCCATTGCTGCCATTTCACAAGCTGTAATAAATATCCGCAGCAGCAAACTTCCTGATCCGGCGAAAATAGGAAATGCGGGAAGCTTCTTTAAAAATCCGGTGGTGAGCGCTGAAAAACATGCACAATTAAAAAATGAATTTCCAGCACTTGTTTCTTATCCTTCTGGAAATGAATTCAAATTAGCTGCGGGATGGATGATCGAACAATGTGAATGGAAAGGAAAACGTTTCGGTGATGCGGGTGTGCATAAAGACCAGGCGCTGGTGCTGGTGAATTATGGGAATGCAAAAGGGTATGAGATCTATGATCTTTCTACACGGGTGTTGGAATCGGTGAATGAAAAATTCGGGGTGATGCTGGAGCGGGAAGTGAATGTGCTATGAAAAGAATCATTTACTTGTGGGTGATTTAATGACTGGGTGATTAGGCACAACTAAAGGATTTTACCTGTGCCTTAATCGATGAAAAGGACTATGTTTATTATATCCGTGGCAGCGCTCATTTTCATTCAGATGAATTTGATGCGGCACTTGCAGATACAGAGAAGGCGCTCCAGCTTTCCCAGAAACTGGAAGTTAGGTTAGTTTTTAAAATGCAGAAAATCAATTCTCGAATCTGTAAAAAAGATTCAGACGCATATAAAAAACATACTTATTCTCTTTAACGTGATCGGCAAAGACAGCAATTTGTGGTATAGTGTAATCACTAATGTTATTCGTACTGAATCTTCTTCCCACATTTGCACTGCAATCTATCCCAAATCCATAATTTAATTGATTAAAGTACCTTTTAAATCCGAATCCTAGCCCCGGTTCAATAAAAGTCCCTTTCGTATTTGATTTAAAGAAACTGTCATTGGGATCAACATCATCATGTTTTTGTGGTTTATACCACATTCTATAATGACCCAATTTATCATAAGCATTCAGATAAAAATCCCCTGCGTTAATCCTCACAAAACGAAACTTGTAATCTAAATAGAGGTACGTTCTTTTATCATATTGTTCATACATAGGCACTTCATTATCATCGTCAAATTCAGTCCTCCACCTGAACCAGGTAGCATCTATTCCTAAACTATGCCTGTCCTTATAAAGGATCTCGCCGCCAAGCGTTCCTGTACGGAAGAACCAATCTTCTACCAAAACAAACGCGAAGACTTTTCCTCTTAAAACAAAAGATATTTTGTCTTCTGCTTTATTCTGTTGAGAAATGACATTTGTAGAAATGCCGAACGTGCATACTAACACAAGCAGGATGCTGTAGATGTTTGATTTCATTATTACTTCGCTCGGGGTTAAAACTTTTACAGGAGACCCCGACCAAGGTAAGCAACTCTTGATAGCTGTTCGTAGCACTCCCGGTTTTCGTTGCCGTATGCTTAAATTGTGTTTCTATTTTAACAACAAAGCCCCCCGTAATTCACGGAGGGCTTTATTCTGCTAATGTGCTAATGATTACAGAGCTGCACCACCATTGTGCAACATCATATAATGCATTTGTGTAACAGTTGCTTCAAAGCTTCCGTTGACGGTAGCTGTGTTGCCAGTACTGTTTTGAAGACCGGTAAGTGTGAATGAAAAGTTACCAGTATACAAACCGGAAGTGGTGTTATATACCAATCCTGTGATCGTTGAACTTGCATTGCTTGTTAGTGAAAATGCAAACAGCTGATTTGTTCCAAGCGATTTTGTGAATGAAAAACTGTTCAGGGAAATCGTTCCTGAAGAAGCTGTTTTTGATGTTGTATTGATTGTGATGCTTGCAGAATTGGTACCAAAAATATCAACTGAGCGGCCAATATTGAAATCATAGCTCGCGATGTTGTTGCTGTCCAGTGTTGCGGAAGGCGTTGACCAATAATTTTGGTAATCAAAAGCCTCATTAAAAGGTGTTCCATCCTGGCGTGTACCAGAAACATTTCCCCTGATAAAGCCATCGGTATTAACAGCAATTAAACCGTTTGTTCCGTTTGCTCCTGCAGGACCTGCAGGGCCTTCTTTTTTACATGCTGTCATTAAAAGTATGCAAGCTGCTATACCTGTAGCGAAAGTTCTGATTTTAACTGTTTTCATTTTTTTGCTTTTTTTAGTGTTTTAATTTATGGTGTAAAGGTACGGTACATCAAAAAGGGAAGTGTTATACATTTCCGGCAAAACATTACATAATTCACAGAATTAAGGATTATTGGGAATTGCATAAGAAAACACGAATAATGAAAATGTTAGTGCAAAAAAATAAGTCGACACAAATGTGCCAGCTTATTAAACTCACAAAAAATCCCTCATTGAAACCAATGAGGGATTTGTGTCTTTTGAAAATTATCTATTCACAATACTGATAGCATTCAGAAAAC
>JBDSHN010000051.1:0-19397 GCA_039918435.1 Bacteroidia bacterium | reverse complement strand
TTTTTGTTTTTAATGTGGAAGTTCCTGCGCCCGATAAAAAACGGCCGGCGGAAACAAAAACCATCAGACCCGTCATGGCAGTGAGAAAATAATATTCAACCGGCAGCTTAAGGAAAAAATCGCGGTGCGTGATCGGATCGATGATGAGTTCCTGCGTCATGATCCTGAGCTTGTCATTCCAGAAATAATAAACACCGGCATAAACAGGCGCAACAGTTGAACCGAGAATTAAAATGATCCATTCCCGCCAGATAAATGGTCGAAGTAAAATGATGCAGACAATTGCGAAAAGCAAAAAGACGATCGAGGGCAGGTAAAAAAGCGCAGCGATGCCAATGAGAATTCCTGAATTAAAAACGGGGCCGAATGCTTTATCGGTGCGGTACGTTGCGAGCAATAAATGAAGGGCTCCAAGGAGGAAAATTCCGGCAATATGTTGCGGATGCAGCCAGAGCAATCCGGGTGTACAGGCCGAAAGCGCAACAAACATAAGCGCCGGAAGCCAGGATCTTTTTGTAAGGATATGATGCTGGTAAATAATATAATTCAGAAGAAAAGCTTCGACGATGGAAATTAAAAATCCAAGGATCACGCCGACATGTGGATTGGCGCGAAGAAATGTATTCAGCCCGGAATAAAACGGCATATATACTTGTTCCGCCGGTATATATGGGTGCAGAAAAGCAGGCAGCCAGAGCAATAATCCGAGTAAAGGAATTATTATCAGGGAAACCGGCGAATGCGAGCGCGTCGTGGAAATAAACACGGGGTAAAAGTAGTCAGTTGTCGGTTGTCTCTAGCCGCGAAACGATAGAAAAAGCAGGCTGTGGTCAGTTGCCACTGTTCAGTTGCCGGGAATCGATAGAAAAAGTAGTCCGTGATCAGTTATAAGTATCAATAAATTGGAAATGCGTTTTTTAGGTTCCGCCTTTCTTAATTGACTACTGACCCGCCAGGCCGATCAAGAAGGCCGACTCGTTTTTTTTATTCGTTTAAGCATAAAGAGTTTGGAGTCCGGGTGTCGTTTTTTTTCGCGCCACAAAAGAATGACGAGCAGTATTGAATTTAAAAAACATACGGATGCAGTAATATAAAACCACTCTTTTCCGGGCAACAGCACGAGCAGAACGGGTGTGAGTATTGCAATTGCAGAATAAATAATGAGTAGGAATTTTCTCAGAAAAATATAATTAACGAGATATCCCAAAGCGACAGCAATGAAAATCTCAAATAAGCCCCCATCGAGAAATATCTCCATATACAACGAATATTTACCTGTTATCCGACTGCCGGATGTTCAAGGTAAGTGAGTCCCTGGCTAACGGTTCCGAAATTATTTACATGATTGCTTAATGCAGCGCAGTACCTGTTAAAAAGGTCGGAGGGTACATCTATGCCGACTGAAAAATAATCTTTGCTGTTCGTCATTTTCGCCAGCCCTTTTATCTCGTGAATTTCATTCCAGCAACCCGGATTGTGACCAGTATCTGTAATGAAGCGACCGTTTACAGCAACAAAGTCGCCTTTTTCAATATTGTTTCCGGCGCTGTCTGTTACCACCGGCCCCATATCAGTAGGCGTAGCATCTCCCAGATTATCTACATCAACACTTGGAGCATCTCCTCCGGCCAAACCAAAATCAAAGCCAAAAATAAGTGCCAGCAACCAAAAGATCGCCAATGCGATAATTAGTATTGCGCCGACAATAGGTATGGCTGTTCCGATAATTCCTAAAGCAATGGCAGCGGCGGCAATCACCATGAGCACTATAAGCCACGCCATAAAAGCTGTCAGCCAATTAGATATCCGTGAACCTTCCAGTTCGCAATGGAAAAACGGAAGCTCTTCATCACCATGTCCAACCGGGCTTGTACCTGCGCGGTTTCCTTTGGGATCAAGATGCCATCCGCGGCTTGGAAGTCCTACATGATCTGTAAAAACCAATTCTTTGCTTTGCCAGAAAGTAAACTGGTATTCTGCTGCTGTAGTAGTTCCGACTGCAGGGCCAAGCAAAAGATCGAGCGAGATATCACCGTCCTGATTTTCTTCAGTGATAATAACTTTACCAATCGCACACTTACTATCTTCAATGCAAACCAAGCGGTGATCGAAATAGTAATTTCCTGCTCTTACGGCTGCTATCATAGCGAGTATACAAGCCGCCATAAGTATTCCTCCTGCCCACACGAGACTTGGCGGAGTCCATCCAGCAGCTGAGAAAGCAGCTACTGCGGCAATTACAGTAGCTAAAATAGCCCCGAGAATGCCTATAATACCAACAGCAGCAAAGCCGGGGCCGAAGCCATCCCAGGCATCAACAATAGAAGTGCATTGTGTTTTGCGTGCCATATTTTATTTGTAAATAACGGTTAGTCCACTTATTACTTTTCCTGTTTCCGGCTGCGTTGCAACAACATTCAGGCGCTTTCCCTGCACATTCGCCGTATCAACCGGCTGTAATGTAAATTTCATTGTGCTTCCTGCTTCAACAGTGATGCGTGCACCAGGACTTTCTCCCTGCGCATTCTTTATAGAAAATCCTGTTTGTTCAAGCTGCATCGGTATTCTTTTATTCTGCTCCTGCAATCTTCGCAGGTAACTCAGGCTGGCTCTTTCCTTGTTTCCTTTCGGCTTCATTGATGTTGCCGGCAACTGGTACATATCGTACGACATTTCGAATTGACGGGGAGCTTTAGATGCATTATGTATTACAAATTCAACGCTCTTTTGCGAATTTGACGAAGCCACGATCACTGTATTGTGCTGTCCCTCGTTATTCATTGGGTTTGCATCATCCGGGTGTTCTAATGTTACCACGAGACAGATGTGGCCGATATTTGCAGGTGTCTGCCAGATAGTAGAACAAACATTAGATCCAATAGCCGGAATATCGACTATTACTTCTGGCGGAGTTGCAAATGTTCCTCCGTCAATTCCAAAATCTTTTATTTCAAATTTTGCTTTTGTCCCGATTGCAGCCATCGTGCTTTGGTTATGCACTGTAACTTCAATCCTGTAATCCGTATTTGGATTCAGTGAATAATTATCCGCCACTATTCCTGTTGCCACTTCTATAAGGCGAAAATCCGGGTTGGTCCACGTTACACCGAAGCCACGCGCCATCAGCCATTTTTGGCTATACACAGATGGATCTGGCCGCGGTCGCAATTCGGGTGGAACTTCAAGGCAACACACCGGCTTCCCAGGCTCCTTCTCTCTTTTTCTGCAGAAGACCTCATGAATCATTTCAAGACCCCTGAATCCAAACCTCCGAATGATCAAGAGTAGTATGATCAAGAGAATAACCAGCAGGATAATTACTGTTGTCGAAGGCATTTGCATGTTTTGGAATTTCAGCTGTAATTATTTGAAGACCCCTGTAAGTGTAATTCTGAACGGGGCTAATGACTGAAATGTATAACCTTTTTTTTACATTTTAAATAAAAGGTGAAAAAATGTAAATTTTCCGATAGTCGTTCGGGCAAAAAGTTTCGGGTCAAATTATAGCTGGTGCATGATAATTACATCCTTTGAGGGATCAGGTTGAAAAGCCGAAACCTTGAAATTTGCAGATCCGGACTTGCATATTTCAATGAATTGTTAACTTTGGGGCACTCAAAAACTACATTTTATGGAACATTCTGGCTTCTTCTATACGCTTGCACGCCTTTTCTACAAATTCTTCCATGCATTGGAATGGACATACAACCACATTACTCCGAACAAAATATTCATTGTTCTTTTGTTTTTATGCGTTGGATGGTGGCTGACGATGCAACATAACTATAATAAGAAAGCTGCCCAAAACGGCACTTATAAATAAGCGTACGAATTACGAAAAGACGAATGGAATGGCAACACCTATTCGTATAAAATACAGAAGCTTTTCCGTTTAACGCGGGGAAGCTTTTTTTGTGGGTAAAAATTTCGAATGTGACCGAATACACGAATGAAAAAAACTCCTGAACACAGATTAGTATATTCGTTTTGTTCGTAATTCGCAACCTCTATTTCCCCAACTTCATAAGATCCTGTCCGATATCTTTTCTGAAATAGCAGCCGTCAAATTTTACTGCGCTGGCAGCAGCATAAGAAAGTTTTATGGCATCTTCGATTGAATTTCCAAAGGCAGTGAAAGCAATAATTCTTCCGCCGTTGGTTACAATTTTTCCGTTTTCCTCTTTTGTTCCAGCGTGAAAAGCAACAGCATCTTTTACATTCTCCAGTCCTGAAATCACTTTTCCTTTTTCATAGTCACCCGGGTATCCGCCTGCAACCATCATCACGGTCGTTGCAATGCGATTGTCCAATTCAAATTTCAGTGATGCCAGTTTTTTTTCTGCTACCGCAATAAATGTTTCCAGCAGATCTGATTTGATCCTTGGAATAATTACTTCAGTTTCCGGATCACCCATGCGCACATTGTATTCAATCACTTTCGGTTCGCCATTATCATTCATCAACCCGATGAAAATAAAACCGGAATACGGAATGCCGTCTTTTTTTAAACCTTCAATCGTCGGAATAACAACGCGCTCTTCCACTTTTTGCAGATAAGCAGCGTCGGCAAACGGTACAGGAGAAACAGCGCCCATTCCGCCGGTATTCAATCCCTTGTCGCCATCGCCGATACGTTTATAGTCTTTCGCAGCTGGAAGCATTTTATATGATTCGCCATCTGTTAATACGAAAACAGAAAGTTCAATTCCCTTCAAAAATTCTTCTATCACCACACTGCTGCTGGCTGCACCGAATTTTGCATCGGCGAGCATTGCTTTTAATTCTGCTTTCGCTTCATCAAGCGTATGCGGAATAACAACACCTTTTCCGGCAGCAAGTCCGTCAGCTTTTAAAACATAAGGCGGAGAAAGTGTTTCAAGGAATGCATAACCTTCTTCGAGCGTATCTTTTGTAAACGTCTGGTAGGCCGCTGTCGGAATAGTATGGCGGATCATAAATCGCTTTGAAAAATCTTTGCTGCCTTCGAGCTGCGCACCCATTTTCGGCGGACCGATAACAGGAATATTTTTCAATAATTCATCAGCAAGAAAAAAATCATGAATGCCTTTCACCAATGGATCTTCAGGGCCGACAATCACCATTTTAATTTCATGCGATAAAACGAAATTCCGGATGGCAGGGAAATCGGTTGCGGACATTTGAACATTTGTTCCGCATTGTGCTGTTCCTGCATTTCCGGGAGCAATAAAAAGCCTGGAAAGTTTTTTGCTTTGAGAGAGTTTCCACGCAAAAGCATGTTCGCGGCCACCGGATCCAAGAAGTAATACGTTCATGGAACAAAGGTAACCAGAGATTCTGCAGATTTTTTAAACGGAAAGAAAATTCAATCCTGTTTGTTCACTGTAAATGAGCAGATCAGTAAACTCCGTAATTTTTCCCCGGATCTTTGTTTTTTGTTCCCCGTGCGGAAAACATCCATTTAACTTTCAAAAATATTCACTCCGGCCCAACCTTTCGGCTTTTCTACACGTGTGTAACCTAGAATGCAGGAAATGCAAAAAAGACTTGCAAGAAATTTTAGCAGCCGAAATAACAGCGCTTCGATGAAGCAGATGCATATTGCTCTTTGCTCGCTTCAACCCTCAAAGGATCTTTAAAGCATCTGCGCTATTTCAGTGTTGCGCGTTGGTTCAGGAAAATAAATTTGAGCTTACTTGCATCTTTTCAAGGCTTTCGGGACTAAGACAAAAACTGCGCACGGTCGTCGTAAACTTTTTGTATGAAAAAAATCCTCTTTATTCTCCTCTTCCTTATTCTTATTTGTATCACGTTTAAAGCCATGCATTGGAACGGGGCAAATGCTATTGTAGAACTTTCTTCCGTTGTTGTCGGTATTCTTTACCTGGTAATAATGCTCGAACATGCAAAAAATATTGATGAAGCCGTCCTGCTCATGAACAAATACAATATTATGAATGATGTTTGGTCAGGAAGTTTTGATCAGCACATGTTGATTGCCGATGCCAGTGGCCGCTCTGTTGTTGCAGAAATAAGCGAAGGAAAATTCAGATTCACTTATAATACACAATCCTGGCTTGCCACGACAAACGATCCTTCATACAAGCAAGTCAATAGCAGATCAGAAAAAAGTTTGCCCGCGATTCAAAACTATTTCTGATTTATTAGAAAACAAGCAGGGCAAACTTACTCCCGAAAGCGCCATGCTGCTGCTCAAACAGGTAGGACATCAATACACAGAATGGTCCGTGGTTTATGATATATCAAAAAGACAAATGAATGTAGCGATAGATTATAATTTCAATACTATCTATCACTTTGGCTTTGATGGGAAATAGGAAAATTCAAGTCATTCTCATTGTAGAAATTACACTAAATAAATTTTCAAAGTAATACAGAAACCAAACCCGTAGAAGTTACGGCACATCATCTGTGTACTTGTCTGCTTTTTACCTGCGGGATCCTTGAATCCACAAACTAATTTTCAATCTTGAATATTGAATTGCTTATGAAAGAAATTCTCTCACCAATACACCAACCTTCTCCCCTTCCACCAAAAACCCATCATGCCCAAACGGAGAATCAATTTCAATAAACTTTGCACCCGGAATATGCTCCGCTAAAAATTTCTGCTCATCAACCGGGCAAAGCAGATCGCTGCTGATTCCGACGCAAAGTGTTTTTGCTTTTATCGTTTTCAAAACATCTTCCATGTTTCCACGCCCTCTTGCTACATTATGAGAATCCATGGATTTTGTAAGCAGCCAATACGAACGTGCATTAAAACGTTTCACCAGCTTTTCACCCTGGTAATGAATGTAAGATTCGGAACGGAAATTTTCGATGCGATCGTCTTCATCTGTTTGTGTATTAACGAACGCACGATAATTTCTATACGTGATCATGCCGATTGCACGTGCTGTTTTTAATCCGCGCGCACCCGCAGCAATGTTTTTTTTTCCAAACGTCGGATCGGTTTCAATAGCCATGCGTTGTGCGGTGTGAATTGCAATTCCCCATGCACTCTCACGCGCAGCCGTAGCAACAAGTATTAAATTTTCAATCCGTTCACTTTCTGAAATCGCCCACTCCACACATTGATAACCACCCATTGAACCGCCCATAAGCAAATGAATTTTTTCAATGCCAAGATGTTGACGCAGCAATACAGCAGCACGAACCATATCGCGAATCGTAAAAAAGGGAAATGTATTGAAATACGATTCTTTTGTCTCCGGATTTTTACTTGCAGGGCCTGAAGAACCGTAACACGACGAAGGAATATTCATACATACGATAAAATATTCTTCAGGATTAATTGCTTTATTTTCGCCGATAAGATCAGGCCACCAATCCACGCAATCGGCACTCGCGGTAAGCGCATGACAGACCCAAACGACTTTACTTTTTCCTTTTTCAAACGTGCCGGAAGTGCAATAAGCCAGCTCCAAAACCGGAAGCGTATGCCCGGATTCGGTGGTAAATGCTGATTCGCTCTGAAAAAAGTCTGTTTTCATAGAAAGAATGGCCGAAGATAAGAAGATTTGAACCTGTGAATTCTCTGCGGGAGTGGTGTTTTTCTATCTTTGAACATCTTCAACCTTCCTATGAAAGTAACCTTACAACGCCTCGATGATGCCTTTCAGTTTGAGGCAAAAAATGAAACCGGCAATTCAATGGTTTTTGATGTTGGCCCTGAATTGGGCGGACAAGGCAAAGGCATCCGGCCGATGCAAAGTTTATTGATGGCGCTCGGAGGATGCAGCGCTATTGACATCATTATTATCCTGAAAAAACAAAAACAGGAAATCACGGATTTCAGAATTGAAATTGATGGTGAAAGAGAAAAGGGTGTTGAGCCTTCACTTTGGCAGGATGTGCATGTGATTTATCACATCGATGGAAAAGTGGATGGTGAAAAAGCAAAACGTGCAGTGCAGCTTTCTATGGAAAAATACTGCTCTGTATCAAAAACATTAGAAATCGCCGGCGCAAAAATTACATCGGAGATCCGCATTAACGGATTGACTGTTGAATAATCAGTTGTCAGTAATTAAAAAAATATTAGCTGCAACACAAAATTTCTCAGAACTAATCCGTCGCAGCGGACTCCGAACTAAAAACTAATAATGAAGCCTGAAACAAAAGCAATCCGAATTCAAAATGAACGCAGTGATGAACGCGAGCATTCTGTTCCTTTATTTCTGACTTCAAGTTTTCTGTTCGACGATTCGGAACACATGCGAGCAACATTTGCAGATGAAAACGAGGATAATATTTATTCCCGCTTTTCAAATCCGAATGTGCGCGAATTCGTAGATAAAATGTGCGCACTTGAAGGAACAGAAGCAGGGTTTGCAACAGCCTCGGGAATGTCGGCCGTATTTGCTTCTTTGCTTGCTTTTTTAAAAAGCGGCGATCATTTAATTGCATGCAGTTCTATATTTGGTTCGACTCATACGGTAATTACAAAATATTTACACCGTTGGGGAATCACCTATTCGTATGCTGACATCAACCAACCCGAAACATGGGAAGGTTTGATCCAGCCGAATACAAAAATGATTTTCGTGGAAACGCCCACCAACCCCGGCTTGGATTTGGTTGATCTCGAATGGCTTGGCCAATTAACGAAAAAACATAAAATACTTTTGAATGTCGATAATTGTTTTGCAACGCCGGCATTATCACAACCGGCGCTTTACGGTGCAGATCTTGTTACACATTCAGCAACAAAATTCATAGACGGACAAGGCCGCGTACTCGGAGGCGCAGTGCTCGGAAAAAAGGAACTGATCAAAGAAGTTTATTTATTCTGCCGCAGCACAGGCCCGTCGCTTTCGCCTTTTAATGCGTGGGTGCTTTCAAAAAGTCTGGAGACGCTTCATTTACGGATGGAACGTCACTCGGAAAATGCGATGAAGCTCGCTTCCATGTTACAGCATCATCCTGAGATCGCCAGTGTGAAATATCCATTCCTGCTTTCTCATCCACACTATGAAATTGCGCGTAAACAAATGAAAGCAGGCGGTGGTGTGGTGACGTTCGAATTAAAAGGCGGACTTACACAGGGAAGAAAATTTCTTGACAGCATCCTGCTCTGTTCGCTCACTGCCAATCTTGGCGATACACGAACCACGATCACACATCCGGCATCTACCACACATGCAAAGCTCACAGAAGCAGAACGCCTTGCCGTAGGAATTACACCGGGTCTTGTGCGCGTGTCTGTAGGACTGGAACATATTACAGACATTGCTTCTGATATTGAGCAGGCATTAGCAAAAAGCATTCTTTAGCAGCATAATAAAAATGGCCCGGATTACAATTCGCCGTATTGTATTTTTTCTCGCATTTATAAATGCAACGCTTCTTTGTGCGCAGCACTCGGGATATTATATCCGTAATTATCTTCCAAAAGAATACAATGGCTTCAACCAGGTGTGGCATGCTGTGCAGGATGAAGCAGGTCTAATTTATTTTGCAGGCACTTCAAATATTTTTATTTATAACGGAAATACGTTCGATTTGGTTCCTGTTAAGCCGGGAATGGCAAACCGGCAAATTGTAAGAGACAGCGCGACAGGAATTATTTATGTCGGATCAGTAGGAGAATTCGGTTACCTCGCACGTGATTCCTCCAATGGAAAATTTAGTTTTCATTCCATGACAGGGATACTGAATGAAAATCAAAAACAATTTTCAGATGTCTGGAAAGTTTTTGTGCTTGGCAGTAAAACCTATTTCCAAAGCAGTGAACGCATTTTTATTTGTGAAAACAAAAAAGTAATTGATGTCATTGAAGCAACGAAAGACCAAACATTCGCATTGATGTTTTGCTCCAACGGCCGTTTGTTTGTGCGCCAGCGCAATGCAGGACTGATGGAAATAAAAGGCAATAAACTTACGCTGCTTCCCGGTGGGGAACGATTTGCCACCATGCGGCTGATGAACATTATACCATGGAACGCCAGTGATAATCTTATCCTGAGCGGAGACAGTGGGTTTTTTCTCATGACAAAAAACCCAGGGTCGTCCGGCACGGTATTCAAGGCAATTGGTGCAGGCGACGTTTTTCTTTTTTCCGGTGCAGCATTAGGTTGCAAATGGGTAAATGATTCCACCTTCGCAATTAACAGCAGGGCAGGCATTGGATTTTACGATAAGCATTTGCAGCTGCGTGAAGTGCTGGATAAAAAATCCGGCCTTAGTGATGGTTCTATTGCAGAAATTCTTGTCGACAAACAAAAGAATTTATGGCTGATGCATAACAACGGCATCTCGAAGCTTTGTTATAACAGCCCGGTACTTTTCTTTCCGGATGATATTGGATATTCAGGCACGAATGAAATGATGATCCGCTATAATGGAAAGCTGATGCTGGCCACGACAGAAGGGCTGTTTGAATCTGTTGCTGAGCCTGGTCCGTTTTCCTCTGCATTACAATTTCAACGTGTTCCTGAAATTCCGCAAACAGAAGTATGGCACATCACGGATATTAACGGTGATCTTTATGTAGGTGCGACCGATGGATTGTTTTATATCCACGAAGGAAAAACTACAAGAATCTCAAACCGGGTTTCTAACAGGATACGATATTTACCTTCAGAGAATGAGCTTTTGGTTTTAGAAAAAGGAGGATTAACAGCTTACCGTGTTTTGGCTGGTAAAGCGCCTGTGGAAATTAAACATTTTGACTTTCCGGGTGAAGATTTTATTCAATCTTCTGAACCAACAGTAATTAAAAATAAACCGGACCGGCGGGAAGTTTGGCTTGTAAACCGGAACAAAACATTTGTACATCTTTATTACGGCATTTCATCCGATGAAATAAATATTGATGAATATACTTCAACAAATGGATTTCCTGTTACACAATTTTACCCGACCACTATTGGCGATTCTGTTTATTTTCTTACCGTGCTTGCCGCGTATCGTTACATTCCACGTTATGATCTGAACGATTCGTCCACTTGTTTTGCTCCTGCACCCGATATATATGATGCATTGTACAATGGGAAAGTAAACCCTTCTGGAGTGAATATGGATTTCAGGATATTCATTCAGGTTCCCCGGTTTCCGAAGACAACTATTTTCGGATATGATGCCAACAATCAAATTATCAGCAGGCAGATTTATCTTTTTTATTTTTCCGGAGATCACGAATTACAATTTACTTTCTGCGAACCCGGTAATGTCAGCTGGATACTTTCCAATGATAGAATCGTCCGCTGTGATGAGCTGAAAAAAGTAGATGCTGATATTCCGTACAATGCGATTATCAGTAACGTTATTGTTGGCCGGGACACCATCTTTTTCGGATCAGATAATACTTCGTATGTGTATAAGGAACCGTTATCGTATTCACACAATTCTATCACCTTTGCTTTTGCCGCAGCTTTTTATGATTACGACCAGGGATTGCAATATGAATATTTCCTGGATGGGTTGGATACGGCCTGGATGCATTCCAACACGCAGTTCGAAAAAAACTATTCCAAATTAAGCGAAGGCACCTATACATTCCGTATCCGGTTCTTTAATGAACTCGGAAAATACAGCAATGAAGGTTCCTTCACATTTACCATTCTTCCGCCGTGGTACAGAACCATCTGGGCGTATTCGCTCTATGCAATTTTGTTCATCGGATCAATCTATCTTTCCATCCGGCTTGGAGCAAGAAGATTACGCATACAAAAAGAAAAACTCGAAATAACTGTTGCGGAGCGGACAGCAGAAGTTGTTGAGCAAAATCATAAAATTGAAAAACAGAATTTCGAATTAGAATCGGCTTATAAAGGAATCAAAGACAGCATTCATTACGCCGAACGGATCCAGCATGCTATTCTTCCTGTTACTTCCGAATTTGAAAATTCATTTTCCGATTCTTTTGTTTTCTTTATTCCCCGCGATATTGTCAGCGGCGATTTTTACTGGATGGTAAGACGTGGCCCGCTTAGCGTGATTGCCTGCGTCGATTGTACCGGTCATGGTGTACCGGGTGCGTTTATGAGCATGATCGGGAATACCATTCTGAATGAAATTGTGCTGGAAAAAAATATCGTTTCACCGGAAAAAATTCTTAACCTATTGCATATTCGTGTGCGACAGGCATTGCGACAGGACTCAGGAGGAGAAACACGTGACGGAATGGATATTTCAATCTGCCATGTTGATCACGAAAAAAACAGGCTCAGCTACGCAGGTGCAAACCGTGCGTTATGGATCATTCGTGATAAAGCGTTGACTATAATCCAGCCCGATAAATTTTCCATCGGTGGCTACCAGATTGGCAAAGAACGTCGCTTCACTTTACATGAAATGCAGATTAAAAAAGATGATTGCATTTACATGACCACAGATGGTTATGCAGATCAGTTCGGCGGAGCAAAAGGGAAAAAGTTTATGGTAAAGCGATTTCAGCAATTGCTGCTTGACATTTCTGACTTATCAATGTCACAGCAAAAAGAGTATATTGAAAGAACATTTTTTTCGTGGAAAGATTTTAAGAATAAAGAAGGGAATGCGAACAAGCTAGAGCAAGTGGATGATGTATTGATTATTGGTTTCCGAATAAACAACTAAGGAATGAAACGATTAGGAATTATCCTGCTTTTAATGTTGAGTATCACAGCGGCTGCCCAAAAAACGGATTCACTCCTGCGGATTGCTAATGGGAACGGTAACGATACATCACGAATAAAAGCACTTATTAAATTGTCAGAAATAATGCGCCGGCAAAATCTTGGGCAGGCGCTTACCTATTCTGCACATGCAATCGCGCTTGCTGATTCAATGGGAAGTTATCCTTCTCATCGGGCGAATGCCGCATTTGCACCGCATGACCTGCTTAAAAAACTCCTGGTTTTACAGGACACATTGCACAGCCAACAAATCGTGGCGCTCATTGCTGAAAAAGAATCCGTTTATCAGAAAGAAAAAAACAAGCATGAGATTGATAACCTGAAGAAGGACGCCGAGATAGATGCACTTGCTATTTCACGTACAAATTTTCTTGTTGCATTTCTCATCGCTGTCGTTTTCATCGTGCTGTTTGCTATTCTGTTAATGCTGAAAAGAAACCGCACGAAGCAGCTTGCAAATGATAAGCTCGAAAGACAAAATGCAGAAATCACGATTCAGAAAAAATCTATCACCGACAGTATTAACTACGCAAAGAGAATCCAGGATTCAATTCTTCCTCCCGAAAGTCAGATCAAACGTGTTTTGCCGAACAGCTTTATCCTTTACGAACCGAAAGATGTCGTCAGCGGAGATTTTTACTGGCTCGACATCCGTGACAATTTATCCATTTTCGCTGCGGTGGATTGTACCGGCCACGGCGTTCCCGGCGCACTGATGTCCGTGGTTGGTTTTAATTTGCTCAACCAGGCGGTGAATGAAATGGGTCTTACAAAACCATCCGAGATTATTCATCATCTCGATTATGGTGTGAATAAATTGTTGCGTCAGTCCGATGGAGGAGAAACTGTAAAAGACGGAATGGATCTTGCGCTTTGTACCTATGATGCTTCCACGAAGAAATTACAGTTTGCAGGTGCTTTTAATCCTGCATATATTATTTCCAAAGGGGAATTCATTCAGCTCAGGCCTGATAAGTTTCCGATTGGAATTAATGCTGACGGTGTAACAGATACGTATACGAATCACGAATTCCAGCTTACAAAAGGCGACATGGTCTATTTATTTACGGATGGATATGCTGATCAGTTTGGCGGACCAATAGGTAAGAAATATAAATACACGCGCTTCCGCGATTGTCTTTTGAAAATTCATTCGCTTTCATGTAAAGAGCAAATGCAGATCTTGAAAAAAGAATTAGTAGATTGGAAAGGCGGACTGGAGCAGGTGGATGATATTCTTGTCATAGGCTTACGAGTGGAATAAATTGGGTACGAATTACTAATCAAAACGAATAGTTACGAATGTATTGATAATACTTATTCGAGACATTCGTAGTTCTCACCCGATTTATTCCACTATAGACTCCCCATTCAGATCTGTCGTCAACACATCGCTCATGTAATCGAAAAACGGGCGAAGATTTTTGAAAGCCTGGTTCAGCAGGACAGGAAATTTTTCACTCAGCACTTCTTTGTCAGTAAAATTATGGCGCAGCACAAATGATTTGTACCGGAGCAATTCAATTGCAGGATGATCTTTTTCAAATCCTTTTGGTGTAGTGAGTAATTGCCCTCCCCGTAATTTTCCGAAGAACGCTTTGGTCTTTTTATTTCCAAGCATTTTTTTCCAGTCGGGATAATTAAGGTCAATATCCTGCCGGATCCTTTTCAGAACATCCACATCCGGACTAAAAAATCCGCCTGCCATATAAGTGTTGCCTGATTCAATATGAAAATAATATCCGCCGCGTTTCTTTTTTGTTGCACGCCGGAAAGAACCACTCCAGGAAGTTTTATAAGGTGATTTATCCCTGGAAAAGCGAACGTCTTTATAAATACGGTATAAAACTTTTTTCGCCGACGGATTTTCTATTTCATCATGCGTGCGCATTTTTTCAAGCAGGTTTTCTGCAAACGCGAGCATGTTTTCCTGCTCCGACAGGTAACGCTCCTTATTCGCATTGAACCAATCACGGTTATTGTGCCTTCCAAGATCTTTCAGGAAAATAAAAGTGGATTTTTTTACGGTCGCCTTTGATTGTCTGTTCATACAATAAAGGTACGTATTGGTAATTTTTCTCCCCACCGCGTTAGCAAAAATCTGAAATAAAGCCGGAGAATAATACGCTTTTCAGTTAAGCATACAAGCGTTGTATACGACCGGGATTTATTTAGGTTTCATTGATTTAGTGTAACTATTTTAAACCTTAATTATTGGATGCTGATTTCCAGCCGTTTCTAAATGCTATGCATGCATATAAAAAAGTTTTCAACCGGGAAAGGTTGGAGGTGCGCTGAAACCCGCATGAATAAAGGGACGTTGAATGAATAGTTCTTTGCAGAAATCAAACCAAATTGAAAGGAGAGACTTTATGAGCAACATCTACACACACGGATGGAAAGTACTTATCTGCTTAATCATTGCATTCATCCAGATCAATACCGAAGCCTACGCTTCACACGCACAAGGAGGTGATCTTACCTATACCTGTCTCGGCGGTAATCAATACCGCTTACGGTTAGCTTTCTACCGGGATTGTTCCGGAACAAATGCACCGGCCAGTGTCAGCATCAACATTACATCCGCTTTGTGCAATCAAAATTTCAACACTACACTAAATGCAATTCCGGGCACTGGGCAGGATGTAACTCCAATTTGTCCGAGCTTATTAACGGTTTGCAACGGAGGAAATAATCCCGGCGTACAAGAATGGATCTATGAAGGAACAATTACTTTACCACAAGCATGCACCGATTGGATTTTTTCGTTTTCGCTTTGTTGCAGGAATGCTGCAATCAACACGATCGTAAATCCCGGTGGACAAAATATTTATATTGAGACGCATCTCAATAACGTTGCTGCTCCCTGCAACAGCTCTCCTTCTTTTTCAAATATTCCTGTTCCGTTTATTTGTTCCGGTCAAACGTATTGCTTTAACCACGGTGCTGTTGATCCTGACGGAGATTCACTTGCTTACTCCCTTATTGATCCTTTAAGCGCCCCCAATACTCCCGTTACTTATAATGCACCTTATTCTGCTTTGCAGCCATTGCTTTCATCGCCACTGGTATCTTTTAACAGTATCACCGGCGATATCTGCATGAATCCAACACAGATCATTGTAACAGTGATGGCAGTTCGTGTGGAAGAATGGAGAAACGGCGTGATGATCGGTTCTGTTGTACGTGATATTCAATTACGTACCATCAGCTGCACAAACAATCTTCCTACCATCACAGGAATAAACGGCGGAAATAATTACAGCGCTTCTGTTTGTGTTGGTAATACAATAAGTTTCTATGTCAACTCTACTGATCCTGACGCAGGGCAAAACTTAACCTTGACATGGAACAATGCAATTACCGGCGCAACATTTACCACCTCTGCAGGGCCAACACCTAACGGAACATTTTCCTGGACACCAACATTAAACAACGTAAGCAACACGCCCTACTGTTTTACAATTACAGTAACAGATGATGCTTGTCCGTATGCAGGTTCACAAACATTTGCATTCTGTATTACAGTTACCGGATTCGGGTTGAACATTACTTCATCCGGAACAAATTGCGGAGCGTCAAATGGAAGTGCGGCCGTTATTGTTACAGGTGGAAATGGGCCATACAATTACCTATGGTCGCCATCCGGTGGAAATAATCCAAATGCAAACGGACTTCCTTCCGGAAATTATGTTGTTACTGTAACGGATGTAAGCGGATGCATTTCTACTGCAAGCACAGTCGTTACACAAGGGCCTTCCAGCGCAACAGTCAACGCAACAGTTGTTGATGTGCAATGTTTCGGTGGAAATAACGGAAGTGCAACATTAAATGTATCAGGCGGACAAGGACCTTATACATATCAATGGTCGAATAATGCAATTACAAATTTGATCACAGCAATGGTTGCAGGTACATACAGTGTCATTGTAACTACTGCAAATGGTTGCACAACGAATACAACAGTAACAATTACACAGCCAACGAACGCATTGGCTTCTCCGGCTTATATTGTTGGAAATGTTTCCTGCTTTGGCGGCAATAACGGACAAGCTTCTGTCAATGCATCCGGCGGAACTTCTCCTTATATGTACAGTTGGAATTCTTCGCCTGCACAATCAACAGTTACTGCAACTTCACTTGGTGCCGGTGCTTATACCGTAATGGTTACAGATGCAAATGGCTGTGTCTCTTCTTCGTCAATAACGATTACACAACCACAGGTGTTTGCCGGAAATGTGAATGCAACTTCAGTTACCTGCAACGGCGGAACAAACGGATCAGCGCAAATTAATTTATCGGGTGGCGTGCCTCCTTATGCTTCTGTATGGAATTCTTCTCCGCTGCAATACGGAAACAGTGCTGTAAATCTTATTGCAGGAAATTATACAGTGAATGCCACAGATGCAAATGGCTGCACTATTTCTTCGCCTGCTAACATTACACAACCTGCGCTGCTCTCCGCAAATATTCCTGCTGCAACAAATGTTTCCTGTTTTGGAGGAGCGAATGGCTCAGCAGCTGTAAATGCAAATGGCGGAACCGCACCTTACAATTATTCATGGAATACAAATCCTGTTCAATCCAATGCAAACGCGACAGGCATGAATTCAGGAAATTATACAGTGACTGTTACTGATGCAAATGGTTGCGCAACGGTCAGCACCATTTCCATTACTGAACCAACAATAATTTCACTTCAGCCTTCAGCCGGTGATACTGTTTGTCCTGGTCAACCTGTGATTGTGGGCGTTACTGCTGCGGGCGGAACAGCGCCTTATACTTATAACTGGAACAATAATCTCGGAAATAATTCTTCGCATACTGTTACTCCTGCTGTTGCTACGAATTATTCAGTAACAATTACAGATGCCAACGGATGTACAAGTACGGGCGCTGCAATATTAATTGATGTGTTTCAGTTTCTTGCAACGGATCTCACAATGACAACAAGTGCACCATTATGTGCAGGCGGAACTACCAGCGTTGGTGCATCCGTTACAGGAAACACGGGCTTACTGACATGGGTGTGGCAAAATCAAACATGGACGAACGGCGGGCCTTTTACAATTCAGCCGGCACAAACCTCAACTTATGTTGTAACTGTAACCAACCAATGCGGCGTTTCAGTAAGCGGCAGCTCAACGATTGTTGTTCATCCATTGCCTGTGATTTCACTTACACCACAAAGCTTGTCTGGCTGCGATCATGTTCCCGCTTCGTTTGCTGATACAAATCCGAACAATGTCGGCAGCACATACGCCTGGGATTTCGGCGACAACTTTACAGGAACGGGAAGTTCGATCACACATAACTATTCCGGTACAGGATTGTTTATTGTAAATGTGGTTGTCACTTCTCCATTCGGCTGTGTTGAACACGGAAGTACAATTACAGATGTTACCACCTTTCAATCTCCGATAGCAGATTTCACAGTTGCTTCCGATGTAGTCAGCGAGCTTGAACCAACCTTCCAGTTCATCAACACCTCTTCACTCAACACGATTGGATGGGAATGGGATTTTGGCGACAACAACACCGACAACATTCCAAACCCTGCGCACACGTATGCACAAAGAGGAACGTATGTTACAAAGTTGATCGCAACATCAACAGGCGGCTGCACCGACACAACAGAATTGCCGGTAAGAATTGAACCTGAATTCACGATTTATATTCCGAATGCATTCACACCAAACGGCGATGGAAAAAATGACATTTTCTTTGCTTACGGAAATGAGATCACCAGTTTTACGATGAATGTATTTGATCGCTGGGGAAATCTGGTTTTCGCTTCCAATAATATCAATGATGGCTGGGACGGCCGCGCAAGCGATGGAAGCACGATTGCTCAGCAGGATGTATATGTATATAAAATAGCAGCAATAGATTTCGAAGGTAAGTCTCACCGTGTCACCGGAAGTTTCTCTCTCCTGAAATAATCGCGTGGATGTGGTATAATCCGGAAGAGTTTCTTCGGAGGTTAGTAAAAAAGAGCGCCACTCTGCAATGGCGCTCTTTTTTTCTCTGCTCGCAATTGGAAATGATGATGCTGTTCTTTCCAAATCTCAGTGATTTGTGATTTGCCTTTTTTTAAAAATTGTATCCAATGCTTATTCCAAACAGGCTGCCGGCGTAAAGAGAACCAGCAACTATTCCCAAAGTCGGAGTTAATCCCAGCCTCAGGATAAATTTATGGTCAGAGTTTATATATCTTAATCCGATGACAGTAGTAAATGCACCATAGGCACGGCTGTAATTGGCATTCACAAAAATCAATTCTCCACCGGCACCAAACTCCCCATAAAGATTTTTTTTTCCAACCAATACGTTTAACATAGCAAGCATAATATGTGAATTTTTTCCTGAGTTAATTAAATTCCCGACAGGCATATTAGTTCCAATCCGGAATGAAGTCTTCACAGATTTTCCAGTATGTAAAAGTCTATCGTAATTTATGGAGAAGTGTTCTCCCGGGTCATGCCAGCCATTATTTGGCTCAACACCATTACCGCAAAATTCAAGAAATAAGGAATTCTTCTTTATGGGTTGTAAAGAATCCTGGGCACTTAAAGAAGCACAAGAAAAAAGACATAAAAGAAAAAATATTGTTTTTCGCATTTTGCTTCTATTTCTGCAGCGCATTTCTTATTTTTTTTCCGCCAGCAACAGTTGAATCAACCGCAATGCCTCGGTCGTATCTTTTTCATAAGCGGCACCAGTAGCTGGCCCATTAAATCCGGTATAAATTCTTCTTACTTTTCCTGCTTTATC
>JBDSHN010000050.1:0-12266 GCA_039918435.1 Bacteroidia bacterium | reverse complement strand
CGCGTTCGCCAGATCAAAGAAAAAGCAATCCGCCGCCTGCGTCACAGTTCAAGAAGCAAATTGCTTAAAGCGTACCTCGGATAAAAAATGTCTGAATTAATAAAAAGCCGCGAGAAGAAGGAACCCGAAAGGACCTGATTTCTTGCGGCTTCCTTTTTGCCGAAAGTCGAAAGTCAATTGTGAGTTTTCACCTCCGCCGCGGACACCTTTAACCTCCGCCGCGGCGGACACCTTTAACCTCCGCCGCGGTGGACACCTTTCACCTCCGCCGCGGCGGACACCTTTAACCAATCATCATTTCACCAACCACTAATTTCCCAACCTATGACACTTGAAACGATGGAGCCCACAAAAGGCAAGGCCAAATCGTACGAAACGGAGCTGAATGACTGGATCAATAATGAGAAGTCTGCTATTGAGCTCATCAGCAATATCGGCACGCTTTGGTTTGAAAAATCGGTGGAGCTTGTGCTTTTCCGTAACCAGCTCATCGACCGCAGCGCGAGCGAGATCATGAACCTTCACCAGTATGCGAAGGACATTGTGAAACGTCCGATCAACGTCAACGATACAGCAAAGCTTGCCGGTGAACTGAAAAAACTGGATCTCGCACCTTCTAAAATTGACATCGGAAAGTTGTGCGGCGAATGGACGGAAGAAGCAAATAATTATGCCGACATGGCAGCATTCGTTACCGACAAACTGAAAGATTTTATCGGCCAGGAAAAAGGTTCCATCACACCGAAAGATGTGGTGCTGTATGGATTCGGTCGTATCGGTCGTTTGGCTGCACGCGAATTGATTTCACAGGCAGGAAAAGGCGATCAGCTTCGTCTTCGCGCAATTGTTACACGCGGAAACAGCTCTGAAGAAATTGTAAAACGTGCTGATTTGCTGCGCATGGATTCCGTGCACGGACCATTCCCGGGAACGATCATTGAAGATCTTGAAAACAAGCAGCTCATCATCAACGGTCACGTTGTGCAGATGATCAATGGAAACAATCCGGAAGATGTGGATTACACTTCATTCGGAATTGATAACGCATTGCTCATCGACAACACCGGCGTTTTTCGTGATGACAAAGAACTGAGCCGTCACTTAAAAGCAAAAGGCATCAGCAAAGTTTTATTGACCGCTCCTGCAAAAGGCGATGTTCCCAATGTTGTTTACGGAGTGAATCATGAAACTGTTGATCCTTCAACAACAACTATTTTTTCCGCAGCTTCCTGTACCACCAACGCGATTATGCCTATTCTCTTTGTAGTAGATAAAGAACTCGGTATTGAAAAAGGACATATCGAAACAGTTCACTCATACACGAACGATCAGAACCTGCTCGACAATTACCACAAAAAATACCGCCGCGGACGTTCTGCTGCGTTGAACATGGTAATTACCGAAACAGGAGCAGAGAGCGCGTTGAAAAAAGTATTGCCGCATCTCGCAGGGAAGTTCACCGCCAATTCCGTACGTGTTCCTACTCCGAACGTTTCCCTCGCAATCCTCAATCTCACCATCAATCGTGAAACGACAAAAGATGAAGTTAACGAGATCATTCGCAAGTATGCGTTGAAAGGGCCGCTTGTTGAGCAGATCCAATATGCGTTCTCTAATGAATTGGTAAGTTCGGATGTGATTGGAAATCCTTGTCCGGCGGTGTTTGATTCCCAGGCCACGATTATTTCTCCGGATAAGAAAACGATTATACTTTATGTGTGGTATGATAATGAGTATGGGTATACACGTCAGGTAGTTCGTTTCTCGAAATATATTGCGGAGGTTATTCGACTTCGTTATTATTAGGAATTGGAAGAATTGATAATTGAACGAGAAGGGCTGATCAGAAATGATTGGCCTTTTTTTATGGGTAAAATTTAAGGACTTCACGCTTAGACATATCTCAAATCGCTTTCAATTTTCTTGAAATATTCAGGTTTGACACCATTTTTTGAAACAAGGTCTACTTTTGTATTAAGAAGTTTCTCCAGCTCATTGGCAAGATCAATGTTCAACATTTTTTGAATTCCGATTCAATCCTGTTCCTATTCAAATTGACCAAAAAAACAGGTGATTTCTCATCGGTCAACATACCCGGAAGGCATAAGGAGGATGTCTTCCCTTTCTACCGCAAAACCAGGTTTGCCTTCTCTGGCGCAATTCCAATCGTCGCGATAGCACCTGAATTAAATTGAAGAAAATCAGTTTCAATACCATCGGAAAAAATCAATCCGTTGTTCGGCATGAAAGATTGCACAACTAACCTGGACTGATCGGTGAGAATGCCCGCGGCCGTATCGATTTTTGTACGCTTGCTCGCAAATGGTTCACGCACGGCAAACATCAGCTGGTTATCTTTCAGCTTAGGATATTTTGTTTTTTCATCATCATGTTCAACCAGCTTATGAATGCAAAAGCTCATATTAAAAACAGAACTCAGCCAGCCTGTTGAACCTGCCTGCGTAGAAACAATAATTCCGGAGGAGGAATGCTCCTCTGTCTTTTTATTAAACGTGATCTTGTACCGTGCGGATACATGTGAAGAGGCGCCGATAAACAAATCATTAAAAGCTAAAAGACGCTGACCGTCATTTAATTTTGCCTCAGCAAAGGAAGTGATACGTGAGTTGTATTTTTTTGCAACTACATTTTCAATTGCGGCGGCAAAATTGCCTGAAGTAAAAGGCATGAGCACACCGTCAAACCGTTCAGGATCGGGATTCACGGCTACGATCGGAATCCGGCGGGCATATTTGGCTGTGTTCGCCACCAGCCCGTCCTGTCCCACGGTTACAATAACCTGCTGATCATTAAAAATGTAGGAGGGAAGGAAACTGCGCTCAACAATTTTATTTTTAAGAAGTGTAGAAAGACTATTCTGTATTTTGAAAAGCGATTCATGAAAAACTTCGTGCTCCTTTTCATAATCCATAAAATCGCTGCCGGAACGCTCAATATAAAACCGGGCCTGCGCCCTGGTATTGAAACGCTCAATCAACGCTTCAAGCCTTGTTTTATTCTTGATGATGATGGCATACTCAATGCTCATTTTTGCGTTTTCTTTTCCACGATTAAATTCTCAAGCAATTCAGGACTGATATTCAGGTTCCCGATCTTCCCGGCATTTGCAGCGAGCTCACGGAACGCCAATGAAATATTGAACTTTGGATCGTTATTGTTGTTCAACGCCGTCAGAATCTTCCAGTCCATTTCTTTATAAGGCTTCAGCGTAGTTTCGAGCACAAAACCCTGCGTTTCAGCTTCTTTCTTTTCGTTTTCTGTTTTTTGTTCCAGCAGAATTTTGCGCTGGTTTTCAATTGTGATATCCGCCTGTACCTTCATTTTGCGAAGTTTCAATTCGTTTTCGGCTTTCTGTACTTCAGTCTCCGCCTGCTTTTCTGCGATTTGCTTATTCTTTTCTTCAACAGCAATTTCAGTATTCAGTTCGCTCTCTTTGATCTTACGTTCCTGTTCCACTGCAAAATTTCTTCTTGAATAAATGGCCTGGTCTGCTTCCTGCTGCAAGCTTTCACGGGTTTCCGTTTCGAGCGCTCTTGCCATCTCCGGAGTGGCTTTTATAGCAAGAATGTTAATGCTTAAAATCTCTATACCCAGCATTTTGATCGCTTGCGAATCAGAGAGGCCTTCAACGATGTTCGTCTCTACTAATTTCGCTGACCGGATTGCATCTTTTAAGCCACGCTGGTGAATATAGGATGAAGTTGCAGTCTGCGATTCATTGATGATGGTTTGATTCAGCTTTTCAATATCATGCTTTTTATAAGCACAGTTTTGATCCACCGTAAAATCGAGTACATCCGCCAGAAGTTTGGGTTTACTGATCTTATAGGTGATCTGGCCCTGAATCGTAACAGTCTGGTAGTCTTTTGTTGTTTCGTTGAAGATGAAGGGCAGATTATTGCTGCCAATTGGAATGGCAGAAATTGAAGTGGTAGGGGAATAATAATAAAATGAAAGCCCCCGCCCTTCCTTATCGACCAGGCCATTTTTATATTTAATCACATAGGTCATCGAGTCGAACCTGATAAAGTTAATTCCAAACATCCTGATTTATTTTTTTGTGGGGTTAGATTAATTTTCCTGTACTACGTTTCCAGAGGGCATCTAAGATAAAGAAATACTGTGCGTGGATTATAAACGTTTGAAATTTTCGGATAGGGCATTAAATCACGATGGAAGCAGTTAATGTGATCATCCTTAATTATGTAATGAAATTTCACTTGTTGATGCATTATGCGTTCTATAATGAATTGACAATTGGGATAATATCATTCTTCTCTTAAGCACGTTTTTTTTTCAAACACTGTCCTCACAGTTTGTAAATCAACACCAATATAACGGTGAACAATCCTTTTATAATCTTATTTTTGCACCCGTTTTATGAATAAGATCAGCGCTGTATATAATTACTGTAAGCTGCCACCTTTTCCTTTTTTCATATTTCCTCCCGACAACCCAGCTCTTCAAAATTGTCACCGGTAACTGTTTACAAAAAATTGAATGAAGAAATATTTTAACCTGTTTGAGTTGTCACAAAAAGTGGACTACAAAACAGAAGTCCTCTCAGGGCTAACCGTTGCGCTTGCGCTTGTTCCCGAAGCGGTTGCCTTTGCTTTAATCGCTGGCCTTTCTCCATTGACTGGTTTGTATGCTGCGGTTGTTGTTGGGTTTGTTACTTCTGTTTTCGGTGGCCGCCCCGGAATGATAAGCGGTGCAACCGGCGCAGTTGCAGTTGTATTGGTAACATTAGCCAAAAGTCATGGCGTGGAATACATTTTTGCAACTGTTATTTTAGCAGGGTTGATTCAGATGGCGGCTGGTTTTTTAAAGCTTGGCAAATTAATTCGTTTGGTTCCACACCCTGTTATTTTCGGTTTTGTAAACGGGTTGGCGATTATCATTTTTATGTCACAGCTCAATCAATTCAAAGATGCTGCGGGAAACTGGCTTACCGGAAGTGCACTTTATATTTTACTTGGATTGGTTTTGCTGACCATGTTTATTATTTGGGGTTTGCCAAAATTGACAAAAGCTATTCCAGCATCTCTGACGGCTATTTTAGTTGTGTTTGGAATTGTTCTTTTTGCCGGGATTGATACTAAAACAGTTGGAGATATAGCATCCATCCAGGGCGGTTTTCCTCCTTTTCATATTCCGGGAATTCCGGTTAACCTGGCAACGTTAATGCTCATTTTCCCTTATGCAGGAATCGTTGCAGGTGTTGGCCTTATTGAAAGTTTATTGACGTTGAATATTGTCGATGAAATTACTGAAACACGTGGACGTGGAAACAAAGAAGCTGTTGCACAAGGCGCTGCAAATATTCTTTCAGGCTTTTTCTCCGGAATGGGCGGCTGTGCAATGATTGGTCAGAGTCTGATCAATGTTTCAAATGGAGCAAGGGCGAGGTTGTCGGGCATTGTTGCTTCAGTTATGCTGCTTGTATTTGTAATGTTCGGTTCAGGTCTGATTGAAAAAGTTCCGATGGCAGCATTAACAGGACTTATGATCATGGTTGCAGTAGGAACTTTTGAATGGGCAAGTCTGAAAACACTTACCAGATTTCCAAAGTCAGACATTTTCGTTATGGTGATGGTTACATTGGTAACAGCCGTTCTTCACAACCTTGCTTTGGCTGTTGTTATTGGTGTTATTATCGCCGCGCTGGCTTTTGCCTGGGATAACGCTAAACGCATCCGTGCAAGAAAACGAATGGATGAAAGCGGAATTAAACATTATGAAATTTACGGTTCGCTATTCTTTGGTTCTGTAACTGCTTTTAACGAAAAGTTTGATGTGCTGAATGACCCTGGTGAAATTATTATTGATTTTGCAGAAAGCAGGGTGGTGGATATGTCGGCAATTGAAGCCCTGAACAAAATCACAGAACGCTATCAGAAAGTAAACAAAACAGTACACTTAAAACATTTAAGTCCCGATTGTCGGCAGCTGATAAGAAATGCTGAAAAAATTATTGATGTTAATGTAATTGAAGACCCGGCTTATAAGGTCGTAACGAATGAGTAGCTTTTCTTTCTGCTCAGTTTTTCAGCAAAATATACCAATTCAATGATGTCGCAATCAGCAACCAAATAAAATAAGGAAGTAGTAAAGTAGATTTTAATTTTAATTCAGGCCAATAATAGAATAAGAAAAACCCAACAACAATTGTAAGTCCTATAATCACGAAAAGTCCGGCCAAAACATTGTGGTAATAAAAGAAAGTAGGATTCCATGCAACATTCAATATCCATTGCACAATAAATAAAGCGATCAGGAAATTCTTTTTTTCAATTGCCGGCCATAAGTAAGCCATGTAAATACTAAAGCAGATCATGATCGTTGTCCATGCAATTCCGAATACCGCACCCGGCGGCGTCCACGGAGCCTTCGCCAAACTTTCATACCACTCAGAAGAAACTCCTTTGGTGGTGAAAAAACTTCCGATAGCAAGTGCGCCAAAATTTATCAGCAGGAATGCAATAAGTCTGTAAATCATTTTGTGTGTATTAATTTCTACGGTGTGAACACTAGATGTTTTTGGATCGCGGCTGTAAGATTTTCTTCGCCGTAACAACTTTCAGCTTTTCATTTAGTAAAACTATTCAGTTGTTCTTCATGTCAGAATAAAGTTCACAAATTCCGAACCACTTTTCGCCCCGTGAAAAAGTTCAGCTTATTGTGGAATCATTTGCAGTTTCAGCCGGGATTTTTTTTTGTCTTTTTTTTATTTTTACTGATTCGTACCATATTACAGAGATAAAACCTATTCCCACGCACGTAAATAACTGTAAAATAGTAAGTGTTTCAAATTCAAAGAAGGTTGTCAATGACGGTACAAATAATAGTAATGCTGTAATACTAATCGTGATGCCAATGATCAACGGCATCAAATTATTCTTGTATCGCAATGTGGTAAATATGGAGTAGTAAAAAGAACGATTGACAAGCGTCAGGAAAATATTAGCAGCTACCAGAACTGTAAATACCATTGTTCTTGTATGCGCTTCGTCAAACCCCTGATAGACGGAATAGTGATAAGCAAATAAAGATCCTGCGGTAATTGCCAATCCTTGAATGATGCTTGTTGTTAACTCTTTCCAGCTAAAAAAAGAAGATGTAAATGGTCGTGGTTTTTGCAGCATGGTATTTTTCTCCATTGGTTCATTTTCAAAAATGATCGAGCAGGTCGGGCCCATGATCAGCTCCAGGAAAATGATGTGTACAGGAGATAATATATTCGGATAAATCCATCCTAATGCCAATGGAATAAAAACCGTAAGGATAATCGGGATGTGAATGGAGATGATATATTGAATTGCTTTTTTCAGGTTGGTGTAAATTTTTCTGCCCATTGCAACAGCGTCAACCATTTTTGATAAATCGTCTTCTGATAAAATCAGCGAAGCCGCTTGTTTGGCTATTTCTGTTCCTTTCTTTCCCAGTAGGGTTGAATATCTAAACCGAAAATTTGTGTTCTAAAAATTTCTGAATAAGATTTGTCAGTTTGCTTCTTTATTTGCCTTGCAGCACTGTAAAGAAAACCGCCACAACCACATGCTATATCTGCAATTTTTGAGTTTGCAATTGTTTCCCTCTTTGATTGAAACGATTGCTTAATTATAAAATTTCTAATATTTGAAGGCGTATATATTGCTCCATTAACAACCCTGTCAGCAGGCGAAACAACAAATTCAAATAGTTCAATAAGTTCTTCAAAATTGAATTTAGGGATTTCTATTTCAAGTATTAAAATGAATTTCTGAAGAGTAGAATATTCTTCCTTTTTACTTTCTTGGATAATAAATGTCTTTAGAAATTCATTGTTTTTTACTGCTATTTTGTTTTTTTGAAGAAATGCAGAAATGATAAGTCTGTCAACTTCATTTGGCAGAGTTGAACACAAACTTAAATATTTGAAAACTTGATTTCTCATTTTAAAGTTTAAAGAGTTTATTTAGATAATCATAAAACTCATCGTAAACTGAAATTAACAAGTCCTTTACTCGATTATCGTCAGGTGCAATGACCTTTAAAGCCTTGATTTCAATAATTAGCTTTTCTAGCTCTTCAATATTCCAGATAATTTCATGTTGGGGTTTGTAAAATTTTAGATTATTATATTTCCATTCTCCGATCTTTGTTTTATGTGTTATCCTTCCCAAGTTAGTTCTCCCAAAATGATTATTGTAGTCATCATCACATGGGTCAATAAAACCTTCGTTATTTCTATTGGGAACATTCTCATCATTAGTTGGCCATTTGTTGCTTTTTGAATTGTTACAAGCTTTACATGAATACACTAGATTACTGTAGTCCGTATTCGATTTTATCGTTAAGAATGGTTTCTTATCCTTTTTCTGAGGGATAAAATGGTCTAATTCAAAATATGTAAATCTGAAAGAATCAAAATCATTACAATAACCACATCTGTTCTTGTAGTCAATTCTTAAATCATTACGGTGGTCGCCATATGTATTTACAGCGGTTGTTATATTTCTCCTCTTGGGTGTGTGTTCACGAAAAATGCTCATTTTATTTCTTGTTTGCTTTTTTCAGTTCATCTAAAATTTCTTTTGTTTGAGCAACAAAATCGTTCAACTTAGTTATTGTTCCTGACTGTATTAGGTTGGCTGGCAATTCTTTTCCATCAGGGTCTAGTTCATCCATTAAAATAAAAAGCTTTGTTAATGCCTCTTCCTCTGAAGGTTCTAAACCTGTTGCATTCTTTTTAGCTACTAAAACCTCAATATCCTTTTCTGTGCTTTTTATTTTTGAATAATACCTTTCGATATTGGATTTTATTTTTGTTTTAAAAATCTCCAACTCTTCTTCGCTTTCTCCATCAAGAATACTTTTACCATAAATTATGTGCACATCATCCATGTGATTTATAGCCTGTGGTTCATGTGATGTGAGCATTATAATCGGGAAATGTGGCCTAGTCTTTTTAATTTCATCAACAATTTTATTTCCATTGAAAGAAACATCACCTTCTTCTTCAAGCAAGTAATCTGTAACGATTGCGTCCAAGTCGCTCTGTTTTAAAACCCCTGCGATAGACTCTACGGTGGATTGAGCATCAACTTTGATTTTCAAGATATTAAAATCGCCTTTAAATGTTTGGTAGAATGTATTTAACCAACCATCATTTTCATCAATGTATGCTATGTTATATTTCATTTTCTTGTTTTGAAATTTATTTTTAGTTGTAGTCCAGTAGTAAATCCAATAATAGAAATACTGGAATTGTTGTATTCTTCAATAATTGATTTGACAATATATAAACCTAATCCCGTTCCAATTACATTGCCTTTTTTATCTTTTTTTGATGATTCATTTAGATTAAATATTTCATCAGGATTTGTTTGGTATTGAGTGTCCAATCCTTTTCCGTTATCAGCGAAGATAATTTCAATGTTATTATCATCTGCCTTTTTCCAACTGATAGAAATGGTTTTTGCCTCTTTACTAAAACCCTTTAAGGCATTCATTGAGTTTGATAATAGATTGTTGAAAACGGAATCCATATCCACTTCAAATGCTCTAATGATAAATCCTTTATCTCCTTCTCCATTCAGCACAACGCTGATATTTCTTTGAGCCAAAGCTTTGCTCCAAGTTGATTTAAAGCGTTCAAAATAATCTGTCAAATCAAGATTGGTTCTTTCTCTTTTATCCCTTTTAAGAGTGTTTAGTGAATAATCCAACCAATGTTTGAGTTTAGTGTCTTCCTCCTGCATCAGCCTTATCATATAAAAAGGATTGTCGTCTTTGTCAAGGTGACTTAAATCTCTTTCATTAATATGATTACTTAATTCTCTCAATAGAAATGTTGTCCTTGGAATGAGCCTAGACCTTAGGCTTTTCACTTCGTGAGCAAATGATGAAATAATTAAACCAACACTAGCTAAGCTTCTTAATAGCCGTATTTCATCATCCTTACTCTCTATTTCTTTTGTTAGAATATCAACTCCAGCAGCTAAGGTTTTTTCTCGTTCAGATGATGTGTTACTGGAACTATTATCAGAATCACTTCCTTGATTATTTTCGCTTTCTTCTTGCTCCTTCTTAATTCTATCTGCCTCTTCTTGTGCTTTTCTTTTTGCTTCTGCTTCTTTATTTTTTTCCTTATACAGTTCAGATAAATGGAACATTATTACATTTCTGTCCTTTTCAAAAAATCCAATTACTTCTTTTAAAATATTATTGAATAATTCAAACACATCATTTTCAATAATCCCTTCTCGACCCGATTTATCCTGAAAGCTTAAGTTATGTATTCTTGAAATATTTACTGCTCCTGATATTTGGTTAGGTCTAATCCTGAATCCACCAAGTTTTTGACCTGCCCCACCGGGACTTTGTGATTGGCGTTCCCCTAACCTTAACCAGTCTTGCCCATTCTCTCCGTAAGGTCTAATTCTGAAATCATCTCTGAACATTTTGATTCCACCAAACTTTTTCAACCAAGCTTTTCTTGTTCCGCTAACAAAGCTTTTGTATGGATATTTTTTTAAATCTCCATCTGCTTTATCATCAGAAATTGTGTTTTTCAGGAAGTAGAAACTAAATTTAAATTCCCCTACTTTATTAATAAGTTCTTTGTCAACTTCACTTGACAGAACAGTATTCAATTTTTTATTTAATGTTATTGTTTTTGCTTTTAAATCTTCAAGCCTGTATGGAAATACTTTCATTGGCTCATAGCTAAAAACCTCTGAATACCGATTTTCAATAGCATCAATATCTAATTCGTTTCTTGTGATTTTTACTTCAAGATTTTTATCTTCCCCATCAAAATATGTTGCTTCAACCTTATAATCGTAGTCATCATAATAAGCAGTCTTTACTTCCCCAAAAAGGTCAAGGTTGTTTATGGAGAATAGGTTAATCTTAAAGTCTGATTGCTCTTTGGGTGGGAGCAACATCTCTAAGTTGCCAAACAATTTTTCTAATTGCTCTGTTACCCATGTGTCGTTTAGTTCAGAGATTTCTATTACAGTTCCCGATTCAAAGGAAGTTGAATTGATTAATTCAACTAGTCGTTCGGAATTTGAAAATTTTTTAAGAAGAAATTTTTTTAAACTCGGGTTTTCAATGGCAATCAATTCTGCTTCTACATCAGATACAGTAGCACCTGCTTTGTCAAAGTCTTTCCAGTCAACCTTCCAGTTTAATCCTTCCCCATTTTTATTAGAAGTAGTAATAAGATTTGTAATAAATCCCAATCTGTTTAATGCAAATCTTCCTATTCCTTTTGCACCAGTTTTAACCCTTCCGTTTTCAGATAAATGTTGATATAATTTGTCGTCAGTTCCTATAGTCATCCATTGATTTGAGATGACGCTATCTGTCATTCCAACTCCGTTGTCTATAACAAATATTCGACTATCAGCATTGTTAAATTGTTTTATTTCTTCTCCCTTGTCATTAAGAATTATTGTGTGCTTTATGTCAAAAATTAAGATGCAATTTTTAGCATCTGCATCATATGTGTTTTTTACTAGTTCAATAATTGCACCTTCTTCAGTTGAAAAATTTTCAAGCCCAATGAGTTTTGCAGTTCTTGCGGAAACTTTAAATGGTATCTTATTTATACTGGTTTCCATTATTTCTGCTTGTTGTTTAGTAAATCAGTTATATCAACTTTTAAAACTTCAGCAATTTTTACAAGAGTTTTCAAAGGAGGTTGCACATCATTTGTGCACCATCTTGAAATTGTTGCTTCATTCATGTCAAGTTTTTCCGCCAGTAACTTGCTACTGAAGTTCTTCTCAACAAGGACAACCTTAATTCGGTTAATTGCTTTTTTGCTCATTTTAATTGCATCTCGTGCAAAGATATTGACTTTTATAGAATAGAATCACCTTTTTTTGAACAAGTTTCAAACCCGTCCTGAAGTCGGGTGGTGGGTGGGCTTTGGGTGCGGTTGGGCAAAATTAAATGTGGTGTTTTTGGGTCGGCAAGTGGGTTGGCAAAACACCTCTTTTAATTTTGCGAAGCGTTGGCGTTTTGTCGTCTGTTGTCAGCACAAATGTTGATGATTGCACTGTCGCCCTGCCATTTCCGCTAACGTCAGTCTGTGAAAAAACCCAACGAAACATTTTCCCTCGGTTTAATAAACAAATCTGAACCATTGTAGGTTAATAAATGTACAAAAATGATTCTTGCTTAAACGTTCATTTTTCTATTTTTATTTATGCAATACATACAAGGAGAAAATCGGGATCAGATGCATTTTG
>JBDSHN010000049.1:0-21880 GCA_039918435.1 Bacteroidia bacterium | reverse complement strand
TTCCTGTCGTAGAAGTTCCGACTGGATTTGTTCCGGTTGTAGATGTTCCTGTTGTTGATGTTCCAACGGGTTCTGTTCCTGTCGTAGAAGTTCCGACTGGATTTGTTCCGGTTGTTGTAGTTCCTGTTGTTGATGTTCCAACGGATTCTGTTCCTGTGGTAGAAGTTCCGACTGGATTTGTTCCGGTTGTAGATGTTCCAACGGATTCTGTTCCTGTTATTGAAGCAATCGGCTGAATTCCGGCTTTCTTATATAGTGCAAGTGCTTCCTGTTGTTTTTGCAAACCTTTGCGCTCGTTCTCTTCTGCATTTTGTAATGCTTCTGTTTTGATAAAATTATTTGAAGTAGCATTTGCTGAATCACGCTGTTGTTTCGCTTTATCAAAAAGATTTCTCGCTTCAGCAGAAAGCAATGCTGCCACAGACGCATCCTGATCATTGCTGGAAATAGCGGCCACATCCAGATTTTTCAGCTGCTGATCATTTTTATCAAACTGAATTTTATCCGCTTCACCAAGCTTTGCAGAAGCCTGTGCTTCTTTTTCCCAAGCTTGTCGCTGCTGATCAGAAGCCGCAGTAAGCAATTGTGTTTTTTCAGCACCTTTTGCTGTGCCTGCAAGAGCGGATAAAGAATCGCGTTTTGCTTTACTTGCTTCTGATTGTGCAAGCAATGTTTGCTGCTCCTTCAATGCCGTAGCTGCACCAGGTTCACTGTATGAAATTTTTTCTGCTGTAGTTGTTGCTGATGCAAGCGGTTGCGCTGCTGCTGCTTTTTCTTTTGCTTCATCAGCAAGATTTCTTTTCGCACCTGCTTCTGAACGGAGCGCAGTAATTTCTGTTTTTACTTTTTCCTGCTGCTTTTTGTCTTTGATCTTCGGCAAACCATTTTCTTTTACAGCCGCCGCCGCATCAAGTGAATCTGCCCAATCGGAATAAATCTGTGCTTTGCTATTTTCTTTTTCAGCAACAGCGGTTTTTGTATCCGCGGCATCCAATAGAGAAGTAAACTGCTCTGATGCAACTGCGGGTGCTGAAGGATTACTTGCCAGCTGCGCTTTCTGAGCTTTATCAGCTGCTGCAATACTGTTCTTAGCTTCCTTTTCTTTTTGATCCTGCTGCGACTGCAATGTTTTTATATCAGCACTGAGCTTTGTCTTTTTTGTTTTGTCTGTTGTACCCGCAAGTTCCTGTTTTTTTTCTTTGACCTGATCATCCAGGTCTGCAGCCCATTGTGTATAAACATCTGCTTTTGCTTTTTCACGTTCAACGGGATCAGGAATCGCGTCAGCTTTTTGCAGGGATTCATTAAATGCAATTGCAGGATCAACTGACTCACCAACATTATCAGGATCTGTTCCGGGATCTGTTCCAACGGTAGTAGTCCCTGTCGGCTCTGTGCCTGTTGTTGTTGTACCTGCTGGTTCTGTGCCTGTTGTTGTACCTGTTGGTTCTGTTCCAGTTGTTGTTGTAGTTGTTGTACCTGTTGGTTCTGTTCCGCTTGTTGAAGTTGTTCCGGCAGGAGCAAAAACCCGTGTTGTTCCTGATTCAGAAATACTTTGCTGGTACGCAATTGCATCATCCCCCATTGCTTTTTTATCATCCGCAGAAATTACAGAACCGTTTACGGCAGGATTTTTTGATTGTGCAATTGCATCAGCAGCGCCTTTCGCCTGGTTATCTAAATCATTCGCCTGGTTTTGCAGCAAGGCTACTTTTTTATCAGCAGCCGCAAGATCTTTTTTATTATCCGCTATATCTTCATTGATGCCTTCCATCTGTGCATCCATTCCTGCACGCATATCCGGATCTTTTTCTTTCTGCTGATCAGCTTTTAATTGTTTTATACGCGCTTCATTTTGGGCAATTTCATCCCGCAGATCCTGTGCGCTGGTTTTTGCTTTTTCAAGATCAGTATGCTTTTTATTTGCTTCGTCCTGCAGATTTTTTGCCGTCTGTTCACCTTGCGGTTGAGAATCCGACATGGCCTGTAATTCCGAACCTTGTGCAATAGCAGCATCCAATGCTTTCGGATCATTTTTGTTTACTGCTTTCTCAAGACTTGCAGCATATTGTTTTGTTTTATCTGCTTCAAGCTGCTTTTGTTTTGCGTCATTATCAAGTGCCTGTGCAATTGAAATAGCTGCAGCAGCCTGCGATTGTAATGCGTTGGCTTCTGCGAGTAATTTATCTGCTTCCTGCTGTGCTGTTGTTTTCTCAGTACCTTCCGGCATTGCATCTGCTTTTGCTTTTGCCGCTTTTGCCTCCGTTGATTTTGCTTTTGCCTCACCGTTGATAGCCGTCGCATTCGTCCATGCTTTTTCTTTCTGCGAATTTAAATCAATGGATTCCTGCTGTGTAGATGCTGCATCTTCATTGGCAGATTTCACAAGCTCTTCATTACGGACTTTCGCAGGTGGATTTCCGGTGGTGATTGTTGCTGTGGAATCATCTTCACCGGTATCTGTTCCGTCACTGCTGTCTACTCCACCGGCCTCGTGTAACGTTCCCGGCAATTGTCCCATGTCAACAACCTGTGTTGCTGTAGATGATTCATTATAAATATCAAGCTTGGCTTTATCCTTGAGGAATGCAGGATCAAGCATCGAAGTGTCCGCATCAAAATCAGTGAGAATAAATAATTTTGATTCGTTATTTACTTCATTATAACCCACCTGCTGGTTAAGCGTTTTGATCGTGTATTGCGGGGGAATAAAAATATTTTCTGTCTGCGTGGCAATTCCGGTGTGATCAACTGTGAAAGAATATTTCCCTCCATTATTAGGAAGATTGATTAAATATTTCCCGGTCGTTTCATTGCTCTTGTAAACACCCAGCGGTTCATTCGTTTCGGCATTCTTAACGGTAATTTTTGCAGAACGATTCGGATCACCCGGTGTTGATGAGAATGTTCCTGCGATCAAACACATATTTACAGGTTTGCGTTCTATTACAACGTGATAAACCGTCATTTTTCCTTCGGGGCTGCTGCGGTTGGAAGCAAACCACGCTGTTTTTTCATCCAGGTCGCTGATGAACATAATATCATCATCCGGTGAATTGATTGCAAAATCGAGATTGACTGGTTTCTGCCATGTACCGACTTCCTCATTCAGTTCGGAACGAAAAATATCATAACCGCCCATACTGCTGTGACCCTTCGAAGAGAAATACAACACCTTACCATTGGGATGTAAGAAAGGAAAATCTTCATCGTATTCGGTATTTATCGGGTAGCCGACATTCTGCGGTTTTCCCCAGCTGCCATTCGGAAGTTTCCGTACTACATAAATATCTTTTCCCTGCGATTCATCTTCACCGTAAGAAGCGAAATACAATTCTGTTTTTTCACCGGAAAGAAAAATGATGGATTGCTCATTCTTCTTTTTGTCCAGCGCAGTTTTGAATTCATCCGGCTTCACCAGTAATTGTCCGCTATAACCCGAACCGCGCAAATCATACCGGCGGAAAAAATCTGCTTCATTCAATTCTGCTTTATCAAGCACCGTGATATCCGTAATTGCTTTCAATAACTTTCTTCCCGTCTTGCACATCGCAATCTGGTTATCGACCTGCATTTTCTCCGCTTTTTTCGGACCGGCGAGCGTTTTATATTTAGTGTAAGCTGTGATCGCTTGTTCAAACTGGTAATTGAGATGATAGGCTTTACCGAGATAAAACCAGACATCGGTTTCAACGCCCGGACTTGTGGATGCTTTTTCGAGAAATTTCAAGCCTTTATCTTTTTCCGGACTTGCGAATAAAACACAAACACCGTAACGATAATTGTAATTCGGATCTTCTTTGTGATTGGCAAGCAACTGTGAATACAACGGCATTGCTGCAGGATAATCCCCTGCCTGAAAATAAGTATTCGCGGATTTTATGACAGGCTCTTCCGCACCATTTTGCGCCCCTGCTTTGCATGGTGAAAGCACGATCGCAAAAGCAACCAGGAAAAGACCTAAAATGTAGTTTATCCGCATCAACAGGGTATAACGCAACTATTTGAAAAACAAAGCATTAGCGTCGCCTTTCAAATTCTTCTCTAATTTACGAAGTATTCGCTTAACAGAAGATGCAGAATCACAGGGATTTCCACACTAAAAAGTTAATTGTTTTGGGTTAGGGTTCGGGGTTTCGGGTTCGGGGTTTCGGGTTGGGAGTTTTGGAGGCCGGAGTTTTGGATTTCGTTTGAAGGTTTCGAGTTATAAATAGATTCGCATATTGATAAGTTTAAAACTCGTAAGCCGATGGAAATGTAATATAATATGAACCAAAATAACCCAGCCACCACTTAAACGCTATGGTGTTAACAATAGGAGAATGATTGCCAGCTGGAACGAAGAATCCCTAACAAAAGTCCTGGAAAATTTATAATGCGACTTGCCCAGGTACATTTGAAAGTCAGAAAAATGAAACCAAAATTACGTGCAAAATATTAAACATATTAGACCGCCAACGGAATGCCTCACTCTGTAAGGGGTAAAACAGGATGAACAATGTTTAGGAAACAACGCCATTAAAAAATGTAAAATTAATCTATGATTCGCTTGCTTTTAATTTTCCACCACCTACATTTGTAACGTTCTGCCGCCCGGCAGGACGAATTAAGAAGGGCAGCGCTTTTGGGGTTAGGCGTTGCCCTTCGCTTTTAAAAAAATAAAGAAAGTCTATGTTGTTTCAATAAAACATTTACTCACTAACCGCCTTTTCGCGCTGCTGTTTTAAATGTTTTCGGATTTTTTGTACGCTCCACCGCCGGAGGAAGCAAACGGCCGCCGTATTTTTTTATTACCCAGGTATGGATCGGAACAAGTTCAGGTGTCATTGGTTCCCAGCTATGATCTTTATCTTTTTCCTGGAGCTGCAATAGGTAATGGTAAATTTTATCGCTCGGACGGCCGAAACCAAATCCTTCTTTAGCCAGCTCGCGGAAAAGTTTAAGGAGTAATTTATCTCTTGCGCTCAAGTCTGTGGTTGTTTGGTACCGTTCAATATGTTTTGTCGTGGTATCCACCATCGCATGCGCTTCATCCGGGTGATTGGTTTCCAGCATAGTCATGATGCGCATGAAACGGATGTTTACTTCCCAGCCGAGTTTATCCTGTGTGATTTGAAATTTTAAATTGAACATACGTGCTGCTTCACGGTATTCTTCAAGCATAAAATGACAACAACCTTTATAATAAAGCATAATATCACGACGGAAATTTCCTGTTACTTGTGAATCATCAGTTGCTAATGCTGATGCAATTTCCAACGTTTTTTTGTAATCACCTTTTAGAAAATATGCATCGGCTTCAAGTTTTTTACTGATAGCAAGATTTAGAGGGCTACCGGAAAAATACTCCTGCGCAATCGATATATGCTTTATTGCAGAAATATAATCGCCATTTAAAATATCGATTTCCGAAATATCACCATTCAAAATACCAAAACGACCTTTGCGTGAAATCGTTTTATTATACTTCATAAAATCAAGAATGGACACTGCTACTTCACGGGCTTCCGCAAATCGTTTATTTAGAAGGTGATGCGTCATTTCAAAAGTCATCAGAAAATAACCAACAGATTTCACGTTCGTTTCAATATAATATGTTCGCATTTCACTTAATGCCGAAACAAGAAAGGTTTCAATTTTTGCTTTATCGGCTTTTGTAATAAATGTACCAATCATGCCATACTCATGATAGAGATCAAGAGCCCGCTGAGCATAACGTTTGCATTTTTCGTAATACTCAATTTCAACATTTATTTTTCTAAAGAGATTGATCCCCTTTTTTAAACCGTAATTACCTTTATAAATGTACATTGCGTCTAACAGTATAGAAAAAAATTCATACTGTTTGGAAACAGAAATTATGTCATTGATCATTTCAAGTCCCACTGTTTGTTTCAATGGGGTGAATTTGAGTAAGTCATACAAAATCATCTTCTTCCGCAACCTGACTTGAATCGGATGCGTTTCATCTTCATATATATCTCTATTCGTGTTGATGTCAATTAGCAGAGAATCTAAAACCTTAGAATACAAGCGATTTTTCAATCTTTCTATTCTTCCGTCAGGCTTTACACCATACACAACCATGGAACAGGTATTGATATTAGCCTCTTTTTCCTTATTTTTTAATAAAAGGGCAGCTAATTCCCAAAACTTCGTATTAGGATCGCGCGTAGAAAAACCAGTCAGGTAATTACGAAGAACTTTTACCTGTTGAGGGTCAAGAGAATGTAAAAGTTGATGGAGTCGTTCCATTCTGGAGCATATAGGGTATGAATATAAACAAATTCTATAAAAAAACGAATGTCTTGAGGTTATGGAATTGTCGCTGAAAAAGGTGTTGTCTTTCTGCAATTTTGCACTGTCGTATTGGTTGTAACCCCCTTACCAACTTTGGCAAAAAAAAATGAAATATTAATCACCAAAAAAAAGACCTAAAAATGAAAAACAAATTCCTCCTCCTTGTAGCAGTTCTTGTAATATCAACAACATCATTTGCTACAAATCTACCTAATAGCACAAATACAAGTGTAATTACCACAGATGCTACAAGAAGCATTGATATGATCGCAAAAGTTAAGGAATACATGAACGATCAGGGATTTATTATCATATATGTAGAACAGGAAGCTGGCACTTCAAACTATCTTGTAAATGACATTGTTGGGAGATGGTTCAGGGTCTATACCTGCGAAACAGTAGTCATTGGTTGGGATCAGGTTGACATGTAATTATTTTATAAACATGAGTAGTGAATATTAGTATCAACTATCAAACTATCTCTGCTGTTACAACAAATTTTTTAAACTAAACAACAAATTAGTGTCGTTATTTACTGAATTAGCGTAAACTTTTTGTTGCCAATGTCCTGAAAAGGCCGGAATTCAAAGTTCCGGCCTTTTTTGCGGGTTAATTCATTGTTAAGCAGCCATTTCACTTTCCCGGTTTTATTTTACCTTCGCCACCTCACTTCGGAATTTTACCAGTTTAATTATCAACAAACACTATATGTCATCCAAACCCTCCCTCGGAGCAAAACTCCGCTATTCCTTCGAAAATACTTTATCGAAAGGGCCTATTGCTATTATCAGCTGGCTGGCTGTTTTGTCCTTGCTCATTGTAGTGCTGGGCGGACTTGTAATTGCTGTTTTTGCCATTCCGATTGACCCGGAAACTGGTGAAAAACTTGGGTTCGTGGAAGCTTCCTGGAGAACGCTTATGCGTGCGATGGATGCCGGGAATATAGCCGGCGACTCCGGTTGGATCTTGCGCGCTGTAATGCTCGCCGTTACTATAGGCGGTATATTTATCATCAGCACGTTTATCGGTACGCTTACTTCCGGTATTGAAGGAAAACTTGATGAATTACGTAAGGGTCGCTCTAAAGTGCTTGAAACAAATCATACGCTTATCCTGGGATGGTCGCCGAAAATTTTCACTATCATTTCGGAATTGCTTATTGCGAACGAAAGTAAAAGCAAACCTCGCATCGTGATCATGGCGGATAAAGACAAGGTGGAAATGGAAGATGATATCCGCAGCAAATTTCCGGATACAAAAAACACGAAGATCATTTGCCGCACCGGCTCCCCACTCGACCTCGATGATCTGGATGTGTCGAGTCCGCATGAAGCGAAATCAATTATTATTCTTTCTCCGGAAGAAGCGAATAACCCGGATACGTATGTGATCAAATCTATTCTTGCGCTGACAAATAATCCGAATCGCAAAAAAGAAAAATATCACATCGTTGCTGAATTACGCGATCAGAAAAATATTGAAGCGGCTGAATTGGTTGGCGGCGATGAAGCGTCACTTGTATTGTCATCCGATCTTATTGCGCGTGTTACTGCACAAACCTGTCGTCAGTCGGGCCTCAGCATTGTTTACACGGAGCTGATGGATTTTGACGGCGCAGAAATTTATTTCAATGAAGAAGCTGGTCTTGCAGGAAAAAACTACCGCCAGGTGATTTCTCTTTATGAAGAATCAACTGTGATGGGATTAATGCAGCCTGACGGAAAAATACTTTTGAATCCTGCCATGGATCATGTTTTTGCAAAAGGTGACCAGGTGATCGCAATCTCGGAAGACGATACAACATTGATGCTTGCAAAAAAAAATCCACCGGCACCTGATACAAGCCTCATCAGCATCGGCGAGCGCACCACAGGCGGAAAGGAACGCACGTTGATTCTCGGATGGAATGAAAAGGGTGCGTCCATCATTACAGAACTGGATAAATATGTTGCTCCAGACTCCGATATTCTGGTTGTGGCAGAAGATGATAATTCGGAAGAAGAAATCAAATCCCTGCATCTTTCCCGTCAGAAAGTAGAATACCGCAAAGCAAATATCACTGCAAGCGCAACAATCAAATCACTGAACGTTCCTGGCTTTGATCATATCATCCTGCTTTGTTACGGCCACCTGGATGTGCAGGAAGCAGATGCACAGGTGTTGATCAGCCTGCTCCATCTCAGGAATCTTTCTGAAACCAGCGGAAAACAATTCAGCATCGTAAGTGAAATGCGGGACATCCGCAACCGTGCCCTGGCAGAGATCGCAAAAGCAGACGATTTTATTGTCAGCGATAAATTGATCAGCTTACTTCTTTCACAAATTTCTGAGAACAAACACCTCGAAAAAGTCTTCAACGATCTTTTCCAGGATGAAGGTTCTGAAATTTATCTTAAGCCCGTAAAAGATTATGTGGTAACCGGCAAGCCAATGAATTTTTATACGATCATAGAAGCAGCGGCACAACGAAATGAAACTGCTATCGGTTATAAGATCGCTTCTTTGTCGAATGATGCTTCGAAGGCTTATGGTGTGAATTGTAATCCGAAGAAATCTGATTCGTTGACTTTTTCTGAGAATGATAAAATTATTGTGCTGGCTGAGGATTAATTTTCAGTTGGCCGTTTTCATCCGCCGCGGCGGAGTCAGTTGTCAGTAATTAATTTTCTGTTATGTTATTCAGACTGGTTAAAAATAATCCTGCAACTCTTCGCAGGATTATTTTTTTGAAGGTCATTAACCAGAATCAGAATGAAATTTATCTGCATTTTATTTGCGTTTATTTCGCTGAACCTTAAATAAAAAATCGCAAAAAAAAATTCCGATCTCTAATCTTAAGATTGAATTTTGCGGTGCAAATGCTGATTCGGTCAGGTTCGGATCTTTGTTAGACACAGGAAATGCCGGACTTCCGGGAATACATTTCGGCGTAGGATATTGCGGGAGGGAGCCTACAATTGTAAAGAGATTCTATTTTAGTTGTCCCTGTTTCCGGGATAGTTTACGATCTAAAAAGCTTGTCGCTATAAATGCAACGCTTTCTGTTTCAGATAAAAAATATTCAAACACAATAAAAAATATTTTTGGTAAAAGGATCAATTATTTTCACGTAGAAGGAATTGATCGTCAAGGAAATTACAGTAAGTCTGCTTATTATAATCGGACAAAATCAATTACTAGGAAAGCAATAAAGGCAGAGAGGAAAGTTGCTTTGCCTCCTGCCAGATAAATATTAGTTCAACAGAAATAGAATCTGTAAATATGTAAAGGGGTACTAAATCAATTGTAGATTAATTGAAAAGAACGAAAATTGTCTGGGGAGAAAACCTTCGGCCTTTTTTATAATTAAAGTCAATTTTAAGTTGGAGAAAACCCTGAAAAGATAGTCTGCCTGATTTTTGATAATATGAAAACATGGTCAAGGTCTAACACCGTGAAGGTTTAAGACGGTCAAGGTTTAAGACCATCAAGGTCTAACACGGTCAAGGTCTAAGACCTTGACCGTCGCAGGTACTTAATAATCAATATTTTATAAAATACGAGAAAATGGGCTTCAGATGCGCATCTATTAATCGTTCAGGAAGATTATAAGTGATAAGCTGTTTGTTCAAAAAAACGATTTATTCAACGAAAACGATTTATTCAACGAAAGGGTTTGTTCAAAGAAAGGATTTATTCAAAAAAAGGGTTTGTTCAAAAAAAGGATTTATTATGCATAAAAATAAAATTTTCAAGTTTCTTACTACCCAACAACCCGGTAAGACAAAAAAAATAGCCGAAAGAAAATCTCCCAACTATTTATACTGAAAACTGAAAACCGACTTTCTCCTACATTCCCTTCATCGAAATATCCTTCAAAATCTCCGGCTTAAACGAACTCTTATCTAGAATATTTATTGTCTCGCTATACGTTACCATCCCCGGCGCTTCAATAGAAACTTCATAAATACCAGGAGCCAGAATAATCACATAGCGACCGGTATTTCCATTGGGAACATAGTTGCCGATAACCTCGTTCGTTTTTTTATCCGTAACCGTAATAAAAACCTCATTGTACGCCGGTTTTGCTGCACCTCTAAAACTTAATTGTCCGCTTACCACAGAATAATTCGGCTCCACATCATTGAATGTAACGCGATAAATATCTAAATCACCTGCTCCATCTTCACGACGCATTCCTACATAACCATAACGGCCATTATCAGAAATGCGGAAATTGCTGTTGTCTTCAGGAGTATTAATCGGAAAGCCGAGATTTTTTACTCCGGTAAATTTTTGTGTGGCTTCATCAAAATCTGCTTTGAAAATATCGTAGCCACCCATACTGGTGTGACCTTTTGAACTGAAGAAAAGTGTTTTTCCATCCGGAGAAAGGCTTGGAAAATCTTCATCTGCATCAGAATTAATTTCATTGCCAAGATTTGTGGGCGGACCAAATTTTCCATTGGGCAAACGTTTGCTCATGTACAGATCAATTCCACCGAATCCGCCGGAACGATCGCTTGCAAAATAAAGCGTATTGCCATCGTTTGTGATCGAAGCAGCAATCTCATAACCTTTCGGTGCATTTATCGACTCATCCATCTTTACAGCTTTTTTATAGCTACTTTTTGTTTTATCATATTCCGAAATAAATATGTCGCCCGTTCCTGCACTGTTATCGTAATACAACAAAAGAAAATTTCCATTCGCCGACATTCCGATCACTTCCACATTTCCTTCACCGGTTGCAATCGGTGCACCTATATTTTTTGCTTTTAAAAATCCGCCTCCGCTTTCACGCGAAATAAATACGGAGGAAAAATAGGAACCATCATTCTGCCGGAGATTTCCGCCTTCGGGACGTTTCGAATTGTAAACAAGAAAGGACTCATCAGAAGGGAAAAACGGGTAATATTCAGGATATACCGTATTGATATTGCTGCTGAGATTTTCGAACGTTACATTCAAAGGATATTTCATGATCTCTTTTGCATTGTAGCAATTCTGAATTTCCCGGTCAACATCTTCCAGGTTTTCAGGCGTTCCTTTCCCGGTTGTTTTGTATTGATTATAACAACGAAGCGCATCATCAAAACGATAAGCAAAATGATAACCCCGTCCTAACAGATACATAGCGTCGGGTTCAAAATTCGCCTGACGTGTAACGAGCTCGAGATAAGGAATTGATTTTGCTTTATTGATGTTTGTATTCAGGTAACAAACACCAATGCGATAATTGTACGTCATGTTCTTCGCATCTTCTTCCAGCAGATCGAGATAGTCGGTTAACGCTTCATCATAATTAGCTGCTTTGAATTTTGTTTCCGCAATTTTCGGATCAGAGACTGCTGCATCTTGTGCAAATGCAGATTGAACGAAAACAAAAAATACCGGAAGAAGAATTAAAATTTTGAATTTCATGGAATGAATTTAGGTGCCTGGCAATGAATTGAATGTTCCGGCGTGGCTCAAATGTACAAAAGTCCCCCTATGGGTTACATTACGGGCAGAAACGAAAGTAACTTTTAGGCTGTTTTGTTTTCGTTAATGACCCTGTAATCAATGGACAACCCTTGGCTATCGACAAAAAAAAATGGTGGTCAACTGGCAAAAATTGTCCACGATTTCTTTACATGTATACGTTATTTTAGCTTGAGGAATTTTCCACTAAGCAAAACAATATGCGTGATTTATTGAAAGCATTCTTACTTTATAATATGCTTGAATTATGAAACGTCGGCAGATATGTTTTATCGCAAAGCTTACATGGCAATAAATATATCATAGCGCCGTTTATTCGCTTATTTGCTTAAAGGGATTTAACATTTGCGCTTTTTAACTGCCCCGCTCACCTCCCCCATTCCCACATAATTAATTAGCTTTATATGCGTTATCCTATACCATGCATAAAATTCTCCTCTTTCTCCTACTGCTCTCTTCGTCTGCTTTCGCGCAAACCCAGTTTTATGTAAGCCCTGCCGGTGATAATTCTGCTGCCGGAACTTTACTGCAACCCTGGAAAACCGCACAATATGCACTTGATCATGCGTTACCCGGTTCTACTATTTTTCTTATGGGAGGCGCTTATCATGAAAACCTGGTCGCAACGGTTTCGGGAACTGCCAACAATGGCGTTACACTTACAAGCTATGCCGGACAAGCTGCGGTTATTGATGGTGAAGCAACAAGCGGTGATTATCTTTTAAAAATTTCAGACAAAAGTTATTTCAGCGTGCATAACCTGGAATTCAAAGGTCTTACAAAAAATAATGCCTGCGCAATTCTCATTGAAGGAAATTCAGCTTTTATCGAGATCAGGAATAATAAAATTCACGACATTAATTTTTCTTCCGATCCGGCTGACCCGGTTTTGATGGGGAAATCAGCACGCGCTATTGCTGTATCGGGTATTGATCCTTTAACTGCAACTTCAACCATCACCATTTCTGCAAATGAGATTTACAGCTGCCGCACTGGGAAAAATGCTGCTGTTGAAATATCAGGAAATGCGGATTCATTTGTGATCAACAGGAACAAAATATATGATATTACAAATTCCGGCATCGGCATTATTGCTTATAACGGAACTTCACCGGACGCGATGAATGATCGTCCGAAAAATGGATTGGTTTCAATGAATACGGTCTACCAGTGCGTTTCTTTGCCGGAAGTTGCTGCGGGAATTCTTATTGACGGAGCATTACTTTGCCGCATTGAAAACAATTCTCTTTATTGGAATACGGTCGGCATTATGGTGTATTGTTCCGCAGTCGGTAAATCGGCGCTTTCTATTCATGGCCGCGACAATGTAATTTACAATAACATCGATGCCGGAATAATAATGGGTGGCCCTGTATATCCAAGCGGTTGCGGATCTGTAGCTGCATCAAGCATGCAATGCAATACACTTTTTGAAAATAACATTTCCGGCTCAGGCGCAGAGTTGATTCTTGGTTATACAAATGGTGCCGACATCAGCAGCAACATCATCGACGGAAATCTGAATACACGATTATTGATGTGCGATTCAGGCAATCTATTGTCGATGAATTTCAATTTATTTTATTGTCAATCCATACCGGAATTTAAATGGAATGGCACTACTTCCTATTCATTTTCTGCTTGGCAGAATATTACGCAGCTTGATTCCACTTCATTATATATCAACCCGCAAATGATAAATCCGGTAGGTGCAAATTTTCATCTCGAAATGAATTCGCCTGCAATTGATCGTGGCGATCTTGCGTATATTATCGTTAACAATGAAGTGGATATGGATACAATGACACGTGTGCAGGATGGACGTGTAGATATTGGCGCTGATGAATATGGAACTGCAGTAGGAATTTCAGTTGCTGCTGTAAAACCGAATTCAACCATGTATTACGATCAGTCCGGCGCTGATTTTATTATTTATTTCCGCAAGCCGCAACAAACAAACGCCAAAGTTTTCCTGAGCGATGCATCCGGAAAAACAATCGCAGCCGTCGATACAAAAAAAGGCGACACGTCAGTAAAATTCAGCAACACCCAATTAGCAAGCGGCGTTTACTTCACCAGCATAAATGGCGAAACGTTGAAAATTGTGCTGTAGTACTACTCCTCCAATTTGTAGCTATTCGCCACATTTGTAATTCGTTCCCATAATTACAAAATGCATTTTCATAACTATTCGGAGCATTCGTAATTCGTACTCAGCTTATTTCATCGGCACTTCAATCAAAAGCAATTCCGTTCCTGCTGTTACATGAATTGGAAATTCCTTTGTTTCCCAAACTCCTATTCCATCACGTTTACCAACTTCAATATCGTCGACTTTTATATTTCCTTCAATAACGAAAATATAAACACCGTTTCCTTCTTTATTCATTTTGTAATCCACGTCTTTCTCCGCTTCAAAAGTGCCGAGCGAATACCAGCTGTCCTGGTTGATCCACATCGTATCTTTTGATTCTTTATCGGGAGAAACAACGGTGACCAATTTATTCATTCGCGCCTGTCTTGGAAATGCACGCTGATCATAACGCGGTTCAATGTTTTTCGTTTTCGGGAACACCCATGTCTGCAAAACTTTCACTTGTTCTGTTTTTGACGCATTCATTTCTGAATGATAAATTCCTGTACCGGCCGACATGATCTGCACTTCGCCATTTTTGATCACACCTTTATTACCCATACTATCGCTATGTTCCAGTGCACCTTCCAGTGGAATGGTTACAATTTCCATATTATCATGCGGGTGACGGCCAAAACCATTCCCGGCAGAAACAACATCATCATTCAAAACGCGCAGCATTCCGAAATTCATCTGCGCAGAATTATGCCAGGAAGCAAAGCTGAAAGTATGATGCGCATCCAGCCATCCATGATTTGCATGGCCCCGTTCAGTTGATTTATGCAATACAGTTCTCATAAAGCTATTTTAAGATTAATAAGTTTTACTAATTAACAATCACTTTTTACAAATCACCAAAAAGTATATAAGATGTATGAGGTACGAATTACGATTTGAAAAAAAGTTAATTTTTACCAATCACCTCCGTCGCGGCGGACACCAATCACCTTTCTAGCGCAGTCGAGAAAGCCAATCACTACTTACTCTTTTGTCAACGGTACTTCAATCGTCACAAGCACCCTGTCATTTCCTGCCGCACTTTTCTTTCCTATTCCGTAATCACCCGCAAAAATATCCATCGTACCTACAACAGAAGATGTTTTTTCACCGTTTATAAATTTGAAAGGAACATTGATCGTGTGAACTGAATCGCGCATGGCAAGCTTGCCTGTTGCAACAAATCCGGAATCATTTTTTGTAATCTTCTCTGCGGTGAACGTTATCGCAGGATGTTGTTCAGCGTCGAAAAAATCAGCGGTCTGCAAATGAGCGTTCAGTTTTCATTTTTTGCATCAATGGATTTTACTTCGACAGTTGCAGTAATAAGACCATTTTCAAATTGCGCCGGATCAAAATTGATTGTAGCATCAAGCCCGCCGATTGTTCCGTCATGCTTTCCGTTCGGCATCGACCAGGTGATCTTTGCATCTGTTTTATTCACCTTCCATGCAGAAGAGAGAAGTTGGAATGAAAACAATCCTGCAAGTAAAACACCTGCCGACAATAAAATAATTTTGCTGTGAATTTTCATGACAATTCAGTTATTATGATTTAAAAATTTATCCGCGTAACCGGTCGATAAGATCACCTGCGAGTGTTGCATCTTCTTCACTCAGGCTTTTAAACACGCTGTCCATCTGGTCAACGCTTGGTTCAAGATCATGCAACAAGTCCAGCCCTTTCTGATTGATCCTTATATCCACCTGCCTGCGATCTTCCGTGCAGGTCTTTCGGTCGATCAGTTTTTTTTCCACCAGTTTGTCAATCAACCGCGACGCATTCGAGCTTTTATCAAGCATACGTTCCTGGATCAAACCAACTGAAGCCGGCTTTTGATTTTGTCCGCGCAGGATCCGCAGCACATTATACTGCTGTGGCGTAATACCGAATGGCTTGAGCACGCGAATCATTTGTGTATTCAGCCATGACGCAGTAAACAGGATATTCACCGTTAAACGATGATATGGACTGTTAAAGGTTTTCTGTTTGATTTCTTCTTCTAGTTTCATCGACGTACAAATATATGTATATACATACAATGTAGATACATTATTAATAAATAAATACCTAAAGAACTGATTATAAGTAAAATAAATATTATCCTAGCGTTGGAAGAAACGCAGTGCAACTAATTCGTTAATAAGATATCGTTTTCCGCTCTTTTCTGCGGTCACAAAAGCATCAGTCTGACCAGCAGTAATAATTTCCTGCCGGTAAGCTTCTGCTTCTGCAAATGTTTCAAAACTGCCTAAAGTAAAACGTGTGATTTTATCATCCAGAACCTGCTTGTCGAGTTGTCCGAACTTTTGCAAATGAACTGCGCTGTAATTTTTAGGAAAATTATAAGCAGCAACCTGAACGTGAAATTTTAACCCGGGCGATTTGGAAAATCCGTAAGTTTTTAATGCAGTATTATAATCCAAATTCCCAATTCCCGGCGTTGGATGCAGGTTGCGGATGCTGTCACTGATGATGCGTTTTATAAAGTCAATTGAATCAGCAACGCGGGCAGAATCCAAAAATCCATTTGCATAAAACTGGATATCAATCGTCTGTGTCACCATTTCTGAGGATTGAATAGAATCTATAATTTTTGTCTGAGGCTCAGCACCGTCGACAACGTAAGTTACAATATAATTGCGGCCGAGTGGTAATGTTACCGCATACTTTCCGGTATAGGATTTCGAATAGAGCTCGTTCGTCCGCAGTTTTCCCCTGCCGTCTTTAACAATAATTTGTGCACCAACCGGTTTGTTATTATACGTTACTGTTCCGTTAAATAACATAACATTGATATTATTCAAATCAAAATCAGCTTCCACAACATAAATATCCTGCTGCCCCATACCACCGGATTTTCCCGAAGAATAGTAACCGTGATTACCATCTGTTGCAAGCACAAAATATTTATCATCTCCCGGTGTATTGATCGGGTAACCAAGATTGACAGGAGCTGATGCATCTGAAAATGTGCTGTCTACCGGCGTAAGATTTGTTTTGAAAATATCATACCCGCCCATGCTGTTATGGCCTTCTGAGCTGAACAACAACGTAACGCCATTCGGATGCAGAAATGGCGCATCTTCATTGTACTTGGTATTGATTTTCGGTCCGAGATTTTTAATATTTCCCCAGGTACTGTCAGCTGACATGGTGGCAACATAAATATCTCTTCCGCCGTAACCACCCGGACGTTCGCTTGCAAAATAAATGGTGTGCATGTCTGCAGAAAAAGTTGCGCTTCCTTCCCAGCTCGGCGAATTGATTGCACCTTTCAAAGGAATTGGTGCCGACCAATAAAATCCCTGCATGGTGCTTACATATATATCGCCATTTCCCGCTTCGTCTTTATAGATCAGCAACGTCTGGCCATCATTCGAGATTCCGATACACGCATCGTGGCCAAATCCATTGATAGTTGAATCCATCGGTTCTGGTGGCAACCAACCTGAGCCGTTACGCGAAGTGAATACAACATCTTCGAAATAGCTTCCGGAAGAATCGGGAACACCAGGATAAGATTGTAATCCACCAATGGATTTTTCTCCTCTGTAAGTAAGTATCATAACAGAATCGTCGGTAGAAATGACAGGAACGTATTCTGAATTTGCAGTATTTACCGGCGCACCAAGATTGGTAATAACGGCTTTAACGGGTGTTTCTGTCAACAATTTAGCATTCGTGCAATATTGTCGCAGGCGCCCCGACTCTTCCATTTTAGCCGGAGGATTGGTTTTTCCTGCGTCATACAGATCCAGGCTTGCAATTGCTTCATCGTAACGTTCGTTCAAGTGATAAGCGCGTGCAAGGTAAAGATCAATATCTGCCGCTTTCGGATTTTTTGTTTTAACGATAGAAAGGTATTCGAGCGCTTTATTGGTCTCATCACTTTTATAAAGCAGGCAAATTCCTATTTTATAAACGAGGTAAGAATTTGTTCCGTATTTCGGTTCAAGTGAGCGGTAAAGTGGTAATGCCTGGAGATAGCTCTGATTTTCAAAATATTCTTCAGCTCTTGCGAATGTAATGACACTTGGCTTGTCTTTATTAAAACCCTTGCCAAGGTCAGCAAGCTGAGCCAGGGCGGGCAAAATTCCTGCAAAAATAAATAGTAAAAGAAGTAAACGTTTTTTCATATACATTGGGGAGATTGACCAAATTTAAGGTAATTCTGCAAATGAGCGAGCTTATAAATTGTCGCTTATTAAAACCTCCCTTTTATTAAGCTGTAATACCACACGCTGCGATCCACGCTGTTGTCCATGCCGACTGGAAATTAAATCCACCCGTAACACCATCAATATCCAACACTTCTCCTACGAAAAACAATCCTTTTTGTTTCCGGCTTTCCATGGTTTTAAAATCAACTTCCGAAAGTTTAATGCCGCCACAGGTTACAAACTCTTCCTTGAAAGTAGTCTTACCGTTAACCTCGAAGCTGTCATTTATAAGAATTTGCGCCAGTTTCCGAATGTGTTTATTAGAAAGATCGGCCCAGCGCATTTCATAATCAAGTCCCGATTTTTTAACAAGAAATTGCCATAACCTTTTCACCAGCTGATACGGATTTGCATTAATAACCAGCTGCGCATTGAATTCCGAACGGCATTGCACCAGCTTTTCAAAAACTTCTTCTTCTTTATTTTCGCCCAGCCAATTGACAGCGGCAGTGAAATGATAATTTTTTTCTGCCAATTCCCTTGCGCCCCACGCAGAAGCTTTTAAAACTGCCGGACCACTCATTCCCCAATGTGTAATTAACAGCGGGCCGTTTGTTTTAATAGCAGTTCCTTCGATTTTTACGGTGGCATTTTCAACACTCACGCCCATTAATTCACTTATGCGATTACCCGGCATGTTAAAAGTGAAAAGTGATGGAACGGGCGGAATGATGGTGTGACCGGTTTTTAAAATAAAATCGTAACCGGCATTTTTTGAATTTCCGCCTGCCGCGATGATGAGTTTTTGGCAGGAAAATTTTTCATTCTCATTGACAGAAAGTAAAAATCCATCAGCATCAGCTTCTATTTCATTCACTTCCCGCTGCAACAGAATTTCCACGTTTTGCTTTTTCGCTTCTGATAAAAGACATTCCACAATTGTTTCAGAAGTATTTGACACGGGAAACATCCTTCCGTCAGCTTCCGTTTTCAGCTCTATTCCTCTTTCCCTGAACCAAGCAATCGTTTCTTTCACGCTGAACCGGCTGAATGCACCGCGCAGTTCTTTTCCGCCACGCGGGTAAAATCTCACTAGTTCGCGATCATCAAAACACGCGTGTGTGACATTACATCTTCCGCCACCAGAAACACGCACTTTGGAAAGCAGCTTTGTATTTTTCTCAAGTAGTGCAACGGTTTTCCCCGGGGCTAAACGTGCAGCATTGATAGCCGCGAAAAATCCAGCAGCGCCGCCACCGATGATAATGATATTGTAAAACTTGTTATCTAATCTCACAGTTCAATTTCTTTATATCGTTCATCAACTGCGGTTAGTAATTGAGCGAAAAAAGATACCATCAAAGTCATAATCTTAGTAAGATATTCTTCATTTAATATTTCTATTTGATAGTGGATTCCCATTTTATCAAACTTTATATTCTGAATATTCCCAAACCCATTCTTTTCACCTTCATTTATTAAACCATTTTGATGTGCTATTTTATTTCTTACCTTTTTATGCAAATTTATTTGATTGAAAACTGGAAGTATATTCAACACTTTCATCTCAAAGACTTTATCAAGATAAATCCAATACCGCATCAAATCATCATTTGATCTTAAATCCGAAAGTTTAATTTTAAACTTGAATCCTTCTTCAATAAGAACACATACCGATTTAAGCCTTGCCTCAAAAAAGGAAAACAATGACATTAATATTGCATATCGCTGCTGTCGCTGTAATTCCTTTATAAACAGTTCATCCCGCTCATACATTTGGCTATAGTAACTACCAACAAATTCCCGTTCAATTTGTTGCAATTCGGAATCATTTTTGATTTGCTTTTCGAATTCGGCCTTACTTTGTAAAAGTGATTTTTCTTGATTAGAGTTTAATGTTGTTAGAGCATTTATTCCAAGCTCTACTTCCAGTTCAATATAATATAGTTCTCCCCAAACAAAGAGCTCAACATTATTACCAATTCCAAATTCCATAATTACAAAGTAAATGAGTTTATTACAATAAGGCTAAATTCATTCTAAGAATCGCTAAAAATTTCGATTTGATAACACTTGCTTTCCCCTAAATTCATCTATATTTGGAGTACGCCAAAACGGCACATTTCTCTCACCCACTAACACACACAACCAAATGGGATTGTTTGACAAACTTAAGAATGAGTTCATTGATATTATCGAATGGACGGATAGTTCGAATGATACAATGGTATGGCGTTTTCCGCGTTACCAGAATGAAATCAAAAACAATGCAAAGCTTACTGTGCGTGAATCACAAGTGGCGGTGTTTGTGAATGAAGGTCAGTTCGCTGATGTTTTCCTTCCGGGAATGTATACGCTCTCTACACAAAACCTTCCGATCCTTTCTACTTTAAAAGGATGGAAATATGGTTTCGACAGTCCATACAAAGCGGAAATTTATTTCGTCAATACAAAACAATTCACAAACCTTAAATACGGCACAAAAAATCCGATCATGATTCGTGATGCGGAATTTGGTCCTGTTCGTATCCGCGCTTTCGGATCGTATGCATTGCGTATCACAGACGCGAAAACATTCCTCAAAGAAATTGCAGGAACGGATGATCATGTAACAACAGAAGAGATCACAGAAAATCTCCGCAACATTGTAATGACGCGTTTCACCGATGCTGTTGCTTCTGCGAAAATCCCTGTGCTTGACATGGCTTCAAATTATGACGAATTTTCAGATACAATCTTGAAAAAGATCGCTCCTGAATTTGAAGAATACGGTATCAAGCTGACAAAGCTCCTCGTTGAAAACATTTCTCTTCCTCCTGAAGTGGAAGCTATGCTCGACAAACGCTCCTCTATGGGAATTGTCGGAAATCTAGGCGCTTACTCACAGTTTCAGGCTGCAAATGCAATGGAGCAAGCGGCGCAAAATCCAAATGGCGGTGGACTGATGGGTGCAGGAATGGGAATGGGAATGGGAATGGGCATGGGCAATCAAATGGGCGGCATGTACAACCAGAACCAGTTCAATCCGCAAACCGGAATGCAGAACCAGCAAAATACTCCACCGCCACCACCGCCGGTATCACAATATTTTATCGCAGTGAATGGTGCGCAGCAAGGACCATTCGACGATACTACTTTCCGCGCAATGATCCAGAACGGTACAGTGAAATTAGAAACCGTGATCTGGAAAGCAGGAATGGCAGGATGGGTTCCGGCATCACAAGTTCCGGAGCTGGCACAGTTCTTCAACAGCACACCACCTCCAATGCCACCACCGCCACCACCGGTTGGATAATCAAAAAAACAATTTGTTCCCTTGCATTATCATCTTGCGAGGGAACATTTTTCTTACAGGAAAAAGGAAATTGGGAAAAATAGAAATTGAGAAAATGGAAATTAAGTATTTTAGCCGCTCATCAATTTGGGCTCATTAACACTTCATGATTTCTAACTTTCTCAATTTCTATTTTTCTGGTTTCTATTTTCCCAATTTCCCAATTTCTAATTTTCTCATTTCTAATTTCTTCCCATGAGCAACGATTTCAACGAACCAACACACGACATTGCGGAGCAAGGCAAAGTAAAATGCAAAGACTGCGGCGGAATTTTACAATATTCTCCCGGACAAAATTCGCTTACCTGCATTTATTGCGGTACGTTGAATGAAATTGCCGGTTCCGAAGAACCTGTTGATGTGGAAGAGCAGGATCTCGAAGCGTATCTTTCCAATAAACCTTCCAGCGTTGAAACGATGCAAACCATTGTTGTGAAATGTGGCAGCTGCGGATCGTCAACTTCATTGCAACCAAATATCACTTCAGAC
>JBDSHN010000048.1:0-11458 GCA_039918435.1 Bacteroidia bacterium | reverse complement strand
AATTGGAAATAATACTCTAAGAGATGGAAATTACTACGCTTGCCGGACAGATTCAGCGGGAAATATAATTTGGGAAAAGGATTGGGGAGAATTTTATCAGCCTAACTGGACAGGCAAAGTTATCAAGTCTTCTAATGGGCGATATATGATTTGCGGTTCCGGTTTATCGGGAATGGGTGGTGGAATAAGCGACATAACATTAACTGACATTGATATTAATGGCAATAATTCCTTTCTCAAATTTTATGATTTCGCCTATGCTGATTATGATAATGATATGATGGAAACGCCTGATTCGTGTTTAATAATAGCGGGGCGTGAGGGATTAACTTCAAACAGTCATTTTCCCGCTTTTGTAAAAGTTGATCGTAATGGCAATGAAATTTGGCGTAAGACACAACCTGCTTTGAACGGCTATGAGCCAGTCAATATCAGATTGACACCTGATGGTGGTTTCATAAGTACAGGCATTGGAGGAACCTATAATAATTCCTATTACGCAAAATATGATTCAACCGGTACAATGCTTTGGATTAAATATCCATTTGGAAATGGAGATACAATAGCAAACCGTCCCGATGCAATAAAGATTAATGATGATGGCTCCTTTGTCATTTATTACGGAATATTTTATCAAATAGGAAACTGGCCAAATTATCAAAGTTTTTATGGTTCAATGAGAAAGTATGATAGTGCTGGCAATTGTTTAACGAACCGTCAATATTCCGATCCGTTGCTATACGTTTTTTCTAACGAATCCGACACGCTTTTTAATGGCCTTACGAGTGATGTTTCACGTTTTGAAATGGATGAAACAGGAACTTTTATTAAAAAGGTCGGTTTGAATGGTGATGATACTTTAAAAAGATGGATACGCAATTATATTCCCACGCGTGATGGAGGCTATTTGGGCTTTGGTCAGTATTCAACTAATCTCGATTATTTCACTCAATTTTACATTGTCAAATTTGCCCCTGATGGCCGTTATGAAGCTGATGAATTTTCCGAAAGCGTAAATGCTTATCCTAATCCCTCTGCTGATGGAAATATTACGCTGACATTTGATATGAAGGACGATAATAACGTGCAAGTTAAAATTCTGACAACAGAGGGGAAGTTGGTTTATTCGACCGAAATTTTTTGTCCTGCAAATTCACATACTGAGTTACCTGTACGCTTAAATGAAAATTCAATTAATGCAGGGATGTATATTTTAGAAGTGAAGACTTCGGATTCTATAATTCGGAAAAAAATAATTGTCGCTAAGGCAAAACAATAAGAGCGATAAAATTTAATCGCAACGGAATAAAATTTATTATCCAGTAACCAACTTTTTTAAGTCCTATTTTCCCCCTATATATAATATAGGGGGAAAATAGGACTTAAAAAAGTCATTCCCATAGGAGCGTTAAAAGGGAGTTTCGGGTAACGGAATTTTTTGTATATTTGAATAGTAAAGTTCTTTGTAACGATTCGGGGCGGTTTTTGATAAGATCGGAAACCATCATCTTCCTAAAGGTGAAAAAACCCAAAGTAACGTCAGTTACCGATTTCGCTGCTATTCCGTTACCCATAAAATAGGGGCGGTATGCTAAATGCTTATCCAGCAACATCCTTAGAGGATTCCACTACCTTTAATTATTAATTTTGTGCCCGAATGATCCTCCTGCGCTTTTTCAAATCTCTTTTCGGAATTTATGCTGCGCTGTTTTTTATTGCGACGCTGCTGATCGTTACGCCGCTTTATTTCATTGTTTTTCTTTGCATCTCCGAAAAAAAAGCACCGCATATTGCGCACCGTATTATTTCACGTTCATGGGCGCGCGTGCTGAGCTGGGGATTTTTCACTCCGATGCGCATAAAAAACCGCTCTTACATTGATGTAAACAAAGCGTATGTAATGATTGCGAATCACCGCTCTCAATTGGATATTCCGCTTTATGCACTGGCAAGCAATAACACGTTACGCTTTCTTGCAAAAGCAGAACTGACAAAAATTCCATTGCTTGGATTTATCATCCGCAAATTATATATGACGGTGAACCGCACAGATCGCGCAGACAGGAACCGCAGCATTGAGATCATGCGTAAATCGCTGGATGAAAATATTTCGGTTTTTCTTTGTCCGGAAGGAACACGCAACCGAAACGACGAACCGCCTCTGCTCGATTTTCGTGATGGCGCTTTCCGGTTGGCAATCATCACTAAAACACCGCTGGCTGTGCTGACGTTGCTTAATACGGGCGAAAAACTTTCTCCGCTTCGTCCGCTCGAACTTGCGCCGGGGCCAATTTACGCGGTGTGGGACGTGCCGATTGATACAAGCAACATGACGCTGGAAGATGTGCCTGCGCTGAAAGAAAAAGTGCGTGCAATGATGATTGGGCATTTGAATGAATATCGCAGTCGGAAATAATTCTGAACAATCCGTTTTTTTGCGTGAGTGATAGAGGTATTGTTGGAACTCTTTTTAAAAATGAATTACCCCTCAAAGGGTTCGAAACCCTTTGAGGGGTAATTCATTTTGTATCTTGCAGCCGCATTGAAAAATGCTTTGTTTTCCGTTCCTGTTTTTTTTCATCTCCCGTATGCGCAAATTCTTTTTTTATTTTTTCTCGCCTGTCTTTTTGTTCAGCTGCTCGAATGGCAATAATGACACAAAATTTCCTGATTCTGTAAAGGCAGACCGCACTCCTGTTGTTGTTCTTTCTGACTGGCATTCGTTAACGGATAGCTGGACGGCGGCGCTGAATTTGCGCAATGCTGCGATCATGAAATCTTTTTATGGTGATTCGGTAGTTTATTATGGCGATAAAATTTCGGGTGATGATGTTGTGCGCCGGCAGCAGAAATATTTTGCATCGAACATTGATTATCATCAGAAGATTACAGACTACATGGGCGAGGAGCAGCAACCGGATGGCAACTGGCGTGTGCGGATTGCAAAACAAGTAACTGCAGGCGGAAAAACGGTGGATTATCCTGCATCGCTGATTTATGCGAAGGAAAACGGGATATGGAAAATTATTTCGGAGAGTGATGATATTACTGACCTGAAAAAAGGCAAGCCATTGACTTTGCATTACGAGCCGGAAATAATTACAGTGGAAGGTTTGCTGAAAGAAGTAAAAAGTAACAAGGGAATGTATTTTGCACTCTGGCTATCGCAGCCGCTGAATGTAGTGGCTACTCCGGCACAAGAAAAGGAAGGCAATGTGACAGAGAAAAATGTTGACCGCATTCAGCTCAATGGAGATGAGAAGCAACTGCAAGCTTTGCTGAATAAAAAAGTACAGATTTCAGGAACACTTTTTCACTCGCACTCTTCGTACCATTTCACAACTGTGCTGATGAATGTAACTGCTGTTTCTGCTGTTGATCAATCGCTTTAACTATTTTTTCCTAAATTGATAAAAAATTAAAAATCCATGAAATCAATCTTTACTCTTTTTACTTTGTTTGCTGTTTCCGCTTTGAGCGCACAATTCAATGCTCCTGAAAGTGTTGAATTTGATGTGGTACACAACCGCTGGATCGTGGGCAATAACGGCAATGGAACTCTTGCTGCTTTTAGTCCGCCGACTGTAACTCCTTTTTCTGTAGGAACGCCGATGCCAAGTGGTCCGCACGGAATTGAAATTCTCGGGAACGTTGCTTATGCCTGCGACGGAGGTTATATGCGCGGTTACGATCTTACAACAGGCGTGCAGACTTTTTCGCTCAACCTCGGCGCAAGCTTTCTGAATGGCCTGACAACGGATGGAGTAACTTATCTTTTCGCAACAGATTTTTCTGCAAAGAAAATTTACCGCATCAATCCGGCATTAAATACATTTAACCTGATGGCAACCACCATAAAAACTCCGAATGGAATTTATTATGACGGAGCAAATAATCGTTGTGTTTTTGTAACATGGGGCTCAAACGCTCCCATCCAGGCAATGAGCCTTATTGATTCTACTATTTCTACGCTTACCACAAGCACCTACAGCAATATGGATGGCGTAACGCGCGACAATGCCGGCTACTGGTATGCTACAGCATGGGGCAATAATTCGCTTATCCGCTGGACACCTTCCTTCACTTCACCAACTGTTGTGATGAGTGGTTTAAGCAGTCCGGCTGATATTGACATTAACACTGCGGGAGATTCCATCGCCATTCCGAATTCAGGAAGCACCACGGTGGTTTTCTATACGAATATCACAACTAGTGTTTCGCTTCTTACTGCAACACAGTTCAGCCTTTTCCCGAATCCTTCTTCTTCTGATTGCACGATCACATTTGATGCGCCACAATTTAATTCGGAGGCGATTCTTACTGATGTGCGCGGAAGAATTGTGCGCAACATTCGTTTCAGCGGAAATACATTATTGCTTGAACGCGGTGATTTAGAAGCAGGGATTTATTTGCTGAATATTGTGAATGAAGGTGGCGTTGTGGCTGGTAGCGGAAAGATTATTTTTGAGTAGAGAATTCGTAGGGGCGGCCGATTTAGTAACTGGTGGTCTTGTAACGGGGTGATTGAAAATAAAAAGAGCGATGGTAATTCCATTCGCTCTTTTTATTTTTTCACTGTTGGTACTTTTGATTGTCAAAATGTTCCGGTTATTTGGAAGTAATCATCCAGTAACCATGTGCCGCTGCGGACACCCACTCATCAAATTCCTTTTAGTTGATATATAACCCGGTTGTTTATTTTTTCAATTTATCCTTAAACACTTCCCTGAACTTTTCCACTTTCGGCCGCACTACATATTGGCAATAACCTTCATTTCCATTCTGGTTATAATAATTCTGATGGTAATCCTCCGCTTTATAAAAAGGTGCTGCGGGACTGATCTCAGTAACAACAGGTTTTCCCCAGGTATTTTTTTCATTCATCTGCTGCTTGTAGAATTCCGCTTTTTTCTTTTGTTCTTCGTTATGATAAAAAATAACAGAACGGTATTGCGTTCCTACATCGTTGCCCTGGCGGTTGAGCTGCGTCGGATCGTGCGTGTGCCAGAATGCTTCGAGCATTTCATCGTAAGAAATTTTTGTAGTGTCGTAAACGATCTGGCAAACTTCGGCGTGACCGGTTGTGCCGTCGCAGACTTCACGATAAGCCGGATTTTTGACGGTTCCTCCGCTGAAACCAGAAGTAACGGAAACAACACCTTCGAGCATTTGAAATTGAGCTTCGACGCACCAGAAACATCCGGCGCCGAAAGTGGCAGTATCTAAAACAGCATTATCAGGCATAGGTTGAGATTTTTTTGAATTAGCAGCAGTTGTAGAGTCGACCGCGGCGCTGTTTTGTCCGCAGGCTGTAAACACGCTTCCGGGAAGCAATGCAACAAGCAGGTATACTAATCTTTTCATGACAGTAATTACGTATGCAAAGATAAGAACGGATTGGCATTTTTGGTTTTTTAACAGGTTGTGGGGAACGTAATGCAAATGAATTATTCTGCATGAAAACATGTATCATTGGCTGGTTTGTGCGTTTATATTTACCAGAACCGATAAACAAATCCAGAATGAAAACGTTCCTGCTTCTCCTGCTCCTGATTTCAGGAAATTTTATTATCGCCCAGAATGCGACAAAAGACTCTGTCGGGCCGAATGAAACGGTGAGAAAAAACTATTATGCCAGCGGACAATTGAAAAGTGAACGTCGTGACAAGGGCTCTGTTTATTACTGGATGGGAGAAGGAAATCCACAGATATTCTGTTATTACAAAAATGGGAAACAGGTAGAGACCACTAAAATTGTTCCTGGGTATGAGCGCTCCATCTTCATCACATCCTATTATGAAAGTGGCCGGATCGAAAGCAGGACAAGTTATTATACCGATACAAGCATGGTGGAGAAAATCACAGATACAACCTGGTTTGAGAGCGGGAAAATTCAATCGGCTGCTGTATATTATTACCGAAAGTATTTTGTAAAAAACGATCGCGGCTATATTGAAAAGTGCCTTTCTTCGTCATGCATAAAATTTTATGAATCGGGCATCTGCGAATCGAAAAAAACAGCAGAAAATGAAACTATAGCAGATACCTTGTATTATGAAAGCGGCGGGATTAAAAGTATTTCCTTCACAAAAATAAACAAGGACTTTGTCCAGACAGATTATCGTGAAGACGGAACGATCAGTAAAAAAATCACATCGGTAAAAGAGAAAATGATCACTGAAGAATACGATACGGACGGTAAGCTGATCGCTGTACCGAAATAATTACCCGCGGCTCAACAGGTGGAAGCCGAAACTAATTCCCGTTCTTTGCTTTGATTATTTGCTTATGACGATCAGCAGCATCATTATTCTCTGGCTTTTCCTCATGGCTTTTTACCTGCTGTGGTGGAAATTCCGCGACGACCGTTTAAAGGGAAGAAGTTTTTTCAATTTCGGCGACTACAATTTTCTTATTGCGGCGCTTACAGTTCTTGGAATTTTCTGGGGAATGCTCACGCTGATTTCTCCCGAACCACATTTCAATAACGCAGATGATAAAGCGGAGTTCGGAAAAGAAACGCGTCAGCCGTGGCTGGTAACAAGCGCGATGTGGGAAAAGATAAAATCAGCTCCGTTAAATCCGGATTACCACTTTACACTTGTCGACCAGCATTTCTTGCTCGATGCTGAACATATTTCACAGGCTGATGCGCAGAAGTTTAACCGGGAAGGAAGCCGCATTTTTAATTTTTACACTGATCTCTGCGAACAAAATAAAAATGTTCGTGAAAATGACATCGGCAATCTTTTCCTTGCTTATTATTATGTGGAAAGTTTAAGCAATGAAAATTTCGAAGCGGCGGCTTTTCATTTGCGGCAGGTGAATGACAGGAACATGAAATACCTGAACTATGTGGAAGGTAAGCTCATGCTCTATCAATTCGGAACTGCGATGGCTGAACCTTTTTTCGAAGAGGAAATTCGCATGAACGGTTATAAGCAAGGTGCGTGGAAAGAGCTTGCGATCATTTATTCGGTTTCGGGCAAAGAAGATGCGCTCAAAAAATTGATCGATTCGCCTGAAAGCTGTGAAGCTGTGCCGGTGGAAGCGCGTTATAAAAAATATTTCCTGGATGGCGATCTGCTTTCATTTTATGAATTGCGTTTCCGGACAATGTTCAGCGATCTGAATCTCTGGGGAATTCTCGGCGATTTGCTGATCCTGTTTACATGGTTATTTTTTCTGCGCAGATTAAGTTTTTTGTCGCCGATAAAATTGAAACACTTTTTTCTTGCTGTTGCTGTCGGCGCTTTTCTCGCGCTTTTCTCGTGGCTGCTGTATGAATTTTATCACCACGTTTTGAATTTCTGGAATAACGGAGAAATTCTGAATGACCTGCTCTTTTCGTTTTTAGGAATCGGATTTATTGAAGAGCTGGTCAAACTTATTCCATTCCTTTTGCTGTTGCGCTTTACAAAAATCATAAAGCGGCCGATTGATTATTTATTAATTGCATCTGCTGCCGGACTTGGTTTCGCATTTTTCGAAAATCTTTTGTACTTCTCAAAATACGGAATAGATGTTATTCATTCCCGCGCGCTTACTGCTTCTGTATCACACATGGCATCGAGCGCAATCGTTGCCTATGGATTTGTGCTGCTGAAATTTCGTCACCCGAAAAAATACTGGCTCATTCCCGTATTTTTCATCATCGCGGTTTTCGCGCATGGCTTTTATGATTTCTGGTTGTTGAATAATAAAGTACACCGGCTTTCAATTGTTACTTTATTTTTCTTTCTCTCAGAAATCCTGGTGTACGTTTCATTCCTGAATAATGCGCTGAATCATTCCACCACTGGAATTACAAAGACTTCAGGGCTTTCATTAAACACACAACGTCTTTCCGCATTTATTGCAGGGTCGCTGCTTCTGATTTTTGTCCTGGAATATATCGGGACTTGTCTCATTTACGGAACAGCAATCGGAAATTTTACGTTGATGAATGCTTTTCTTTCCGGCGGCTATTTAATTTTTTTCCTCTCCGTTCGTCTTTCCAATATTGATATCATTCCCGGGCAATGGATGAAAATTGAGTTTTTCTCCGGCATTCTTCCTTCCGAAATGCTGGGCGCTTCCAAAAAAATAAATCAGAATTCTGTTGTGGGATTGCGTCTTCTGTTCGTACAGGATGAAGAAACAAAACATCTCGGAATGAAATTGCCTTTCACCGGTTACGTGCGCAAGCGGTTGCGCATGAAAGGATTTTCGGGATGGTTTATTGTTGAACTGGATAACTCACTTCAAATTGGAAATACAACAACAAACCTGGTCTATATCCGTGCAAAAAATGGCGGGGAATTAATTTCGAAAGATGAAGAAACGCTGGTCGGTATATTTGTCAGGACGAAAGGTGATGAAAAAATAAATCTTGTGTTTGTGGATTGGGTAATTTCGAAGTAATCAAAGTGGTACGAAAAAACGTTTGCCTAACAATTGCAAGGAGGCTGCAATAAATTCCTTCTGCTGTTTTATTTTATCTGCGTCGGCAGAACCAGCGCGATTTGATTCAGCTCCATTACGCATAAAAAGATACGGATCAATTGCACGATCAACATAAAAACGTGCAGAATCGGGCGGAATTATTCCACAACTTACACTATCGAATTGTATTCCGCGTAAAACAGAAAGCGCTAACCATTTTTCCGGAACTAATTCTGCGGCGGCGTGATTAAAAAATATAAACAGGATGCGCAGAATCGTGAAGACTGCAAGTCCCAGGAAATAATCTTTGACCAGCAATCGTAAAGCGGAATGAAAAGAAAATGAGATACGTTGGGGGAGACGCATGCGGAAAGGTAAGTAAATGCAAAAAACTCAGATCAACATCTCTTCCTGAATCTTTATTTCATTCACCGGAACAGTTTGTTTGCGAACCGGCCTTACAAAATAAGCAACAGGAATTGCGAGTAAGCTTGCACAGGCTGCCATCCAGCCTACATGATGATAATTGACAACAGGCTCAGTAGGTCCACCGGAAATCATTAGTCCGCCGAAGAAAGAAGCAAGTCCTGCAGCTAACTGTTGCGTCGCCGCATTCAGACTTAAAAATCCTCCGCGTTGATGTGGCTCAGCTGTGGCAGTGATCATCGCATTGGCAGGAACACTTCTGCTTCCGCCGAAAATAAAAATGAACGACGAAATGAAAAGCACCATTGCAAGTCCTTCTTTCGGCATATTCGTAATTGCAAAAATCGGGAAGAGTGCAAGGAGTGAAAGTGCTGTATAAACTTTAAAGCTTCCGAAACGATCTGAAAGTTTACCGACGATACGCAGCACAAAAACACTGCAAAGTCCGCCGACAAGATAAATGAGCGAAACCTGCGCTTCTGAAATTCCGACATTATGCACCATGTATTGCGGAATGTATGGGATGATCGAAAAATGGCCGAACATCAGCAGCACCATGAGTAATAATCCGCGCAAACGATTTGAATTGAAAAATATTTCTCCGAACGCGCGGAACACATCTCGTTTTTTTGCTTCTTCAATGTGTGCTGTCATCTTAGGAATCAGTATTACAATTCCTGTAAAAGTAGCAGTCGCCATAATTGCAATGGCGAAGAAAGGAACATGCCAGCTGAAATGTGTTGCGATAAAACTTCCGATCGGAATACCTAGTACAGCCGCAGCAGAAAAACCTGTCATCACCAAACCAATTGCCGAAGCACGTCGCTCCATCGGCACCACATCTCCGACAACGCTTAACAAGATTGCAGAGAGGACACCGCCGAACATTCCTGTAAACACGCGCGCAAACAACAACATGCCGTACGTAGTAGAAAATCCGCACGCGATAGTTCCCACGATAAAAAAAGAATATGCAAACAGCATTACTTTTCTCCGGTCAAAACGATCGATGAAAAACGCGCTGAGCAAGCTGACAATTCCTGCAGAAAGATTGTAGGAAGCAACAAGCAATCCGAATTCTGTAGGTGTAATTCCGAATTCCTTTGTAAAAATCGGGCTGAGCGGCATCATGATCATGAAATCCATTACGTTCGTGAATTGAACGAATGCAAGACAGATCAATAAAGGGCGCTCGCGGATGGAAAGTGCGGCCATGAATTATTTAAATTGAAAGCAAATTTAAAGAGGGAAGTATGACTCATTAAAGAATCTCTACTAATTGCACAAAGTCTTCGTTAAAAGAAGTGACCTGCGGCATGAGCGGTAAAAAAAGTACGGCGAACTAAACCAACGAAATATCAAACTGTACGAGGTCGATAAATTCCTGCACGCGTTCATCAACTTGCTCTTGTGTCAATCCAACCAATCTTTCCACTCCGAATTTTTCTACCGTGAATGAAGCCATTGCAGATCCGAAAATGATTGCACGCTTCATATTATCGAAAGAAATATCTTTTGTTTCGGCGAGGTAACCAATAAATCCGCCTGCAAAGCTGTCGCCGGCGCCTGTCGGATCGAAAACATCTTCCAGCGGCAATGCAGGTGCAAAGAAAACCTGCTCTTTATTGAATAGCAATGCGCCATGCTCCCCTTTTTTGATGATGAGCACTTTAGGACCCATTGCCAAAATTTTCTGTGCAGCCTTTACAAGCGAATATTCGCCTGAAAGCTGGCGCGCTTCTGCATCATTAACTGTCAGCACATCCACGATAGCGATTGTTTTCATTAATTCGTCCATGGCAATATCCATCCAAAAATTCATAGTGTCGAGCACGATGAGCTTCGGACGTTTTTTCAATTGTGCGATTACCTTTTGCTGAACCACCGGCATGAGATTTCCAAGCATTAGGAAATCGCATTCTTTAGCCGATTCAGGCACAATAGGGTCAAAATCAGCGAGCACGTTTAGCTCGGTGATCAAAGTATCGCGCGAATTCATGTCATTATGGTAGCGCCCGGACCAGAAAAAGGACTTTTCGCCCTGTTTAACCTGAAGTCCGGCAAGATCGACGCCATGGCTTTTCAGCATTTCGAGCGATTCGTTTGGGAAATCGCTCCCAACGACCGAAACGAGGGAAATATTCTTAGTAAAGTAGGACGCAGCAAGGGAAATGTAGGTTGCGGCACCACCAATAATCTTATCCGTTTTACCAAAAGGGGTCTCAATTGCGTCAAAAGCAACAGTACCGACAACAAGAAGGCTCATAGATGTTTAATATTTTGGGCAAATGTATTGCATAATTCAATCGATCTGTCTAATATTGCAACCCGAATTTAGGGTAAGGCTCTAAAAAAAGGCATCGTTCTTGAATTATTGTAGTAACCAGATATTATCCTTCTTAGCTCAGTCCCGACTGAATAAGTCGGGAAGCGCATGACGGTTAATCATTCCCGAACAAGTCCGGAATGATTCGAGTCTTGTAGAAGATCATCGTTCTTGAATTATTGTAGTAACCAGATATTATCCTTCTTAGCTCAGTCCCGACTGAATAAGTCGGGAAGCACATGACGGTTAATCATTCCCGAACAAGTCCGGAATGATTCGAGT
>JBDSHN010000047.1:0-26260 GCA_039918435.1 Bacteroidia bacterium | reverse complement strand
CAATGCAGGCGTTTCACATACGTACCAGTACGGACGCACAGTTGACCGCTACACCAATACATTTGCAAACAGCCAGGTGCTTTCTGAAAATTTTTATATCACAAGCAGCCTTACACTTTTCAGCGGGATGCAGAATTATAATACGCTGAAACAAAATCAATATTCGCTCGAAGCAGATCGTTTCCAGGTGCTACAGACGCAATACGATATTGGAATGAATGTGGCCAGCGCTTACCTGAATGTGTTGTATTCCCAGGATCAATTAACGCTCGCGTCACAGAATGCAGATCTTACACAAGGACAAGTTGACAGAATGCAAACGCTTGTCAATGCAGGAGCAGCAGCAAAAGGCACCTTGCTTGAATTGCAATCGCAGCTGGCGAATGAACAGGTAAATATGGTGACAGCGCAGAATTCTGTGACAATGGCCATGCTAAACCTTGTGCAGTTGATGAACCTCGATTCTACGGAAGGTTTTTCAATTGTAAAGCCACCGATTGATGTGCCATCAGCGATTTTAAATTCAACACCTGACCAGATTTACCAGACCGCAGTAACGACACAACCCGGAATTAAAAAAGCGCAGATGGATTACATGAGCGCTGATAAAGGCGTTTCCATTGCACAAGGCGCCTATAGTCCGTCGGTTGTATTACAGGGATCCATCGGTACAGGATATTCCGGTCTTGCAAAAGATGTGAGCAGCTCCACGCTTACGGGTGTTGACACCGTTGGTTTGACAACAGGTGGTGATTTTGTCCTTGTTCCGCGCTATTCAACTACGTTTGTTACAACGCCATTCGGAGATCAGTTTCAGAATAACGTGAACAAAAGCATCGGCGTACAAATCAATATTCCGATCTTTAATCGTTTCCAGGTGAAAAGCTCCGTTGAAAGAGCAAAGATCCAGCGCGAGAGTGCGCAGCTGAATATGGACCTTTACGATCAGCAGCTGCGTAAAAATATTTCCCAGGCGTATGCGGATGCACAGGCAGCATTCCTGAAATATACTGCAACACAAAAAGCAGTAGAAGCGTCAAAACTGGCTTTTGTTTATACCGAGAATAAATTCAACCTCGGAGGATTAAATACAATTGAATATAATACGGCAAAAAATAATCTTGCCATTGCCGAATCAAATCTCGTTCAATCGAAATACGATTATATTTTCCGAATGAAAGTGCTTGATTATTACCAGGGCAAACCACTTACTTTTTGAAGCTACAACTATGAAACGTTTTCTCATCATTGGTGGAATTCTTGTCACCCTTCTTATTGTTATCGTCATCTGGAAAAAAGGATCCGGTTCCGAAACGCTTAAAGTCGCAACTGAAAAAGCGATAAAGCGTGATATCACTGAAATTGTTTCTGCCAGCGGAAAAGTTCAGCCGGAAGTGGAAGTGAAGATTTCTTCCGACGTTTCAGGTGAGATTGTCGAGTTGCTTGTAAAAGAAGGTGACACAGTTCGTAAAGGAGATTTATTGTTGCGCATTGATCCTGTTATTTATCAATCTGCTGTTCAGCGGATGTCATCAACGCTTAACGGAGCAAAAGCACAAATGGCAAACAGCTCGGCCAGGCTCGAACAATCACGTGCGCAGCTGACCAATGCAGAATTGAGCTACAACAGGAATAAAAAACTGCATGAACAAGGTGTGATTTCAGATGCAGAATTCGAGCAGATCAAAGCGACTTACGAAGGTGCAGTTGCAGATGTAAATGCTGCAATGGAAAGTGTAAAAAGCGCAGACTTTAATGTGGCAAGCACGCAGGCGTCTTTGAAAGAAGCAAACGATAATCTTGCAAAGACTACCATTTATGCTCCTGTAGAAGGAACCATTTCCAAGCTGAACAAACGTAAAGGAGAACGCATCATTGGTATGGCGCAGATGGAAGGAACAGAGATCATGCGACTTGCCAACCTGAATGAAATGGAAGTGCAGGTTGATGTTAATGAAAACGATATTCTGCGCGTAATTGAAGGCGACACAGCATTGATCGAAGTCGATGCGCACAACAATAGGAAATTCAAAGGTGTTGTAACGGAAGTGGCCAATTCAGCAAATACACTTGGCATTTCCAGCGACCAGGTAACAAATTTCCCTGTGAAGATCCGCATCATCCGCGATTCCTATATTGATCTTGTGGATCCGAAACATCCTGACCGTTACGTATTTCTTCCGGGCATGTCCGCAACGGTTGAGATCCAGACCAAATCTGTTATGGATGCGGTGAGCGTTCCGATTCAATGTGTCACCACACGTTTGGATACTGCTGCCAGGCAAGGCGTAGATGCAAAAGGCGGAATGCAATCTTCCGGTGAAGGAGAAGGCAATAACGGAATTGTTGTCGGTGACTCTAAGGCCAAAGAAAAGAAGGCAGAGAAAAAAGCAATTGAATGCATATTTGTTTACCGCGACGGAGTTGTAAAGCTGGTGCCGGTAAAAACAGGTGTGGAAGATAATATGTACATCGAAATTATTTCCGGACTTAAGGAAAGTGAAGAAGTTGTTAGCGCTCCTTATAAATCCATCAGTACGAATTTATATAATGGCGCAAAAGTGACAAAGGTTTCGAAAGAGCAGCTGTCGGTAATTGAAGATTGACCCCGATAAATTGCCTTACAATTTTGTCCTCTTTCTGTTGTCTTTATCAAAGCTGAACACTCGGCCTGACAATTCAATAATAGCGTCATTTATTCTAATTTGCTTCTTAATCCTTATCTTTGATTATGGCCCAGCAGCAAGATAGATCATTAAGAGGGAAAATTTTTTCGCGTTTATTTTGGGATTATAATGTCTCTACTGAAGAAATTGAATCTATGCTTTCTTCCGGTGAGCCTTCAAAAAAAGAAAAAGTTTATTTGCGACTTTTAATATCATCGCAGTGGTATGTACTGTTGAATATTCTTTCTAAAGAAGAACTGGCAGAAGCACTCTCGGAAAATGTAATTTCAAAAATTCATATTGCTACCCTCCGTGAAAAATACCAATATGCCAGAACAATATTACATTAATCAACTTTACCCGTTACAAGACAAAATCCTTTCGATTCTTGCACAAAAGGGACTTTCGTTCTATCTGACTGGCGGTACCGCATTAAGTCTTTATTTTTTGCATCATCGTTACTCTGATGAGCTGGATTTTTTCCTTAATAATTCGCCCGCTTTTCGAAAAGAAACATCGCTTGCTGTTGAAGTAATTAAACAGAATTTTAATGAAGTTGAAATAGCAATAACAGACGATAATTTTTTATGGTTATTCCTTGTTGATAATAATACCACGCTTAAAGTGGAATTTATAAATGATTTTTCCTTTCGTGCGGGCGAAATTATCAATACACAACTTTATTACCGTACTGATAACAAAGAAAATATTCATCGCTCATTTAGAAGCAGTAAAATTTAAAATATCGAAAGACATTTTAAATGCTGAAAGCAATATTTCCACCTCTAACCGAAACCTCAAACCTTAATTTTGAACCTGCGAAATCTGTGGCTTATCTCCTTCTGATAGAATCTTCCACAACAATATGCTCCGTCGCTTTATCGCGTGATGGAAAAATAATTGCTTTGCGCGAAGTGAATGAGCCGAATAAACACGCGGAATTGCTTACAGTGTTTTGTGATGAAGTGATGAAAGAAGCTCAACTTACATTCAATGAACTGGACGCAGTGGCGGTAAGCAAAGGTCCGGGCTCTTATACAGGTTTACGTATTGGCGTTTCAGCAGCGAAAGGAATCTGTTATGCGTTGAATAAACCTTTGATCGCAATCGGCACATTGGAAGCGATGGCAGATGGAATGAAATCCGTTGCACAACCGGGCGATCTGCTTTGCCCGATGCTCGATGCGCGGAGAATGGAAGTGTATTGCGCCATTTACGATCATGAAGGAAAAGAAATTGAGCCGGTAGCGCCGCATATCCTCGATGAGAATTCTTTTTCTGTACTGCTTGCTGAAAGACGCATAATTTTTTCCGGCGACGGAATGCCAAAAGCAAAAGAGACGCTCTCAAAATTTCCAAACGCCGTTTTTACTGATGCCGGAAATTGTTCTGCAAAACATCTGATGCTTCCTGCTGAGAAAAAATTCAATGAAAAAGATTTTGAAGATCTCGCCTATTTCGAGCCCTTTTATCTGAAGACATTTCAACCCGGACCAAAACGTTCTGCGTCCTGATTTTTTTATTTTTATAATGCGTCTGTTGTTTCAAATGAAAAAGCTCCTCACTTTAATTTTCTTTCTTGCAGGAATATCTGCCTTTGCACAAGCGCCTACGCAAACCGTGCGCGGACAAATCGTAGATAATCAAACGCGTAGTCAGCTTGTGGGTGTAATTGTGCTGCTGGCAGATACAGGCGTTAATATGCGTAATACAACCACAGCTGTCGACGGGACTTTCCGTTTTGAAAATGTAACTGTGGGTCGGCATCTTCTGGTTTTCAAATACCTGGGTTACAAAGAGCGCTCGATGAACATTGTGGTTACTTCCGGGAAAGAAACCGTGCTTAACATTGATATGGAAGAATCCGTTATTACTTCCGAAGAAGTTGTGATTACTGATGAAACAGAAAAAGGAAAACCGATCAATGAAATGGCGACAGTAAGTTCGCGCTCCTTTTCAATTGAAGAAACTTCCCGTTATGCAGGCAGTCTTGGCGATCCTTCACGCATGGCGCAGAATTATGCCGGTGTGAGCGGCGCAGACGACTCCAGAAATGATGTTGTGATCCGCGGAAATTCACCGCTTGGTGTTTTGTGGCGTTTGAATGGCGCGGATATTCCGAATCCAAATCACTTCGGTTCATTCGGAAGTACTGGCGGGCCGGTGAGCATGCTCAACAATAATATTCTCGACAATTCGGATTTTATGACAAGCGCATTTCCTGCTGAATATGGAAATGCAACAGCAGGTGTTTTTGATTTGCGCATGCGGCATGGTAACAATGAAAAATTTGAGTTTCTCGGGCAAGTTGGTTTTAATGGTTTTGAAGGAGGAATTGAAGGTCCGTTTTCTAAAAAGCACAACGGTTCTTTTTTAATTAATTATCGTTTATCCACGCTCGTGTTGTTTCAGAAAATAGGAGCAGACTTTGGTGTTGGCGATGCAATTCCGAAATACCAGGATCTTTCTTACAATTTTCATCTGCCTACAAATAAATACGGCGATTTTACCCTTTGGGGAGTGGGCGGATTAAGTTTCATCGCACTTTGGGACAGCAAGCTTGATACGACAAAACTAAACCTGTATGACCAGGGTGGTTACGATACAGATTACGGAACACGAACCGGAATGACAGGCGTTACGCATTCCTATATTATCAATGCAACCGCCTACAGCAAATTCACGGTTGCACTAACCGGGATGCAAAACCTGATCAGGCAGGATTCTTTTTCGCGTGCCGATGATTCCAAATGGAGAAGTTATGGAAGTAATTTCCGCCAGAACAAATTGACATTTAATTATTCTCTTCTGAAGAAATTCAATTCAAAGAACACACTTAAATCAGGTTTTTCCGCGACGGATATTTTCGTTCACCTGCATGACAGCTTTAGTTACAACGTCACACAATTTCAATTCATCAGAAATGTGGACAAAAACACCTGGTTATTGCAGGCTTTTTCACAATGGCAGCATAAGTTCACAGATCGTCTTACATTGAATCTCGGTGTGCATTCGCAGTTGTTGGTGCTGAATAATTCTTTTGCACTCGAGCCACGCGCAGGAATCCGCTGGCAATCGAACGAAAAAAATTCCATCTCTTTCGGCGCTGGTATGCACAGCCAGATGCAAACAATTTTTACGTATTTCAATCAGACATTTCTGCCGGATGGAAGTTATTTACTTACGAATAAGAATGTCGGTTTTTCAAGAGCGGTTCACGCGGTGATTGCCGATGACTGGAATTTTGGAAGGAACATGCGACTGAAAGCGGAAATGTATTATCAATACCTCTACGACATTCCCGTTCAACCGAATCGTCCTGTTTATTCCGGATTGAATGAAGGAGCAGATTTTGATGCGCCGGGAATTGATAGTCTGGTAAATAAGGGCACCGGGCGAAATTATGGCGTTGAACTCACGGTGGAAAAATTTTACAGCAAAGGATATTATTTTCTGCTGACCACTTCGCTTTATCGCGCATACAGCACTTCATGGGATAAAGTGGAACGGCAAACGGCCTTCTCCGGAAATTACGTTGTGAATTTACTCGGCGGAAAAGAGTTTAAGCTCAATGCAAAAAACACACTTTCGCTCGATCTGAAAATGAATACTGCGGGAGGAAAAAGATATATTCCTGTTGATCTCGACGCTTCCGCAGTTGCCGGTTACAAGGTGTATGATTTCACACGGGCATATAATGATCGTTATGAAAGTTATTTCAGAATTGATGCAAAAATCGGATTCATCCATAACGGAAAACATGTGACACAGCAATGGTCGCTGGAATTTTTGAATATGACCAATCACAACAATGTGTTTTCGAAAGAGTATGATGCTGCAAGCAATTCGGTTTACAATACCTACCAAACCGGACGACTTATAGTGCCGAGTTACAAGATTTCTTTTTAGTCCGGCTATTCTGTTCCGGGAAAATTTTCATGAGTAGTTTATCTTTTTTTTCAGTAGTTCATTTATTCGCCGGAAAGGAAACTACCTGCTTCACAAAGTGAAACGTGTAAATGAGAAAGTTTATTTCAACCAGGATTTATCAAAGAGTTATTTCGTGGAAACTTTGATAAAAACCAACAAACCTGATCATGAAAAAACAAATCTTAATTGGAATTTTTGCTTTCTGCTTATTAATGACTATTAATGCGTGTAAAAAAGAAGGTCCGGCCGGCGCTGCAGGAAAAGATGGAAACGCCAACGTAAAATCAAGTACGGTCACAGTAACAAATTGGTCGTTCTCTTCTCCCAGTTATTACACTGATATTTCATGGGGTGTTCTCACTACTGATATGGTGAACAATGGAGCAGTTTTCGTATATGCTTCTACTGGAACAAATACATGGTCTCAGCTTCCACTTACAATTTACCCATCAAGCAATTATTCAAGCACTTTAGAAGTTGTTACTTCACCTGGGAATGTGAGAATAATCTGGACAGATTCGGATCTGACTCAACCTGCAAATCCGGGTCAATTTACTTTTAAAATCGTGGCGATTGCAGCTTCCCAAAGATTAGCAAACCCAGATGTTGATTATACAAATTACAATGAAGTAAAGGCTAGATATAATTTAGAAGAATAAACAAGTCATAATGGACCCAACATCTGTGCGCCTGAATCATATTCACCCAGGAAAAAATTCGCCTTTCCCGGCGTTTTTTTTGTTTAATCTTTGCAAGAGGAATATTTCTAATTAACTTTTAATACCAATTTAAAAAAAGAACCATGAAAAAATTTCTATTTATCCTGGGAATTCCGGCTGTATCGGCCTTCTCAATTTCTTCCTGCACAATGGTGAAGCAGCAGTATTCTTCCGGCTATTATATTCATAAAAACGGAAATAATAACAGTCAAAGTAAAATCACACAACGAGCACTTGCTGTAGCTGAACCGGTAATCATTAATGCAGATCATTCCCCGGCAGTTCAAACAACAGGCGCAATTAGTCCTGAAGTAATTTTAACTAATGCAACAGAACAGGTTTTAATTAATCCGGCAATCAAACCTGTAGTAACATCTTCTGAAAAAAATACTTCGATCAAATCAAACGTACTGGTTAAAAACATTCCTGCTGATATAAAACCTGTTCCCAACGTAAAAACAAAAGTTCAGACTTCTTTACATCGCGTTAAAAAATCTGCTTCTGCGGCCGCTGCTTCGGGTGGGAAAAGCCAGATTGTAGCGCTTCTGCTTTGCATCTTCCTCGGGCCGCTTGGTATTCACAGATTTTACCTTGGCTACACCGGAATGGGAATTCTTTACCTGTTTACCGCCGGGTTGTTCGGAATCGGTTGGATCATTGATATTATTCTCCTGATCATTCCGAATGGATTAACACCAAAAGGCGAAACATCTTACAAATAAATCGTCAGCAGGTAATCGGAATAAAAAAAGCCGGTAAGAAGATCATTCTTCTGCCGGCTTTTAAATTACATGCGAGGAGGAACCTTACTGCCAGTAAACAATATCCATTTTCACAATATCAATTCCCAGTTCAAGATGGCGCCGGTTGATATAGGCGTGTGCAATCGCAGCGTTCTTTTCGTATAGATAGCTGAACTCGTCGGTAAGCACATTGTTGTGAAATTTTTTCATGGATTCAATTCTTCCCAGCGAATCATAATTGTAATTTGTAATCTCTGCAATTGCATCACCCGCATTGGAAGTATAAGAAGTGGAAGCAGTTCTGCCATACGAGTCGTATGTCCATGTCGTAACAATTCGGATTCCACCTGCGGTATATGATTCGCGTGAATCAATGATCCTTCCCTGTTTGTCGAAAAGCAACATCGTTTCCTTATACGGTTTTCCAACATCGTTCAGGCACAGTTTTTTGATTTGTGTCGGAGAATATTTCTCATAAGAAAAATCTTCCTGCGAAATAATAGTTTGCACACCGAGGCGGAAATTGCCGTGACCGTGTCCTGTATTTGTTTCCTTACAATGCGTCTGGCGTGCAATCGTGCCGTCGGTATTGTAGAGGTAATACCAGGTGTGATAAAAATCACCATCATTTTCACGGCGGCAAGTCAGCTGATTTTTGTAATCATAATAATAATTTACAAAAACAGTATCGTACACATAATACTTCCGCACTTCCGACCATGCGGAGCGGATACGTTTTCCTTTCCGGTAAACCGCGGGATGGTCAATAACATCATTCGTATACGAGCGGATCTTATTGCGCCAGTAAAGCTGCATACGACCCACCGAATCGAACTGGTAAAATTCCTTTAATCCTTTATCGATGATGATATTTCCATCCGGTTTGTACTGTAGATTCGTTCTGACAGATTTTATTTTGTGAAAACGAATACTGTCTGCATTAAAACGAACAGGCACACCAAACGGATCATCATCCACGGGCAAAAAAAGTTGCGCCGAAGCAACCACCGGAAGCAATAGGATAAGATGAAAAATGAAAAATCGTTTCAGCATTTCTACTCCTCAAAAGCAAGTTGTTTGATCACCTCAGTTGCATCTTCTACCGGCAGCTTGCAGGAATTATTCTCACAAATATAAATGAGCGTTTTACCTTCAACGTACCTGTTTTGCAGCAGCGGCAATTCGGATGGACCGGGGCTTGCTGCAAAGATTTGATTTGGAAGGTAATGCTTACGTAGCTCAAGCATTGTTTTATCAACAGTCTTACCAACAATGGCGAGCTCACGGAATGGAAAAACGAAATGTAATTGCAGCATCATCCAGTTGGAATAACCGCCGCCGTAACCGATAATTTCCTGTTTTACCTGCCTCACCATTTTCGCTGAACGTTCGATCCAGTCAGCGTTTCCGGTGAAATGGCCGAGGTAAAAAAGGTTTTTCGCCATGACTGAATTGGAAGATGGAATTACATTGTCAGACAACTCCATTTTGCGCGCAATCAGGGCCGGGTCTTCGTCTGAAGTGAAGAAAAACATGCCAGATGAAACATCGTTAAAATGTGTGAAGATATATGCACAAAGCTTTTCAGCCAGTTCAAGCCATGCTTCATCAAACGTTACCTGGTATAAACTGATAAAAGCATCGATCGTAAAAGCATAATCTTCAAGAAAACCATTGATAGAGCTTTTATTGTTTTTCCATGAATGCCAGAGTCCGCCATCTTCACGCATTTGCACATCTCGGATGAAACGTGCATTTTTTATTGCGGCAAGTAAAAACTCATTCTCGCCAAAAACATGATACGCATCGGCATATCCTTTCAGCATCATCGCATTCCATGAAGTGAGCGTTTTATCATCAAGGCCCGGACGAATTCTTTTTTCACGAACAGCAAGCAACTGATCATTTGTTTTTGAAATCATTCCGCGCAACTCTTCAACATTTATTTTGTGCTTTGCTGCAATTGCTTCTTCCGTTTCTCTTCGAAGCAAAATATAATTGTCGTGCTCCCAATGGCCAATGCTATTGACAGAATAATAATCTGCAATGAGATTAAAATTATCGCCGAGAATTTCTTTCAGCTCATTTTCTGTCCAAACGTAAAATTTTCCTTCTTCGCCTTCCGAGTCTGCATCAAGCGCAGAATAAAATGCGCCATTTGTTGCTGTCAGTTCACGTGCAATAAATTTCAGCGTTTGATAAACAGTGTCTTTATACAAACGGTTTCCGCTTGTCTGGTATGCTTCTGAATACAACGAGATCAGTTGCGCATTATCGTAAAGCATCTTTTCGAAGTGAGGCACTTTCCAGAGCATATCGGTGGAATAACGTGCAAATCCACCACCGATCTGATCGTAGATGCCACCCATTGCCATTTTATCCAGCGTGAGATAAACCTGCTTTTGCAGACTCTTCTCTTTTTTTAAATATGCAAAACGCAAGAGGAACTGGTAATTATTTGGCAATGGAAATTTTGGTGCGCGATTCGGTCCGCCTTCTCCGGTATCAAAACGTGTTTTCCATTGTTCTACAGATAAGCCAAGTGTTTCTGCAATAATTTCCTCACCGGTATCTTCAATTACAATTTGTTCCGTTTGTTTTACGCCTTCCGTTAATTCATCAGCATACTGAAAACATTTTTCCGGCTCTGATTTCCAAAGATCAGCAAGATTCAATAAAATTTCTTTCCACTTTTCTTTCGGAAAATAAGTTCCGCCATAAAGCGGACGACCATCAGGAAGTGTAAAACAATTCAGCGGCCATCCACCTCTTCCGGTCATTAATTGCACTGCGGCCATATACACCTGATCAATATCCGGGCGTTCTTCACGATCTACCTTCACACAAATAAAAAAATCATTCATCATGAGCGCCACTTTTTCATCTTCGAAAGATTCATGCTCCATCACGTGGCACCAATGGCAGGCGGAATAACCAACGCTGACCAGCAGCATCTTATTTTCTTCTTTCGCTTTTTTTAACGTGGCTTCATTCCATGCCATCCAGTTGACCGGATTATGCGCATGCTGCAGCAAATAAGGACTTGATTCATGAATAAGATCGTTGGTAAATGTATGTTCAGAAGTGCTCATTGCGGAAGGACTAAAATGATTAAACTTGTTCTGCAAATTTAATCATTAGCCACGGGAATGATTCCGCTTTTCACAGTTTTACTTTTCGGTTTTGGTGAATCACCGCTGGGATTTATTATTGCAGCCGGACTTTTGTTTATGCTTGCCGTGATGCTCGTGAGCGCTTTACGGACGGGTGCAAAAGCGATCTCGGAACAACAGGCAAAGAACGGTCATACAGATTATGGCGCAGATGCACGGTTTGCAATTAATTACCAGCTCGCCGATTTTTCTTATTTCCGCAAACTGTCACAAAATGGCAAGCAAGAATTTATCCGGCGGATTCTCAACTTCATTGAAACGCATACGATTGACGGCATTGGAAATTATAATCCGGAGCTGAATGAAAAAATACATGTTGCAGCAGCAGCGACTCAATTGACCTTCGGACTTAATGATTTTGCTTTTACTCATTTTGAAACCATCATTTTATATCCCGGAATTTTCAGAATGCAGGAAGGCGGCCCGTTAATGAAAGGTGCAACCACACCAAATGGGGAAATAAGAATTTCAATCAGGGATTTTAAAGAAGGTTATGCAAATCCGACAGATAAATTAAATGTAGGCTTGCATGAATTTGGTCATGCACTTTTTATGGAATTTCTTAAAAAGTCGAATGAGGATAACGAAAAGAAATTAAAAAACAAAATGCACCCATACCTACAGACTTCAGATAAAATGCTGTATGAAGGAAAGCATAACGATACTTTTTTGCGTGCTTATGCTTTTAAAAACCGTCATGAGTTCTTTGCGGTGAGCGTTGAACATTTTTTCGAAGCGCCAAAAGAGTTCAAAGAAAAATTGCCGGAGCTCTATGTGCTGATAAAAGATCTGTTGCAGCAGGATCCTGCTTCGGATAAAATGGATTATGGTATTGTGCGGAATTACCAGGTGGTGTAATTATTTTTCTTATAATATTTTTGCGATTAAAATAACAACAACCTACTTCTTACAATACGGCTCCGATTCCTCCACAGGATATTTTTTATCCAGATCCACATTATTAAAGCTCTTGTTATTTCCCCACGAAAATAATTTTTCAAAAAACGGGGTGAGCTTTTTATTTTTTATCTGTTCAAGAAAATAAACTTCGTGTTCTTTTTCCTTAATGCCCATTTCATACAACACATGATCATGCTCCTTGATTCCGAGTGAATTGAAAAATTGTTTCATCCGGAAATACTCGCACACATTTCCGCTTTCCAGCCGGCCGGCAAAATAAAAAGGCATGAACCAGCCAATGACGTAACAGGCCCACCAGATTACTTTTCCGATGATATAAAATTTGAATTCGTAAAACTTTGAAATGGGAACATCATATTGTTGCATGATCTTGAGCACTTCCGCACGATGTCCCCACTCATCCATTTCAATCTGCCGGATTGCTTTTTTCTCTGCCGGATTTTTTACTGCACGCGCATGACCGATATAAGCAAATGCCGCAGCTTTTTCAGCCGAATATGCTTGTCTGAGGAGCTTTACTAATCCGGGATGATTGAGTTGCATAATAAATTATGTATCGATTGCAGAATAAACGCGAAGAAATTAATTCTGCATCGTATTCACTTTTTCCTGGTTAATATTGACTGGAAATGTGTGCTTGAAAACTCCGCTTCCGACTTTAATGTTACCCGTCAGAATTACATTGGATTGTTTTCGCTGGATCGCCTGGAGAATCTTCGGAATGCCATTTATAAGATCGGTTAAAGTGGCACTGACTTTTACAGGATAAACTGATTCCGTATTCTTATCGATCTTGAATTTATCTTCCAACTTCACGTGGCCCATAGAAACACCCGCAACAGTTACATCCAGTTCGATTAAGTAAACGGTGACGGCAAAATTGTTCGGGTTATTTATTTTCAAACCCAATTCACCATTCACAGTTCCCGACATCATATCCACATTACCGAATTTCACATCCTGCACGCCGGTAGGAACGATCGGTTGAAGTTTGCACCCCGAGATGAGCAGGATTAACAGGAAAGGGAGATATTTTTTCACGGTATGGATTTTCTTGTAAAAAATCAATAATTAAAATGTGCAAACTAAAAATTCTGACACGTAGAGTTCCCTTCCTGAAAAGTTCGCCTTGCTTCGTGCATCTTTTATTCCCAAAAATAATTTTCACATTACAATTTGCACATTTTCAATCCGCACATTTTCAATTTACACATTTATAATTTGCACATTTATTAATTATTTCGTCATCTCAACATAATTCCTGTAGAACAGCGGAATGGTTTCAATGCCTTTGTAATAATTAAATACACCGTAATGTTCGTTCGGCGAATGCAATGCATCTGAATCAAGTCCGAAACCAAAAAGAACGGAATCAAGTCCTAAAACAGATTTGAACAAAGCAACAATCGGAATGCTTCCGCCGCCGCGTGTCGGGATTGGTTTTTTGCCATAGGTTTCTTCCATTGCTTTTGCAGCGGCGAGATACGCCTGTGAAGTGGTGGAAACAACAACCGGTTCGCCGCCATGATGCACCATCACTTTTATTTTCACACTTTTCGGCGCGATCGACCTGAAATGAACTTCAAATTTTTTCGCAATCTCATCAGAAGTCATATCAGGAACCAAACGCATTGAAATTTTTGCATTTGCTTTTGAAGGCAGCACTGTTTTTGCGCCTTCTCCGGTGTAACCGCCCCATATTCCATTCACATCCAATGTCGGGCGTGTGCCGGTGCGTTCGATTGATGTGTATCCTTTTTCACCCTGCACATCATCGATGGCAAGATCTTTTTTGTAAGCTTCAAGATCGAAAGGTGCGCGATTCAATTCTTCACGTTCAGCATCAGAAAGGTTTATCACGTTATCATAAAATCCGGGAATGGTGATATGATAATTTTCATCGTGAAGTGATGCGATCATTTTACAAAGCACATTGACAGGATTTCCTACCGCACCACCATACACACCGGAATGCAGATCGCGGTTTGGTCCTACCACTTCCACTTCCATGTAAGCAAGTCCGCGAAGACCAACGTCAATAGAAGGAGTATCGTTTCCGATAATTGAAGTATCAGAAATCAGGATTACATCTGCTTTTAATTTCTCTTTATATTTTTCAAGGAATGGTCCGAGATTGGCAGAGCCAACTTCTTCTTCTCCTTCAATAATAATTTTCATATTGCACGGAAGCGTATTCGTCTGCAACATTACTTCCAAAGCTTTTACGTGCATGAACATTTGTCCTTTATCATCACAGGAACCGCGTGCGAAAATTGCACCTTCGGGATGAACAGGAGTCTTGCGGATCACTGGTTCGAATGGGGGAGTAGTCCATAATTCCAGCGGATCAGCAGGCTGCACATCATAATGGCCGTAAACTAAAACAGTAGGCAGTTTAGGATCAATTATTTTTTCGCCATACACCACGGGATAACCGTTGGTAGCAATCAGCTCCGTATTTTCCGCACCTGCTGCTTCAAGCTTTGCTTTCACAGCTTCCGCGGTTTTGATCACGTCGCCTTTATATTTTGGATCAGCGCTAACCGATGGGATGCGCAGTAATTCGAAAAGTTCGTTAAGGAAACGTTCTTTGTTTTGGTTGATGTAATCGAGTTGGTTCATATAATCTTGGCTGTTTATTGTCAATGGAAAAACGAAATTGCAAGAAAATCGGATTGAAATTGCAGGTAGGCATCGATTTTCATCAAAAACTGTCAATTCACCCTGATAATCCTTGAATATCAGGTCACAAAGAATTAGATTTGTAATCAGGCATAAGAGTAAAAATCAAAGTAATAATTCTTTTTTTAATATGCGATTAAACTTACCAGGAATTTCACGTGCTGTGGCAGTCCTTGTTGGAGTTTTTTGTTGTCTTTCAGTAAACGGACAATTAACGACGACGACAACATTAACCCCTCAGCAACTGGTGCAGAACGTTTTGCTCGGACCCGGCATTACTGCATCTAACATCACCTACACAGGATATGCAAATGCCATTGGAAAATTCGTTTCTGTCAATACCGGTCTTGGAATCGATTCCGGAATTGTAATGACATCAGGAAGCGTAATTGCCAATGACCCGCTCGGATTCGGGAACCTTGGACCAATGGGGCCGAACATCTCCGGCAGTGATGGCGTGGGAAACAATGCTGCCGGTGATAACGATCTGACTACTATTTCAGGTAATCAGACATTTGATGCGGCGGTTCTTGCGTTTGATTTTATTTCCCAATCTGATTCTGTAAAATTTCGTTATGTATTCGGATCCGAAGAGTATTCAGATTTCGTGAACACTTCTTTTAATGACGCGTTTGCCTTTTTCCTGAGCGGGGTTACCGTTACGCTCACTCCAACAAATATTGCACTTATCCCTTCAACTACCATCCCGGTCACCATTAACAATGTAAATAATGGTCAGACGGCAGCAGGCCCTGCTCCAGGCCCATGCATGAATTGCGCTTATTATGTTGACAATCCTGCAAATGCTGTAACTCCATATAGCCAAATCCAGTATGATGGATTTACAACCGTGCTTACTGCGAGCTACCCTGTTGTATGCGGACAAACTTATCATATTAAATTAGCCATTGCTGATTGTTTTGACGAAGCTTATGATTCCGGGGTTTTTCTTGAAGCTGGAAGTTTCAGCTCTGGTCAGGTAGATGTTTCTACTGAAATCAGTTATGGCAGCTTAAACGATTCCACACTATTTGAAGGTTGCGGTCAAGCCTGCATTATTCTTACCCGCAGTTCGAATCTTGCAAATCCTGATACTGCACAGATTATTATCAGCGGGACTGCGGTTAATGGTGTTGATTATACGCCGCTGATTCCTGCTACTATCGTTTTCCCTGCCGGTGTAGATTCAATCACGATCTGCATACAAGCAACACAGGATGGAATACCTGAAGGTTTGGAAACCATTGTTTTCACTTCCATTACACAGGGAATCTGCTCTCAGAGTATTGATTCTACTACAATTTACCTGAGCGATTTTCTTCCTATTGACGTCGATGCAGGGCATGATACCACTTTATGTTTCGCGACCCCGATCACCATTACAACTAACGTAACCGGCGGCGTGCAACCTTATACTTACCTTTGGTCAACAGGTGCGCAAACAGCAACTATAACAGTTTCACCTTCTACAACCACCAGCTATACGGTCACCGTTACTGATCCTTGCGGAAGCACAGCGGCGTTTGATACTGTAACTGTTTTCCTTCCGGGAGCCGGCCCCCTTTCAACAACTACAACTCCGGATCTTACAATTTGCGAGGGCGATCCTGCAATGCTTGCAGTTTTAGCTATCAACGGATCATTACCATATTCCTATTCCTGGTCAACAATCGCAGGTCCTGCCGTATTGCCGACACCTACATCCAGTTCCAATTCATTTACACCTTCATCCGGCGGCACGTTTGTTGTATTAACGACCGACGGTTGCAATAATACACAGTTGGATACGATCAGTATTGACATCCGCGACTGTGCTGTTATTCCGCCAAACGTATTTACTCCGAATGGCGATGGTACAAATGATAATCTTGTTTTCACAGGGCTTGAAAACTTCCCCGGCACATCGCTTCAGGTTTATGGCCGCTGGGGAAATAAGATATATGAAAATGCAGATTATCACAATGACTGGAATGGCTCCGGTGTATCTGACGGAACATATTATTACATTCTCATTCATGCCGATGGAACCACAAGAACTGGTTTCATTACTATTATTAAATAACCAACAAACGCGTTTCCGGGCAGTGGAAAATTTCCCACCGCACATCCTCCCGAATTGGAAACGTAAGGTAAAAAAGTACTGAATGCTCTTGCTGCGTCGCATAGTTGCCGTCTTTCTTCTTTTCATGCTGTCAGTAACAGCAGTGAATGCTACGCACATTGTTGGCGGTGAACTTTATTACGATTGCCTCGGAAATAATAATTACAAGATCACGCTTAAAGTGTATCGCGATTGCATCAACGGACAAGCTCCTTTCGATGATCCGGCTTCTATCGGTGTTTTTATCGGGAACACTACGGTTCTTTTCGACAACCTTCTGGTGCCGAATCCTGTTATTGTTTCTATTTCTTCTTTCCTGAGCGTTCCATGTTATGCACCTGCACCAGGAACGGTATGCGAGGAGGAAGCAACCTATACCGCCTTTACAAATCTGCCGCCAAATCCACAGGGGTATACACTGGTCTACCAACGCTGTTGCAGGAATAACACCATCGTTAATCTTGTTAATCCGGGCGGACAAGGGTCAACGCTGACAACATTTGTTCCACCGACCAGCCTAGCCATTTGTAACAGCAGCGCACGGTTCAATTATTTTCCTCCGATTTATCTTTGCCAGGGTTTGCCATTTATAGTGGATCATTCTGCAACAGATCCTGATGGCGATTCGCTTGTTTACGAATTATGCGCACCGAATGACGGAGCTACACCACTGGCACCGCTTCCACAACCACCCAATCCGCCGCCCTATTTTCCTGTTACTTATCAGGCGCCCTATAATTCCGGATTTCAAATGAGCGCATCACCACCGCTTACAATCGGGCTATTCAGCGGAATCCTTACCGGCACACCGACGTTATTAGGCACATGGGTGGTTGCTGTTTGCTGTAAAGAATACCGCAATGGTCAGCTCATCAACATAAACAAGCGCGACTTTCAATTTAATGTGTTGACTTGCCAACCTGCTCCGGTAACAGGTCAGATCAGTGCAAATATTAATGCACAGACTACGAATTGTATCGGACTGACAATACACTTTACACAAAGCAGTTCGAATGCGACAAACTTCTATTGGAACTTCGGTGATCTAACCACAACAGCAGATACATCAAATCTTACAACACCTTCTTATACCTATCCGGCAAACGGAAATTATCTTGTTACGCTGATAGCAAATCCAGGATCGACATGTGCCGATACAGATATAGTGATGATAACGGTAACTTTACCTCCTACGATTCAATTTTCTCCTCCCTCACCACAATGTATTACCGGAAATAATTTCAGCTTTAATCCGACCGGCAACTTTACTAACGCTGCCACATTCAACTGGTCATTCGGAACGCATGCAAGTATCTCTTCAAGCAACTTACAGGATCCGCAGAACATTGTTTATGATACAAGCGGAACATTTGCGGTCACGGTCATGGTAACGGAAAATGGTTGTACCGCTTCGTATACAGATTCCGTTCTTGTGTATCCTGTTCCACAAGCACAATTCAATCCCGTTATTCTTTCGGGTTGCGTTCCGTATGTTGTTCAGTTCAGAGATAGTTCAATTTCCGGAACAGCCTATACTTATCTCTGGGATTTCGGTGATGGAAATACTTCGACGCTTGCTGATCCTATTCACACCTACACAACAACCGGCGTCTATACTGTTTCACTGATCATCACAACAACAGCAGGATGTATCGGCATCGACACATTTATTGTTCCGGGAATGGTCACCGTGAATCCGTATCCGACTGCCGGATTTTCAGTAACAGATACTTCCGTTTCCATCTTCGAACCTTTTATAGGAACCATTGATCAAAGTCAGAACGCAGATTCCTGTGTGATGAATTTTGGTGACGGATATGTAACAAGCGATTGTAATACGATGCACACGTATTGGAATTACGGCCAGTATTGGATCACACAAGTAGTTTACAATGGATACGGATGTACAGATTCCATGCGGATCTTAGTTGAAGTGCGACCTGAAAACCGTTTCTTCATTGCAAACGCATTTACACCAAACGGCGACGGATTAAATGATTTATTCATGCCGGCGATTATGGGCGTGGAAGATTATCATTTTATGCTTTTCGATCGCTGGGGAAATCTGCTTTTTGATACCATCGATATTTATGATGGCTGGGACGGACGATACAAAGGAAATAAATGTCAGGAAGATGTTTACGTTTGGAAGATCACTTATACCAATGTTGTAAATGGTGAAGAGGTCAGCGTGATTGGACATGTGAACCTTGTCAGGTAAAGGGTTCCAAGTTTCGGGTTCAAATTTCTCCCTTTTTTTCCCTTGTTCATTGCTCATTGTTTGTTTGGCATTGAACATTCCGTGTAAGAGAAATTTCCATTCTACCCCAACAAATTTTCCAAAGCAGGTTGCAGTTCATTGTACCTGAAAGTGAATCCGGCTTTCCTTATTTTCTCATTTGAAACGCGTGATCCTTCTGTTACGATTTGAGCCATTTCACCGAGTGCCAGTTTTAATGCGAAGCCCGGAACAGGCGGTAAAAATACAGGGCGATGCAAAACCTTTCCGATTGTTTTTACAAATTCTTTATTCGTAACCGGATTTGGTGCAACTGCATTATACGCGCCGCTCATTTGTTCATCTTCAACCGCTTTTACAAACAGTGCGCACAAATCATCAATGTGAATCCACGGCATCCATTGTTTTCCTGAACCAAGAGGAGATCCAACAAACCATTTCACTGGTGCAGCAAGCTTTGGTAACGCGCCTCCATCCTTTGCAAGCACAACACCAATGCGCAGCTTTACTGTCCGAAGTCCGGTTTCTTCTACTAGGTCAGCCGCATTTTCCCATTTAAGACAAACTGTTCCGAAAAAATCATTTGCCGGTGAATCTGTTTCGGTAAATATTTTTTCTGACGTGATCATTCCATACCACCCGACAGCGGAAGCAGAAATAAAAACTTTTGCTTTGGAATGTTCCTGCCGGATTGCTTTTGCTAAAAGTTGCGCGCCTTTTACGCGGCTGTCAATGATCTCGTTTTTTCTTTTTTCTGTCCACCGTCCTTCTGATACACTCGCGCCCGCAAGATGAATGATCGCATCCGCCCATGAAATTGCTCCGGCTTCCAGAATTTCTTTTGATGGATCCCAGGTAAATTGCTTCACGGTTGCATCTGCTGATTTTTTTCTTCCGAGATGCGCAACAGTATATCCTTTACTGAGCAATAATTCAGTAAGATGAAGTCCAACTAATCCGGATGCGCCTGTAATAAGAATGTTCATTTACGCTTAGCTTTGCAGGAATAATTAATCAATACAAGGTACAACATGTCAGCAACTGAAAAACCCGTTTTTGAAAAGCATATTTTTGTCTGCACCAATCAACGCGCTCCGGGCGCAGCAAGAAAAAGCTGTGGCGATGCGCATGGAATGGAAATCGTAGATGCATTCCGGAAAAAATTAAAAGAGCATAATCTTGTTTATGGCTTTCGCGCACAAAAAGCAGGTTGTCTCGATATTTGTGATTTCGGGCAGACAGTTGCGGTTTATCCTGAAGGTATTTTTTACGTCGGCGTTGAATTAGCTGATGTCGAAGAAATTGTTCACGAACACCTTTTGAACGGACGTGTTGTTGAACGACTTCGGTTCCGGAGAAAATAATTCAATATTTTAATAAAATTCACAGAACAGAATAACTTTCAATTTTCAGTTTTGAATCTTAAATTAGTATGAATCTCCCTGAAAATCCACCTTCTTCTATTGCAGAAAATGACCTGGTGGATTTTCTTCTGCCGGATGCAATTCTTTTGCTGGAGAAAGATTTTTTGAATTCGGGAATGGAATTAAAAATTTCGGGAGTGATCTTTGGTGATGTGTTTGACCTCCGGGAATTAATTGCAAAAGAAATTTCAAAAACAGGCGGACCTGCATCGGAACAGTTTTACCGTTTATTATACCGCGTCGATATTCCTGAAATCAAAGTGAAAGAAATACTGAATGAAGCGCCGGGAACGCCTTTTGAAATACGGATTGCCGAACTCATCATTATCCGTGCATTGCAAAAAGCCTTTTTCAGAAAGAAATATAAATCCTGATTATTGCGTGATCACGAATTCTTTCTGGTAAACAGAATGTTCCGTTTTGACATTCACAAAATAAATTCCGGGAGAAAGTTTTTTCAGGGTAAAGTGAATATCGGCACCTTCAATGGAGTAATCATATTCCTGTTTCACTTCTCTGCCGCTGATGTCTGAAATGGTTATAACAGGATTATGCAAAGTTTCATTCGTCGTCAGCGTAAAATTTTCCCGTGTAGGATTAGGGTACAGTATGGAAGAAGCTGAATAATTCCGAACCGTATTTATTCCGGAAGGTGCTGTTACCATTTGGCGGCAGAAAGTATAGTGATCAATTAAAGTGATTGCATTGGGGATGTTGTCGGTACGGAATCCGAAAAAATTAATGCAGATAGCAGCACCGCCGGAATCCAACACCTGAACAAGTCCGAATTGTCCATAAGCTAAAGACGGATTTGGAAATGCACCACCCTGATTAAATGTTCCGCCTTTATACGAACCATTTTGATTCAATGCTGCTGCATTAAAAATCGGATATTTATTCGGGTTTGCAGTAACCGTAGAAAAATCACCGTTCGTCCCATCGTCTATTCCAAGCATGTGCGCATCACCACAAATGATGAACATATTTTCGATGAGGCTATCGCGGAAAAAATTTGCCAGCTCTTCGCGTTCTGCAGGATAACCGCCCCAATTATCAATATGCGCACCATTCCATGTAGTACTGGAAATCCATGCAATCACCTGGTTACTGTCGCGTGCTGCAACACATTCGTTTTCAAACCAGTTTTTTTGAACTGTACCCAGCATGGAAGCGCCATGACGGTCTGATCGCAGATCAGTAAGGATAAAACGCACGCGGCCTATAGTGAACGCATGATAAATTGCGGCGTTTCCGTTTCCTGCAGGCAATGGATAATGCGGGACGTAATCGCGATAGGCTTGTCTTGCATTTGCTTTTCCTGCAGCTGTACTGTCACTGTTATTGCCCGAAAAATCATGATCATCCCAGATATAATCAATCGGAACTTCCCTGAAAAAAGCAGCAGCACGCGCTTTCGAGAGCACCAGCGAATCATACATATTTCGATGCACATTTATATCCGTTGCAGCGTTTGGATCGCCGTAATGCAGATCGCCCATGCACGTAAAAAATAACGGATGAATTGAACGCATGGCTTCATACACCATGTGATCAGAATTGACGCAACATGACCCGGTCACAAAATAAAATGAAAAATTCCCCTGCTGTAAAGTTGTAAAGCTTCCTACATCATCCGCAGAAGTATCAGCGATACCATTTGATTCAACGCCATAATAATATTTTGTGCCCGCATTCAATCCTGAAATTGTCATCGCCACCATCATGTTGGTTGTCGAATCCACATGATAAAATCCGGAAAATAATGGTGAAGTAAAATTTTGTGAAGTGGAAAGCATCAGCCTGACAGTCGACGATGAATCAGTAAGCTTTGCATTAACATTGATAGAAGAATCTGTCAATCCTCCACTCCACATATAGCGGACTTCATTCGTAGAAAATGCAGCAAAATGAAACACGAAAGAAAACAGAAACAGCTGCAGGTATTTCATGAAGAGAATGACATGTTGCGTGGGTAGTGTTGAAGATAAACAAATTCTTCAATCAGTTCCTTCAGCAGAATAGCAAGTAGTGGCTCAGTTTAATAATCCTTTTTCTTTAATCTGTGAAATCCGCGTAATCTGTGGCAACATTTCGTTTCTGCCAAAGATTACGCAGATTGCGCGGATTATTATTCTGATTCTAAATGCTATTAGTAAGGACTAAAATTCCAAATTGAGCCACTACCGAATGGTATTGCTGTCTTAAGAAATTCCATTGCCTTTAAATTTCACCATCCAGCAAACGTTTAAACGCCGCGATATTAATTTCATGTTTTCCTTCAAACTGAAAATGCACCATATCAGGCGCCAGCTTTTTCATTTCTTCAAGTTGTTCTATTTGCTGCTCTGGTGCTATATAACGATCATCGGATGCGGTGATCACTTTTAGCTTTACATGTTCCGGAATTTCTGTGAGACTCACATCAGGCGGAAAAAATCCACACCAGAGCACGAGCTCATCGATGCGCGAACGCCCGTGTGTGATCCACCTGCTGGCTGTTGCTGCGCCCTGCGAAAAACCCAGCACCATCACTTTTACTTTTTTCGGAAAGTCAGGCATCACTTCACGATAAACAGCATCAAGATAATTCAGGTAATCGTGAATATCATCTTCGCGCTCTTCGGTGGTCATCCATGAAGCCACCACATTCCCGGAAGCTTCACGCGCGTAAAAACGATGCAGACCTTCAGGCGCAACAATAAAAACATCATCGCGAAATGCAGGTTCAAATTTTTTGAGAAAACGATTTGCTACCTGCGCATAGCCATGACAAACAAAAAGTACAGTAGTGATATGCGGCTCACGTTTGCCATGGGTGAAATAGCGGCCTGTTTTTTCGACTTTAACCTTATGCTTTTCCATTCACTTATTTTGATTTCGCTTTTGGTTTTACCGGGCATTTGGGAAGATCAGTTTTCGGACTGGTATCCGGCTCTACATTTTCCTCTTCCACAACAGGAAGTATATGCGCACCGAGAATAGAAAGCACCGGCTGCAAATTATAAATGCCTTTGTTCATCTTATTACATAAAATGATCACGGTTACATCATCGCTCAATCCGCGGTAAAATGCTGTTGTGTATCCGTGCCACCATCCATTATGAAAAGCTGCATTCGCACCATCGTCAAATGTAATTGTGCGCCAGCCAAAACCGTAATTCCAGTAATGCTTTTTGCCCAGCTCCGGGCTATAGCCGGTAAATGCTTCTTTCAACACATCAACTTTAATGATCGTTCCGTTTTTCAATGAACGATCCCAAAGGAAAAGATCTTCCACCGAAGAAAAAACACCTTTGTCACCGGTTACACCATCGAGAAAATTATCGCGCCACCAATTCCATTTTCCGAAATATCCTTTTGTTTTTTCCTTATGCTCTTTTCCATCCGTTGCAATCCACGTATGTTTCATTCCAAGCGGATCAAAAAAATTCTCCTCCATAAAATGATGAAAAGGCATTCCGCTGATCTTCTCAACAACACCGGCAAGGATCACATAACCGGTATTGCTATATTCAAACTTTTTTCCCGCAGGCCAGAACGGGCGCACATGCAGCATCGACATAATTGCAATTGCGCTGTCGTTATTGAATGCTGCAGGCTCACAACCTTTTTCGCGGTAATAATTATCGCAGATGTTCGTGTATTTATCCAACCCTGCACGGTGTGTGAGTAATTCACGAATGGTTATGCCGTGATAATAAAATCCGGGAATATATTTACCCACCGTGTCGTCGTAGTTCAGCTTTCCTTCCTGGTGCAGCAACATGATCGCTGCAGCAGTAAATTGTTTGGAGACAGATGCAAGCTGAAAAGAAGAGGTGATCGCCAGACTGTCTTTCTTTTCATGATCTGCCCAGCCGAATGCTTTTTTATAAAGCACAATTCCTTTTTGAGCGATGAGCACGCAACCGCTGAATTTTCCATCCACAAAGCGGTGATTAAAAAAAGTATCCAGCTGCTGTTGCTTGACCGTGCCATTGATCTCTTTGAAGATAAAAGGCGTGCTGTCTATAGCAGGAGTTTTTTGTTCCGGTTCGGGAGTATGGCAGGCTGTAACTAAAAAAGCCGAAAGAAGAAAAACCCCGAGGGGTCTGGTCAGAAGTTGCCGCATGATTAATTTCTGCTTAAAAGTGCGGAGGATTTTGTTTTGATTCCTTACAAGCTGAAAGTGTTATTCACATTGCAATGGTGAACAAGTTTGACTTAAAAATAAAAATCCTTCCCATCAGCAGACGGGAAGGATTTAAAGTTTTGAAAGAATATATTATTCTACAACGATCACCAGGTATTTGGAAACGCTCCAGAATTTCTCAGCATCAAGTATAACAAGCTTTTCTGCTTTTCCGTCAGCACCTTCGAAACGGTAAGAACCGGCAGGGTGTGTGGTTTCAAGCTTTGCTTTTTTCGCGCCAAGCTGAATCTCTTTTGTAACAGTAATATCCACTTTCGTGAAATAATCGCTGTTCATGGTTTCGCTCAGCTTTTCTGATTTGCCAAGACCAATGAAACCACCTTCTTTAGTAAGAACGCCTGTTTTGATCAGTTCTTTTTTAGTTCCGAATGCATAATATGCTGTATTGATAGCAGTTGTTTTTGCATCCGACTCTGATTGCAACTCCGTGTAATTCATGCTGAGATTGCTGAGCTCAAGATTCATTTTCTCAAGATTGTCTTTCAATCCTGTGATCTCCTGCTCTTTTTCAGACAACTGAACGGTAAGGTTGTCGATTGTAGTCTGCATAGAAGCGATCTGGAGATTTGAGTTTTTCAAATTCTTTTTCGCCGTAGCAAGACGTTGTTTATTCTGAACCATCATATCATAGATAGCCTGAATATCATTCGTGATCTGCTGTTTGCGACCAGCAACATCGCCACCGGTAGTGTCTTTGCTGATGATCTTTTCTTTCTTCTTGATATCGTCCAGGTTCGTCTGGATGTCATTCATAGCACGAAAAAAAGAATCGAGCGATGCAGCTTGTGTGCTGTTTAACTCACTGAGTTTTACAGTTTGGCCGGTCAGACTATCTTTGATAGGATCGGTTTCCGGTTCATTTTTGCAGGCAAACCAAAAAGGAACGACGAGCAGAAGGATGAGAATTTTTTTCATTTTTAGAATTAATTTTTAGCGTGAGCAAATGTACTCTAAAGAACGTATTACCAAAGGGTTTAATACACAAGTTAAGTTTTTGTCATTTTCTAAAATATATTAAAACCCAACAAAGTCAAGGGTTTCGGAAGATATGAGCATTCTCCATACTATCGAAAACAGTTTGAATTGCGTATGCATTAATTTACCATTGATCGATTAAAGCTCACCAGCCATCTAATAATTGGGGAATATTTTTCCTGCCTGTGTTTTGTCGCTGGCTTTGGCCGCATAAAATAACAGGTATCAACTTTACCCTGTCACGATCATTTTTTAAACTTTTCATTGGCGATTCTATATTTTTCCTGTATTTTTCTCCAAACTCTCCACCTTATGCCGCTTCAGAATACGGTTGCCGTAAAACGAAATAATACAATCCGCGATCTTTACCTGCCCGTCACCGACCAGGATTCACTTGGGATTGTGATAAAAAAGTTGCTCGAAAAAAAGGCCGACACTTCTGATTTCTGGGCTACGCTCGGAAGGCAGGACAATGCCTCTATTACCAAAAGCTGG
>JBDSHN010000046.1:0-31051 GCA_039918435.1 Bacteroidia bacterium | reverse complement strand
ATGGCGGCTTCAAAAAATCAAACTCTTTCAAACTCAGCCCCGTGACTGACTTCAACAAGCTTGATTTTTTCTTTAGGCTTTTATAGTCTAATTTCATTGTGTTAAACTACACTTTCAAAGAACGGGTATTCAGGCAATTAAAACTTTGTTTCAACAGCAGACTCTTAAAAACTTAATCGATATAAACTCTAATGAAACGTATTCTGATTCTTCTTTTTATCCTGAAACTTTCAGTAGCAAACGCTAAAATTGGAATTGAGGGCGGATTATATGGAGAATATTTTCGTACGAATGTTAGTTATAACGGAGGTAAGTTCATTTTTTCTGGAGGTGCGGTAGCTTATATTCAACTTGGAAAATATGTTACGTTGAATTATCGTTTTGGAGGCGGAAATTATTCTACGGAATATGCCTATATACATTGCCCGGCTTCGTGGGCACTGGCAGGTTATTGCTGGAACGGATATAGAAATATCACGAAAGTTGGAATCTTGTTTGGTATTATTCCTGAAGGCATTGGTTTTTATACGCGTCAAGATCATTCAGGAATTCATATTAACCTTAACCTTTTAGGTTTTGAATATTTCCACAAACGAAAGGATTGGGAGGATTTTATTGATATTAGACCTGACTTAATTTGTCGATACCGCTTTCGAAAAGGTTCTAAATTTCAAATGGTTTCACCTTATGCCGGGCTCACTCTTAATTATATTCCCAGAAAAAAATTTCCCGACTTTAAGGTAGGCTTGGCAATTACATTTGAAAGTAAGCAATCAGGAAAAAAGGAGAAAGTTAGAAATGATGAAAACGAAAACAATAATGAAAACAAGAGCACCCCAGAATGATAACCAATAATATTTTCAGCACCCTTTAACAATTGAAAGATGCTGTAGTTGTGTTTTCGCAAATCATAAACTTTTCATTCAATTAGTCCGAGATCACAAATTTGCCAGAAATATTTCAATCATGATGACGAAGAAAAATCATCAGGCCGATTGGATTCCGCGTCTTTCAAGATAAGCCGCGATCAACTCCACAGTGTCGAAATTTTCTTCTGTTATCTCTGTAAATGGAATTTTGATTTTGTATTCATCTTCAATCGCAACAGCAAGATCGATCATCGTAATAGAATCAAGCAGTCGTGATTTTGCAATGGATTCTGTCTCCCCCACTTCGCGGAAAGCAACTTTCTCTATTTCACTGTGCAGAAATTCCTTAACTGTCATTTTACAAACTTAATGATTTTGCGATCTGTTATTCCCGGCTATTCTGTACCGGTCAGTCTTTGATAAGCGCCAACTGTTGCTTTACAAATTCAACCAGTTCACGAACGTATTGTTGCGAAAAATCAAATTTGATCCCGGCAGCTTCATAGAGTTTACCAATCGGTTGCGTGTAGCCAAGTTTCAATGCGGCTTCGTAACCATCCAGTGCTTTCTCCGGATCTGCAAGATAATTTCGCCACACAGCAATTGCTCCCAGCTGCGCCATTCCGTATTCAATGTAATAGAACGGCACTTCAAAAATGTGCAATTGTTTCTGCCAGCTATTACTTTTTACTTCTTCAAATCCTTCCCACGAAATAACAGCAGGTTCCAGCTTCGACATAATTCTGCGCCACGCTGCTGAACGTTCTTCACTTGTGTGATTTTTATTTTCATACACCCAATGCTGGAACTCATCCACAGTCGCAACCCACGGCAATGTCGCAAGCACTTTTTCCAATTGCTCACGACGAGCACGTTTCAAATCATCCGCATGCGGATAAAAAACATGCCAGTGTTCCATAGAAATTAGTTCCATCGACATGCTTGCAAGTTCACAAACTTCTGAAGGTGGATTTTTGAGCGAAGTAAGCGGCAATGCATTTTCAAGAAAGGAATGAATCGCGTGACCGGCTTCGTGCACCATCGTAATCAGGTCGCGGTGTGAGCCAACAGAATTCATGAAAATAAAAGGCACTCCTGTTTCGGAAAGTGAATAATTATATCCGCCGGGCGCTTTTCCTTTTCGTGAATCAAGATCAAAATGTTTCATCCTGCGCATCGTGGAAATATATTCCGCGTAGGCCGGACGAACTGATTTCAGGCAGGCAATTGTTTTATCAAGCAGCTCCTCCCCGTTCTTGAATGGAACAAGAGCAGGTTTTCCAGTAAGATCAACTTCCTGGTCGTATGGAAATAATTTTTCGTAACCGAGCACATTTTTACGATGCGATTCGAGCGATTCCAGAAAAGGAACCACCTCCGCCTCCACCGCGCAATGAAAATCAAAACAATCTTCTTTCGTGTAATCAAATCTTCCGAGCGAAGCAAAGCTGTAATCACGGAAATTTTCAAACCCTGCATTTGCTGCAACCTGCTGGCGAAGTATACAAAGCTCATCAAACAGCGTATCGAAAATTTCGCGTGCAACAAGTCGGCGAGTCCATACTTTTTCAAATACTTCCTTGCGGATAGCACGATCGTTATTCTTAAAATAATTGGCTGCTTTCTGAATGGTAATTTCTTTGCCATCCATTTCGATCATCATATCGCCCGAAATTTTCCCGTACTCCTGTTTCAGGCGATCGATCTCCGTAAAAAGCGGAATATTGTTTTCGCGGTAGATTGCAATGTCACTGTGAATGGTGCGAAGAAAAACCGCATACATTTCCGGATCAAGTGAATGACGGAAAGTGCATTGGTCAAGCTTTGAATTTAAAGCCTGTAACCACGGCGCAGCTTTCGGTTCTATTTCACTTACAAAAAAATCGTATGCCTTTTCATACTCCTCATTCGAAGTATCGCACGTAGAGCGAATATAACGCCATGCCATTTCCTCATCAAAAACGGCATCGAGTTCGCTGTAATCCAACAACCATTTAAGAAGATCTTCTTCCGAATTTATTTCCCGCTCAGAAAGTTTTTTGAACCATGGGGCAAGACCTTCCCAGCTTTCAAAGGAGATAATCCCGGAAAGAAAATTTCTTTTCAGCTTATTTTGTGGTTCTGATCTCACAACACCCATCGGAAAAACCGCTCTTTAAGCAACACCGGATTTACGAATTCCCTGCGCTTTAACTTTCGGCGCGTTTGACTTCGTCTCCTGCTTTTTCACCACTTCTTTTTTCTGCGCCGGGTTATTGTTGTTCTTGTCAAGGTTCAATTTCTTTTCGCCTTCTTTTTCTTCCGGCTCTTCTAAGCTCAGCAAACCTGCTTTTTGCAGAATATTATACCAGCTGAAAAGTTTGCGCAGATCAGAAATATGAACGCGTTCCTTATCGTATTCAGGAATTACAGTTTCGAGATAAGCACGCAATGTTTTTTCATCAGCCGCTTTCGGGTCAATAGCCGGCCCGCCATTTTCTTTCTCGAAAACCTTTTTATAAACTTCTTTCAATGGCAAATCCTCGCCCGTTGTATAAATGCTGATATCTTCCAATGTGCTGATGCGGTTCGATGCAAAAGCCGGAAAACGTTTTTTGTCAAGCAATGATTCTACGATCACGCCATTTTTTGATTGTGCGATCACTTTGTATAAGCCGGGCATGCCAGACATTGAAATGATATTACTGATATCCATAGTTAAAAATTGTTTGGTCAAAAATACAAAAAAAAAAAGGGACAAGGGGCGGAAAAAGCGGGACGTGGGACGGAAAAAAGTTGGGGACGAAATTTTATCTGCGGTCTTTCTGCGGTCTCTGCGTTAATCTGCAGGAAAATTTATGTTAGTTGGGCGTGCCTTTCTCCCGGCTCAGCCGGGACAGGTCAGGCTATCCGTTGCAAGTCCTCGCATTCATCACACAAACCTCAAAGATCACCGCGCACAATCCTACAGAAATCATCGAGGTTGCCATCGCACGCTCCGGGCTTTACACTTCTATCCCTCACGCAAAAAAAACAATAAAAGCCGCCTCCCATGGCAGGAAAGCGGCTTTTTTTAATGCAATTAAAATCAATGAGAAACCACCAGTTTCGTTGTAATAGTTCCTTCTGCAGTAAGCATCTGAACAAGGTAAATTCCATCTGCCAAGTTTGCAGTTTCAAGTCGCGCACTGTAATTACCTGCGGCTTTATCACCTGCGGCAAGCAGTGTTACCAGCTTGCCGGTGGCATCAAGAATGCGAATCTCAGAATAACCTGCTTCTGCAACATTGTAATTAATTTCTGTTGCACCCGAAGTCGGATTCGGAAATGTATTCAGAATTGCAGAATGAACATTTTGTGTTTCTGCCATTGCAGTTGGAATTCCATCCCACATCACCTGCGCATCCACAGCACTTGCCTGCAAATCACCCAGGTCATCACCTGCAATAAGCGCAAAAGCAACCACAATCGAGTCATTGGAAGCAATAGTAAACGGCCCGCTTGATACCACATCGCAAACATCTTCCCCGTTTCCTGCTGCTCCCGCAGCAGCACGGTTTGTGGACATGGAAGTATATTTTTCCGCCTGGCTGTAACCATCGTAAATATCAATTCCACCTGCACCACCACTTACGTTATCTATTGCATAGTGTGTAACAGGCGCACTGGTCAGCAATTTTATACCGCAATATTTTCCGCCCGAACCTGTATAATACACGTAACCCATTCTGTTTGTCGCATCAAAAGCAGCGCGGTTCAATCCGAATGTAGCCGCGTCAATATCCCAGTCAGAGAAAATACCAGCATAAAGATTTGAAAGTGATGTAGCACCTGTATTCACAATCACATATTTTACAATTACATATTTCCTGTGCGGTGCGGTGCTCCATGCATACGCGTTGTGATGAACAGTTACAGGAAGCGGTGTTGCTGAAACGTTGTCGCGGAATTTTCCGTCTACATCAAAATCAGAAACTGCCAATGGAACAGGTCGCACAGTATAAAGAGAAGCGAAATCCACATCGGTATTTCCCGGCGTTCCGTTGCGCACCATGTCATTGGTATTTGAAGCAGTTGAACCGATCATAAGACTTGCTTCATACATGAGCGAACCTGCCTGTAAATAATCAAATCCCAAACCTTGTATTTGTGCCGGTTGATTATAACCGATCAATCCTTTGCTGGTGATAGTGGTCCATACATCATTAACCGTAATGTTGATGTAATCCACGTTCACGATAATAGTGAAGTATTGGTTAACAGTATAAGAACCATCCACCATAGTAAGCTTGAAAAGAATCGGCTGATTGATTGGCGCTGTAGGAAGAATTTTTACCTCGAACGGATCAGCGTTGTTATTTGCTGTTGCAAGTGTTCCGAGTGCGCCTACGTTTGTTGTTGCATCCAGGATAGAAACATAAGTTCCGCCTGTTACAACAGAAAGTGTTGCATTCAGGTTTGTTGCAGCGCCAAGATAGTTGGTGAAATCACCCGAAATCCGGATGGTATCATTCGCTACAAAAGTCAGATCATTCAGATCATCCATCACCATATTTGAAAAAACAATCGCCGGGCCATTCGGATCTGTTAAAGCGCGGTAAAGATTAACACGGCCTGCCCCAAGTTTATCTGTGTAAGTAGCGCTCGGGTTAGCGATGTAAACATTATCAGAAGTGCGTTTCAAACGTTCGCCAACCTGCAATGCATTATAAGAAGGGAAATAAGTGCGGACAATTCCTGCGATTCCTGCACATACAGGAGAAGCCATTGAAGTGCCGCTGTTTTGTACATATTGAGCGCCATTCCAGGTGGCATTGACGTTATTACCCGGTGAGCAAATGTCAACGGAGTAATTATAATTTGAAAATCCCGCGCGTGTATCTGTATTGGTTGTAGCCGCAACGCTTAATACTTTATCATACGCCGCAGGATAAAACATTTCATCCATGCCATTATTACCGGCAGCCGCAATCACCAATGCATCACAATTATTTACTGCATAATCAATGATGGTTTGTCCATAAGTGCCACCGCCGCCGCCACCCCAGGAACAGTTGATCACGCTACAGCCAAAATCTGCTGCATAGGTAATTCCTTCGTAAGAGGCAGTCAACGTACCAGAAGCATCAGCGATTTTAACCGGAACGAATTTGCAATTGTAACCAGTTCCGCAAAGACCTACGCCATTATTGCATTGTGCAGAAGCGCATCCGCTGACGTGAACGCCATGCGCATTGCCCTGCCATGTTGCATCATTATCATTCATTGCAACATCCCAGCCGCGGTAATTATCAATATAACCATCACCATCCTGGTCGCCACCGCCAACAGGATCTCCTGCATTTATTGCCACCTGGTTGGTGAGATCCGGGTGAGTGTATTCTGTTCCTGTGTCCACAATTGCAATAAGTGTAGTAGCAGCGCCTGTGCTGATGTCCCATCCACTTGTTCCTGGTCCGGCACAATTGGTCAGGTATATATGGTATTGGCCGTTCCCGGTTGTATTGTTCAGCGACTTCGGATCATTCACCGCCATGTCGATCTTCGGAATGTAATGCGGCTCTACGAATTCAAAAAATCCCTGGTTGTATAATTTACCAATCGCACTTTCAAGGCCAATAGCGCCGGAATAATGCACTTCATAGATCAACGTAAGATCGATCATCGGAGCGCCGTAGCTGTTGAATTGTTTTGCAGGCACTTTATGATTCGGATAAATCTTTTTGATATTATCCATTCCGATCATGTTGAAAAAATTCACAACCGAAGGAATAGCAATCTGCTCATTGGTGCATTGCCCGCGAAATTGGGGAAGCACTTTAATGATGAGCGTGTTTTGCATATACTCGTCCGACTGCAATTGAGTGGTTGGAGTATATTTCTGAGCAGGCAAAGCGCTTGTATTAACCAGCGAATTGTTTTTCGCAGATAAATTCGCAGCAAACGCAGTAAAAAGCGCAATTGTAAAGATCCTTTTCATGGAAGTTGATTAGGTTGGTCGGTTGATAAACAGTGGATTTTAGGGATAACGAATGTAGCGATAATGTTTTGAAAACAAAAGAGTTCCGACCGCACGAACCCTATATTTGAGGTGCTCGGTCAATTACCATCGGAAAACAGATTTGTTTCTGTGATTTTTTCTTATAAATCCGGGCCGTTGCAGGAAATGGGAAGTACCTAAAAGATGGAAAAATCCGGAAGTTCTTTCAGAAAATTATACGATTGTTTCGCATGATCAGCCACACAGCAAAAATGGTTTATTCCATTGGTGAGAAGAAAAAGGTTCACATTTAATGTCAGGTTATAACGCGCCGCCTGGTCGAAAACGGATTGGGAAATTTCAACATCATGCGCTTTACATTCAATCACCAAAACCGGTTTTCCCTCTCGGTTAAAAGCAACCACATCACACCGTTTTGTTAATCCATTAACCGTTATTGATTTTTCAACAGCAAGCAAAGAGGCAGGATATTTTTTTTCTTCCACAATCCATTTCACCACATGTTGTCTCACCCACTCTTCAGGCGTTAATGTCACCCAGGTTTTTCGCACCTCATCAAATATTTCCGGGCGTGAATTATTTTCACGGAGACGAAAATCATAGTGCGGAAAATTTAACCTAGGAAGCGGCATTTGCTGCGGGAGAATTAATAATAAATACAAATGTACAAATGAGTTACGAAATGAAGATTCGTATATTCGTACCCATTCGTAATCTCTTCCTTACTTTATGAAAACAAAACAAGATATTGTTGCCAACTGGCTTCCGCGTTATACAGGAATTCCGCTCAAAGAATGGGGTGAATATATTCTTCTTACCAATTTCAGCAACTACATCAATATGTTTGCGGAATGGAATAATGTTCCTGTGATGGGAATGGATAAACCGATGGCGAGCGCACATGCAAATGGCATTTCGATCATCAATTTCGGAATGGGAAGCGCAACGGCTGCAACGGTTATGGATCTGCTCAGCGCAATTCATCCGAAAGGAGTTTTGTTTCTCGGAAAATGCGGCGGACTGAAAAAGAAGAATAATATCGGCGATCTTATTCTTCCAATCGCTGCGATCCGCGGTGAAGGAACGAGCAATGATTATTTTCCGCCTGAAGTGCCGGCGCTTCCTGCATTTAGTTTGCAAAAAGCGATTTCAACTACGATCCGGAATCATCAGAAAGATTACTGGACGGGAACAGTTTATACCACCAACCGCCGTGTGTGGGAGCATGATGATGCTTTTAAAGAATATCTGAAATCCACCCGCGCGATGGCCATTGATATGGAAACAGCAACAATTTTTTCCGTTGGTTTCCATAATGAAATTTCAACCGGCGCACTTTTGCTTGTTTCAGATCAGCCGATGGTGCCTGAAGGTGTTAAAACCGAAGAAAGCGATAAACTCGTGACCAAAGATTATGTCACCGAACATTTACGCATCGGGATTGATTCTTTAAATGAGCTCATCAATAATGGTCTGACTGTAAAACACCTTCGTTTCTGATGGTATTCTTTGTTCGCTGTTTTATTTTTCTCATCGCTTTTTCATTTGTCGCTTGTGGCCCCCGGAAAGTTTGTTCCGGCTTAAATCCTGAGATCGGAAAATACAATACTTCGCAAAAGCTGCGTAAAGGCAGGCGAAAGCTGCACAGCGGACCTGAGAAGGAAGCTTATCACCGCCGCACAAAACAAATCAAAAAAAGAAAGTCACATCCAGGCAAAAGTGGTTCAGGCGGTGGACTTTTTAGTTTTCAAAGTAGTGGCGCAGCAGTTTGGACTAATAATCAAATTCAGCAAAAAAATTAAAGAGAAGGAGCAGGCAAAAAAGCGGCAGGCGGCAGGAAGTAAGATGAAATTTTTATTTTTTTCCGTCTCCTCGTCCCCATTTTTTTCTTAACAAACTTTCAAATCCTAACTCGTAATTCGTACATCGTACATACTTTTACCCCGTGGATTATCTCGACATTATTTCTGATCTTAAAAAGAAGGTTTATAAGCCGGTTTATTTTCTTTCGGGAGAAGAGCCGTATTTTATTGACCAGATCTCCGATTTCATTGAGAAAAAAGTGTTGGATGAAAATGAGAAGGAATTCAACCAAACTGTTTTGTACGGACGCGATACGGATGTTGGAACGATAATAGGAGAAGCGAAACGTTACCCGATGATGTCGGATAAAATGGTCATCATTGTTAAAGAGGCGCAGAACATCCGCAATATCGAAGACCTCGACAGCTACATTGCCAATCCGCTCAATTCTACGATCCTTGTCATCTGCTACAAATACAAAACGCTTGACAAGCGAAAAGCATTTCCGAAAACAGTGGCAAAAAAAGGTGTGCTGTTTGAATCGAAGAAATTATACGACAATAAAATTCCTGACTGGATTTCTGCATATCTCAAAGACAAAAAATACACGATAAGTCCGAAATCGTCACAGCTGCTGACCGAATATCTTGGGAATGATTTAGGAAAGATCAGCAATGAGCTGGATAAGCTGATGATCAATCTTCCTCCCGGAACAGAGATCACGCCCGATCATATTCAAATGAACATCGGCATCAGCAAAGATTTTAATACGTTTGAATTGAATGATGCGCTGACGAAAAAAGATGTTGTCAAAGCAAATCGTATCATCAATTATTTCGCCTCCAATTCAAAAGAGCATCCGCTTGTATTGACAATCGCTTCTTTGAATTCATTTTTTGTAAAGCTCCTGCGTTACCACGGACTCGAAGACAAATCAAAAGAATCCGCAGCAAAAGCATTAGGCGTTCACCCGTTTTTTGTGAGCGATTATATTAACGCGGCAAGAAATTATCCCATGCAAAAGCTCAAAGCCATCGCAGGCTATTTGCGCGAATATGATCTGCGTTCAAAAGGTGTGGATAATGCAAGTGCAGATGATGGTGCGCTGATGAAAGAATTGATCTGGAAAATTCTGCATTGACGGGTACGAATTACGAAGCAAAACGAATAGTTACGAATTACGAAAATGCAACCTATTTCGTTTCTATGGGCTTTGTTTTATCGGCATTTCCTACATCAAAACCGTCATAAGATTCAATCTCATATTTGTCCGCAATTGCGTAAAGTTCTTTATCAAGGTTATAAAGCGATTCTGCGTTATGGATTTCTATTCGTTCTAAATGAAGCCAAAATAATTCTGTAGTGTCAGAATAAATTTCCACAAACTGAAATCCCTTTTTGCTTAATTCTTTCCCTACTTTTTCAAGTTTCTCACGCTTTTTATCATTAAAAAAATAGCCATAGAGCATTTCGGTGTCTGTATTAACGCCGCTGCTTTTCATTTCATCAAACATCTCTTTGATTTTATCAAAGCCAATAACATACTCTTCCTGAATAACTTTTGGCGGCTCAGAAGTTTGCGGGGCTGAATTGCAGGAAATCAACAGTGTTATGATGCTGCCCAGCAAAAACAGTCTTTTCATTATCATCACCTCCTGCCCGGCACCCGTTTCGTGGCATCAACTGAAGTGTACGTAAATGGAATATCCACGATCTCAGAAAAAGTTTCGCCGTGATCGCGCATTTCTTCATCGTCTGAATAATATTCCCAGGTAACTGTGAGTGGAATCTGCTTGAGGTCTTTTACAATACGCATGTAATCTAAAAATGCTTTGGAAGAAAGCGTATTCATATACTCAAGACGAAATGTGAAAGAAAATGATTTAATCTGCTCTGGATCGAGCGTTTCGATATAATCTTCAACAGGCCTGAAAAACACATAAGCATTTTCAGGAATTGAAACCCCCGCTATCAAAACAGAACCAATTTTCTCATCAACAACTACAAGCGGTGTATGCCTCGTCGATTCAATCTTCATAAAATGTCTTTACTGTGATGTCTTTACAAATATAAAAGAAAATCGTTACCACGGAATAAGGAGCAGGAAAGGAGGCGGCAGGAATTTTGTCAGAGAAAATTTCTTTGCCCGAAAAGCTGCGGACAAAATTTTTTCAAGAGATAGGTCGGTATAATCTCCGCAGCGTATGTACTGCATTTATTTTACATTGGAACCTTTCCTTCCTGCCGCCTCTTTTGACTGCCCATTTCCTTTTCACCTGCCGTCTGCCGCCTCTTTTGCCTGCCACCTTTCCTTTATATTTGCCAAATGAACTACTGGCTTGTAAAATCAGAACCCGATGTGTATTCCTGGGATCAATTTAAAAAAGAGGGTCAAACGCAATGGACCGGCGTGCGGAATTATGCGGCGCGACTGCATCTGAGGGCAATGAAAAAAGGAGACGAAGTACTATTCTATCATAGTAATATCGGGTTGGAAATTGTTGGAATCGCGAAGGTTTCAAAAGAGGCTTACACGGATCCGACTGCTGATAATGATACTTGGTCGTGTGTTGATATTAAGCCATTCAAGAAGCTTAAAAATGCGGTTCCGCTTTCGTTAATGAAAACAGATAAATCGCTGGCAAACATGCCGTTGATCCGGATTGGCCGGCTTTCGGTTATGCCATTGACTACAGAAGAGTACCAAAGGGTGTTGGAACTGGCCGGTTAATGCCGGATAATGTTAAAAACTAACCTTATAAGCAAGATTTTCCGCCGTCTGTCAATCCCACGTCTTTTGATAGGTCATAACTCTTACTTTTGCCCGTTCGCGTCAAAAAAATTTCAAATCATTTTCCATGGTCAAAAAATTTACCTGCGTTTTAGCTGCAATTCTTACCAGCTATTTTGCCACTGCGCAAACTGCTACTATCCGTGGAACAGTTAGCAGTGAATCAACAGGTGAGGCTGTTCTTTTTGCCCTCGTTTATCTCGAAGGAACCACGATGGGCGTTCAAACGGATGTCAATGGTTTTTATTCGCTTACCAAAATTCCCGCAGGCACTTATACTTTAGTTGCACAGCAGGGAAGTTTTGCTCCTACAAGAATTCCGATCACTGTTAATGCCGGCAATATTGTTACACGCAACATCGTAATGAAAACACGTGAAATGGTGGTGGTCGAAATTTCAGCCCAGCACCAGGACGACCAGGAAAATCCGGAAGTTGGTAAATCCACCATGGATTCAAAAGACATCAACCGCGTTGTTGCCATTGGCGGCGTTGCTGATATAGCACAGTCTGTTTCCGTTTTACCGGGCGTTGTAAGCACGGGCGACCAGGGCGGACAACTTTATATCCGTGGAGGCACACCGGTTCAGAATAAAGTACTCCTCGATGGAATGATCATTTACAATCCTTTCCATTCGATCGGTTTATTCTCCGTTTTTGATACCGATATTATTAAGAATCTTGACGTTTACACCGGCGGATTCAGCGCTGATTATGGTGGGCGTGTTTCTTCTATTATGGATATCACAACCCGCGACGGAAACCGTAAACGATTTGGCGGAAAAATAACCGTCAGCCCTTTCGGCGCAAAACTGATGGTAGAAGGACCATTCCGCCGTGTGGATAGTCTTGAAACACACGGTTCAATCACTTACGTTTTCTCTGCTAAAAATTCTTACCTCCGCCAGTCTTCCAAAATATTGTACGGCTATGCAAACGAAGAAAAAGAACCCGACGGTTCACCGGCAGGACTTCCGTTTAACTTCAGTGACTATTACGGAAAAGTAACGTTCAGCGCCACAAACGGAAGCAAAGTAAATGTTTTCGGGTTCAGCTTTAACGATACCGTTTCACGTTACAAAGGTTCTGCAGATCTGAACTGGAAGTCGAAAGGATTCGGAAGTAATTTTCAGGTTGTTCCCGGAAGCTCTACCACGCTCATCAAAGGAAACTTCGCTTATTCTACGTATGATATTGGAATGACGGAGGATTTTTACAATCCGCGCAGCAGTTCTGTAGATGGATTTAATCTTGGCCTTAACTTTACTTATTTCCAGCGTAAGAACGTGGTGAATTATGGTATCGAAGTATTGGGCTTCAAAACAAAATTCAGTTTTGAAAATTCTGTTCACCGTACTATTGAACAGGAAGAGAACACAACGGAAATGAGCGCATACTTCAAGTACAAATGGATCTCCGGAAATATCGGAGGGAAAAAAGATTCGACTTCAAACCACACATTAGTGGTTGAGCCTGGTTTCCGTGTGCAGTATTATGCAACACTTGCAGAAGTTTCTCCTGAGCCGCGCCTTGGTTTCAAATACAATATCAATAATCACCTGCGTTTGAAAGGCGCAACAGGAATGTATTCTCAGAATTTGCTCAGCGCAACTTCAGACCGTGATGTCGTAAACCTGTTTTATGGTTTTCTTTCGGGCAGCGATAATGTGCCTGCGACTTTTACCGACGAGCACGGAAATGTGCATGAAGTAAAAACACGACTTCAGAAAGCAAATCATTACATCTTCGGAGTAGAATGGAATCCAATCGATTCCGTTCATAAATGGGGTGAAGTTACTTTTAACCTGGAGGGTTACCTGAAAGATTTCCGCCAGCTGACCAATCTTAATCGCAACAAACTTTTCGAAGATGACCTGGCACATTCGGCCGAACCCGATTTGCTCAAAAAAGATTTTATCATCGAAACAGGTAAGTCTTATGGTGTCGACTTTCTTGTGAAGTATGAATACAAGAACTTTTATTTCTGGGGAGTTTATTCACTTGGATTTGTAACCCGCTGGGATGGTTTGCAATCCTATCGTCCTAATTTTGACCGTCGTCATAACATCAACGTGGTCACTTCTTATGTTTTTGGTAAAAAGGAAAATTGGGAAGTAGATCTTCGCTGGAATTTCGGAACAGGTTTCCCATTCACTCCAACAAGCGGCTTTTACGAAAGCCTTGCATTCGATAATGTCACAACCGATTACACGACACAAAATGGTGAACTTGGCGTTCTTTACGGAAAGCTGAATTCGCACCAGCTGCCGGTATACTCCCGCGTGGATGCAACAATAAAACGTACCTGGGAGTTTTCTTCAACAAACAGGTTGGAGCTTGCACTCAGCGTAACGAATGCATTTAACCGCCGTAACGTATTTTATTTCGACCGTATCGCATACAAACGTGTCAATCAGCTTCCGATTATGCCAAGCTTTAGTGTGAACTGGACCTTCTAAAAGGTTGGTTTTTAAATGTTGATGTTATCAGAGCAATAAAAGATCAAGCTCATCGGAGAGATCCTTTGAGCTTTTTTCATGATCTAGTTAACCCTACAACAACATTTTTGACTATCAACTAATTCAAATCATTTCTCTCCAACACCAACCTTTTTAGTACCTTTGTATCCCGGTTATCTATCCTAATTCTTCTTATGTCGTCCACAAAATACGTCTTCGTAACCGGGGGTGTTTCCTCTTCTTTAGGTAAAGGCATTGTTTCTGCTTCACTGGCCAAAATCCTCCAGTCGCGCGGCTATACCGTTACAATTCAGAAACTTGACCCTTATATCAATGTCGATCCCGGCACGTTGAATCCTTATGAACATGGCGAATGTTATGTAACAGACGATGGCGCGGAAACCGATCTTGACCTGGGTCATTACGAGCGCTTCCTGAATGTTCCTACTTCACAAGCCAACAACGTCACCACCGGAAAGATCTATAAAACGGTCATTGAAAAAGAACGGCGCGGCGATTATCTTGGTAAAACCGTTCAGGTCATTCCCCATATTACCGACGAGATCAAACACCGCATACGTTTGCTCGGAAATACCGGTCAGTACCAGGTTATTATCACTGAAATCGGCGGAACTGTCGGCGATATAGAATCACTTCCTTACATAGAGGCTGTTCGTCAGTTGAAATGGGAAATGCCCAAAGATGTAATGGTGGTGCATTTAACGCTCGTTCCGTATTTATCGGCTTCCGGCGAATTAAAGACCAAACCGACGCAGCATTCTGTGAAACTCCTGCAGGAATTCGGGGTGACAGCAGATGTGCTTGTTTGCCGTACCGAACATCCGCTCAGCTCTGATCTGAAAAGAAAAGTTGCGCTGTTCTGTAATGTGGAAACGAATGCTGTAATAGAAGCGCGTGATGCAAAAAGCATTTACGAAGTTCCGATGCTGATGGAAAAGGAAAAGCTGGATGAAGTTGTGCTCAATAAGCTCGGACTTCCTACAGATAAACCATCCAATCTTGCGCATTGGAAAGAATTCGTGAATACACTTTACCATCCAAAAAACGAAGTGAACATCGCGCTCGTCGGAAAATATATTGAACTGAAAGATTCTTATAAATCCATCGCAGAAGCTTTTATTCATGCCGGTGTTATGAATGATTGCAAAGTGAATGTTTCCTGGATTCATTCAGAAAGCATTACGGAAGATAACGTGCAGCAGAAGTTTTCAGGCATCAGCGGAATTCTTGTTGCTCCCGGCTTCGGTCATCGCGGCATAGAAGGAAAAATTGCAGCCATCCGTTTTGCACGCGAAAATAAAGTTCCCTTTTTCGGAATTTGTTTAGGAATGCAATGTGCTGTTATTGAATTTGCCCGCAATGTTTTAAATATGAAAGGCGCCCACTCTACCGAGATGGATCCGAATACACCTTACCCGGTAATCGACCTGCTCGAAGCACAGAAAAAAGTAACACATAAAGGCGGCACCATGCGTCTTGGTGCTTATCCTTGCCAGCTTTCAGAAGGTTCAAATGCATTTTCAATTTATGGTAAGCATACCATTTATGAAAGACATCGTCACCGGTATGAATTCAATAACGAATATCTTGCTGACTTCGAAAAAGCCGGAATGAAAGCAACAGGAATTAATCCTGAAGGCGGACTTGTCGAAATTGTCGAGATTATAGATCATCCGTGGTTTATCGGCGTTCAGTTTCATCCTGAATACAAAAGTACCGTTGATAATCCGCATCCGTTGTTTGTCAATTTTGTGAAAGCTGCGGTAACGATGAAAACTGCGCAGCCTGTGGGAAATCGCCTGCAAATGTGAACATCGATACATGTTGTCTGACAAAAAAATTAATTAACCTTGTTCATTGAACATTGAACATTTGGCATTGTGCGTTCTTTTCATGGAAAATTCACACAGCAACAGAATGAACAATGTCAAACCAACAATGAGCAATGTTCAAGGAAAAATAAAATAAATGTCTTTCATAAAAAATACTGCCAAAGCCTTCGTCTTTTCCCCGGCTCTATTTCCTCTCTATAATTATTTTAAGCACCGTAAAGAAACTGCTGGGCTTCGTACTAAGCTGCATGCAAAAACCGATTTACTTGCTGATCTCCCTGCACAAAAAAAACAAGAATGGATCCTGCGCATTGCAGATGTGATTTCATGTCCCGACAATGCGGCTATTACGCGTGTAGCTGATGCAGGAAATTTTTCAGGGGAAAGTCTGATCATGCACAATGGAATCAGGATCGATCCGCTGAGCTATTACGGCGCCCCGATTTTAAAGATGCTGATGGAAAACGGCGGAGTACATGAACCACAAGAGGAAAAAATTTTTGACCTCGTATTGCAATCGCTGCCTCCCGGAAAAAAAACAATCATCGAACTCGGTTCTTACTGGTCGTTCTATTCCATGTGGTTTTTGAAAACATTTCCGGGATCGCAGGCTTATATGCTGGAGCCCGAATTAAGAAATCTGCATTCAGGAAAGAAAAATTTCAGGTTAAATAACCTCGAAGGAAATTTCTTCCATTTGGGAATCGGTGAATCTGAAAATAAAGAAGATCGGATTACCTCACCCGGTATTTTCTGTCAGCAGCAAAACATAAATTTTATTGATATTCTTCATGCCGATATTCAGACGTATGAATTGGCGATGCTGAATGGAAGTAAAAAATTGCTGGAAGAGAAGAAGGTCGGTTATTGGTTTATTTCCACGCACAACAATGAACTGCACACACAATGCAAAAACATGTTAGCAGAATATGGTTATGCACTTGTTGCAGAAGCTAACCTGGATGAATCTTATTCTTTAGATGGTATCCTTGTGATGAAAGATCCGGCTTATCCCGGAATTGCATCCGTGGAAATTTCAAAAAAAAGAATAGTTTAGCACTATTTCTTCGCAACAAATACCGGAACTGAAAGCTCTTTTGTGAATTCCGGACTTATCTTACTATACGCCACTAAACCTGCCCACACACTTAACAGAACGATGATTAAAATTCTTCTCCTCGAAGACCTGTACATTGTTTTCATTTCTGATTCACTGTAAATTATTCAGGTGAAAACCGGGAATTATTTTTATCATTTTACAGATTCAAAATAATTCCCGGTATTAATTTCCGTATCACTTCTACGGTATAAACTTTAATTTATTTCTTGGCAGTAGCAGCACAGATCGTAATTTCTACACGACGATTTGCAAGACTGTTTTCAGATGAAAAATCAATTGGTTGTGATTCACCATAACCACGCACCTGCATACGATTTTCTTTTATTCCTTTACTGGTAAGGTATGTTCTTACAGCTGCAGCACGTTCTTCAGATAATTTATCATTGTGTGCATCTGTTCCTGTTTTATCTGTGTGGCCGTCGATATAAACTACCAGGTAAGGATAGGTTTTAAGGAAACGTGCGAGTGAATTAAGCTCATCATAAGATGTCGGAAGAATTACTGACTTATCAAGTTCAAAATTCAAATCCTTCAAACGGTAGCAAGAACCTGTTAGTACCGAGGTAAGATCTTCTGCAGGAGTTGGAACAAGCTGTGGCGCAAGGCTCACATCATCAATATAATAATATGCTTTACGTGAGTTATTTGTATTTGGAGCAACTACCTTCTGAACTTCCATGTAATTGTCGAAACATCCAAGTGTAACATATTTTTCTCCACCGGTAGCAACATAAACTCCAGTAAAAGTTGTCCACTCCGTACCTGTTACGATCTCTGTAGTTACAACGTGTGGTATAACATTGAGGAATGCATTATTGCTTACATCCATTTTATCATTAGTGAAATAAACACCAAGACCAGAAACTGCATAAGCGCTTCTTTCAGCAAGACTTGCGCTGAAAGTAATTACGTAAGCTTTTCCGGCAACCAACGGTTCTGTAAGAGCCATTTGAATGTACTCGCTGTATTTGCGATAACCCGGCTTAGCTTTAAAAAGACCGTAATCATCAGCCATGTAAGCAATGATGCCAGCGTAATGACTTCCTTCTTTGCTTCCTTGTGTTCCCATGTAATTATCAGGAACATCGAAATCTTTTCCGCACGCATCAGCACTGTAAAGATCTACAGTTGTATTATTAGAACTGGAAACGCTATCTGCAGCATCATAATCTCCCCAACCGCTAACGTGTCCATCAGTTGCTTCAAAAGAGCCATTTCTTACAAGATTGTTACTCTGTGCATAACTCATTCCTGTAAAGGAAAGAACTGCTGCAGTAAGTATAAAAAGTTTGTTCGTTTTCATTGTAATGTGTTTTTTAGTGGTTTGGTTTGATAGGGCAAAGGTGCGTTTGTAAATGGTGTTGATTCTTACAGAACTCCTGAAATAACTTACATCATTCACACTTTTTTTTGTACTTATTTTTTGAAAATGAAAATTCCGCCTACAAGAGCAAGAACGAAAAGCGCTGCGAATAAGAAGAATAGAAACTTAGCGATGCTTGCTGCACCTTCTGCGATTTGTGTGAATCCGAACAAGGCTGCTACAAGTGCAACTGCAAGGAAAATAAAAGACCAGCGTAACATAGTTATGTGTTTTATATTCCGGAACAGCCCGGAAAGGTTCTTACATGGTAATGTGAATTCTGTGCCAAAGCTTAAATGCCTGTAAACGCTGGCATTGAAGTAAAAAAAAGAATAAATACTTGGGGAAAGTATTCCACAAATCGAGGAAATTAAGGATGTGCTGTTGAATAATTAATAATTTGGAGGACGTAAGTTTCAAATGATCATACCTATATATAGCTCTCCAGACGAACGATGGTCAATTATTAATCAACGTTTTATAATTTATTAATTTAGTCCATGGGCATAAATGACTTTCTGCAATCTGCAGGCGCTTCGAAACAATTCGTAACAGAACAAAAGCTGGAAGAAACCGTCAGCAGGCAAACTGAACTCGTACCGGCCACGCTCGAAACGCTCAAGCACCTGGAGGACACTCCATCGGATGAATTACGACTGGAATTTTTCTTTTATACCAATTCGGCTGGGAAAGCAAAGGAGTTTGCTGATTTTCTCAAAAAACGAAACTACTCAGCAGAATACGCCAAAGCCGCAGGAATTTCCAATTCATTCCTGGTTACAGGCTGGACAACAAAAATTTCGATGAAAGAGGAAAACGTAATTGCGTGGGCGAAAGAAATGTGTGAACGGGGTTATGAATACGATTGTGAATTTGACGGATGGGGAACTACTCCTGACCAGGAATAAATAATGGCAGGTAACAAAAAAGTTCTGCTAAAAAAACAGAACTTTTTTTGTTGTAGGGGTTCTTTAAAAAATCCGGAACCCGATTTGCCGCCCGTAGTAAAGTTTTAGTGTGGTCCTGTATAATGCCTTATTGGTCTTTTTAGCCAATTGAAAGGTATACGCGGACATGCACTTGAGGTTTTATTCGTTTAGTAAACGGTTACACTTCTGAGTATACGGTTTGCTAACCAATTTAACGGTTAGCATTTAAGGTTTGGAAATGGTGGCCTTTAACCTAACTTCTTCGTAAGATGCTGCATCAATTTCCTCGGCGATTCCTTCATATTCAAATAATAAATCATGAACAAGGTTACGGTCTGGAAGAATCTTCACAGTATGTTTTTCAAGCAGCCATTTGCTTCCCATTCCCCTGATTTCTTCGAAATTATTCAGGTCAGAAAAGCAGAAATAATTGCGGCCATTCAGGTAGCGCCGATATTGCGGAAATTGCAGCGTTTGAGTTGTCATATAAACAGGAGTAAGTTGTCGGCAAGTGGAATGTACTGCCAGTATCAGGAGGAGATATTAAGTTATGTCAATCGCTCAATAAGATATATTAGCACAAATATTCCAAACCAGGCAATTAAAGAAAATATAAAGATCAAATTATGAAAATACAAAATAGCAGAATTCTCGTATTGTTTTTCTTCCTGGTAATTTATAGTTCTGCACATGCACAATGGATGCAATGGGAATCCAGGAGCAATAATACACTCGATGAATTCGGAAAATACGTGACCGACATGATAGATCGGGGTTATGCCCCGGTTAATATTAGTTGTGTCACTATTTCCGATAAACCAAAAATCTCGAGCATTTGGCAAAAAGGGAATATTGAAGATTGGGCCTGTTGGTATGATATGAATCAAACGGCGTTCGTTAACAAAATCAACGAATTTGACCAGAAAAAATTAAGCCCGGTTGATATAACAGTTTGGGAGGATCATGGCGAAACCCGGTTTGCAGCTATATGGCAAAAGACAGAATATGAAGGAGTAACAGAAATAGGAATCACACCTGATAATTTGAGAAGTAAAATTATCGGTTGGGCGGATAAAGGTTATAGCCTGAAAGACCTGAATGGATATTCGGTTAATGGACAGGTTAAATATACCTGCATATTTGACAAACAAGCAAGAGGTACTTTAAGCATTGCTTATGGAAAAACAGAAACGGAATTCCAGGCAGAGTTCGACAAGCTTACACCTTTAGGCTACTACCCGATTGATATAAATTACTTTAATGATGGTGGAGTAATAAAATGCAATGGCATCTGGGCAATAACAAATGAAACATGGGAAAGCAGGGGCGGATACAATGCGGATGAATTCCAGGTTTTCCTCGATAAAAAAACCGATGAAGGTTTTATTCCAATTGATATCGATCAATACCTTTTCAACGGTGCAGTTAAATTCAGAGCAACATTAACAAAATCTAAAAAGGGAAATATTGCTACACCGGAATATGTTTCTCAAAATGTTTTATCATCTGCCAATACGCAATCGCAGTTATCCATTTCCCCGGTGGAACAGCAAACCCAGGTATGGTGCTGGTTAGCTACAGGAGAAATGATCTTCAGGTACTTCAATCTCCCGAATCTGAATCCTGGAAATAATTATCAATGTGGTATTATTGGTTCCATTTTCCCAAATACTCCGTGCGGTTCTGATTGTTTCAATTCTGTCTGTATCCGTGGATCAGGATCGAATGCAAATACTGTTAAGATGTTAAAAGATTATGCATGGATTTCTTCCGGAAAAGTTTTCAGCTGTACTGAATCTTACGAATTAGGTTTTGACATTATCAAAAGTAACATAGATCAGCGGAAACCGATTTTATGTGGAGTTTCTCCTAACAGGAGGCAATATTATTATGGCGCCGAACATGTTATATTATTAATTGGCTACCAGGTAAGAATGAATATTCCTTATGTTATTATTAATGATCCTTTTCCTTACTCTTCCAATGACAATCCTTATCTTAAAGCAGGAGCTTCTGAATTGCAGCAAAACCAATATTTGATCCGGCTGGAGACATTCACAAAAACTATATTCTGGCATTGGTCATTATCAGATATCAGGATTCAATAAATCAATAGATCAAAACCCGCCCCTAACCACTAAATTTGTATAGCCCGCGAAAGGCAAATTTCCCTATGGACGATTTTCTTCACAAAGTAAGCGACTACATTTTTTCTTCCTACGGAGAAAAGATCGACGATCTCTGCATTGTGTTGCCTAACCGCCGCGCAGGACTTTTCCTGAAAGAACATTTGTCAAAAAATTCCGGAAAACCCATTTGGTCGCCGGAAATCTTTTCAATTGAAGATTTCATCTGGGAATTATCCGGAATGAAAAAAGCGGATACAGCCGAACAGCTGTATATTTTTTATTCCATTTATAAAAAGGCAGAAAAAGAAAAAGCAGAAACATTTGAGCTTTTTTGCAAATGGGCTCCTACCCTGCTTAACGATTTTAACGAGACCGACGCTTACCTCGCCGATACGGAAAAACTTTTCGGAAACCTAAGCGACATCCGCGATATTGAAGAGTGGAGCCTGAGCAATGCAACACTGACAGATTTTCAAAAACAATATTTGTATTTCTGGTCATCCATCGGTGGCTGGTATCACGAATACCGTGAAGCATTGCTAAAAGAGCACATTGCTTATCCCGGACTTGCTTATCGTTATGTTGCGGAAAACACCACAACACTGCTAACCGGAAAAAAGTGGAGGAAAATAATTTTCGCCGGATTTAATGCGTTGAATGCTGCCGAAGAAAAAATAATCGCGGGATTAAGAGAAAGCGGAAAAGCAGATATTCTCTGGGACGCTGATCGTTATTACATTGAAAATACAGCAAACGAAGCAGGAAGATTTTTAAGAAAATACAGGAAAGAATATTTTAAACCACCAGTTGGAAGCACCACTTTTTTTGAACACATCGAAGATCGTCTTTCAACAGAAGATAAAAAGATAACTGTTGTTGGTGTTGCGCGAATGGTTTCACAGGCAAAAGCAGCCGCACATTACCTGGAAACATTCGACAAAGAAAAACGCTACTCGCCTTCCACTGCAATTGTACTCGGCGATGAATCTTTGCTGCTTCCGCTTTTGCACGCCTTGCCGGAAGAAGCGCAGCATATCAATATCACAATGGGATTTCCGCTGCGGAATACGCCAATCGCATCTCTTGTCAATGCGCTTTTTCAATTGCATCTCAATGCAGATCGTTTTAATGTACAAACGGCCTTGCGCGAAGGAACACGTGAACGCAAATTTTACCATGCCGATCTTATCCGTTTGTTCCGTCATCCGTATATCAAACAGCTGCTTGCGGCATCAGGACTTGCGGAAAAGCTCAGCACACATATTACGGCAAAGAATATCATCTTCAGCTCTGCCGGGCAGCTTGAAAATTATTTTCCACTTCTAAAGGAACCTTTTGCACGCGTCAGAAAGCTGCTGAAACCCTGGACAGAAATTCCGGTTGCGCTGGAAGGATTAATTTCACTGATTGAAATGCTTCGTCCCGTTTTTTCTGTTCCCGCAAGTGAAACAGGATTGAAGCTGAACATTGAACTGGAATATCTTTTTCAGCTTCATCTCATTATCAAACGCGCAGCAACACTCCATGAAAAATGGAATATCGCGAGTGATGTTTCTACATTAAAAGCGCTTATTGATCAGCAGCTGTCTTCCACTACACTTCCGTTTGTCGGTGAACCACTTTCTGGTTTGCAGATCATGGGTGTACTCGAAACGCGAACGCTTGATTTTGAAAATGTGATCCTGCTTTCCGCAAACGAAAATATTTTACCTGCGGGAAAAGCGCAACACTCTTTTATTCTTTATGATCTGCGCAAATATTTTAATATGCCGGTCTGGGATGATAAAGATGCCGTTTCCGCTTACCATTTTTACCGGTTAATGCAGCGCTCTAGAAATATTGTCATCGTTCATAATACCGACCAGGAACTTTTCGGCAACAGGGAAAAAAGTCGTTTTGTTACGCAGCTGCTTTATGAATTGCCGGTGGCAAATAAAAATATTAAAATCGAAGAAGTTGTTTTTGATGCCGGACTTCCTGCAACCGATATTGCGCCGGAGCTGATTATCATTCCGAAAACCGGCACCATTCCGGCGAAGATGGAGGAACTTTCTGCGCAGGGACTTTCTCCTTCGCTGCTTAACACGTACCGGAATTGCAGCCTGCAGTTTTATTTTCATTACATCGCGCATTTACGCGAGCCGGATGAAGTGAAAGAAACCATCGGCGCGGATACGCTCGGAACGATCATTCATAAATCGCTGGATGAAATTTATCGTCCGCAGCTGGGACAATTACTCAGCGCTGATTTTTTTGATGCGGCACGAAAAAAAGTTCCGCATACGGTAGAAGCAGCATTTGCACAATTTTATTCTGCAGAAGAATCTTCTTACGGAAAAAATCTGCTGGCTAAAAAAATAGCGGTACGTTATCTTGAGGAATATTTTAAGCGGGAAAAGAAAAATCTGCAAACTAATTTATCCGGCATTCCGCATGTAAGCGAGCTGGAAACAGAATTGGAATTTACCGTAGAAGTCAACGGCAAAAAAGTCCGTCTCAAAGGACAAGCCGATCGTATTGATAAGACAGATTATCTTGTCACACTGATTGACTACAAAACCGGAAAGACCGAGAAGAAAGAGCTGAAAGTAAAAGAATGGATCGACATCAGCACGAATGCATCCATCGGAAAAAGTTTCCAGCTGCTGATGTATGCGTGGCTGTATTCAAGAATGAAAGGAAATACGCTTCCTGTTTCTTCCGGCATTGTTTCATTCAGAAAGCTGAGTGATGGCTTTATGAATGTTTCTACTCCTGACGGAGAATTTATTCTTCCGCAAACGCTCGACTATTTCGAAAAAGCGCTTTTTGAATTGCTGAACGAATTATTCGATCCTGAAAAAACATTTTCCCAGACAGAAGACCCTGACATCTGCAGGCTATGTGATTTTAAGGGAATTTGTCGGAGGTAAACTATTACTCAACAATCAATCGTTTTGTAACAGCACCGTGCATTGCCGAAACAATATGCACAAGATAAATCCCGCTCGCCAATTCTTCCCGCTCAATCTGCAGCACATTTGTATTTTTCATCTCCAGTTTGCGAAGCATTTTTCCATTGAGATCAAAAACAAAAACGATCAGCTTATCATTGTTATTGAACAGTGAATTATCCACGCTTAGCGTTGCAGCCGTAAGCATCGGGTTCGGATAAATATTCACACTGTTTTCATTCAGCTGATTTTCATTTACACCATTCGAAAGCGGATCAAATTCCCACCAGTCATTGCGGAATAAGCTGTCATAACCCGTTCCCATATATGCGCGGCCGTTCGGACACGCAACAGCGACTGCATTTGCGCGGGCAGTTCCCGGAAAATTAGCCATCTGTACCCATGAGTTGGAAACAGGATCGTATTCGAAAAAATCTTTCCTGTTTGAAAGTGTGTTGTCATAACCGAATCCAACATATCCTTTTCCGTTCAGCGTAAATCCGACAGCACCATAACGCGGTGTTCCGGTAAGCGCTGCCTTTGTTGTCCATGTATTTGCAACTGGATCATAAGCGAAAAAATCGCCTTTGCAGATTCCATCATCACCGGTTCCTACAAATGCACTGCCACCGATTACAAATACAACGGGTAAACGACGCGCAGTTCCTGAGTAATTCGCTTTTTGAATCCACGTATTCGTTGCCGGATTATATTCCCATAAATCATTCTTCAAACCCGTTGATGATTGTCCGCACGCAACATATCCTTTTGAATTGATCGCAAATCCGATACCCGAACGCCTTCCGCCTCCGCCAAAATTCTGCACCTGCGTCCACATATCATTGAACGCATCATATTTCCATGTATCGTTAAAATAAGCAATTGACCCTTGCCCGCCAACAACGTAAGCATTGTTTCCCACCACGAACGACATAGCGATATCTCTTCCTAATCCGCTTCCGGTAACACCACCGAGACTTTGCAATTGCGTCCACGTGTTTGTTGCGGGATTGAATAAATAAGTGCTGCGTTTATAGCCGGTACTATCAATGCCGCAGCTCACATACGCACCTGTTCCAACATTAAACGCCATTGAAGCAGAACGTTCATCGCCCGGAAATGTATCGCGTAAGGTCCAGAAACCTAATTGCGCAGGAACCTGTGTTGTTGCAATCAGAATAAAAAAGGAGAATAGAAATAGTTTTTTCATACGATTTTTTTTTGCATTCCCTACCTGATCACAACGCGGCCACCACCATACATTGTTGTTCCGTCGGTAAGCGCATAGAGATAAATTCCGGCAGCCCAATTATCATTATTCAGCGTAACCTTGTTTTTTCTTCCGAGTTCTTTTGCTGCAACAACTCTTCCTTCGAGTGTCGTGAGAAGAATGGAAAGGTTTTCTTTTCCCGAAGCGAAATCAGCATCAATGTCGAAGTTGATCATCTCTGATGCAGGATTCGGATAAACATTTACGCCCGCAGGATTAAATTCTTCTATGCCTGTGATGTATGGATGATACTGCCAGAGATCGCGGTGCTTTCCGTTGACACCTTTTCCCAGCATAACATATCCTGCACCTGTAATAACAAATGCCGGTGCTGATCTTCGTCCGTAATTCGGGCATGATGCTCTTACACTCCAGGAATCACTTGCCACATCATATTCATACCAGTCATCGCGATAGCCGCCATCTGTGCCAAGCCCCATATATCCTTTTGCGCCTACTGCAAAGGCAGATGCAAATCCTCTTGCACTTCCCGGAAAATTTGCTTTCTGCAGCCAGAAATCAGTCACCGGATTATATTCCCAGAAATCATTTGTAAACCAATTTTCATCTGTACCAGTACCGACATACGCTTTTCCGTTCAGCACAAAATTAGACTGTCCATACCGCACACCACCAGGGAAATTTGTTTTTTGTGACCACGTATTATTCGCCGGATTAAACTGCCATACTTCGGAGCTGTAATAAGATGCACTGATCTTACCACAGACAACAAATCCTTTTCCGTTAGCTGCAAATCCAGTTGCGAAATAAACGCCACTATTAAAATTGCCGGGAAAAGATGCTTTTTGCACCCATGCATTTGTCGCCGGCGAATATTCCCAAAAGTCACTCAAGTTATTTCCAGCAAAAGCGTCTGATGCATCAATCCCGGTTCCGCAATACCCTTTCTGACCAATTACAAAACCGATTGCATCACGACGTCCAACAGCAGGAAGCGAAGCTTTTTGTGTCCATGAATCTGTGCCCGGATCATATTCCCAGCAATCATTCAGTTCAACATCGAGCGTATCTTCTCCGCCGACAATATAACCGCGGTTAGCAATAGAAAATGAAACACTCCGTGCACGTTTGCTTGCCGGAAGACTCGTTTTCTTTTCCCACGTATTTGCTTGCGCAGACAATAATAGCGGCAGGAAAATAATAACAGCGAGCGTAATTAATTTTTTCATAGTTATCTTTTTGCTGTTACCGCTCGCTTATTCAACAATGATTTTCGAAACAGAAATCAACTTGCCTGATTGCTCCAGCGAGAAAAAATAAATTCCGGGAGCAAGACCCTTGCGCTCAAAAACATAATCCGTTCCATTGATGCCGGAACTATTACGCACCTGTTTTCCATTAATATCTGACAGCTTCAATGTTCCATTTTCCACAGTTGTACTAAAATTCAACGTCGCTGTTTCATGAACCGGATTCGGAAAAACCTGTATCGGCGAAAATGTGTTGCTGTTTTCCGCTACGCCGCTGATGGAACCATATTCCCAGAGATCCGCATAATTTATTCCGCTTGTGCCAAGTCCTGTATAGGCGCGATTGCCAATCACAAAACTTCCCATATAACGACGTGCTGCTCCTGAAAAATCGAGCACTTGCGTCCATGAATTTGTTATTGGATCATACGACCAGAAGTCCTGGTAATTTGTTCCGCTGGAATAATTATCACCTGTTCCGACGTAAACCAACCCATTCAAGGCAAATCCGCAAGCTTCCATTCTTGGTAAGCCGGGAAGATTTGCTTTGGCCGTCCACGTATCTAATGCAGGATCATATTCCCACATGTCACCTGCAGGTCCGCCAAAATCGCCGGTAGTGAGATAACCTTTTCCATTGATTGCGCACGCTACAGATGAGATTCTTCCTGATCCCGGAAGGTTTGAAACTGGTGTCCATACGTTGCTTGTCGGATCATACTTAAAAAAATTAGAATGGTATGAACCAGTTCCGACGTATCCAATTCCGTTTATCGCAAAAGATACTGCTCCTCTTCTTCCCGCTCCCGGAAATGCAGCAATTGGTGACCACGTATTTGAAGCAGGATTGTAGCAATAAAAATCATTGTAAAGATTTGCAGATATATCGCGGCCGGTTCCCACATAAATTTTATTCGCTATTGTAAAGCTTGTTGCATGATAACGCGGGCCGGCAGGAAAATCAGCTTTCTGCGTCCATGAATCGGAACCTGGATCGTATTCAAACCAATCATCATATAAAATATCAACTACAGAATTCACGTGACCCATTCCCATGTAACCGCGATTGCCTGCCGAAGCACATGTAACACGATGGCGCGCTGGCCCCGGAAAACCTGCTTTCTGCACCCATGTAAAATTATTCTGTGCAAGTGCAGCGAATGAAAAAATTACCGCAAAGAATAATGTGATAGAAAATTTATCCGGTTTTGATAGGTATCGTTTTTTCATGGTGGACTATTGATGTTTTATTCCGAGGCTGTCTAGATCATGAATGGAAATGGTTGGGAAACTTCCTGTAAGCTTCATTTTCTGAACAGCAAGTTCGCCTGTAATTTTTGCATCTTTTTCTGTCGCAAATGCATCATTGCCAGGCACAGCAGGAATGAGCGGCTGATGAATGGTTCGCTTTCCATCCACATATAAATCATAGCCCCAGCCTTTCTCTTTGTCCAAACTGTCTTTCACAATAAAAGTCTTGAAAGTTATATCCTGCGCAAGAGCAGAATCGGGGTAATTAACGTTTTCCAGTCTTTCATTTAAGCGGAGCGAATCGGAAGCAGTTCCACTATCATCTCCGCAGGAAACCAGCAATAGAAAGGTTACAAAAAAAACGATCAGGTGTCGGGGGAAGACCATAACTTATGATTTGTATACTACAACTTTACGAAAAATTAAAGTAAAATAAAAGAGGAATTAACATTGAAGAATGCTTGAAAGAGAACATGAAACAAAAACCACCCGTACTTTTAATGAGGGATTGAACACGAAACGGGTTAAATCAACTCTGTTTTTTCCTGCCGCCTTTTTGTGGCAATGTAACTATTGAAGATTATCTCTGTCATAGAGAGGAATTATTCACCCTTACACACGAATAACTCTTAAAAAACCATTTAAACTACAAAACCGCATTTTTACTCCACAGAACATTGTTTTTGTCCGCCGGAATAAAAAGGTCGTGTTAAGTTTCCGTATTTTTGCACTCCTCAATTAAGCTTCGCGCTATGAAGACCATTTTCCGGCTTTTTATTCTTACTTCCTTTCTGCTTGCCGCTTTTATTCCAGCAAATGCCCAGGGAAAAAAATTTACAATCAGCGGTTATATTCTTGAATCAGCAAATGGTGAAGCGATCATTGGAGCAGCGGTAACCTTACGTGAGCCATTGAAAGGAACGGTCACGAATAATTATGGATTTTATTCGCTTACTGCTGATAGTGGCAGCTATGATTTTTCTGTTTCTTATACGGGGCTTCAACAATATTCGCAGCGCATTTCACTTACAAAAGACATGAAGTTTGATGTAAAAATGGAAATGATCCAGAATGAGGAAGTGATCATTTCAGATAAAAAAGCGGACGAAAATGTTACGGATGGCCAGATGAGTGCAAATCGTCTCGACATGAAACAGGTCACGAAAATCCCTGCGTTTATGGGAGAGGTAGATGTGCTCAAAACAATTCAGTTGCTTCCGGGCGTAAAGGGTGGTGCGGAAGGAAATTCCGGATTTTATGTGCGCGGTGGCGGACCCGATCAGAATCTTGTTTTGTTGGATGAAGCAACCGTATATAACGCAGGCCATCTTTTTGGTTTTTTCTCGGTGTTCAATGGTGATGCTGTAAAAGACATTAATCTCATCAAGGGCGGTATGCCTGCTCAATATGGTGGACGGCTTTCTTCTGTGCTGGACATTAACATGAGAGAAGGAAATAATCAACGCTTCCAGGCCGATGGAGGAATCGGTTTAATTTCTTCGCGATTAACCGTGCAGGGGCCAATTAAAAAAGATACAGCATCATTTATCGTGAGCGCAAGAAGAACCTATATAGATGTGCTCATGAAACCATTCATCAAGGAAAGTTCGCCATTTAAAGGTTCTGGTTATTATTTCTATGACCTGAACACGAAGCTGAACTGGCGCATCAACGATAAAAACAAAGTATTTCTCAGTGGTTATTTCGGTCGCGATGTATTTACATACAACGATAACAAATCTGATTTTAAGGTGACGATCCCCTGGGGAAATGCAACCACTTCGCTCCGGTGGAATCATCTTTTGAATCCTAAAATGTTTGTCAATACCACCGCAGTATTCAGCGACTATAAATTTTCATTCAGCGCTGAGCAGGATGGTTTTGAATTTAAACTTTTCTCCGGCATCCGCGACTGGAACGGAAAAGTTGATTTTTCTTATCTGCCAAACAGTAAACATTATATCCGTTTCGGAACGAATTATACATGGCACACATTCACACCAAATAATGTTTCTGCAAAATCAGGAGAAACCGTTTTTGATCTTGGCGGATTAAAAAAAGAATACGGCCATGAGATCGCAGTCTATTTTAATGATGACTGGGATGTAACACCACGCCTCCGTTTAACCATGGGATTGCGCTACTCGCATTTTATCCAGGTGGGTGCATTCGACCGTTACATAAAAGATATTACGGGCCGCACAACCGACACGGTTTCTTACGGAAGAAATGATGTGGTTGCAGATTATGGCGGACTCGAACCACGTTTTTCAATGCGATTTATTCTTGATGAAAAATCATCGCTCAAGGCTTCCTTTACGCATAACCTGCAATACGTTCACCTTGCAACAATTTCTCCGATCTCATTGCCGACAGACATTTGGGTGCCCTGTTCTGATATTGTAAAACCTCAGATCGGGGAACAATATGCAGCAGGCTATTTCCGGAATTTTAAAAACAATACTTACGAATCTTCCGTGGAAGTGTATTACAAAAACATGCGCAACCAGGTTGAATTTGCTGCTGGTGCGTTACCGGAAGACAATGTAAATAACAATACGGATAATAATTTTGTTTTTGGAAATGGAGAATCGTACGGCGCGGAATTCCTTTTCAAAAAAGCAAAAGGAAAGCTGAACGGATGGATCGGCTACACGTTATCGTGGACCACAAGAACTTTTCCTGACATCGACGAAGGAAAAACTTTTTATGCACGATACGATCGCCGTCATGACATTTCTGTCGTTGCTGTTTACGACCTGAATGATAAATGGTCGTTCGGAAGCATTTTTGTTTATGGTTCCGGCAATGCGATTTCACTTCCGATCTCGCGTTACATCATTGAAGGAACAATCGTTTCTGATTACGGCCCGCGGAATGCGTATCGTATGCCTTCTTATCATCGCCTTGATCTTTCTGTTACCTGGACAGGAAAACAAAAACACATTTTCAACAATAAAGTTCCTTACCAGAACAGCTGGAATTTCTCGATTTACAATGTTTATAATCGCAAAAATCCATACTTCATTTATTTCGACAGCGAAGGCAGTGTACAGGAGGGAAACCTGAAAGTAACCGCCAAACAGGTTTC
>JBDSHN010000045.1:0-28551 GCA_039918435.1 Bacteroidia bacterium | reverse complement strand
TTGCCCTAACCAAAATAACCCAAGCCCCACTTAAACGCTATGGTGTTAACAATAGGAGAATGATTGCAAGCTGGAACGATGAATACCTGACAAAGGTCTTGAAAAATTTATAATGCGTGTTGCCCTGGCCAGCAAACTCTTAGAGGGTTGAATACGAAACAGAAGAATCTGATACACAACCAAAAATCACATTAAACTTGACTTTTTTAATTTTGAATGTATCTTTGTAAATACTTATTTATATATATAAACTTAATTTTTTAGCTATGGCTTGGGACGATGACGAGGATGATTTTGGAAATGAGCTTACTCCGGAAGAAAATGAAGAATTAGACCGGCAGATGCGCGCAGAAGAAAAATTGCGGAGAAACCATCCTATGACAAGGCAGGCGGAAGAAATTTACCGCGTGACAACCGCATTGGTTGAAAGCATTACGGATGAAATGGAACGCGAAATGTTCGGCAGCACCATGCTTGATTCCTGTATGATTATTCCTGCAAAGCTTGCGGGCGCGATTGGCTCAGAGTCGTGGCTTTTATGTATGCAAAACGCGTCGATCATTCGCTCACATGCTGAATATATTCTCACGGGAACATCCGGGTTAAAATATGAAAGCAATGTGGATCAGCGATACGTTCAAATGCTGCGCGACGAAATGCTGAAGTTCCAGGCTTTATTTGTGGAATGGGTGAAAGAGATTCATCAAATGGAAGATGAAGAATATGTGGATGAATGGGGATTGTTTTTGCGGAAGCCGTAACTTAAGATCTGCGATTTTCATTGCAGGGGAAGGGGCATGAAAAAAGGTGGCAGGCGGCAGGAAAAAACTTCAAAATTATTTTTTACTGTGCCTTTGTGCCTCTGTGGCAAAACGCTGCTGATTACCCATCAAGGCAAAAAAGCCGTTCCTTTGTAAATATGAACGCCGTGTTGACACAACTTGAAATCCGCACACACAAACGAATCGCTTTTCAATCGGAATTTTCCTGGGCAGGATTGGTTTTATTACCGATTTGCTTTTTATTGATCTGCGCCAGCGATGGATTGCCTGGAAATAATGCGGATCATTCCGTTACAACTCTGACAAGCGCTCCAGCAACTGACTCCATCGTTACGGTTACAATCAGTTTCGCAGGCGATTTAATGTGTCATACACCGCAGATCAGCAATGCAAGAAAAGCAGACGGTACACTTGATTTCAATCCGAGCTTTAAAGAGATCACACCATTTCTTTCTTCGGCAGATATCACGATGGCAAATCTCGAATGCACATTCGCAGGCAAAGGAAGGCCTTACGGAGGTTACCCTGCATTTAATAGTCCGGATGAATACCTGGAAGCAATAAAAAATTCAGGCATCGATTTTCTTGTTACGTCCAACAACCACAGCATGGATACAGGCGAAGAAGGATTGCAGCGCACATTGAAAAAAGTACGGGAAAATAATTTCGGTTCTACCGGCACATTTGATTCACAACGCGACCGTGATTCGATACGCATCCTGAATGTAAGAGGCGTAAACATAGCAGTGCTGAATTATACGTATGGAACGAATGGCACCTATCCATCACAATCAAAAAAATGGATGCTGAATGTTGCCGACAGCGCACTCGTGCATGATGATGTTTTGCGTGCAAGGAAAGCAGAGGCGGATATTGTGCTTGTATTTTATCATTGGGGAATTGAGAATAAACAATCGCCCGTTGCAAAACAGGATACCATGTTTCATTGGGCCGCTGATGCAGGTGCAGATCTCATTATAGGTGCGCATCCACATGTATTGGAACCGGTAACCTATTTCAAAACAGCGCCGAATGCAAAACTTGATTCAGGAATTGTCGCGTGGTCGCTTGGAAATTTCTTATCGAACCAATACTGGAGATATACTGACGCAGGCGTGATTCTGAATATTTCAATTGAGAAAAATATTACAACGGGTAAAATGCAATTGAAACCATTTACTTATGTGCCTACGTGGGTATACCGTGCGTATGATGCGTCCTTGCTTCAGCATGTTGTTGTACCTGCTACATGGTGCGAAAGTGATTCCTTGCCTGCATGGATGAATGCAGCATCAAAAACGAAAATGTGCGAAGCTTTTTCCGATACACGGCTGATGATGTCGAGGAAGAATGTAAAGTAATATTTCCCTGAAACGTATTCTGATAGCTTCATAAACCGCGAACGAATGCTGTTTCGCCTGAAAAGATGCGTTTTTCCGTAATGCAAATGTAGTATTCTGAACCCTTCAACGCATTTTCATTGGGACTTTTCATCACTTTTGCACGATGTATGCGTTAAGCTAACAGAACCGGTCGATATACGCCGGGCAAATAAAAAAAACCTACACACCATGAAAAAATTGCTCATCCTCCCGATCATCGCTTTGATCACAAATTTTGTTCCGCTGCATGCCGCACAAAACAATGTAACCGCAAAACCAGAAAAACCTGAAACAGCAGAAGAGCTCAACAAACGTGCTTCCTGGATCATCATCCTGAACAGCACGAATACTGATTCGCTCCATTTTGCTATTGATTTATGCACCCAAGCTATTAAGCTCGACAATGAACTGGCTGATGCTTATTTCAACCGCGGCGATGCATTTTATTTCCTCGGCGAATACACAACCGCGCTGGAAGATTTCGACATCGCAGTAGAAAAAAGAGGCGATGCTTATGATCACCAGTTCCGTGGCGAAACACGTTTCAAGCTCGGTGATAAGCTTGGTGCTTTATCAGATTACAAAAAAGCGTCTGAAAAAGGTTTCGCAAGCACAGAGTCAGGTGCGCATCTTGCAATGAATGATGCAAATGACCTTGGTATTGCTTTTTACGAAGCAGAAAATTATAACAAAGCAGTTGAAGCGTTCAATGTTTCAATCAATGCAAAGGAAAACAAGAACAATACATTCAACCGCGGAAATGCAAACTACCTCGCAGGCGATAAAAACGCAGCGCTTGCCGACTGGAAGAGAAGCGGAAAGCTTGGAAATAAAGCAGGAAAATCGAGCTACAAAAAATTCCGGAAATAAAAATCAAAGAAATTAAAAGTCAAAATCCCGAAGGTTCATCTTTGGGATTTTGACTTTTTTAGTTTTTGATCTTACAGCTTACCGACTTTTATTTTATCGCCGGAGTGTAAAACAACTTTAGCTCCGTAACCGTTAAGTTTTTTCAGCGCATCAACAGTAGTTCCGAATTTATTTGCGATGGTCCAAAGATTGTCGCCGTTTTTTACTGTGTAATAGTTGTATTGCGTTCCGGCCACATCTGTTGTAGAAGTTGTTGTAGTGGGAGGCTTTGTTTCTGTTTTTGTAATAGCAGGCGGCGTTTTTTCAGTTGGGGTGGTGGAAGAAGTTGCCTGCACAGGAACTTTTCCAGGCGTATAAATGACCAGCTTTTGCCCCGGATGAAGTGTATTGCTTTTTAATCCATTCCACGCACGTATATCAGTAACCGAACATTTATATCGCCGAGAAATGGACGTAATTGTTTCTCCCTTGGTTACAGTATGCGATGTTTTTACAGCAGTTACCGCAAGCGAAGTCATAGCGGTATCCGTTTTAATATAATTGTAAATCGCAACTTCATTGTTAATGAAGTTTCCGACTTTCGCAACCGGCAAAACCAATTTGTAAGGCTCGGTAAATGAAACCGGAATTACGCCAAGCTTATACATCGGGTTTAAAAATTCCAATTCATCGTGCGAAATTCCCAATACCGATTCAAGCTGCGCAAACGTAACCTGCTGCCGGACTGCGACGGTATCCACATCATAAAAAGTTTTCCTCGGCGCAATTGCCCAAAGATTATGTTCAGCGTGATAAGTCATTACATACGTTGCGGCAATAAATGCGGGAACATATCCTTGTGTTTCTTTCGGAAGGAAAGGACGGATCTCCCAATACGTTTTTTTGCCGCCGCCAGCCCTGCGGATCGCTTTGTTTATTGTTCCCGGACCTGCATTATAAGCAGCAAGCACCATCTGCCAGTCGCCGAACATTTTATAAAGCGATTCGAGTAATTTACAGGCAGCGACAGTTTCCAGGTACGGGTCGCATCGTTCATCCACATAAGAATTCACCTGCAAGTCATACATTTTTCCTGTGGTGTACATGAATTGCCAAAGCCCGCGCGCACCTGAACGGGAAGTTGCAGTCGGGTTGAGTGCAGATTCAATTACTGCGAGGTGTTTTAGTTCTAATGGAAGATTGAATTTATCCAGTTGCTCTTCAAACATCGGATAATACAATTCTGAAAGTCCGAGCATGCGTTCTACTGATTTGCGGTTGCGGATCGAATACAGATTGATGTAGGCCTGTACTTCATAATTATAAACAAGGTCAAAAGGAGATTGTGCGTTTAATTTTGCGAGGCGGGTTTCCACCAGTATCGGATCAGCCGGCGGAATAGAATCTTTTGCGAAATGATATTTATTTCCGTGCTGCGTTTGTGTGCGGGGAATATTTGCAATGAAGGAATTGCGCATCAGGCTATCCAGCATTGCAGCGATTGGATCATCTACAAAAAGGAGCGAATCTTTCCACTGCGCGTTCAGCACGGAAGTAAGTGAAAAGAATGCCAGCAGCAGCAGGAATAGTTTTTGACGCATAAGGTAATAGCGGGGTCTGATGAAAAGAGAAAAGCATGGTTTGGATACCTGCTATTTGCAAATATCGGAACCAAAACGCAGGATTCAAGGTCTTTTACTGAGTTTCTGAGCATGAGAATGTTAAAATCAGGCTAATTAACTGTAACGATCTTTACCTTAACGGACTGGCCCGCTTCTTTTATTTGTATTCCGGTGTGCACATCGCGGAGCAATACCAATCCGGGAGGAAGCAATTTCAACGGCTTCATTTCACTTTCATTTCCACGGATCAGATAATCAGGGATCAGTTTATCATCTGAACGAAGATGGAACACCCAATTGGTGCCATCGCATGTAAATGCTTCCGGGTAACAACCGTCATTGCCAAGCGTGCAGTAATCATGCGGCACTTCCTGCAATGGCGCAAGTGAAAAGAAATCGTAATCAGTTAAATCGTAGTCGGAAGTTTCTTCATCCCATACAAGCGTTGTCGGATCAAAAGTGCTCATGTCGCTGCTGAAGATAAGGCTTGTAAATCCATCTGTTTCCCATTTCAGCATTCCACCCACATTTGACCCGCTTCCCATTGATCCGATTGATATGCCTGAAAAAGAAGTAGAAAGCAATTCATAAAACGCAACCATTTTCCCATCAGAAAGTGTGGCGATGCCCTGACAAACTGCTAAACGGTAATCGCGGTCATCCACTACTTTATCGATAGGTGGAAAATTAAACGTTTTCATTTTTTGTATTGCTCCTGACTTTGCATCAATGCTCATAAGGAAATAGCCATCTGTTGCGGCAATAATATAAGGTGATGGTTCATCAAAGCCTCTTCGCAGATTATCCATATTATCAAGAATGGTTGGCTTGAAATCATACTTCGCTCCTTCACTTCGTGAAAAAGTTCCACCGAGATAAATAGTATTTCCTTTAACGAAAAAAGAAGAAACTGAAACCGCATCAAGTGAATCAGCCTTGTTTAATTCTGTGTTGAATAAAACATCACCGTCATCGATATTTATGGAGAAAAACAATTGTTTGCATTCGGGCAATAATTCCACTGCCTGGAAATAAGCAATGCGCTCGTTTATTCCGATCAATTCCATTTTCTTATAATAGATCTTGTCGTCAAATTCTTTTTTCCATTTCAATTTGTATGAACCCTGAACAGGATCTTTTAATGAATAACAGGTAATAGCATCGAGCTGCGCATCCAGCATCAGGTCGCCGATAACATATTCATTTGCATAAGTAGCATCGTAAGTCCAGTCTGAAATAATGACATCATCCGATTCTGCTTCCGCTTTCGGCACTGCGGCATATTTTTCAGTGAAGGCGCCATCCAATGCGATTTTGTATTTTACTTTTTCACCAACAGTATAAAAAGAAAATACAAACAGCTCACCACTTTTTGCAACGAAAAAACTTTTGGTTTCGAGTGGAAGTGTTTTTGTGTAAGTAGTTATAACATTCAGGCTTTGATCGCAGAAGTAGGCTGTAAAAACCTGCCCTTTCGAAAGTGGCTTATAACCTGAAAGAATTATATTTTCGCCTGAAACAGTAAGCTGGTACGATTCGAGATTCTGGCTGAGCTCCTGAGAAAATAAAGAGGCAGAAAACAGCAGGCAAACGAGGCTGAAAAAAAATCTACGCATGGTAGTTGGTTTGAATGATTAAAAGAGAGATGAGTCAATTACTTCTGTAACCGGCTTTGAGTATTATTCAAATCTATAAACTTTCAGAAGCTAATGTAATAAAAGGAAGAAAACCAGCAGCTGATTAACTGTTTAGCTCTCCGATGTATTTGGCGAATGCAAATAGTGTGCCTTCTTCAAAGCGGCGACTCATCAGCTGCACGCCGAAAGGAAGTCCGTCTTTGTTTTTTCCTGCCGGAACAGAAATAGCAGGGAAGCCGGTAAGATTGGCCTGAACCGTGAAAATATCTTCGAGATACATTTTAATCGGATCAGCAGAATTGGCGCCGAACTCAAATGCTACGCCCGGAGTTGTAGGCAAAATAATAATGTCGTACTGATCAAAGATTTCCTGCGTTTTATCGCGCAGCAGACGGCGTACTTTCTGCGCTTTGGAATAATATGCATCGTAATAACCGGCGCTCAGCACAAATGTTCCAAGCATGATGCGGCGTTTTACTTCCGGTCCAAAACCCTCGCTGCGTGATTTTTTATAAGTCGATTCAAGATCGTGCGCATTCTTGCTGCGGTAACCATACCGAATGCCATCGTAACGCGCCAGATTGGAAGAAGCTTCCGCAGTAGTCAGCACGTAATACGCAGGTACAAGATAATCGAGATACGGAAAACTTACCGGTGTAACCGTGTGACCATCTTTTTTCAATTGATCAAGAATGGAATTCAACCGCGTTTTTATTTCCGGGTCAAGTCCTTCTTTTTCAAAACAATCTTCAAGGTAAGCAACACGTAATTTTTCAGGACGTGCAAGCTGTTTTGAATAAGCAGGAACAGGTTGTGATGAATTTGTTGAATCGAATTCATCAGCGCCGGCTAAAACCTCTAAAAGAATAGCGGCATCATCCACGTTATTTGTCAGCGGACCCACCTGGTCGAATGAAGAAGCATAAGCAATAATTCCCCAGCGCGAAATTCTTCCGTAGGTTGGTTTCATCCCGACAATTCCGCTGAAAGAAGCAGGCTGACGAATTGAACCGCCCGTATCTGTTCCGAGCGCTGCAAGACAAAGACCAGCTGCAACCGCAGTCGCTGATCCGCCAGAAGAACCACCGGGAACGCGCTTGGGATCAAAAGCATTCTGAACATTTCCGAAAGCAGAATTTTCATTGGAGCTTCCCATTGCAAATTCATCACAATTTGTGCGACCGATTATGATTGCATCTTCTGCAAGCAAACGTTCGACAACGGTGGAAGAATAAGGGGAAACAAAACCTTCAAGAATTTTTGAAGAGGCCGATACTTTATGGCCGGCATAGCAAATGTTGTCTTTTAATGCAATGACTATTCCTGCCAGCTTGCCCGCTTTTCCGGATGCTGTTTTTTCATCTACCTCCTTGGCTTTCGCAAGGGCAGATTCAGGAAACACTTCAAGAAAAGCATGGAGTGATTTTTTAGCTTCGATCTTTTCCAGGTAATCTTCAACCAGCGCAACACAGGAAATAGTTCCGGCGCGCAAGTCGGTTTGAATAGCAGAAAGAGAGGTATAGGCCTTCACAGAAATTTTGAATTTTTCCCGGAAACAACGGAAATCAATTCAGAATTAATTAGTCATTTTTAGCTGCAGGAGGAGGAACATCACTATCAACGCCTTTAGAAGCGTCTTTGAATTCTTTGATGCCTTTTCCAAGACCTTTCATCAGCTCAGGAATTTTGCGGCCACCAAAAAGGAGAAGCACAACTACCAGGATAATGATAAGTTCAGAGCCGCCAAGACCCATAAAGCCAAGAATGATGAAAGGATTTGTCATGATTGAAGAGATTTCTGCTGCAAAGGTAAGGAAAAGGGGCAGTCAAAAAGGCGAAAGGCGGCAGGAAAAGACATGAAAAGCAGCAAAATCGCCCCGCTTCCGACCCTTTTCTGTCCTTTAGACTTCATTCCGCGCAACTCCTTCCCCGAACCCTGTCTTTTTTTCAGGACTTTATCAAGAAATACAAGCAATTATTCGCCTGCCTCCTGCTCCTTTTTTTCCTGCCTACTTCCTTTTAGGAAAAATTTAGCCTTTCAAATACAATTCCCCCACCTTATCCCAGTTCACCACATTCCAGAATGCATTCATATAATCCGCGCGGCGATTTTGGTATTTGAGGTAGTACGCGTGTTCCCAAACATCAAGCGCTAGAAGTGGAGTGCCTTTTACTTCGGCTATATCCATTAAAGGATTGTCCTGATTTGGAGTAGAACAAATAGCCAGTTTTTTATCTGCACCAATGATCAGCCAGGCCCAGCCGGAACCAAAACGATCTTTTCCTGCAGCGGAAAATTGCTCTTTGAATTTTTCGAATGACCCGAATGAAGCATTAATTGCATCCGCCAGTTTTCCGTACGGATAACCCGCAACAGAAGCAGAAGAGGATGGGCGAAGAGTGGTCCAGAAAAAAGAATGGTTCCAGTGTCCGCCACCATTATTGCGAATGGCCATTGGATATTTAGAAACATTTTTCAGGAGCTCTTCCAATGTTGCAGGCGCATCTTTCACCGATTCGAGCGCTTTATTCAAATTCGTCACATATCCCTGGTGATGTTTGTCGTGATGAATTTCCATTGTCGTGCTATCGATATGCGGCTCTAATGCATCATACGGATATGGAAGCGGAGGAAGGGAATAAGGTGCAGCAATGGATAAAAAATGAATTGCCTCTTTCTGTTCTTCTGCATTCAGCACATTTTTTCCGAGAAGAGAAATGCCGATGCCAGCCAATAAACTTTTTTGAAGAAATGCGCGTCGTGAATTTTCCATGAGTAAGATTTTTTTTAAAAATGAGATATAGCTGATTGGGTACGAATTACGAATGCTTTCTAATAGTTACGAATAAGATGTTCTTAGTTAATTATTACACACAGATTAGTAACTATTCGTTTTGATTCGTAATTCGTACCCCTAAGTAAACTGCACCAAAACCTGCCCTTTTTCCACAGCGACGCCTTTTTTCACCATTATTTTTTTCACCGTCACATCGGCAGGCGATTTTAAAATATTTTCCATTTTCATCGCTTCAAGTACAATCACAGGGTCGCCTTTTTTTATCTGCTGACCTTCTTCCACGACGACATTTAAAACCAATCCCGGCATCGGCGCTTTGAGATCGTTTATTTTTAAAACAGCGGCTTTATCCATTCCCATCGATTGCAGCAGCTCATCAAATTTATCAGCGATCGCGAGCGGGTAAGGATGACCATTCACTTTTATCACCATTGTTTTAGCAACAGTATCCGCCTCTACAATTTCAACTTCGTAAGAACGATTATCGCGCAGCACATGAAAACGTTTAGATTCCGGCGAAATCACATCGCAAGAAAAAGATTTGTCGTCAATTGAGCCTGTCCACGCATCCTTGTGATCAAAAACAACCTTGTGCTTTTCTTTTCCTGCAACAGTAACTGTGAATGATTGTTTTTCCATAACCGCGTTTTCTTACCCAAAGTTACGATTTATGATTACAAAACGGCACACCTGTTTTTTCTCATTTTGAATGGTCAAAAGGCATGACAAACGGGTTGGCTTTCCCGCATAAATTAACCAACTTTGCGATCCGTCATTTAAACCACTCCACCACCGATGTACAAATACATCTTTCCCATCAGTCTGTTTGCCTTAATACTGGCATGCGGACATCAAAAGAATATCACAAAGACTGATCCGCAGCAAACGCACTGGCGACAGGCAAAACAAAAACCAGCTCCCGATCCGAATGTGAATGTGGAATCGCGGCCGGATTATCATGCATCAGAAACGCGCGAAACGGATTTGCTTCATACTTCATTGCAGGTTCGTTTTGACTGGACGAATAAATGGATGTATGGAAAAGCAACGATCAGTGCACGGCCTTATTTTTATCCGACAGCGTTCCTCAAACTGGATGCACGCGGAATGCAAATCAATCGCGTAGCTATTTTAATGCGCGACATCACAAGTCCGATGAAATATGCGCCTGATACAATGAATCTGCAATATACCTACGATGGTAAAATGCTGAATATTGACCTGGGTCGCCAATACACGCGCACAGAAAGCTACACGGTTTTCATCGATTACATTTCAAAACCGGATGAGCTGAAAGATGTGGGTGGAAGTGCAGCAATTTCTGAAGACAAAGGATTGTATTTTATTAATCCGGGTGCTGACCAGAAAGATTCTGTTTTACATCCGCGCCAGATCTGGACACAGGGAGAAACACAATCCAATTGCGTTTGGATGCCGACGATTGACAGGCCGAATCAAAAGATGACTTCTGAAATTTATATTACAACAGAAGATAAATACGTCACGCTTTCGAATGGCGTATTGTATGATCAAAAGAAAAACGACAACGGAACGCGCACCGATCATTGGAGAATGGATTTGCCACACTCACCTTACCTGGTAATGATGGCGGTAGGACAATTTGCTGTTATCAAGGATAAATACAAGGATAAAGAAGTGAATTATTACGTGGAGCCGCAATTCGCTCCTTATGCAAAACAGACCTTCGGAAAAACGCCGAAGATGATCGAGTTCTTTTCCAAAACATTAGGCGTTGATTATCCGTGGGCAAAATACTCGCAGGTTTGTGCGCGTGATTATGTTTCAGGTGCGATGGAAAATACAACAGCAACATTACACAGCGATTTTGTTCAGCGCGACGATCGTGAGTACCTGGATAATACTTATGAAGAATATGTTTCTCACGAATTATTTCACATGTGGTTTGGCGACTATGTTACATGTGAATCGTGGAGCAACTTGCCGCTGAATGAATCATTCGCAACGTATGGCGAATATTTATGGAATGAGCATGAGTACGGAAAAGAAGAAGCCGACTATGCACATTATGATTCATACCGTGGTTACATGCGTGAGTCGGCAGGCGGAAGTGCAACAAAAGAATGGCCGGGAAAACGTGAACCGCTTATTCGTTTTAATTATGAAGATCGCGAGGATATGTTTGATTCGCATTCTTATAATAAAGGCGGACAGGTTTTGCACATGCTGCGGCAATATGCAGGTGATGAAGCATTTTTCGCGAGCCTGAAATTATATCTTGAAACGAATAAGTATCAGAATGTAGAAATCACAAATCTGCGTCTTGCATTCGAGCAGGTAACTGGAAAAGACTGGAACTGGTTTTTCAACGAATGGTTTATGTCGCCGGGTCACCCGGAACTTGATCTGACTTATTCATTCGACGGCCCGAAGCAAAAACAAATGCTGATCGTAAAACAAACGCAGGACCGCACGCATGGCGCACCGGTTTTCCGTATTCCGTTAAGCGTTGATATTTACAGCGGCGGAAAAGTAAAGCGCGAGGAGATCGTTGTAAAATCGGTGGCGGATACTTTTTATTTTGAATCGATCACAAAACCGGACTTTGTAAATGTTGATGCGCAGAAAACATTGTTGTGCTTTAAAGTGGATCATCACACAGCGAAAGAATGGGCTTTCCTCTATGATAATTCCAAATTGTATGTCGATCGTTTAGAAGCGCTCAACAATCTCGCACCGCGGGCATTCGCTTTACCTGATCCGAAAAAAGTGGAGGATGCTCCAACGGAAGAGATGATGCTCCCGAAAAAAATGCTGACAAAAGCACTCAATGATGAGTTCTGGGGTATCCGCGAACTGGCCTGCACAAAATTTTCTAATGATGCGAATGGTGTTAAGGCACAATTAATTGCGCTGAGTAAAAACGATCCTAAGTCAGATGTGCGTACTACAGCAATTGATGTGTTGAATGAAGGCGCAACAGGTGACGATATGAAGGATGTTTACCTGGCAGCATTAAATGATAAATCCTATAATGTCATCACCTCTGCGTTGCAGGCGTTGGCAGAACATTTTAAAGAAACCGGTTTAGCGGAAGCAGCAAAAAGAGAAAACGATCCAGCCCGCATGATGAAACTGGCAGTCGCGAATGCATATACGTATGCAGGATCAGACGCACAACAGCCGTGGTTTGAAAAAACAATGTACACGATGTATGGTGTCACGCAGGCCGAATTTTTGCAGCAATACGGTGTATTCCTTACCAACTGCAGCACAGCCACTGTTCAGAAATCGATTGCTGGGTTTGAAAATTTATATAACACCAGCACATCGCAATTGCCTAAGCTTTATTCGAAAAGTATTCTTTCACAACTCTCCGGCTATTACAATCAAAAATCGAAAGAAAGCCAGGCGCAGATGAACGAACTGAAATCTGTAAAAAAGAACGCCACCGGTTTACAAAAACTCGAAAGCGAAAAAGCAGATGCCGATATGCTCGCCAGAGACTTGGATGAAGCAGCGAAACGCCTGAAGTAGATGATTGGGTACGAATTACGACTGTGCCGAATAGTTAAGAATGGGATGTTTTAAGAGTTAAAATAATTCACAGATTAGTAACTATTCGGCACATTCGTAATTCGTACCCCTACATGTAGCCCACATCTTCAATTAAATTTCCTCCCAGCGCAGCTGTTACGGCAAGCACGTCGCATCGTTCGTTGAGTACATTTTCGGCGTGGCCTTTTACCCAAACAAATTTCACATTGTGTTTTGGGAATACACGAAGGAATCTCGCCCAAAGATCAGGGTTTTTTTTCCCGGAGAAATTTTTCTTTGCCCATCCAAACACCCATCCCTTTTCAACGCTGTCTACTACATATTTCGAATCGGAATAAATCGTGACGATGCAACCGGGATTTTTCAAACTTTCCAGCGCTACGATCACACTCATTAATTCCATTCGATTATTAGTGGTGTTTTTAAATCCCTGCGAAATTTCCTTGCGCAGACTTCCCGACATCAGGATTGCGCCATATCCTCCCGGGCCAGGGTTTCCGCGCGAAGAGCCGTCGGTATATATTGTAATAGTGTGCGACATAGAATGTGCGGCGAAGGTAAAGAGTTCCTGGTTTCGTGTTCCTGGTTTTTTGAATTCAGAATAAGGTGTAATTATCGATGAAAAAACCTTTTTGTCGTTGATAATTAGGTAATTAGTAATGGATTTCCTACTTTTCTCATGGCTTACACATTCTCAGTCTTAACCCTGCATGAAACAAATTTACTTTCGCTTCAGCAAACCAATGGCGCGGGATCAGTTACGCTTGTACGCGGCGCACTTGAACCAGGAATTTATTTCTGCAGCATTCGTTCACAAGGTCAGCTGACAGGAACAATAAAGCTTGTCATGAAATAAATCAAGAATGGTAATTTTAGGCGGCTCTCTGTGGCTTTTGTTCTTTCTCATTTTTGTTGAGATCGGAATTTTAATCTTGTTCACCGTACTTTGGTTCAGGAGCATGTATCGCGCCATGTCGGCCTGTCATCCTGTTTCACGCAGTGCAGATCCCGATACCATCTGGCTGAATTTTATTCCTGTCTTCGGTTTGGTATGGCAATTCATCTGCGTTTCGCGAGTGAGTGATACGCTTGCGCGCGAATATCACAGACGCGGATGGTACAGTGATGAAAACCGGCCCGCGCTTGAATCAGGAATTGTTACCGGCGTAGTCATTTGCATTGCAGTGGTTGTACAATCTCTTTTCACTATACATCCCGGCATTGGATTTTTTATCACGCTTGCAATGTGTATGTGCATGTACAGGCATACGGACAGACTCAATTCATTTCGTGAGCGCCTGGAAAAAGAGCTTGATCCTACAACCGCGTTCGGACAAATTCCGGTGATGCAGCAAATTGTTACCACTCCTTCTCAGCAACAGTTTCCTTTACCGCAAACGCTGGTAAATATTCCATTTGCTCCGCAGCCAACATTCGTTCCGCAACAGAATAATATTCCTCATGTTCCGCAGCAGAATAGTTTTCCGCCGCCAGAAAAACCTGAGGATGATTTAACCAGGTACATGCCCAAAATCCCGCCACAGAAAACGCCCGAAATAAAACCATCGAATACTTCTGATGAAGCAGACAGAACAAATCGTTGGGCGCCGCCGGGCAAAAAATCGTAATCAGTAATGTTCAGTATTCCGGAAGTTGATCTTGTCAATGCACTTTTACTCATACTGCTTTTTTCGTGGGTAGTCATCGGTGTTTTTTGGTTGCAGGTTATGCAACGGGCGCTGGAGCTTGTCAGGCCATTTAATAAAATGAAACCATCACAAGTATGGCTTACGTTCATTCCTCTTTTCGGCTTGTACTGGCAGTTCATGGTGGTACATCACGTCGCTGACAGTCTCGGTGAAGAATATCGCCGCCGCGGAATTATTACCAGAGAAGCGCGCCCGGGGTTTGGTGTGGGGCTTACGGCAAATATTTTACTTTGCTGCGCAGTTATTCCAGACTTTGGAATTCTTATTGCGTTGTTAAGCCATGTCAGCAGGCTGATGCATCTTTTTAAAATTAAAAGTTACACGACCGAACTTGCAGCGATCATTGCTGAGCAGAATTCCTATCCGAAAGTGGAAGAAGCGCAAGTTTACATTCCGCAGGAAGTGAATTCAGTAATTGAAGAAGCGTTGAAGCAAAATAATCCGAACCGTTTTTTACCGCCGGAGACTGCTGAAGAAGCACGGAAAAAATGGGGCAGGAAATGAAGGCGCGTTTAAATTATTGAGTATGTCGAATCTGAACTTTAAAATAATGCCTGCAGGTCAGATTTCTACAGCATTTTTAGAAAGAAACATTTCTGATTTTCAGCAAGCATGCAGATTTGTAAGGGAACTTCCTTACAGGCGAAACAGCAACAAAGATAATTTGATGACTGTTTTTTCAGAAGAATGCGGGACGTGTGGAACAAAACATGCTTTGCTGAAACAACTGGCCGATGAAAATGAAATGGCTGGACTAAAATTGCTCGCCGGACTTTTTAGAATGAATGCAACAAATACGCCGCAGGTTTCAGAAACGCTTTTTGCGCATAAGATTGAATATGTTCCTGAAGCACATTGTTATTTGCGCTTTGACGGAGAAATTATTGACTGCACAAAAACAACGGCATTTAATTTCGTTGATGATTTGATCGAAGAGATCGAAATTTCTCCTGACCAGGTTGCTGCTTACAAAGTGGCATACCAGAAAGCGTATTTAGAAAAATGGCTGTTGCAAAATACCGAGATCAAATTTACGCTGGATGAGTTTTGGGCAATACGCGAACAATGCATCATGGATATTTCTATGAAATAATTGAAACATGCAGGATAAAAATTACTTGTTCAAATCCGAACGTCTCGGTTTCAGGAACTGGCTTGCGACAGATATTGACGCCATGTCAGCAATCAACGCTGATCCTTTGGTTATGGAATTTTTTCCATCTGTTCAGACAAAAGAGCATACGATTCAATTTATTGAAAAAATGCAAAAACATTTTGTCGAAAAAGGATTTTGTTATTTCGCTGTTGATAAGCTGGAGGATGGAAATTTTATCGGCTTCATTGGTATTTGCGAACAAACATTTGAATCTGATTTCACGCCTTACATAGATGTTGGCTGGTGTTTAAACCAGAAAGAATGGAACAAAGGATTTGCAACAGAAGGCGCAAAGAAATGTCTGGAATTCGCATTTAAACAATTGGATTTTGAAAAAGTAAATGCAGTTTGTCCGAAAATAAACAGGCGATCAGAAAATGTGATGAAGAAATCCGGGATGAAAAAAGCAAGAGAATTTGTTCATCCGCTATTATTAAATGATGAACGTTTGTGTGACTGTGTATTTTATGAAATGAATAAAAAAATTTTTGCATGAATATTGAACCGCAGATTAAAACGGTAAAGGAGAAAAAACTTATTGGCAGCCATGTTGTAATGTCGCTTGCCGAAAACAGGGTAGGAGCACTATGGAAAAATTTTATGCCGCAGAGAAATGAAATTAAAAACCGTTTTTCCCGCGATTTGATTTCAATGCGTGTGTATAATGAGGATTACGATTTTCAGCAAATTGATCTGAATGCAAAATTTGAAAAATGGGCAACTGTCGAAGTTTCAGATTTTGACAATGTGCCCGAAGGAATGGAAACATTTATTTTGCCTGCCGGACTTTATGCCGTTTTCCATTACAAAGGATTAAACACTGATACGAAGATCTTCGAATTTATTTTCGGCAAATGGATTCCTTCATCAAATTATGAATTGGATACTCGTCCCCATTTTGAAGTGCTGGGAGAGAAATATAAAAATGGTGATCCGGAATCGGAAGAAGAGATTTGGGTGCCGGTGAAATTGCAACTGGCGTAGAGGTTGCGTCTTATTGTTTAATTACCAACTGCTCAATTTCAAAAGGTATTTTTGACCATGCTATATTTTCTGCATTGGTATTACATAAAACAACAATTCCAATTTCATTCTCAGGCCATATCGTAAGACTTGCACAGAAGCCAGGAACAGTGCCATTATGAAAATAATAATTGCCATATTGTTCCGACTCTTTTTTCCACCACGTTAAGCCGTTAAATAAATTTGGTGCCAAGTCGCTGGGCTTTGTCTTCCACATTTTAGTTAACGTAGCATGATTTATTACTCCTTTATATGTGTTAGAAGTGTCGTCATAAATATTTTGTATTTCAATCATCCATTCAGACAGATCAACGGCGCATGAATTTAACATTCCACAAGGCGCGTGTTCTTTATTATATGGATAAGTACTGCACGGTTTATATTTTTTAAAAATTGTGCTCGAATAAGGCAAGCTCCTTCTAACCAATGGAATTTTATAATAATCAAAGCTTGAATTTACCATCCCGGTTACGGAAAGAATATGATTAAAAACATACTCTTCGAAATTTTCTCCTGTTATTTTTTCTACAACGTATCCGAGGATATCAAACGCCCAATTACTATAGCGCTGGTCTGAGCCAGGAGCAAAAAGCAGTGTATTAAATGCGGGTTTTAATACATAATTTTTCAATGCAAGACTGTCGCTGTCCACGTTGCCCCAATTGTAATTTTTGACATCAGGCAATCCTGAAGTGTGGGTTAACATTTGCGCAATTGTAATATCTCTGTAGCGCAAATCGGTCATTTTAAACTCCGGCAAATAAAAGACAAGTTTATTGGTAATATCAATTTTGCCTTGTTCAACTAACTGCATAATCGCGGTTGAAGTAAAAAGCTTGGAAACAGAACCAGTTTCAAAATTGGTTAATGGAACAACCGGGATATTTTTTTTAATGTCCGCGAAACCATAACCGTGCGTGTAGTATATCTTTCTGTTTTTTGTAATACCAATTGAAATCCCGGGAATAGTATTGTTTCGCAGGTAGCTTATGACAAGGGAATCAATTTTCTTATAAAGAACCGAGTCGGCATCTTGACAATATGCAGTAACGCGATTCGTCGGTGGAGAAAAATTTTCAGCAAAAGACGTTGAGACTAACAACAAAATAGCCGGGAATACTATCGACAATAAAAATACTTTCATAATTCCGCGTTTGCCTGGATAAATAAATCATTTCACCCCAATATGAATCAAAGCATCCCCTTGATTCACAATCGGCTTATTATTCACACCCACAATAAATCCATCTGCCCGCGCGTGTAATTCATGTTCTACTTCTCCGTACGGATCGCAGATCATTCCAAGCACTTCACCTTTCTTCACATGCGTTCCCGATTTTTTTGTGGTGTGAAACAATCCTGAACTTTTTGCGCGCACCCAGGATGATTTTTTCAAAAAAACTGTTGGCGTGGATTTTACTTCAGCCTTGATCATTTTGTAATGGCTCAACACCCGAAGGCAACCGTTCAATCCTTCATTCACACTTTCATAGTCGAAACGGTTGGATTCGCCACCTTCAAAAACGAGAATTGGTTTATCTAATCTTGCCGCCGCCTGCCGCAATGTATTTTCCCTGAAGGGCGAATTTAAAACCAGCAAAGGCGAAAAGATTTTTCCAAGTCCAAGATTTTTTCTGTTCCCGAACACACAACGGATCTGCGGATAATTAGAAATCTTCGATCCTCCTGTGTGAAAATCAATTCCAAAATCAATTTGCGGAATAATGGTTTCCATCAGGTCATGCGCAATGCGGCTACCGAGCGAACCATTTTTTGATCCGGGAAAACAACGGTTAAGATCGCGCCCATCCGGAAGATCACGCGTGCCCAGCAAAAACGAAACGATATTAAGCACCGGAATCGCCACCACACAGCCACGTTTCAGCTTCTTCATATCATCACGCTTGATGAGTTTACGCACCACTTCAATGCCATTAATTTCATCGCCATGCATTCCTGCAAGAAATAAAATTGTCGGCCCCGGCTTTTCACCATTAAAAACGAAAACCGGAATTTCAATCAGCGTATGCGTTGGTAATTTATAAATATTCAGAATTACCTGCGCATGTTCGCCCGCATTTATTGTCTGACCTTGAATGTGAAAGGGTTTACCCATAGTTACGAATAGTTACGAATTATGGGGTGCGAATTACGAATGTTTTCGAATAGTTACGAATGATATATTTTTAGTGTTAAACATATACTCACAGATTGGTAACTATTCGCAGCATTCGTAATTGGTACCCAATTAAATGTGAGCGTGAAATTCATTCCTCTCAATGTACTCAATAATTTTTCCTGCGATGTCTTCACCGGTTGCGGCTTCAATTCCTTCGAGGCCGGGAGATGAATTTACTTCCATCACCAGCGGACCACGGGCACCTTGCAGCATGTCGACACCGGCGATGGCGAGCCCCATTTTTTTAACGGCTTTTATGGCGGTTGCTTTTTCTTCTGGTGTCAATTGAACAAGAGAAGCTTTTCCGCCGCGGTGTAAATTGGAACGGAAATCTCCTTCCGCACCTTGTCGTTTCATTGCGCCGACAATTTTTCCATCGACAATGAACGCGCGCACATCCGCACCTTTTGCTTCTTTGATGAATTCCTGCACGAGAATATTTACTTCTACATCAAGAAAAGCTTCGATAACTGATTTCGCAGAATTATGTGTTTCGGCGAGAATCACACCAATGCCTTGTGTGCCTTCCAGTAATTTTATCACCACAGGTGCGCCGCCTACTTCTTTGATGACCGCATCAATATCTTTCGGGCTCGATGCAAATGCAGTTTTCGGCATTCCTATTCCTGCTTTCGCCATCAATTGAAGACTTCTCAGTTTATCGCGTGAACGAACGAGCGCTTGCGATTCCACGGTAGAAAAAACATGCATCTGCTCGAACTGACGTACCACCGCGGCGCCGTAAAAAGTAACACTGGCACCGATACGCGGAATCACAGCGTCAAATTTTTCCAGTTCCACACCTTTGTAAATGATGCGAGGATTGCTGGATTCAATCACCAACACACATTTCTGGTGATCGATGACTTTCATTTCATGTCCGCGTATTTGCCCGGCTTCTACAATACGATTGGTGGAATAAAGATTTCCGTTTCGGGAGAGGATGGCAATTTTCATAAGTAAAAGTTGGTGGTCTATAGTTTGGTCGTCTACTTTTCTGATAAAGCATTCAATAAAGAAACATCAACATTAAAACGACCTTTCAATAATCTTCTCCCGATCAGAACAGGGTAACGCATTTGTGCACGATCAGAAAGTGAAATGATGGAGCGGATTTTACGGTTGCCGAGTACAATTGTTGTGCGAACCACGTAACGCAATTCTGATTGTCCGAAAGAATTACGAATCAGCTTTTCTTCATACTGTTCAAACCGATGTTCGCGATCATCATATTCAGGATGCGATTCATCCAGCAGCTTGAAATATAAAACGCCTTTCTCCAAGCGCACATCATGACAATGCAGCGCAGATGTATTTGCGCCCGTATCAATCTTCGCGACCAAACCAAAAAGTCCGAGATCAGGAAAACTCACGATTTCCCTGCGACCGATAAGCTGAACGGGATGTTTTTTAATTATTCGTTCGAAAATCATTTCAGAAATCGTTTTACTACTTCCTCATGAGTAAGGAAGTTCCCTTTGTCAATTCTTTTAATTGCCGCATCCAATTCAAGATTGTACTGTTCTATGCTGATGCGCTCACCCGTAAAAAGCTCTTCGGATTTTTTAATACGAGATAAATTAAAGCCTGATTTAATCTTAGGATTTGAAGTTGCCATTTGAGATACTTATACTTTCAAATATACGGATTGCAGACAAACCCCCTGAACAAAAAACTCCCATAACCGTTCAAGGATATGGGAGTTTTTCATGTTAATTTTATTATCTGACTTTATTTTTTCTTATTCAGATCACGCAGATCCATCTGTCCGATAGCCATCATCTGGCGCATTGTTTTTTCCATTCCTTCGGTAGAACCGTCGAGGAAAATAACATTTCCTTTTCCATGCTCAGCGAAATTTTTCACCGCTTCTGTCCACATGCTGAAAAGAATTAAAGACGCATCAAGATTAGAATCCGTCATTAATTTAGCCGCCTGGCTCATACCCTTAGCCACCTCTTCGCGGAACAGCGCTACACCTTGTCCGCGCAATTGAGCTGCATCTTTTTCCGCCTGCGCCTGGATCTTGATTGCGTTACCTTCCGCTTCAGCAGCTTTTGTTTTGGTGATCAATAATGCTTGTCCTTCGTTTTCAGCAGCAGCTTTTGAGTTATTCGCAGCAACTACTTTCGCCATAGAACGCATTACTTCTTCATCGAACGTAATATCATTCAGCTGAAGATCGATGAGGTGATATCCCCATCCTTCGAGAATTGTATCGAGTTGATCTTTTACCGCTTCAACAATATCACGGCGCAGCGCAAGCACTTCCGATTGTTTTTTTGTTGCAACGAAAGCACGAACAGATCCTTCGATCGAACGAACAAGCGCCTGCATTAAATTCTGATCATTAACGAATTTGAAAGCAACGTTCTTGATCGTCTCTTCGCCCTGGTTAACAACAGCGTAAAGCAGCATTGCAGTAAAATTCACATTCGCCTGGTCGATCGTTACCGCCTGGAAACCTAATTCCGCAGAACGGTTCTGAATGGAAATGCGCTTGTAAAGTTTTTCAATAAACGGAATTTTCAGGTTCAGACCCGGAGGAAGAACACGTCGGTATTTTCCGAAAATAGTAGTAACGCCAACCATTCCCTGTTGAATGGTAACGAATGATAAAATAAAGAGCAGGAAAGCGAAGACGCCTAAAATAATTAATGGTACCATAGGTGTGAGATTTCTTAAGTGTAGTTTATTCGGAGAGATTAGCGGAGGGAAAGTTAATAAAAAAAGGGATTGTGTTTGTGGTTTGTTGTTGATTGTTGAGAGGAGTTAATGGCATTTTAAACGAACCACAAACAACAAACCTTACCTACATTTACCCAATGAAAAAAACCGATTACCTCCTCGTCGGACAGGGAATTGCCGGAAGTGTGATGGCTTTGGCGCTGCTTCGGCGGGGAAAAAAGGTGATGGTGATTGACAAGCCGGAACTTTCTTCCAGCTCTAAAATTGCAGCCGGAGTTTACAATCCGTTTAATTTTCGCCAGATGATGAATAACTGGCGTGCGGTGGAAATGATTGCTGCAGCGAAAGAGCTTTACGGCTACGCAGAAAATGTTTCGGGCAAAAAAATATTCACGGAGCGGAAGATCCTGAAAATTTTTACCAGCGCCGATGAACGCATGCTCTGGGAAAAAGCATGCCTTGAAAAAACAGGCTTGCTTGCCGATGAAAACATTCTTGAAAATCCATTCGGCGAAACGGTTATCGCGCCTTATGGAATCGGTGTTGTAAATAATGGCGGAAGCATTGATAGCGCCCTGTTTATTCAAACCGTTGCCGATAAAATAAAAACGCAGAATAATTTTCTTGAAGAAAAGTTCGGGCATGAGAAACTGGAAATTAATCAAGATGAAATAATTTACGACAAAAAAATTTCATCGAAACATATCATCTTCTGCGAAGGACATTTGATCACTAGAAATCCTTTGTTTTCATTTGTTCCGATAAAACCGGCGAAAGGACAATTGCTCCACGTTCACATTCCCGGACTTGCACTTACCGACGTTATAAATCGCGGTGCATATTTATTGCCGCTCGGAAATGAAAAGTTCGTACTCGGTTCCACGTTCGATAATGATGAAGTGGATGAAATTCCGACTGAAAGCGCAGTTACAGATCTGCTTTCACGACTTGAGAAATTTGTAAAAGTCCCGGTAAAAATTCTCGGACATTTTGCAGGCATTCGTCCGGCGGTTCAGGATCGTCGGCCTATAATAGGAACGCATCCGCAATTCAGGAATGTTTCGATGATGAATGGAATGGGGAGTAAAGCGGTTTTGCTTTGTCCGTGGCTGGGGGTGAAGTTGGTGGATTTTATTGAGGCGAATGTAGAACTACCAAAAGAGGTGGATGTTTTGCGGTTTATTTCATTGCGTATATAAAGTTCTTTCACAGTAGTAAAAGCTTGAGTTTTCCGTTAATTGTTATAAATTGGCGATAATAACATCTTAAAACGTCATTTATGAATTATCAATTTTTGAAAAGCCTTTTCGCTTGTGGTTTGTTAATTCTTTCAACTCAAAGTTTATTTTCTCAAACCCCTGCAAAATGGAATGTGAATGGAAATACGACTGCGCCTGGAGAATTTCTAGGCACCCTTAATAATGAACCTTTAATTTTCAAAACGAATGGTTCTGAAGCGATGAGGTTGAAGCCAAATGGCGAATTACGATTGAATAATCTAAGTGGTTTTGGCGATGGTCTTGTTACTGTAAATAACAATGGGACATTTGGCATGACGGCGTTTCCAGGAGATACGACTAAAGTATTTACTGGTGCAGGTGTCTTTCGCAGCATTTATTCTATTAGTGGCTGGAAGCGCGTTGGCAACAATGTTGTGAATAACAATGGAGCTTTTGTAGGAATAGGTACAAATAATCCCCAATATATTTTAGATGTAAATGGAACTGTTCGTTTTAATGGAATCGTTAATGCAACGGGCATTAATATCGTGAACATGGTTCAAGCCGATACTGTAAAAGGAGCACGGATAATTTCTGTAAATAATAACCTGAATCTCTCAGCAGGTTTATATAATGAAATTTATACTTACAATGGTGATGTAAAAATACAGAGTCGTCTTGGTTATAATGGCAATACAGTTTTTAATGCAGGAACCAATGGAAATGTGGGCATTGGAACCAATACGCCGCAATACAAGCTCGATGTAAATGGGGATGCCCGATTAAATGGAAGAACCCAGGTTTTCAGAATAGTTCCTTTAAACGGCGACAGCCTTATCAGGTTCGGTGATAGCACAATTTATATAAATTCCAGTCAGAATTTAATCACAACAAGTATCGTTGGGGTAAGAAAGGGACTGGGAATCGGTTGGGGATTAATGTGGCCATATGGGCGATATTCACTTTGCATAGGGAGTAAGTTAGAAGTGTCTGATCCTGCTACTTATTCTATTGCTATGGGTGTTGGCGCTTTAAACGGTAATCGATTAATTAATAATATACCAACTTCTCTCATGATTGCTTTTAATAGTGATATTTCCACCTTATTTGTAGGCCCAGCAAATGGCGTTGGAACTGTAGGAAAAGTAGGCGTTGGAACAACAAATCCACAAGCAGATTTGCAGATCGGCAATGGCGGCTATTCAGTGTCGATGGGGCCAACTTTTGGCGTGCCACTTTACAGCACATCATATCTTGGATTAAATGTTTCTCGTGTAGGATTAAACCAATGGAAAGTTCAGGGAAACGGACTTGGCAATGGAGGTATTGCAATGCTTGGCACGTTAAACGGGTCATTAGAAATCGTATCATTTCCTGCAACCGGCATTACTGATCAGGTATTCACTGACGCGGATTTAGCATCACACAATATATTTGAAATACGCCCCGATGGAAAAGTTGTAATTGGACAAAACCCGGAACCTATTATAACCCCGGGGACTTATAGACTCTACGTTTCAGATGGAATTATTACTGAAAAGTTAAAAGTAGTAGCGATTGCAAATTGGTCAGACGATGTTTTTGATTCCACCTATATTCTTAATCCACTTGATTCTGTTTCAGCTTTTATTAGGGAGAATCATCATTTACCAGGCGTTCCAAGTGCTGCCGATGTAAAGCTAAATGGAATTGACGTAGCAGAATCTGATGCAATACTTTTGGCCAAAATTGAAGAGCTTACACTTTATATGATTCAGTTGCAAGAACAGAATGCGAAACAACAAAAAGAGATTGATGAATTGAAGAACAAAAAATAAATATATTTATTGAATAGCAAAGACTTTGTTTATGCGACAAATGATTACTGTTATAGTTTTAATCCTTGCGGGCAACAATTTGCTGTTAGGGCAAAAGGATACCTCGTACCATATTATGAAAAATTCAATTTTTATTGAATTAGGGGGTAATGGAGCTCAATTTGGTGGATTGGTATATGGCACGGTGTCTATTTTTTATGACAGGATTGTATTAAGTTCTGAATTTATGAAAGCATCTGTGCGAATTGGTGGAACTATTCCGCGTCATGAGGCATATCAGGCATTTCCATTACTATTTAATGTCTTATTTGGCAGAAACAATTTTTTTTTTGAAACAGGATTAGGTTGTGAGTTACTTTATGTCAGACCAAATTATAACATTGCTTATGGTGCTTTTACCTCTGCAATAGGATTACGCTATCAAAATCCTAAAGGTCTAATAGCGAGAATTGCCATTACTCCAACAATTGCAAATAAAAATAGAGACCCTTTTTATTATGTTGGCGCATTGATAGGAATAAGTCTCGGCTACAGTTTTTAATAAGAACACTATGAAAAAGTTTGTCACTCTTCTTCTATTTATTTCCAGTTTGTTATTAACGGCCCAAGATGAATCAACTAATCTTCAAAAATACTGGCATTATCGATATAGACTCATACATAATTTTATGGTCGTAGGTGAAAATCCTGGTATGAGTTTGCCTGCAGACATTCGAAATACAGGGAATGGTGGTCAGATTCGTTGGGGAGAGGTACCCGTATATTTGGGTTATTATATAGGAGTATTAGCAACTGAATATAGATTATTGAAAAATAACAATCAGCCGACAGATCAAACACTCACAGAGCTATATTACGCTATTAAAGCAGCCCTGCGCCTTGATCGTGCAGGTGAAACTTATCCATATTGGAATAGTACCCATGCCGCAAGTATAAACGGTTTCTTTATTCGTGATGATGTTCCCAGTGATTTTTTATACTATCATTCAGAATTAAATTTTGATGCAACCCCTTCACCTGTTTATATTACTTCTGGTCAAGGCACTCCAGGCTATGTAAATTCAATGACATCTGATTGGGTAAGCTATCCGTTATCCGATCACCCTAAAGCAAATGCAGTAAGTCAGGACGTTATGTATGAATTGTTGATGGGGTTCGCATTAGTAAAAAAATACGTAGAAGATATGCCCCTTTTATTTATAGACAATGTTGCACTACATCACCCTGATTATGTGTTTGATGCGAGCCTTACTAAGACTGTAAATTTTAATCAGATGGCTAGGACAGAGGCAGATATTATTGTCAGCTATATGAAATATAATCATTTTGATCACTGGAAACTCAATGATCCGGATGGAAACCAAGTATTTATTGGTTCAGCTGTTTTTACTTATGCTTATGCGATTGCTCGAGCAGGGAATTATATAACCGGGGTGGATTATACTGATAGTCATGAAGAATCATATGAACTATTATGGCAAGGACTCCAAAACCCTGCAGAACTTCTATGTCCATATGTTGGTGAAAGAGGTAATGCACATCCTATGGCTCTGACTTTGGCCGCAATTAGTAATGCCTGGCGCGATCACCCTGGTGCCAACGCAAATAATACCACTCCAGATCAAATACTGGCAAACGGTGATTATAACGCAAATCCAGCTTCATCATGTCCTTATATAGCAAGTCATATTGGCTGGGATGTATTTTATGGAGCACTATGGGACGTATTTCATGGTGGGCCGACATACATATCGGATTTATGCAAAGCAAAGGAAATACTTAATTCTGCTCCGTTTAATGGCCCATATTATCACACTACAACCGATAATGCTTCTCCCGGTTGGTGTGCCACAAGAAGGTTTTATGATGGTGTTATCGGCAATGACCAAAGAGCAGATGTCGGTAAAGAAGATTTTAATGGGAATTTTAATGGGCTTGATTATATGCTACTTTTCAATCTATATTATTTAGATGCAAAAGAACGTGAGCTAGCAAGTGCAAATGCAGCAACTTTTTATATTCCTCAGAACGGGTTTGCAGATCAATATCCCTGGACTCACATTGACTTATATCCGCCATACAATAGTTTCTAGTAGGGAGTAGCAGCAATCCAGAAACAGTTGATTTTTCGCTCCGTCCATATGTATATAATTCACTTTCTATAAACACGGCTTCCGCCGAGCCTGGTAATTTAACTATTAAGATCGGAACCCAAGGCGTTCTTTTTACAAACACTACGGTAGAATATGGTACTTACCTGAATGTTGTACCAAATGAATGTGTGCCCCCTCAGAGCACATGGTATTTTGACCCTACTATGTATATGCGAATAACAAATCCCCAATCAAACACCCACGAAAACGGACGGAGCGAAATTGGATTATTCCCTAATCCATCTTCGGCAACAATTACAATTACGTTTCTAGAACCAATAAAAGCAGAACAGTTAATTCAAATCTATGACATTCATGGAAAGCTTGTTTATGAATTTAAAAATCAAAGTATTCAAAATTTCGACATTGATGTTTCTGAATATGATGCCGGGTTATACTTTGTGAAAGTTTCTAATGACAAAAAAGTATCCATTGAAAAATTTATCAGACAATAGCTATTATACTATAATTAGTTTGAAATGCGCAAACATAACCTAAGAACAATCGTATGATCAATTGTTATACATTGGTTATTCAAACCCTTACCACATCGCTTATAAGTCGCAACCCCTTAAAAAAAACATTTTACTTTCTACTTTAAACATGAAAACAATTTTAGCATTCACCCTTTTCATTCTTTCAAGTTCTATTTTCGCGCAGACATGGACCACTCATAATGTGGGAACCGTTGATCAAGTCTTCGTGATGTCTTTTCCAACGGAGGATACCGGCTATGTTATTACTAATTTTTCTACATTAAGAAAAACAGTAAATGGGGCACTTTCATGGAATGTAGTTACGACTCCTGTTCCTGTGTACCAGGTTTGTTTTTTAACCGGACTCACTGGGTTTGCATACGCCGATACTGCTGTTTACAGAACGGTAAATGGTGGAACTTCATGGACAATCGTATTACATGACAATATACTTTTATCCAACATGAATTTCGTGAATCAAACCGAGGGTTATCTTTCCGCCTTTAATTATTTTACTTCCGCCGATTCGACACGTTTATATAAAACCACTGATAACGGAATTAATTGGACCGTGTCCGGAAGGGTGGAGAATTATGCAGGTGAAGATGGATTGTGTTTTCTAAATGGCAACAGTGGATTTATGGCATATAATTATGGTATTTTTTCAACTACAAACAGCGGCAGTTCCTTTAATAATGTATGGACTGATGTATCATATATGTATTCGCCCGTGTATATGAAATTTCCAAACATCGACACAGGGTATGCAACTGAAACTGACGGACTTGTACTTCGTTCTACAAATAGCGGTGCATCATGGAATCCAGTAAACAGTCCGGGAGCGGCAGCATATAGTTTGTATTTTTTTAATGGTTCAAAGGGTTTCGTTTGTGGAGGTAATGGAATTAATTCAGGTTGGGTTCAACAAACAACCGATGCAGGGATGACTTGGAATCCGTCTTATATGTCAACAAATTCTTTTTATTGCATGGATTTTCCTACCAGCACAGTTGGATATGCAGGTGGTGATAACGGAACAGTGATTAAGTATACCGACGGCCCGACAGAAATTTCAGAAAGTCAGGGTTCAAACCGGATCTCAATTTTTCCAAATCCATGTGACGATAAGATTACCATAAATAATATATTACCAGGTTCAGAAATTAGTGTAAAAAATATTTCGGGTCAGTTTTTAATTGAAAAAAGTACCGACGACTATGTTTTGAAACTTGATGTTTCGTTTTTTGCACCGGGAATTTATTTTGTTGAAGTAAGCAATCATGCGGTCACGCAGAGGCAGAAACTTGTGGTGTATTAATTCCAGATTACATCTTAAACTTTTTCTGGAGTATAATTGAAAATCAGCGAATCGCTGAGAAATAGGTTGCGATCAACTTCTCGCTACATTCGCCTTTTTTCCTGCCACCTGCTCCTTCCGCCTCGGCGGATTCCGGCTCCTTCTTTATGGAAATTCCCCCTAAATTGCATCAATAGGCCAACAGCTACATTATATATATGAATAA
>JBDSHN010000044.1:0-22429 GCA_039918435.1 Bacteroidia bacterium | reverse complement strand
TGAAGCATCGTTCAGCTTAATAGTTGTTGTTGTGCTGAATGGATTAGGATAAATGGTAACCGCTTCACTGGTTTCAGCCGTAGAATTAATACCTGTGGCTGTTGAACAATTTCCCGGGATTGCAGTTGCAACAACAGTTACTGCTGTTGTAGTCAAAGCGCCGGTTGTCGTAAGCGCTCTGCCATCAAAATATACGCCTGTATTGATCGCACCTAAAGCGCCATTATTACAGATAAGCGTTCCGGCGAATGCCGTTGAGTCGTCCAGTAACACAGCGCCTTCAACTTGCCAGTAAACGTTTTTTGACTGTGCACCATTCGTCAGAATAACTTTTGCATTTAAAGCCGAAGAAAATGCTCCGTTCACTTTGATTACAAATACTGCGCTTGCATTTCCCTGGGCATTAAGATAAAGTGTGTCCGAAAATACTGTAGCTGCATTCAGGAGATAAGTATGTGGAGTAAGTACAAGATCATTTCCGAATTGTGCAGGATATAATAATTCAATATCATACTGTAATGCATTCAGGTAATTATAGGCTACCGCCACATCAGCTGCGCATTGTGCTGTAGCAGCATCAGGGTTGGGATGAATAGTTCCTGTAACATTTGATGCATTATAGCCGGTAACGGCTCCGCTATTCGTTCCAATGTCGCCGGTAACGAATGTTGTGCCTGAGTTTGAAACTGTTCCGTTGGAAGAAAATATTGCAAAACAAGCAGCAGTTCCAAGTACCGGTGCGGTTGGTCCTGTAAGTGGCGCTTCGCAACCGGCTACCGGTGTTCCTCCGCGTAAATTTGTCATCGTAACAGCGCCGTTGGTAGAAAGTGCTCTTCCGATAAGTGTATCGCCTGCGGTCATTGAAATTGCTGCGTTATTTGCGATTACAGTGCCACGCATAGTTGTACCAGGCGACATGCTGACTAATCCTTCTACTTTCCAATAAATATTACAAGCCAAAGCACCGTTCATCAAATTTACTTTTGAATTGGCGCCGGTAGACAAAGGTCCGTTTACGAGGAAAATGAAAACTGCGTTTGGGTTATTCTGTGCATCTAAAAAGAGATCAAGACTAAGCGAAGAAGCTGCCGGAACATCATAAACTCCAGCTACAAGAACCTCGCCGTTTCCGAGCGCAGGGGCATGAAGTTGTGTAGGAGTTGTTGCGTTTAACTGATTATACGCAATTAATAAATCTGTAGAACATTGTGCGCTTACACCATCGTTATCATGCATCTGTCCATTTACATTTCCAAAACCTGTACTCGAACCACTGTTCGTTCCTACATTTCCTGTAATATGCGAAACACCAGTATTGGTAACAGCGCCTACGGAAGAGAAAAGAACAAAATCAGCAGCGGTTCCCAATACCGGAGCTTGCGCAAAATTCAGTGTTGGGAATGATAAAAGGGTAATAACGCTTATGTAGAATAATTTAGTTTTCATTTAGTTTTAATTAGCTGTGAGTAGTTTGTTACCACAAAGATGAGGCAGGGGTGCAGTGTAACTGTTACAGAACTATTGGAATTACTTACATTATTCACACCTGCTTACACGTAAAAAAGCCATTGTCGTGAAAACAATGGCTTTCTTTTAGAATCGCCGGATCCTGTGTGTGAAAAATTTACTGAATAGAAATGCGTTTTGTAAAATAATCCTTTACAAAGGTATGCTGCTCATGCTCTTTCATTTTATCTGCAGACTTCACCTCTACTTTAACTTTTGCGAAACGATGGTCGGTCAGCAAAATATTAGCCAGCTCCGATTTTGCATCGGTGGGGCCGAACAACAAAACTTCCTGGTAATCTTTGATCACCTCTCCCAGCTTTTTATAATATTCTGCATGCTGATGATTTTCTTTGTTGTGCATCACATGCTCACTCCTGTTTAGTGTCTCTTCTTTGTCCTCATGTGTAAAGTCGGAGTTAATGGTAGTTGTTTCCATCGCGTCTTTTGAGAATTCGATTAAATGTGCCGTGGAATGATCCATCCAGATGCCTAAATACTTTGCGTTACTCATTGTTTCTTCTTTTTAAAATTAATTACTGTGAAATCAATCTGCCGGTCTGAACAGCTTTATTATTCTTACCTGTAATCGTGTAGAAATACATTCCTGCAGGAAGGTTTGCTGCATCAATGGTGGTAAGCTGTTTATCAAGCGTTGTAAATAAAACCTGCTCACCCAATACATTGTAAATTTTTAATTCGCTGTTGTTGATCATCGAAACATCATTCAACTGGATGGTTGTGGAAACGCTGAACGGATTCGGATAAATTGTTGCGGCTGTGTTTACCTCAATTGAAGGTACGCTTAATGTTCCGCAATTTGAAGGAAAAGGTCCTGCAACTGCGTTAATTGCGCTTGTCGATATTGCACCGGTTGTTGTAAGCGCACGGCCATTCAGCGTAACACCTGTATTAATGGATCCCAAAGCTCCGTTGTTGCAAATGATGGTTCCGTTAAATACTGAATAACTATCAATTGTTACCGCGCCTTCAATTTTCCAATACACGTTTTTTGCCTGCGCGCCATTGATCAGAATAACTTTGGAATAAACGCTGGTTGAAAATGCTCCGTTCACCTGGATCACAAATACTGCATTTGTATTTCCCAGCGCATTAAGATAAAGTGTATCCGTAAATGTCACTGCTGCATTCATACGATAGGTATGTGGTGTAAGCACGAGATTGCGCCCGAATTGTGACGGGTATAATAATTCAATATCGTAAGGCAACGTGTTCACGTAATTATATGCAACCAATAAATCAGCTGCACATTGGGATGTAGAACCATCCGGAATTGGATGAATTGTTCCGGTAACAAATAATGGATTATAACCAACAGCAGAACCGTTATTACTTCCAACATCTCCTGTCAGGTAAGTAATACCGGTATTGTTCACTGCACCATCAGCAGAAAAGATTGCATAACAGGCAGCGGCACCAAGAGATGGAGCTGCCGGGCCGATAAGAACGGGGCTTCCGCAACCGATGGGCGTATAAGCAAGTACACCGTCCACAGTAATTGCACCATTGGTAGAAAGCACTCTTCCTTCAAGCGTATCACCTGTGCTCATGAGAACTGCAGCGTTGTTTGCGATCATCGTTCCACGCATTGTTGTTCCCGATGCCATGTTGATCATGCCTTCTACTTTCCAGTAAACATTACAGGCATAAGCATTGTTGATCATTTTGACTTTAGCGCCGGAGTTGGTGGAAAATGATCCTTGAATCTGAAAAATAAATATTGCGTTTGTCTGGTTCTGCGCATCTAATATCAATTCGAGGTTGAGCGTAGATGCACTTGGAAGCGTATATACACCGGGAATAAGCACTTCGCCGTTCCCAAGCAAAGGCGCATGAGCGAAAGTGGAAGTTGTGCTGTTCAATTGATTGTATGCAGTCAGAAGATCGGCAGAACATTGCGCACTTGCACCGTCATTGTCGTGCATTTGTCCGTTCACATTTCCAAAGTTTGTGCTTGACCCACTGTTGGTGCCAACATTTCCTGTTAGTTGTGAAATACCGGAATTGCCTACAGCGCCATTCGATGAGAATAAAACAAAGTTTGCAACTGTTCCCAGTGCTGGAGCCTGCGCATGACTGATTATCGGGAATGACAAAAGCGCCACTGCCGTAATGGTATAAAGTAAATTAGTTTTCATGGGGCGGTTAATTAGTTGTGAAATAAGTTTCGCAATGTAAAATTGCACCTATTGCCTGCCCTTATGTTACACAACTTTACAAAGGAGTTGCATAATTCACACATTAAAAAAGCGCTGCGTTTTTCACCGATACAGCGCTTAATTCCTTCACCTATGCTTCTGCTTTAATTCCCGGTGCTTAACTGGTTAGACTTGTTATAAATTCCATATCCGGGTTTCCTGTAATTCCGCAACTACATCATGCAGCATTTGAAAAAAAATCTTCGATGCTGATGTTATGAATTGCAAGAATTTTAGCCAAACTTTTGATCGTGAAATTGGTTTTCCCTTTTTCAATTCTCCAGTAGTGCATCCTCGAAAGATTATTATCCAACACAAAATCTTCAAGACTGATAAAGCCATTTTTTATTCTCAGCCCCATCAACTTGTTACCAATATTAATCAGGGTATTTTCAACACTTTCCATTTCGCGCTCCGCCTTTTTATACTATTCATGTAATGTACTCTATTTATATCCCGAATCATATTATATAAGGAACATACATTAAGAAAGTTCCGGGATGCAGGCATGAATTACGCTGTTGAAAATTATGCAACTTTTGAAAGGCGATTCTGCCATTTCCTAAGCGGGCAGGTATGAATTATGCAACAATCAGTATAGTTATGTAAGAGAATTCGCCCGGCAAAGCTATATTTTTGGTCTTTAATTTATTCCGGATAAATAAACATTTCCCTCAACCTTGCATATTCATTATATAGGAATAGCTTTACACGTATACACCAAAAGAGGAGGATCGAAGATGACAACCGTCCCACATAATAATTCAATACCGATTTCAGTGCTCCTTGCTGATGATGACAGGGATGATTGTTTCTTTTTTAAAAATGCGCTTTCAAAATTATCCATCCCAACACAGTTTACTACTGTTTCTGATGGTGAAAAACTGATGAAATATCTTTTGGAGAATTCATCTGCCCTGCCTGCTGTATTGTTTCTCGATTTTAACATGCCACGCAAGAATGGTGCAGAATGTCTTCGTGAAATAAAACATAATAGAAATTTTAAAAGCCTTCCCGTTATTATGTATTCCACTGCACTGCACGACGCAATTGCAGATGACCTGTATGACGAGGGCGCACATTATTTTGTCCGTAAAGAAGGGTTAACAGAACTAACCAATGTTCTGCTTCGTGTGCTGACAATGATCACTGAAAACAAATTTGAGCGCCCTGCCAGAGATAAATTTGTGCTCAGCTTAGAAGCTATATAATAAAGGGCTTTCACTTATTGAAGCTTTCCGTCTTAATTAATTCATGAAATTGATTTATAATGCTGCGCCTGAAAAAACCTATTGCTAAAAAAAAACCTGGTCATAAGATCAGTCTTACGGTTAAAAGACGCGTTGCCGGAAATACTCAATTAAGCACCGGGAAAAAAGACAAGCCATTTCCCGTGGTTGCAATCGGCGCGTCATTGGGCGGATTAAAAGCTTTTTCATTATTCTTAAAATATTTACCTGCCAATACCGGCATGGCTTATATCTACGTGCAGCATCTCGACCGCGACCATAAGAGCATGCTCACTTCCATTTTATCGAGGCTGACCAAAATGAAAGTCCAGGAAGTAGAAAATATGGAGCAAATGGAGCCCGATAATCTGTACGTGATCCCAAGTAATAAAGAGATTGCTGTAACAAACGGTCACATTCAATTATTACCGCGTCCGAAAAAAGGAGCAGGCAGCATTACTGTCGATGTGTTGTTTTCTTCGCTGGCGCTTACGCATAAGGAAAATGTTGTTGGCATTATCCTTTCTGGAAATGGCAGCGATGGCACTGAAGGATTAAAAGCGATCAAAGCTGCCGGTGGCATTACCATGGCGCAGGATGCTTCCGCACAGGCAAGCAGTATGCCGCAATCTGCAATCAAGTTGGGCATTGTTGATCATATTTTATCTCCCAGAGGAATTGCCAATGAACTGACTCGTTTCAGCAGATCCGGTTATGCAAAAACTGCTGTTATCCACGATAATGACGAAGGTGGTATTTCGGATGATGATCCCGACCTGAAAATAATTTTCAGCATTTTGCAAAAGGAAGTCAATGTTGATTTCAGTCGTTATAAAATGAATACGTTGAAGCGGCGCATCAGGCACAGGATGCTCCAGGGGGGAATGAAATCAACGAAGGAGTATACGAGACTATTGCTCGATAAAAAAAACAACGAAGTAGAATTACTTTACCGTGACCTGCTCATTAACGTCACCAGTTTTTTCCGTGATCCGGAAACGTTTCGGTATTTAAAAAACACTTTTCTCCCAAGATTGCTCAAGAAAAAAATGCCCTCTGAAACCGTAAGGATATGGATTCCGGCTTGCTCTACGGGTGAAGAGGCTTATTCTTTTGCAATGATGATCGCCGAGCTGCAGGAGAATAGTGTGCGGAAAGTTCCTGTCCAGATTTTTGCCACCGACCTCAGCGACCACGCCATACGTGATGCGCGGATAGCTGAGTATTCACAAAGTGAGGTAAGCACGATTGCAAAAAACAGGGTGAAGCATTTCTTTACCAAAACAGGCGATACCTACCGTATAAATAAAGACATCCGTGAAATGTGCGTATTCGCCACACATAATATTTTACGGGATCCTCCTTTTTTCAGGATCGATTTTATCAGCTGCTGTAATCTCCTTATTTATTTTGACGCGGTGGCACAAAAGAAAGTGCTTTCCACCATGCATTTTGCACTCATTGATAAAGGGTATTTAATGCTCGGCAAATCAGAATCGGTTGGCGCAGCTTCCCAGTTTTTTATCCAGGCAAATAGTAAGTTCAAAATTTATTCCAGCAAAAAGAATACGCATCAAACCAAAATTCCGGAATTGGCACCGCGTGTTTCAGGCACCACCATTCCGAGGAAAAACGTTAAGATCAACCTGAAAAAAATCTCGTCTGCAAATTCAAACGAACTGGACACTGCCATTGATTCTGCACTGCTGTCCGTACACATGCCTGCATGCGCGATAATCAACAAGGACATGGAAATTCTGCAGTTCCGTGGTTCGACAGGCATTTTTCTTACACATCCTTCCGGCAAGGCAAGTCTGAATATATTAAAAATGACGCGCCCGGAATTTGCGTTTGAACTGCGTAATGCCATTCAGCAGGTCATTAAAACAAAACAGCCGGTACGGAAGTCTGGGATTGAAATGAATCCCGATATGTTAGGAACATCCTTCCAGCTTATGTCGCTTGATGTAAGCCTGCTTGCAATAGAATGGGAAGAACCATTGTTGCTGATCGTTTTTTCATTGCAGCAAAAAGTAGCAAAATACATTGAGAATGATAAAGGCGGAAAAAATAATGTCACTCAAAAAGATCAACGCATAAAAAAACTTATGCTGGATCTGAACAATGCCAGCCTTGAGATGAATTCGGTTATCGAATCGCAGGAAAAAGCGTACGAAGAATTACAGGTTGCCAATGAAGAGATTGTTTCTACCAATGAAGAATTTCAGACGCTGAACGAAGAGCTTGAAACTTCCAAGGAAGAAATTGAAGCCACAAATGAAGAGCTGATTTCTACCAACCAGGAGCTCAAATTGCAAAACGACCTGTTGGCAGAATCTTATGAATATTCGCAGACAATCATTGCCACTATTCATGAGCCGATGCTTATTCTCGACAGGGATCTTCATATAAAATTCGCGAACAAATCATTTTATAAAAAATTCCAGGTTACAAAGGAAACGATAGACGGTACGTACCTGTTTGAGCTGGGTAATAAGCAATGGAAAATTCCAAAGCTGGAGGATCTTCTTGAAAACCTTTTGCGAAAAAACACCGCCTTTGAAAACTTTGAAGTTGTTCACACTTTTCCAGGCATTGGTGAAAAGGTGATGTTGCTTAATGCAAACAGGATCATTCAAAAAACACATGGGGAGAAATTAATTCTTCTTGCTATCGAAGACATTACTGAACGAACCGCACAACAGAAAAAGCTGAATGATGGCCTGCAGGTAGATATCCGTTTGCACGAAGAAAACCAAACAATACTTGAAAAAGCTGTAAAACGACGTACCAGGCAATTGGAACAAAAAAACGTTGAGCTTGAAAAAGCCAACCAGGAACTTACCACATTCAGCTATATATCAAGCCATGATTTGCAGGAGCCCTTACGTAAGATCCAGAATTGTGCGGAATATATTCTTCTAAACGAAAGAAAAAACCTGACAGGAGAAGGCAAAGAATATTTTCAAATTATGCAGAGCACTGCAAAGCGGATGCAATCGCTTATTGAAGATCTCCTCGCCTATTCGCGCACTAAAAACCCGGACCGGAATTTTAAAAAAGCAGATCTCCACGAGATGCTAAAGGAAATCAAGACTGATCTTAAAGAAACAATTGCCAGCAAAAGCGCAAGGATTACTTCCACAAAGCTTCCCTGTCTAAAAGTCCTTCCCTCCCAGTTCCGGCAGCTGATGTTTAACCTTATTGCAAATTCTCTGAAATTCTCTAAGACTGATGTGAAGCCCGTCATTACAATAAAATGCGTGGTGGCTACAGGCCGTAAGCTAAAGGCAGAAAATCCTTCTTTGCCGGCTGTTTCGCTTGCGCCCAATATGAAATACTGTCATATTATTTTCAGCGATAATGGAATTGGTTTTGATCCGCAATACAAAGAGCGCATATTCGAAGTGTTCCAACGCTTGCATGAAAAGGAGCAATATCAAGGCACCGGCATCGGGCTGGCCATCTGTAAAAGGATCGTTGAAAATCACAAAGGCTTTATTCTCGCTGATGGGAAAATAAACAAAGGAGCGAGATTTGATATTTACATTCCGAATTAAAGGGATGTATGATGTATTAAAAAATAAAAATGATTGAAAGAAAGGTGAACATTTATAAATGAAAAAGTCCGGAAATTTCTCTCCGGACTTTTTCATTTATAACTCACAATTCTAAACCATATATCAAACATAACATCATACATTATTTCCTTTAAGGTCTTATAATCGTATTTCCTGCCATGGTAACATTTCCATTTCTTGCAAGCGCTCTTCCACTCAGCGTAGCACCGGTAGAAAAAGTAATGGATTGATAAGCGATAATCGTTCCTTTCATTGCCACAGTGGTTCCAAATGTTGCAGAGCTGCCGATTGCCCAGAAAATATTATCGGGGTTTGCGCCACCTGCAAGAATAACTCTGCGACCGGATGTAGCTGTGAAAGAAGATGCCACCTGGATGATAAATACTGCGTTTGCATCGCCGAGTGCATCAAAGGTTACATCGCCCGACGAAAGCGCAAGTGAAGAAGTGGATTTGTAAAGCCCCGGAGTAAGTGTAAGTCCGCCGATATTGCCTGACAGAATTACAATATCTGTTGCTGTCCGTGCAGCAGCGTTATTGTAAGCAGCAGTAATATCCAGCTTCGCCTGGTTAGCAATTGCATCGTTGATGTGCAAGGTTCCGTTTAATATTCCGGGAGGAAAACCACCAACAGAAGTGCCGGGGCTTAATCCAAGATCGCCGGTGATCACTGTGGCGCCTGTGTTGGTAACAGATGACCCTGCAAGCACAGCCATGTTCATTGCACCGGCAAGCGGCACAGGAGTCTGTGTTGTAGTCTGAACGGGAATAACAACGGGTGTTGTCGGAGTAGGATTTGACGGCGTTGACGGGTTAACATCATCTTTTTTACAAGCGCTTGTCAATACAATTGATGCTATCGCAAGAATTGCAACTAGTTTTTTTGTTTTCATGTGGGTTGTTTGGGTAGTCCGGATAAGTCCGGCTGAGGATAGACAAAGGTGCGCCGGTTGTGTGTTCAATTAATTACACAACTCCATCTAAAAGTTATATGATTCACACATTCTGAAAGTGATTGGTAGATAGCGGCACTCAATAAAGCGGTGAAACACGATTCTCGTGGTCTTTACCCAGGTTGTACATAAAGACAGTCAGCTTTTTTGTAAACGTATCGAGTGCTAAAGCAGAGTGTTTTATATAATCCATCAGTTTTTTATGTTCGTTGGGCGCACATAAGGACTGGTCAAGCAAATGAATTATACCCAGTATACTCGCCACAGGCTGTCGCACGCCATGAGAAGTCATAAAAAGCATTTGCTCAAGCCCTGCAATGTGTTCTCTTAAAAATCCTTCTGTTTTTTTCAGCGTTGAGCGTGTATTGATCAGCTCAAGCGTGCGTTTTTCTTTCTCAGCATTTTGTAAAATAAGCAGGTCGTTGGCGAGCTTTAATTCTGTCGTGCGCTTTTTCTTTTCTTCTATTTCAAAAGCAAGTTGCAGATTTGCGACAGTCAGCTCAGCCGAACGTTGCACATTTTCGGCATTTTGAATAATGAGCGTTGTGTTGGCAATGAGTAGCTCGTCTGTACGTTTTTGTTTTAATGAATTCTGCAAATCAAGCGCCCGGTTTACCTCATGCAGCTCTGATGCAAGCCGCTCTTTTTCCTGGATCTGGTTGAGCAGTTCTTTATTGGCGATCACTCTGCCGGTTACATCTCTTGCAACGGCGCATATTTTATTTATTTCCTGATCGAATACGAAATTCCATTCGAGGTAACGGTGAGAATTGGTTTTGGTTTTGAAGCGACTAACAAAATTCACCGTTTCTTTTCCTTCGGCAAGATGCTCCATTGCTTTTATTGTAGAGGCAAGATCATCGGGATGAATGAATTCAAAAAACTTCTTGTTACATAAGTCTTCTGAAGTATATCCAAGAACTGTTGTAAATTTCTCATTAACCTCTTCAATATAACTGTCAGGATTAGCGAAGCAAGCTAAGTCCAGATTTCTATGAAAAAAATGTTTATATCTGTACATAATGGGGAAGGTTATAAGGGAGATGAAAAATGAAATGTGATAGACCCCAAAGGTGGATAACATTGGACAAGCAGCTATTACACAATACCTTAAAAGGCTTATATAATTCACAGGTTATTACCGTTTAATCAACAAAACGGCCGTTTAATAAACGATAGAGTCAAATATATAAATATATAATTACAAATAATGCCGGAATGGTGTGATTCACGCCTTCAATCCATCAAAATGCCGGGCAAAGTTTCTTTCTTCTCCCCTCTTATGCCTTCCTCAACACGATGAGGCTTGTTGTTGAAGATGGGAAGCGACTGATAAAACACTTGTTGAACCCCGCCAATGTTCTTCCTGATGTGCTTTTCCTCGATTTTAATATGCCACGCAAAAACGGCTCGGAATGTTTGCGCGAAATAAAAAGCAACAAAGCGCTCCAAAGCCTTCCCGGAATTATTTTACTCCACTTCTCTCCACGAGGCAATCGCAAATGATCGGTATGATGAGGGTGGGCTTATTTTGCACGCAAATCAGGTTTAACAGAACTGACGAATGTGCTGATCCGGGTTTTGACAATGATGGCAGAAAATAAATTCGAACGGCCAAATAGAAAAGATTTTGTTCTCAGCTTAGAGCCTGTATCTCACTCGTCTTTTTCACGATCTTATGAATGACGGTATCCAGCGAATCAGCAATTGTTTTCATCTTTGCAAGTATTTCACCATTGATCGGATCAGCTGGATTGTTATAATTGAATAAGCTGAATAGGCCGAGAATATGTGTTACAGGCACACGCACGTGATGCGATTGCATATAAGCGATCTCCCATAATTTTTCGTATTGGATTTTTAGCTTTTCATCCATTATTTTTTTTGTCTTTGCTTCTGTCGCTTCTTTTAATGCCCTGACAACTTTAGCAGGCAATGAAAATAATTTATCCTTCAGCACATAATCAGTAAGCCCGTTTTTTATCAGCTCGACTGCATTTTCTTCTCCAATCGTGCCGGATACAATAATGAAAGGTACATCGGGACAAATAGCCTGCGACATTTTCAAAGCAGCGATGCCATTAAAAATCGGAAGTGAGAAGTCTGATAATATAATCTCGGGAGCGTAATTTATAAGAGCGTGTTCAAACGATTCACGGGTTTCTACTACCTGTGACTCAAAGCTAAACTCTGCTTTAATAAGCTCGCGATTCAATAAATCAATATCAGTGGCGTTATCTTCTACAATAAGTATTTTCAAAATTTTTTTCCTTCCTTTTGATTCAAATGATTATCGGGGTATAATTATTCGGGTGGGTGACTTAACGTCATCCAATACAATCCAAGGTCTGTAATAGCATTGAAAAATTTATCCGTATCCACCGGCTTCACGATGTAGCTGTTTGCTCCTAGCTCATAACATTTTTGAACATCCGGATCTTCCTTCGAGGAAGTAAGTACAACTACCGGTATTGATTTAAGTTTTGGTTCCTCTTTAATTTTTTGAAGCACCTGCATGCCGGTTAGCTTCGGCATTTTAAGATCGAGCAGGATCAGCCTGGGATTGTTGGCCGGGTTCCGTTCAGCATATTTCCCTTTACAAAAAAGAAAATCGACTGCTTCAGCGCCGTCCTTAACATGATGAAGATTATCTGCAAGTCCGCTTTTCTTTAGCGCACGAATGGTAAGGATAGCATCATCACGTCCATCTTCAGCAAATAAAATTTCAACTTCATCGTAGTTCATAACGTTGTCTTAATATTAGTTTACGGCACTTAAGCTGAAATAAAAGCATGCGCCTTCATTCACCGTTGATTCCGCCCAGATCTTTCCTTCATGGCGGCGTACTATTTTTTGCACAATAGCTAGGCCTATTCCAGTTCCTTCAAATTCTTCATCTGAATGTAACCGCTGGAAAACACCGAAGAGCTTATCGTAATATTCCATGTCAAAGCCTACCCCATTATCTTTTACAAAATAAATATTGTCATGGTCATCTTTTATAACGCCAATTTCAACTTCAGGATGCGGTTCATTACCAGAATATTTTATGGCATTGGAAATAAGATTGATCCAAACCTGCCTGATCAATGACTGATCACCCCGCGCAGCCGGCAGCTCACTTATCTTAAATTCCACATTCTCCTTACCATCCGCATACAGATCTTTCTTTATTGATTGCACAAGCAAAGACATGTTGATCTCCGAAAATGCAACTTCCTTTCTTCCCAGCTTAGAAAAAGCAAGCAAGTCGTCAATAAGAATTCCCATGCGGATCGAGTTTCGCGCGATGGAATCCAAAACCTCCACGCCGTCAGCGTCCAGGTTTGTTTCGTGGTCCTGCTTTAAAATTTTAGTGTATGCGCTGATCGCCCTTATGGGTGAACGAAGATCATGAGAAACAGAATAGGAAAAAGATTCCAGCTCTTTATTGACTGCTTCCAATTGAGCGGTTCGGGCAATTACCTTTTGTTCTAATTGTTCATTGAGTTTCCTGACATTATCTTCCGCTTTTGTAAGTTCGGTATTTGCGAGGAAAAGCTCTGCGGCGCGTTTTTCTTTTTCTTCATTCTGAAAAACAAGCTCGTGATTAGCAATAATTAATTCGGCGGCACGATTTTCTTTCTCTTTATTTTGGTAAGCCAACTCCACGTTCGCAATGATCAGCTCGGCAGCACGCTTTTCTTTTTCCTCATTTTGAAAAATAAGCTCGCGATTGGCAATGATTAATTCACCTGCGCGTTTTTCTTTTTCTTCATTCTGAAAAACAAGCTCGCGGTTAGCAATAATTAATTCGGCGGCGCGATTTTCTTTCTCTTTATTCTGGTAAGCCAACTCCACGTTCGCAATGATCAGCTCGGCAGCACGCTTTTCTTTTTCCTCATTTTGAAAAACGAGCTCGCGATTAGCAATGATTAATTCAGCCGCACGTTTCTCCCGCTCTTCATTTTGAAAAGCAAGTTTTTTGTTTGCAAGTAACAATCCTTCCGACAAATGTTCCGGATCAGGGAGATCATCCATTGTGACAGTTGCATTAAATAATTCGCCTCGAAATGTATAGAAATTAGCCCAAAAAGGTACAAAATACTGCGCAAATAAAGATGGCAGTCTGCATTCTCTCCTTATTTCGACGAATGGCCTAATTGATTTCCGTAATGGTCAATTCTACACGACGATTCAATTGCCGTCCGGCAGGATTATCACTTCCATCTGCTTTTTTATTTGCAGAAGCCGGCACTTTCTTTCCATAACCTTTTGCTTTCATCCGGTTTGCGTCAATACCTGCAGCAATTAAATAATTTACAACAGCCTGTGCCCGTTCTTCAGAAAGCTTTTGATTGTATGCATCATCGCCTTTGCTATCCGTATGACCGGAGATCTCTACTTTCATTGTTGGATTGCTCGTCATCAGCCGTACAAGATTTCTAAGCTCGACATTGGATAAAGGCCGCAAGGTTGCTTTATCAAAATCGAAGAAAATATTATTCAGCGTTATTTTAGATCCTACAACAATCGGGTTGAGCTTAACAGCAACATTTAATTCGTAGTAGCTTGATCCTTTTGTCACTTCTAAATTTTCAGAATAAAACAAATTTCCCTGCGACTGGTAAGTGATATTATAATTTTTGCCCGGCGTAAGAATGAAAAGAAACTTCCCGGTTTTACTGTTGGTATGATAAATTCCGACCACTTGCCCGGTTTCATTATCTGTAACCGTAATTTCTACATCTTTAGCAGGCAATCCGGCTTCATCAACTACACTTCCCTTAATTAAAGCGAGAGGTGTTTGTTTGCGCCCGGGAAATGTTGCGATGTAATTATCTTTTTCACCCAATCCATCTTCACGAAAAGAAGAAAAATAGGCGTTGCGGCCATCAGGACTGATGATAAAAAATATATCATCGTAAGTGGTATTGATCGGGTAACCAACATTTATTGGTTCCGACCATGTGCCATCTTCAGAAAGCAAGCTGGTGAAAATATCAAAACCACCCATCGTGTTGTGCCCGTTGGAGCCAAAGGAAAGTGTTACACCATCCGGATGAATAAAAGGGGCATCTTCATCATACTGTGTGTTGATGTTAGCGCCCATGTTTGTTGCCGGACCCCAATCACCTGCTGCTGTCAGTTTGCTTGTATACAAATCCCTTCCACCGAATCCACCGGGTTTGTCGCTTGTGAAATAAAGCGTGTTCCCGTCAGCAGAAATAAATGCACTCGGCTCCCAATATTTGGTATTGATATTATCATTCAGCTTTACAGGTTTGCTCCACACATCACCATTCAATGTTGTGGTGTAAATATTTCCGTCTCCGTTATCATCCTTATAAATTAAAATCGTCTGTCCATCAGGAGAAATTCCAACAGTAGCTTCATGCCAGTCCGTATTTATCGGTTCACCGATATTTATTGCTTTCGACCAGCCTGTTTTTGTTTTTTCCGACATGTAAATATCTTCCATAACATTGCCGTCCTCATCTTTTTCAGTACCGGTTGATTCCAGTCGACGCGAAGTAAAAAACAATGTATTCTGATCGGCCGATAAAACCATGGAATAATCGCCATAAGCAGAGTTCACATTGCTGCCAAGGTTTTCAATTTTCACTTTTACAGGATTTGCAACTAAACTTTTTCCTGTTTTGCACATTTCAATTTTTCTGTTCGCAGCGCTGAGCAATACCTTGTCTGTATTTTTATTGTCAGCCATTACTTTAATAAAATTATTGTAAGCTTCTATTGCCTTATCAAACTGGTAATCCAGGTGATATGCATCACCAAGATATTTCCAGGCAATTAACGGGGCATTTTTTTCTTTATCCGAGCTGCCTTTATAATCGTTGGAAACGGCAGTAACCGCTTTGCTGAAATAAGTAACCGCCTGCGCACGTTCACTTCTCGAGCTGAGATAACACACGCCCAGTTTAAAAGCGATATTCATGTTATCCGGCTCTTGCTGAAACAGGTTGAGATAAACAGGAATCAGCTCAACGTATGCAGTCTTTGAATTAGTGAATGCCTCATCTTTACCATCTTTATAGATGTCAGAAAATATTTTCTCTGAACGGTCAAAATCCTTTTTAAAATTTTCGCCCGTATGCTGTGCATCCAGGGAAAGTGTGTTTACTAAAAACAAAAAAATAAAAGTGCTGACAAGTTTCATTGTAGGAATGAGAGTTTAGAATTCGGTTAAAATAATTCAAAGCAAAAATGCTTCATTAAGGAATAAAATGGGTTACATAAGGTTTAAAAAAACTTACATAATTCACACTTTATCCGGAAACGGTAGAATGGATTCCAGGAAGAGAAAATTATGGCTGAGGAAAACGGAGCAGGCAACTAAGGCGGCAAGTGGCAGTCAAAATGTGATACTGATTTTTATGAGAAATAGTGCGCAGAAACCTTGTGCTTTTTGCCACCTGTAGCCTTTTTTCCTGCCGCTATAAAAGGTTGAAAAGCGCTCACCCGCACAATAAACCCACACCGTCCCCGATTACATCCTGTCCATATACCAGCTCAGCTGTTTTTCCATTTTTTTATACTGGAAAATCGCTTCGATAACTTTTTGTAATCTTAAAAAGGCGGTTTCACTTTTTACCACGTAATCGAATGCTTTGTGGTGCATGCAATTAACAGCAACATCAATTTTATCCTGTGAAGAAAGCATTACAACAGGAATATCCGGGTTGAATGCTTTTATTTTATCCAGTGTCTGTATTCCATCCATCGCGTCCTTATCAATACCATCGAGGTGGTAATCAAGAATTATAATATCCGGCTGAAGGGTTAAATTTTCCAGGCAAAGTTCTCCTGTTGCAAACGTGTGAATTTCAAAATCCACGAGTTGAAGAAAATCTATCTCAAGCGATTTTAGTAAAACCGCGTCATCATCAACCAGGAATAATTTTACTTTATTCGGGGTATTCATACTATGTTATTTTCCATCATGAGTAATTCTTCTTCTAATTCCCTGCATGCCTGGATGCAGATATTTTCAAGCTGCAGCACCATACTGTCTATTACTTCAGTTTGCATCTGTGTTCCGGCATATTCCTGAATTCGTTTTGCCATATTTTCAAAATCGATGCTCATTCCCATGATTGAAAAAGAAGGAATCATTTTATGAGCAACGGCATACAACGCTTTCCAGTTCTTATCTTTGAAGCTCTTTTTCATTTCAAGCACCAGCGGTGGCGTTTGTTCGAGATATGCTTTGATCATCTCCTTCAATAGTTGGGGATTTGATTTTGTACGGCTGATGAGATAATCAAGATCAATACATTTTTCTTGAGGCATTTTCATGGTTTCCTCCTTTTCAATTGCCGCTGGTGCAAGGCCGGACTTCTTTACGAGGCTGGCGATCTTAGCATACAATAATCTTTCGTCGATCGGCTTTGCGAGGTAATCGTTCATTCCAACTGCTTTGCATTTCGCCAAATCCACCGTTGTAACATCTGCAGTCAGCGCAATGATCGGAATGTCCGATTTCATTGTTTTGCGGATGTATTCTGTGGCCTCAAAGCCGTTCATTTCAGGCATCTGAAGATCCATGAGAATAATATCGTACACATTGCTCTCTAATTTTTCAATAGCGATTTTTCCGTTTGCCGCAATGTCACAGTTAAATTCATAATCATCAAGAAGCGTTTTCATCAACAATTGATTCAGCGCTATATCTTCAACGACAAGGATCCTTGTATGCTTTATTTCGTCGTCCTGTTCGATCATACTGGTTTCTAAAATAGCCGCCGAAGTCGTTTTTGCGAAATCCAGTATAAAACTGAAAGCAGAGCCTTTACCAATTTCACTGTTCACTTCAATTGTTCCACCCTGTGTTTCTACTAATTGTTTTACAATAGCAAGTCCTAAACCAGTGCCACCATACAGCCGGGATGTGCCACTCGTAGCTTGCTGAAAATTCTCAAAAATGTTTTCCATTTTATCTGAATTGATCCCAATACCGGTATCTGATACTGAAAATTCAATGGTAACCTTTTTTTCATCTTCGCTTTTCAGCTTGACTTTCACCGTAATTTTTCCTTGCGTAGTAAATTTTACCGCGTTACTCACAAGATTCAAAATAATCTGGTGCAACCGGACAGGATCACCAACCAATACATCAGGAATTTTATGGTCATATTCTTTTACAAGCTTCAGATTTTTTTCCTGAACTTTTGTGTCGAACACTTGTAACATGGCAGAAATGGACGCTGACATTTTAAACGGAGTTTGCTCAAAAGTCATTTTACCTGCATCTACTTTTGCAAGGTCAAGAATGTCATTGATGAGCACGATCAAGGCATCGCCACTCACTTTGATAGCGGATAAATATTCTTTTTGCTTCGCGGTCAATTCCGTTTTCAAGACCACTTTAGTAAAGCCGATGATCGCATTCATCGGCGTGCGGATCTCGTGGCTCATGTTGGACAGAAACTGCTGTTTTGCTTTTACAGCATCAATCGCAATCCGTGTTGCGCTTTCTGCTTTTCGTTTTGCTTCTTCTGCAAGCTCAGTGGCAAGCTCAGCAAAGACTTTTGCTTCTGTTAATTCCGTCTCAATTATTTTTTGTTCTGTAATATCCCGTGCTACAACAACAATACCGAGTACTTTTCCCGTGTCATCCTTATAAACTGATCCATTAAATAAAACCTCGGTCAGTTTATGATCCCTGATTGTAAGTGGAAAGTCGGATACAAATCCTTTTGCAAAAACCTGCAGGTAGCCTTCACGTGCTTTTGCCGGATCAGTAAAATAGTCGAAAAAATCTGAGCCGATCAATCTTTCGCGCGACACACCGGTAATATTCACCGATGCCTGGTTCATGTCCGTTATCTTTCCTGCCGGACTGATTGTAAATAAAGGATCAAGGCTTGCTTCAATAAGGCTTCTCGCGTAATTGGCGATTCTTAATTCTGCAGCACGCTTTTCCTTTTCATCATTCTGAAATGCAAGTTCTTTATTGGCAATAACTAATTCTGCTGCACGCTTTTCTTTTTCATCATTCTGAAAAGCAAGCTCTTTATTGGCAATGATTAATTCTTCGGCACGCTTTCCTTTTTCATCGTTCTGGAAAGCCAGCTCCTTGTTGGCGATGATTAATTCTTCGGCGCGTTTTTCCTTTTCATGATTCTGAAAAGCAAGTTCTTTATTGGCAATACTTAACTCTGCAGCACGCTTTTCCTTTTCATCATTCTGAAAAGCAAGTTCTTTATTGGCAATGCTTAACTCCGCAGCACGTTTTTCCTTTTCATCATTCTGAAAAGCAAGCTCTTTATTGGCAATGATTAATTCTCCTGCACGTTTTTCCTTTTCATCATTCTGAAAAGCAAGCTCTTTATTGGCAATCCGTAATTTTTCTTCCTGGTTCTGCATAGTTTTAATATCTGCTGACTTTCTAGCAATTTGAATTTCCGATTTCTTCAATAGGTACACGGCGTTGTACTTTCAGCTTTTTAAAATGTGAAGGCGAAAGGCCTGTCACTTTTTTAAACTGGTTGGATAAATGTGCAACGCTGCTGTAATTCATTTTCCAGGCGATCTCTGTAATGTTCAGATCACCGTAAATGATCAATTCTTTTATCCGTTCAATTTTATGGCAAATGATAAATTGCTCAATCGTTGTTCCCTGTACTTCCGAAAATAAATTTGCCATGTAAGTATAATCATGCGTCAGCTTCTCACTGAGATAATCAGAAAAATTAATCTTGATCATCTCATCAGCGTGATGAACCATTTGAATAATGGTGTTTTTTATCCGCTCAATCAATACAGCACGTTTATCGTCCATCAGTTCCAGTCCTAAACCATGCAAGCCTGCCTTCAACTCTTCCCGTTGATCCGCTGAAATATCTTCCATGATCTCCACTTCTCCTAAATCAACCACGATAAAATGCAGGCCAAGTTTTTTTAATTCTTCCTTCACCACAATTTTGCAGCGGGCACTCACCATGTATTTGATGTATAACTTCAAACTTAAAAAGTTGTGCAGTTATGTAACAAAGGTCTGCACCTTTATTGTTTTATGAATTATATAACTATTAAAGGATGTTACATAATTCACACATTCCTGCGGGGAATTAATACGGAGAAGTAAGGAAAGAAGCAGATGGGCCGGTAGATATTGACACGGTATAACTTCAGCTAATTCACTTAGTCGTAAAAGGTACTCATAAATCAAGGCAACAGGACGCTTAACAGTTGATTAAGCCTGATTTTGTGCGATAACAGGCCTTCAAAAGGAGGTTTTTCAGCAATTCGGCGTAAATTTGTCTCTCCTAATCAGTAAACCACATTCATCCTCACCTGGGCAGGGAGGATTTTTTTATTCAACTGTTCAACCCGCAATCATGGACCTCAAAAAAATACTTTCCAATTTCAATATCGAAACGCTCAACGAAATGCAGAAATCGGTCATGGAGCTGGTGCCGCTTGGAAATGACCTCATTCTTGTTTCCCCAACAGGAAGCGGAAAGACACTCGCATTTTTACTTCCTGTACTGGAATTACTGAAGCCGGAAAAAGAAGGCGTGCAGGCATTGATTGTTGTTCCTTCGCGTGAGCTTGCTTTGCAGATCGAATCCGTTTTCAAACAAATGAGCACGGAATACAAGATCAATTGCTGTTATGGCGGTCATGCCATTCGCATTGAAAAAAATAATTTTCAGCATCCACCCGCTGTGCTTGTGGGTACGCCCGGACGAATTGCCTATCATATCCGCAATGAAAATGTGTCCGTCCGCGAAACGCATACACTCATCCTCGATGAATTTGATAAATCACTTGAGTTCGGATTCAAAGAAGAAATGTCATTTATCATTCAGCATGTTCCCAAACTTCACAAGCGGATACTGACTTCCGCGACGGTCCTGAAAGAAATTCCGGATTTTGTGCACCTGCATAAACCGATTGAGCTGAATTATACGAAGAATGAAAAGCAGCAGACAAATTCGGCTTTACAAATAAAAGAAGTGCGCGCCGCCGGTCTCGATAAATTAAGTGCATTGCTGCTGCTCATTGGTAAATTAGGATCACAATCGAAAATTATTTTTTGCAATCACCGTGAAGCTGTCGAACGGATCAGTGAATTATTGACAAGCAGAAATGTAGAGCACGGTATTTATCACGGCGGATTAGACCAGATCGATCGCGAAAAAGTGCTGATCAAGCTGCGTAATGGAAGCATCAATTGTTTGCTTACGACGGATCTTGCTTCAAGAGGTTTAGATATTCCTGAAATTGAAGCGATCATTCATTATCAATTGCCAACGACAGAGGATGTAATGATTCATCGCAACGGAAGAACGGCAAGGATGAATGCGGATGGAACAGCTTATTTTCTGCTGGAAGAAAAAGATTACCTGCCGCCATTTTTAAAGGTAAAGCCGGAAATTGAAACGCTTCCTGAAAAATTTATTCAGCCAAAAATGTGTGAATGGAAAACACTTTACATCGCTGCAGGCAAAAAAGACAAGATCAATAAAATGGATATTGTAGGAATGCTTTTACAAAAAGGCGGACTGCAAAAAGAAGAGCTTGGAAAAATAGAGGTGCTGGATCATTCCGCTTATGCCGCAATCAAGTACACAAAAATCGGGAAGGCGCTGGAGAATATCCGGAATGAGAAAATCAAGAACCGGAAAATTAAAATGGAGATTTCTTCTTAGGAGAGATTGTGCGGGCAGGGATTTAATGGCTGGGTGTACGCCGCTTCCCTTCAAGAAAATATAAGCGTGTAATTATAACCCTGCCTCCTGCCGACTTTTTGCCTGCCGACTTTTATTGAACATGCTGCGTGACATGAATCGTCATTTCATGCCTTTCCAAATCGTAATGATCGTGTTGCGCCATGACATGCACCACCAGGTTTTTAATAGAGATCGGCTGACCCATTTCCACTTCGGTGATGTTTGTGTCTTTGATATGACGGCCATCTACTAAAATCACTAGACCGGAGCCAATTGCTTTCATCGACTTTCCATCGGTGATCAATAAACCTGTGTCTTCGCCTAATCCGATTCCAAGTGTTTTCGGATTGCTGTCAACCGCCTGAAATAAACGTCCGATCCGTCCGCGGTGAACAAAATGCGTATCGAAAATCACATCGTCAATCAGTCCGAGTCCGCTGGTGATCTTTACTTCGCCTTTTAATAAAGCTTCACTGCTCGAACCCTGGTAAATCATGCTGCTGGAAGCTGCTGCCGCGCCTGCCGATGTTCCTGCAAAAATAAAATTCTCATTCCTGTATTTTTCCAGGATCAAATCATGAATTGGAGTTCCGCCCAAGATAGAAGTAAGACGCAACTGATCGCCACCCGTAAACATGACAACATCAGCTTGCCGTATTCTTTCTATTGTTTCAGGACTCAGCGCCTGCTCGCGTTTGTCAATGTCCAATACATCCACATTTTCTGCGCCCAGGTATTGGAATGCTTTTGCGTACTCCGGACCAACTTCTTTCGGAATCTTGGAAGCTGTAGTAATAATTTCAATGCGCGATTGTTCCTTTAGCTTTGATTCGTAAACCAAACGTTGCAAAATTCCTGTTTCGAAATAATTCAGGTTTTTCTCAACGTGTTTATTAAAATCAGTCTCTGTAAAGCTGCCTTTATTTACAGCCCCGCCAATGACAATAAGCTTTCCTTTTGGAATCATACTACAAAATTATCGTAAAAACCGTAAGCAAAGCCGTGTTTATGACAGAGTTATTAAAAACCTTATCGTGGTTAAAATTTGGTGGTACGTTACTTCCTTTTTTTTAGATTTAAAAAATATTCCTTTTACCTTACAGACTTAGATTGCTCCGTTATAACGGGTACACCATTGTTACAATAAACCTCTTACAAGTGAAAATACTAAGCGTACAAGCCCTTCGTGGCCCGAATATCTGGAGCGTCAGACGAAAAAAATTAATCCAGATGCGACTTGACCTCGAAGAGCTCGAGCAGC